>JARFXR010000001.1:1247625-1871437 GCA_029194535.1 Nitrospira sp. | reverse complement strand
CGGTGGATCCATGACCGCCGTCGCCGTGCAGACCTGAGAAGCAACTGGTATCGGGGCCGAGGCTGTCTCAACCAATTGTTCGCCTCCAGTAATGCGGCTTAACGATTCAGTAACGGCAGGAACATCGCGCTGGAGATCGGCGATTCTGCCTTCATCGCGGCGCATGAGGGTGCGGACGACATTCATCGCCCGCACGATCGTATCCATCAGCACAGGGGACGCTACAATCTTCCCTTCTCGCACGGCAATCAGGCACTCCTCGACATGGTGAGCCACGTCTCCGACCGCTTTGAAGCCGATCGTATGCGCAGACCCCTTCAACGTATGAGCCGTTCGATACAGCGCAAACAGCGCGTCTTGGTCCTTAGGAGATTCGTCCAGGCGTAGAATGAGAGAATCCATGGTTTGGAGATACTCATCTGCTTCAGGGGCGAAATACGAGAGGACGTCCGCATCAATCGAAGGGACAAGATACTGAGGTGACAACGATTCTCCGCTCCCACTATCCCTCGCACTCTCAGCCGACTTCGGAATGAGGCTTTCCACTTCTGTTCTCCATCGTTCGCTGGCGCTCAGATCCTCTGGTCCGCCCCGTTTTACGACGTTCAGTTGAGCTTGAAACGTTTGAATCATCCCTCGCAGCATGCCGACCGCGTTCGGCCAAGAGGATTCGGCGATCGCCGTCGCCTGCTCGAGCACCGATTCAAGGAGGGCACCGAGCGTGGAGAGTCCGGTGAATCCGTAGATACCGGCGGCCCCACGAACCTTGTGAGCCCAGACATATTGGTTTTGAAGTTCTTGTGCCGTGGGAATGACGTTGCCCGGAGGATTCACGGCAGCCGACAATGCGTCCGCGGCTTCGGAGGCTTCCAGGACGAAAATATCGATGAGGGCCTGTCGGTCCAGTTCGGAACTCATCCCGATCCTTTCTGACCCGGAACGCCGTCTGACGCTCCGGGATCCAGACGATTAGGCCAGTTTGAACTGAGCGACCGAAGAGGTCAGTCCGTCGGCAAGTTTGGCCATATCTTCAACGGTCATGCGCGCCGCATCGGTCGCTTTCTGAGTGGCGACCGCCCCTCCCGTGAAGTCCTTAATCGATCGGCCTACCTGATCCGTCGAAGCTGTTTGACTCACCGCCGAACTGGCGATCGTTTGCGCCAACTCGGCGGAACGCTGGGCAATGCCTGAAATTTCATTGAACACTTCACCGGTCCGGAGAGCGGAGGCGGAGCCGGCTTCCACCGCCTGAGTTTCCTGTTCCATCGCCACCACGGCGTCCTGTGTTTCTGACTGAATGACTTTGACCAGATCAGCGATCTCACGGGTGGCCTGCGTCGAGCTTTCGGCCAGTTTTCTTACCTGATCGGCCACGACGGCGAATCGGGCTCCCGCTTCACCTGCTCCGGCTGCCTCAATGGCGGCATTCAGAGCAAGCAAGTTGGTTTGATTTGCGATATCGCGTATCGTCGACACGATCTGAGAAATTTCCAACGATCGGTCGCCGAGGGCCTTGACCTGCTTCGACATGCGTTGCACGGCGGATCTGATGCTCTGCATGTCCTGCACGGTCTCCTGCACCGCGACTCGACCTCGCTCAGTCGCTTGCAACACCTGCTTGGCTGATTCGGACGAGGCGCCAGCGGTTTCGGCGACCTGCCGCATCTGCGCAGCCAGTTGTTCAACCGCGCTGAGCGTGCGTACTGACTCGTCAGCTTGATGCTTTGCCGTGCCGGCCATCTGGCCGGCGCTGTCTCGAAGCGCTCCGGCGGACTTGTTGACGCGCTCCGCCGCTTCGCGAACCTGTTTCAGCAATTGCCCGAATCTCGTGATCATGAGGTTGAAACCATCGGCCAGGTTACCGAACATGTCCGCCGTGACCTCACCGCGCTTGGTCAGGTCTCCTTTCCCGACGTCGGACACCAGAACGAGGAAGCTCATCAGACGTTTTTGCATCTCATTCCGCTCGTCCTCGGAGGTCACGAGCGCCGTAATGCGGTCCAACATGGTATTGAACGATGATGCCATCTGCCCCAATTCATCTTTGGAGACGATCTTCGCGCGAGCTTGGTAGTTGCCGTTCGCGGCTAACTGAGCCACGCTGGCTACCTGCCCGATACCGAGCGCGAGCTTGTGGGCAACCCAGTAACCGAGACCCAGACCCAACGCCACGGCCACGAGACCACCGAAAACCAGCACCATCGTTCCGTTCCACGCAAGAGATTTGGCCTCGTCGTTGAGATCGCCCGAGATCGCCTGCATGGTCTTAATCTGGTCGGCATGACGGTTGGTGACGACGTCGTACGTAGGTGCGATGCTGACCGTGAGCGCCAACTGACCTAACTCCCGCATTTGCTGTGCTTGGCTCGGCGTCAAGGCCTTCGACTCGAAACTTTCGGCGATGGCGGCGACGCCCGCCTCGGCCTGCGAGAAGAAGGCCGCGAGCGATCCCTTCAGATCGCTCAACCCCTTGGCCTCATCGAGGCCAGAACTCGACATCCGCAGAGGCTTCCCCTCATACGCCGCGATCAGGCTATTGACCTGCTGTTTAAAGGGAGTCAGCTTCGTCACGTCGGATTTGAAGTCGGCGGCACGCGGCGCTTTCGATAGCTCTTGTAGCGTCTCGTGATACCTATTGACGTTGAACAACAACTGATTGAAATCGATCAGTGCAACCGTATAGTCGGTATAAATTTCGTCAGCTTGTTGGCTGAGCTTCTTGTTCGTCCACACGCCGAGCGACGCCATGATCAATATGATGATGCCAATTACCCCGAACGTCATAAGGAGCTTCGATTGTGTTTTCAGGTCTTCGAACCGCTGCATCATGCTGAACCTTGCCATGAGAATCCCCTCCTTCTCTCCGATCGTGTCCGATGCCCTGGATGGGGCCCGTGTGCCCTGGTTATCCCGCACTCTCGAAATGCGAGAGCACAGCCGATGTTTCTAATACTCCTCTGAGTCGATTCTCCAGCTTGACGACCGCCGACACAAAAAGATTGGCTCCCCCTCCTGTGTCCGTCGGCGCCGGCATGAACTGGTCTTTCGAAAGAGTGCGAATCTCCGGAACCGAATCGACCAGCACACCGACTTGCCAGGCACCATGTTTCAACACGACGGCATACCGCAATGCGGCTTCGGTACCCAACCCGAACATCTGACGAAGATCGAGCAGCGGGATCACCGTCCCGCGCAAGTTGGTGACACCGACCAAACCGGAGGGCATGCCAGGAACCGGGGTCACGGACTCCACGACAAAGACCTCCCGCACGTGCTGCAAATCCACCGTAAACAGTTCTCCTCCCAGCGAAATAATCGCGGCTCGCACGCTGAGTGACCCGGACGGCTGAGCAACAGAGGAACGCGCCGGCACGATCCCAGCCGGTGATGGCTCCTGATTCATATTCGTCGAAGAGGAGGACGCCGACATCGGACTACCCGAGCACCCGCTTGACCGCAGCGAGAAGTTCCTCGCCTTTGAACGGCTTCACCACGTGTGCATTGGCTCCCTGCTGTTGCCCCCAGAATTTGTCGCTCTCGTTGCCCTTCGAAGTACAGAGGATGATCGGAATGTTCTTAGTACGATCGTCATTCTTGAGATCTCGGCAGGCTTGAAACCCGTTGCGGCCAGGCATCACAACGTCCATCACGATCAAGTCCGGCTTTTCGTTGATGATCTTTTCTTCCAACTTTTCCGAATTGGGGTACGAGACAACGGTATGATTTGCTCCTTTGAGAAATCCTTCGATAATCTGCAGCTCGGCATACGAATCATCCACCACGACGATCTTGCTCATCTTGCGTTCTCCTTGGTGTTAAATATGATTTGCTGAACGCGATGCGGACATCAGCGGCCCTCAACTCTACTTCAGCGGCAGCACAACGCTGATCGCCCCGGCCAATTCCCCTTCCTTCCAGCCTTCCTTCTTATGACCCGACACGTCTCGTTCGCCCTTCGGCGCGCCGTGACAGCCCAGACAGGAGGCTCCTGCATATTCCGGATCCATCATGCGCAGGACTGGGCGGCCATCGACCATGGTGTTGCGGACGTAGATCTGCCCTTTGGGATGGCGGGGATCGCTGAACATCCGAAGCACTTCCGCTTCGAAATCATCCGGCTTATTGCTGGGATTCCGGTAATCGCTCCCGGTAAGCTTCAACCGCACTCCCGATTTCTTGTAGAACTGTTCTCCGGTCCTTCTGGCGAACACCGCCGGAATAAAGCCCTTGAAAGCGATCCCCTGCTTGTTAATGATCGGCTGAGCCTCGTTGACGACTTCTTTTTCGGCTTCGACGAGAGCAAGATACAGGTTCGATTGCGGCACTACATTGGGAATTCTCAGGTCGATCTTCGTCCGTTTCTTGAACCGATCGATGACTTGGGTCCCCATATAGTCTCCGGTGAATCCCTTGTCCGCCTTAGATGCATCATTGATATTCGCCATCTGTTCCGACACCACTCCGCGGCCGATCTTCACCAGTTCGATCAGATGCTCGGCCACTTCCGCTTCATTTGTCGCCCATGCAGATCCAGCACAGAGGGTGACGGTCGCTGCAGCAAGAAGGCACATAATCCGAATACGGAAACATCTCGGTACCATACCGCCCCTCCTTGATTGGTTCATTCACTCAATGGATTCAGTTGAGAATTCCTGTGTGTTGAACGACACCGACTATGCCGCCGCAATTCTTTCTAGTCAGCCCAGAGAAGCCGGTATTGGCTCACGGCACCTCGGGCCGTTTTGCAAAGACTATGCTTACGGGAGGAGTCTATACTTGCCGAGACAAGGTGAATCGAACACTCCGCATTATCAATCGCTTACATCTCATCATAAGAGAGAGAATCGTGACGGTTCGACACGAGCCGATTCATCCTGTGACAAAATGATGCCAATCTGGCAAAAAATGATCACAGAGGGCTGATCGCGAAACCTCTCATAGAGAAACGTAGCAGACGGTCCCTGGGCGGCGGCTCTCGAGGGAGGAGATTGGACTGGACTGGAGAAGCAGACGAGGAAGCGCCCCCGAGCCTAGCAGTGCAAAGCTCGAAGATCTCAAGTCGGATCAGGGAGGGATGCCCGGCGTCCACGAAGACATCGCTTCAGACCCATCCCGACACAGCGAGTGACGAGGCGCCCGATCATCGATCCGATTTGGGTATGCGTACCGCTGTATTGGATCCTGTGGCGACCACGACTGCTGGCGGCCACCACAACCGCGTCCGTGCCTGTGCCGGTCGCAGAGCCACGTCCAGATGCGCTTGGGATATATCGCCCGAGCAGGACAGCCGTCTTACTCTCCGTAGCTACCTGGACGGCTCCCACCATTGCCGACGCCGTCAACGTCGCATTCGTCACGAGAATGATATTGATCGTGCCGTACGGACTACGCCCGCTCACCCTGAGATCACGCCGTGCCGGTTCGCCGGCCGTAACGGCATTCGCGACTCCGACTGTACAGAAACATTCGACCCAAACCCCATCCTTCGCCTCTCGACGGCGCACCAACCGTGTCATCGGTACGGCCGTCATGAGCCCGACCACTGGCCGATCTACGCCCAACCGGTCGGCCAGCATGCTTAGAAACCGTGCCGGGTCACGCCAATGTGGTGTGGCCTTGGAGGGTTGCCCCTTTCGAGTACCGGTCGCCATCGGGTTCGCGGCCACTTGGTGATTCAGAATGGAGCGCGCTCGGACCAATCCCCCTCCTCCCGGTGCAGACGACAAGACCCGATGCACGCCGTCCAGACGGAGAACCAGCGTGTTCAGCACCACCTGGTGCTTGACCACAAACCGTCCGCGCTTTTTGCTAATCACGGTATGCTCGGCAGCAGTCGTCGCAGGGCAGAAACCATCCGATCGTTCTCCGGTCTCGTACGCACAGCAACCCTGATCGACCATGATGTGAGCCCGGGCACGCGCGAACAGTCTCGGACCAGGATCCCTTTTCGCTTCAACGCCTCGGTCGTACGGTGTGCTCGATGGAGCTCTGGCAGCTCGAGCAGCAGAAAATTTGCCCGAGAGGGAAAAACCCTGAGTCCTGGAATATCGGCCAGGAGTGTCGAGAAACGTTCGCGTTCCCCTTCCATATACGCCAGGGAGCGCCGGACGTATCGCCGATCGTTCATCGCGGTTTCCGCCGCCGCTTGGGCAACACTATTGACCGACCATGGTGGTTGATGTCGGCGCAACGTCTCGGCAATCGAGGGGGCGCAGACTGTGTATCCGATTCTGAGACCGGGCAGGGCGTAGAACTTCGTGAAACTTCTCAACACAATCAATCGAGGGTAACGCCGCACCATAGGAAGCAACGACAGACCCTCACAATATTCCATGAACGTTTCGTCGAGAATCAACCAGACACCGGACTGATCAACCCGTCCGACAAACTCTGCCAACTCATCGGATTCGCATGCCTGACCCGTGGGACTGTTCGGATTGCAGAGAAACACCGCAGAAACGGATCGATCTCGTCGGCCGACCGACCAAATCCATCTCGCGGCTTCATCAAGCGGCGGGCGATAGCCGTCTCGTCTCATCGCCGACACGGCATGCACCCGTGCGTCAGCCAAATTCAATGCAGTGCCGTATTCAGAGAACGTGGGTCCCACAACCAGCGCCGAACGAATGCACAACGCACGAGGAAGGAGATGGATCAGTTCGGTCGATCCGTTTCCGATGACAAAGTGTTGCGGAGACAAGCTCCATCGCAATGCGAGCGCTCGCCTTAGACTCCTGCTGTCTGGATCCGGATAGTGTCTCATCAGACGCTCTTTTTGGTGAAGCAGCATCCGACGAACGTTCAGCGACGGCCCAAGCGGATTGATACTGGCGCTGAAATCAAGGAGTGAAGACGATCTTCGTCCCAACTCAGCTGCTACCGCATGGATATTTCCCCCGTGTTTGTCCGCCGCCCTCAGCGCCACAAGAGCCCCCATGCAGCCGCAAGGCCTAGAAGATAGGCGGTCGTCATCACTCGCTTGGCCTGATCAATGTGCACAGTCGCCAACGGCTCGATCGCGTCGCCGAGAAATGGCCGTTCCTGTGGGATGCCGTGGTAGTAATTGGTGCCTCCGAGCCGAATGCCGAGCGCGCCCGCCATCGAAGCCTCCGGCCTGCCGCTGTTTGGGCTGGGATGTTTGCGTCCGTCCAGCCAGAGCGTGCGGATACTCCGTATGACCGGCGCAGGTCGTCGAAATACCAGCGCGGTTGCTATGACGATTAGCACCGCCGTGATACGCGCGGGAATCCAATTGGCCAGATCATCCAGTCGGGCTGACGCCCAACCGAATTCCCGATACCGCTCGTCACGATGCCCCACCAAGGAATCCAACGTCGAGACCGCTTTGTAGGCCAACGCAAGCGGAGCGCCTCCCAGTATCAGATAGAATAACGGGGCAATGATCCCATCAGCCGCACTTTCTGCGACTGTCTCCACCGTGGCCCTCACGATTTCCGACTCGGATAGATGGTCCGTGTCGCGTCCAACGATCCTGCTCAACGCCGTGCGGGCTTCGTGCCAAGACCGGATCTTCAGCGGGTTACTCACGCTGACGACATGATCGACAAGATCACGCCAAGCAAGCGTGCTGAAAGCCAGCCAGATTCCCAGACCTCGTCCGAGCCAGTCGTGCACGGCTGTTCCCGTCATTATCAACGTCCAGGCCAGGACGAACGTCAGGCTCGGAAGAGTCACCGCCAACAGCACACCCGCCATGTGAAGGGCTCCGGGTTTCCCGCACCACGGCCGTATGGCTCGTTCGAACCCTCGGACCACACGACCCATGCTGCGGACAGGATGTGGCAGCCAACGTGGGTCGCCGACAAGCGCGTCGAGCAGACTAGCCAGCAGAAGGTCTCCCGGTATCACAAAAGACGCCACAGTAGGGGAAACAGGACGAGAAAGCACATTTCTACCGACTCATTGGTCGTCCCAAGCGTATCGCCCGTGATGCCGCCGAAGGCCCGGCGATAACTCCAAGTCAGCAACCGGCTCACTGACGCGCCAACTCCCAAGATGACCAGCGCCGGAAACAGGCCTACGGCCCAGCCCAAGGGACAGGCGGCTACGACGGTCGCCCCGGACACCTGTCGCCACGAAAGATGGGCGAGAAACGGCGAAGCGAGCCCCCCTTCGGCCCTGGCATGAGTCGCTCCGTAGGCCCCGACGACCATGCTCCACCGTCCCACTACGGGCATGCAGAGCAGGGTCGAGAATCGCGCCGCCTCGGGCAGAGTGGCCACCGCCGCACAGCGCAGAATCAGCGAGAGGGCGAGACCCGCCGCGCCGAGGGCACCGATGCGAGGATCCCGCATGATCACCAGTCGGTCGGAGGGAGCGCGGCCACCAGCCAACCCATCAAGCGTGTCGGCGAGCCCATCTTGATGAAGTCCGCGCGTCAACGCCACCAACAGCCCCACACACAGAACCGCAGACACCTCATGGGAAAGCCAGCGTGTTAACAACAGATCCGTCGCAGCGACGACCAAGCCCAGTCCGATCCCGACGAAGGGATACCAGACCATCGAGCCAGCCAGTTCGGCCGGATTTGGGTCATGATGGCGTCGGCTCAGCGGAACGGACGTCAGGAACTGCCACGCGACAATCAAGGTGCGCAGGCTTGCCGTCATGAACCCCGCTCCGAGATGCCCGCCTCGCCGAACGTCGCCATCTCGACTAGAATCTTCACGGCTGCCTGAACGAGGCCCATTCCCAGACAGGCACCGGTCCCTTCTCCCAGTCGCAGTTCCAGATCAAGAAGCGGCTTCAGCTGCAAATGTTCGAGCAGGACGTCATGACCGCGCTCGACCGAGCGATGGGCGGCGATGAGATACTGCTGGCACCGTGGCTGCAACCCGCAAGCAATGAGTGCAGCGGCACCGGCAATAAACCCGTCGAGCACGACCGGGATGCGCGCTGCCGCGCATCCGACAATGAGTCCGGCCAAACCGGCAATCTCGAGTCCTCCGATTTTGGCGAGCACACCCAGCGCATCGGTCGGATCGGGCCGATGGCGCGCCAAGGCCCGTTCAATTACTTCCACCTTGGCCTTACGACCTTGCTCGTCAATTCCTGTCCCTTGCCCGGTCACATGGTCCACCATAGATCCGGTCATCACCGCCGTAATCGCGGCGCTCGCAGTGGTATTTCCGATCCCCATTTCTCCCGTCCCGATCAACCCGACTCCTTCACCGGCCGCGGTAGCGGCCAAGTCCACGCCGATCGCGCAAGCCCTTTCCGCGATATCCCTGGGCATGGCTTCCTCTCTGGCCATGTTTCGAGTTGACCGCATCAGTTTTCGGTCAAGGAGCCCCGGAAGCGGCCCAAACTGATACGCGACACCGACATCGACGACCCGAACCTCTATGCCTTCATGCCGCGCAAGCACGTTGACGCCGGCTCCGCCTCGGAGGAAGTTTCTGACCATTTGAGCCGTCACGTCTCGCGGATACGCACTCACGCCTTCATCCACGACCCCATGGTCCGCAGCCAAGGTGAAGAGGACTCCGCGGGGCACAGAGGGCTTGCGTTCCCCAATCATGGCGCAATACTGCACAGCCAATTCTTCCAGCCGACCCAGGCTTCCCTGAGGCTTCGTCAATCGATCCAGCCGGCGCTGCGTATCGACGGCTGCCGAAGCGTCCACATTTCGTACCGACGCGATGGCTTCTTCAAGCGTCATGGTATCCCTCTATTTCAACCGAACACTGAGTCCGCTCACCACCAGATACGTCTCATCAGCCTCGTTCGCAATCAACTGATTGATTGCGCCAGCCAATTCCCTGAAACGGCGACTGACCGCGTCACCGGGGACAATCCCCATGCCCAACTCATTCGCCACCAACACGATCCGCGCCCCCGTCTGCCGGGCTGCATCAAGAAGATTCTGCACATCCTGAACAATCCGGGCGTCTCGTCTTCCTCGTCCGCATTGATTCGAGAGCCACATGGTCACACAATCCACGACAATAACCCGGTGCTCCCTGCCGTGTTGCTTGACCCATCCGGTCAAGTCCAAGGGCACTTCGGCCGTAATCCACGTCGCCGGCCTGGAGGACCGGTGGCGGGCAATCCGCTCGGTCATTTCTTCGTCCAGGGCTTGACCAGTCGCGACGAAGGCCCGCGAGGCAGTTGGGCTGATTCCCTTCACCGCGAGCCGGAGGGCTGCATCACTCTTTCCGGAGGAGGCTCCACCCAGGATAAACAATACTCGAGAAGACCGCCGTTTGACCTGCCTCCTAGACATGCCCATCGACCAGGCTGTCGATCACGGCCATCGACAGATGTTCCTCGATGAAGTCGGCCCACAGATCCAGTCTGGTATCGAGCGAGAGGCTTCGAGTTTCTGAAACGGGTGCCCATCCTCTTGCTACCCGCAACTCGTTCACCCACCAACGTCGAAACGGTGTCGAGTCGAACAATCCATGGAGATAGGTTCCAAATACACGACCCCCAACAGTTGAAATGCCGTCGATCCGTATTGTCAAATCGTTATCATCATACATTTCAAGAAATGCTGTAAGTGTATCGTCGCCGGATGTTCGCCCCATTCTTACTTGGTACCCGGACAGCGGAAGCCCGCTCTCTACATGACGACCAGATACGGCCTGTACAACTTTCGTGGCCGCGAAGACTGTCTCGACAGGCAAGAGGCCGAGGCCGGCCACCCTCACGTCATCCGATTCCACACGATCCGGGTCGCTGATGACGCGGCCCAGCAATTGGTAGCCGGCACAAATCCCGCCGACGGTTCCCCCCTCGTCCAAGACTCGATGCGCCAGGCGATCGAATCCATTCGCCCGGACAAACCCGAGCGCTTGGACTGTCTGCTTGGAACCTGGGAACAACAACGCATCCAAACGGCGATCGGTTGTCTGATCCAGCGGAACCACTTCCACATCCGCCTCATCTGTCAACGGCTCAAAGTCCGTAGCATTAGAAATAGCAGGCAGATCGACAATACCGATGACGATCCGATCAGGACGGTCGCGCTGTCGAGGCCGACGCCATTTCCAACCCCAGGAATCCTCTTCAGGCAGCTCCAAATCTCCCCAATGGGGCAGTACGCCGGCGCATTGCATTCCCGTGTCACGAATTACCCGGTCAATCCCTTCCGTAAGAAGGCTGGAATCTCCTCGAAACTTGTTGATCGCAAAGGCCTTTAGTAGCCGACGATCCGCTTCGTCAAGCAGGGTCCAGGTCCCCACCAGTGAGGCAAACACCCCACCCCGATCGATATCACCGACCAGCAAAACTCGCGCATCGGCATGCCGGGCCATCGCCATGTTGACGACATCGCACTCTCTCAGATTCACTTCCGCCGGACTGCCTGCTCCTTCGAGCACAAGCAAATCGAAATCCTCCTCCAGACGGGAGAATGCCCGTTGAATGGTCCCCCAATGCCTGCGGCGTATCAGGCCGAAATCCCTGGCGCACAAGGTTCCCGCAACCTCCCCATCCACGACAAGCTGCGCGGATGTCTCGCCGCCTGGCTTGATCAGGACAGGATTGAAGTCCGCGCGCGGAGCCACACGGCAGGCCGCCGCCTGAACCGCCTGAGCACGGCCGATTTCCTTTCCGTCCGGCGTGACGAAGGAATTGTTCGACATGTTCTGCGCCTTGAATGGCGCCACCCGAAGACCCCGGCGGTGATACAAGCGGCAGAGACCCGCCGTGAGCACGGACTTTCCCACGTGAGACGCAGTACCTTGCACCATGAGTCTACGCGCCGCCATGTCTGGCTGTCCCTAGCCGGATTCCTTCGGGTCTCGCTCCCAGAGAAACTCCGGTTCTCCGCGTTGCTTGGCCGCCCATCGAGCCAGCACGAACAAGGCATCGCTCAGGCGATTTAAGAATTTGTTCATCTGCGGATCCACCGTTTCTTCCTTGGCCAGCCGAATGCACACCCGCTCGGCACGTCGACAGATCGTTCTGGCCTGATGCAGCGTGGCTGAGACTTTTCCTCCTCCCGGCAGGATAAATTCCTTGAGCGGAGCGAGATCCTTTTGGCACCGGTCGATCATTCGCTCTAGTTTCACGACATCCTGCGCAGTGATTGTCGGCATGTTCTTGAAGGACTGACCGGGCGCTGTGGCCAGAATGCTGCCAAGATCGAAGAGCTTGTTCTGGATCCAGCGAAGGTCTTCTTCAAGCCGTGTTGCCGAATCCGTCGCCAGAGCCGATTCCTCGTTCATCGCTCGAACAAGACCGACCGATGCGTTCAGCTCATCCACAGTGCCGTAGACCTCTACCCTGAGGCTGTCTTTCCAAACCTGTTGCCCGCCGGCCAGCCTGGTTTGCCCCGCATCTCCCGTCCTGGTATAGACTTTCGTAATGCGCATGCCATGCCTCATTGAGGGCCGGGAGTACGACCGGGCCCCAGCACTCCGCTGATCACCTTCCGAAGACACACTGGACAGAGACAATCCTTGAATTTCCGCTCGATCCAATCCATCTGCTGTTCCGTCACGCCGAGATGCCCGCACCAACAACGGTATTGTCCGCATTCGAATGTCTGACTGCAGGCCTCACACGTCTTGCTGATCGGACCCAGCATGTCGTCCAGCTGAACAACCTCGCGCAGCCGCTCATGCGTGACCAGGGTCCTGGCGGCACCCTACGCGCTCGCCAAGTCCGGCCACATGCCTTCCGCAGCTACAACGGCACGTCAAAATTCACTCGAACCCCACCGAACACCGATCGAATGGGAGTGCCGAAGTACAACACTTCTTCATACTTCTGATTAAAAATATTATCGGCCCGCCCATAAACTTGAATGGTTCTACTGACATTGTAGGTCGCAGAGGCGTTGAAAACGTAGAACGACGGGACCGACAGCTGATTACTCACGTCGCTGAACCGCTGCCCCGCATAGCGGCCTTCCAAATTGGCTCGCAGCGATTCGATCGGTTGATAGCTCAGAATCGTTGACCATTGATTCAAGGGCCACTGCGGTAAGCGCGTATCAGCATTGTTCGTCAAGTTTTCCGTGCTGGTGTACGTATATTGAAACTGTAGATCCAAACTCTTGATTCCCGGTCGATCACGCATGATTTGGAGCTTTGCGCTCGCCTCGATACCCTCGGCTCTGGCTGCACCGATGTTTTGGGCGCAAAATCCAAACGTGGTGAAATTGCACCCGGCCGGATCGAAGACCGACAGGATAAGATTCTGATACCGGTTCCAGAAATAGCCCACACTGAGGACTACTCGATCGTTGAACAGTGATTGGTCTAACGCCACGTCCATGCCCTTGCTCTGTTCAGGCTGTAAGTTAGGGTTGCCGAAATCGGGAAAGAACAACTGATTGACCGTCGGCGCCCGAAATCCAGTCCCATAGCTGCCCCGTAGCTTAGTACCGGTTTCCTTATGCAGATACCCTCCGGTGAAGCGATAGGTCGTCGCACTGCCGAACACGTTATATTCATCCTGCCGGATGCCCGCCGTTCCAAACAACCGATCCCAGAGGTTTAACTTGGCTTCGGCGAATCCCGCATTGCTGCTGATGTTCTTACTCGGTATGGTCGTCGTGCCGGCCAGGGTATCGAAATTCTCTCCGATCTGTTCGCGGAATTGATATCCCGCCGTCAGCGCCAAGGGCTTGGCAATCTGAAAATCGTGCTGCCATTCGATGCGGTTGCTCGTCGTGTTGATTTCTGAGTTAAACGCGAAGGGTACGCCCACAGCCCCGGTCACGAGATTACGCTCGACCGTCCCTGACTGTGAGATCAGACTCTCCGTGGCACGCGCCAAAGTCAGCTTTTGCGACCACCAATTCGTGATGGGCTGCAGATAGCTGCCCGAATAAACAAACTGCTGGCTTTTTGATGTTGCTCCGAGCACATCGGCCGGATCAGAGCCGAACGTGATTGGATTGAACGCAACCCCATCGAAATTGACGATGCTATTCATCCACCGAAAGTTAAAGTCCAATCGCCCGTCCTTCGGAAGATCAACGCCCAGCCGGACGGACCCTTGCCAATTATGGAATCCATCCCGCTCGCTCGCCCCTCGCCGATAGTTGATCGCGGAGAAGCTTGCCGCATCCCAGCGAGTGAGTGTTGCGGCAACATCGAATGCCCCTTTCTTCCCTGAGATGTTCGCACCCTCACGAATCGTCGTAAAGGACCCATACTCGACAAAGGCTCCGATGTTCGGAGTTTCTCGACCTCGCTTCGTGGTAATGTTGATCACCCCGCCCATGGCGTCGGATCCCCACATCATGCCCTGGCTGCCACGCAAAATTTCAATCCGTTCGATGTTGTCGCTCGTCAAATTGGCGAAATCGTACGATCCAAGCGTCGCACTGTTGACGATGGCGCCATCGATCAGCACCAAGGTCTGCTCGGGTGTTCCCCCGCGCATCCGCACACCGACGTTGGTGCCCGGGCCTCCACTTTGGAAGACGGCTAGACCTTGAGCCCACCGTAGCGCCTCCGCAACGGTTCTCACTCTCCGTTGCTCCATCTGTTCGCCAGTCATGATTTCGACCGCGCTGGTCACTTGCTTGATGGGAACTTCCGTCTTTGTGGCGCTGATCACCACCTCGGGAGCTTCAAGGACCGTCGGCCTATCAGTCAGCGTGCCCTCTTCAGTGGCAGCAGCGTGGGCTGTTGGCGGATCCGTTGTCGCAATCTCCTCTGCGAATACCGCGTGAAGGGGAATACACATCCCGAGCGTGAATACCAGCGCTCGAAGTACGAATGAACCGAAACGCGACGACATGACAACCTCCCTTTGACTCGAAGGGTGTTATGGCTTCCGTCAGTTGGGTCTCCTGACTCGCGGCTCATCGCTTCTCTGCACCTTCCCATGGAATGTCATCCACAGTGGCGTATTCGCAAAGTCGCTCCCCGCTTACAGTGGCGGCACCGTGATGGGTTTACACCATCTTCCCCGGCGCTGACGGTTATCCCCTTGTGAATCCCTCCGCACGAATGTGATTCACCCTATTGCTCACTCGGAAAGAGCGGGTGCATCCTCTTTCCGCCTAGTTCACGTGGTCCGCTAGCTATCGAGCAAATCTTTGGAACAAGACCAACGGATCATTCCCTGAAATACTCGACATGATATTCAGTCGAGAGAGGGGCCATAGCATTGAAGTCCCAGTCAAAGGTTAAGACGGCGGAACGCGCTGACGCATGTGAAAGAACCCTCTTCCCATTCTTGACCACGAGACTTGGAGCCCTTCCAAAGTCGAGCGTCTTCTCGCCTCCCGTTCGATTACAGACGAATAACGGAAGATCGGTTTCCTTTGTCCGTTCCTCCCACTCACCGCTCGGACCATGGATTCCTGGTCCCCAGGATGCCGGCGAAATGAGCAATTGTGCTCCTCCGATCTTGAGAGCATCCGTGAGATTTCGCGTATACACGTCGCTGCAGATCAGGACACCAACCTTGACACCGTCGCACTCTATGGGAGCAATGCTCTCGCCGGGAGTAGACCAGGACAGAGAATCGCTCTTGACGTTGATCTTTCGATGTTTGCCAATAATCTGACCTGCCGGGTCAATGACGAACACGGAGTTGTACAGCTTCCGTCCCTCTCGTTCCGGACAGGACAAAAACACCGTCCGCTTCAGCTCTCTCACGAGGTGACAGAAACGCGCCGTCCATTGGTCCGGTTGTGGCTGAATCCAGTCGGTCCCGATGGCCTGTGGAAACTGCAGTCCGCAGACGGCAAGCTCAGGCGTCACAATCCACTGCGCACCGGCCCGGGCTGCATGTTTCACGGCCTCGACAATCACGGACCGATCGCGTTGAACATCTCCCGGTGCTACGCGGAGATGGAGCAAGGCAATCTTTCCGAACCTCATCCGCATCCGCCTACATCACCATATTGCGACTTGGCAGCGTCACACGGGGCAGTCCTGAAAGCGGATGGGGATCCACAAGGACTCGGCACCGATACACGCTTTCCAACACGTCCCGCTGAATGACCTCAGTCGGGGAGCCGAGCCGAACGACTCGCCCCTGATCCAAGAGCAGCACCCGGTCGCAATACTGACTGGCCAAATTTAAGTCATGAGACACCAAGACGAGAGTCAGGCCACGCGCCCGCTTGAGCCGGAGCAACAGGGCACAAATCTCGATCTGGTGTTGAAGGTCAAGAAAGGCAGTGGGTTCATCGAGCAAGAGCACTCGCGGATCTTGGGCGAGCGATCGAGCGATCACCGCACGCTGTCGTTCCCCGCCAGACAATTCCGTCACCGGACGTGTGGCCAGCTTCCAAACATCCATGGTCACCATCGCCTGCCGCGCAATGGTGCGATCGTCCTGGCTATCCCACCCAAATCCCAGATGCCACGGCCTTCGGTGCCGATGAGGGAATCGTCCCATGAGGACCGTTTCGGCCACGGTGAAAGGGAAGCTCTGAGACGTATCCTGCGGAACAAATGCGACGTCTCGAGCGACATCGTCCTGCCTCAGTTTAGAGAGGAGGTTCCCGAAGAGCGTGATGGTTCCTTGTTGCTGCGGAACGATCTTCGCCAGCAGCTTCAGCAACGATGTCTTGCCTGATCCATTCGGGCCGACAATGGCAAGCATCTCTCCAGGCTCCACAAGAAAGCTGACGTCTTGCAAGGTCCAGCGAGGAGCGTCCGAATCGCGACGTCCGTAGTGAAATCGCACATTGCGAAGATGATAGACATGGAGTGGCTCGTCCTTGACAGACTCCGCTCGATCACCGCTGAAATCTCGTTCGACAGGAACCGTCACAACATTCGATCCTTTCGCCGGATGAGGAGAGAGACAAAGAACGGTCCGCCCACCAGCGCCGTCATGATTCCCACCGGTAGCTCGGATGGCAAAAGAACGGTGCGGGCGAAGGTATCAGCGACCATCAAGAACGTCCCGCCGACCAACGCCGCGGCCGGCATCACGAGGCGGTGGTCGGCTCCGACGATGAGACGCACCACATGGGGGACGACCATGCCGATGAAGCCCACCATTCCGCTGACGGAAACGACCGCTCCGGTCATCAGTGCCGAAACCAGAAAAATGTGTCGCTTGGTCCGTTCCGTATCAATCCCCAGCGACCGTGCCTGTTCATCACCGAATGCCACGATGTTCAGCACCCTGGCCTGTTTGAGTAGGAAACCGAGACAGACAAGTACGTAAAGGGAAAACACCAGCAATGTAGGAATGGCGGGAGCCGTAAGCGACCCCATGAGCCAGATCATCATGCCGAAGGAGCGGTTGGGGTCCATAATTGAGGTAATAAACATGATGAGGGCCGATAGGACGGCGTTGAGTATGACGCCGGCCAGTAAGACGCTGTAGATCGGCAATCGGCCATCGCTTGCCGCGATCTGATAAATCACCAGCAACGCCACGAGGCTACCGGCGAACCCGCAGAGCGGTAAGACGACGACCGGTAATATGGTCGAGCCCACTCCGAACAGGACAGCGACGGATACACCGAGGGCCGCCCCACTCGACACACCGAGCACGTAGGGATCGGCCAATGGATTGCGCAGCAGCGCCTGCACAGCAACCCCAACAGTCGCCAGACAGCCACCAACGAGGAATCCCAACACGACTCTCGGCAAACGGACATACAGCAGGATCGTTGTCACAGTGTCGAGATCGCCGGCAGCATCGCCGCTTTCTCCAGGCGCCAGAAAGAGGAGACGCAACATGTCGTGTACTCCGACGAATCGTGCTCCGAACTGGAGGCACACGATCGCGGAGAGGACGGCCGAAGCCGAGAGAACGGCGATGATCGTGATCCAGCGTCCCGTGCCCACCGTGGACTTTCGAAACACCTCGTCATCGGCGAGGTCAAATGGCAGCATTTTCGGTTCTGGCAATGAGGTAGGAATGCCGGCCGATGAGGAAGGTACAGAAGGATCTGATGGCAATATCATGGCGAGGGATGGGCTTCGTCTGAGAGGTACGCCTCGGGGTGAATGGCTCGAGCGAGGAGATCCAGTCCTTCCACCACACGAGGCCCGGGACGATTGAGGGCATCTGATGACACTTCGAGGAGCTGTCGGTTCCGAACGGCCGACAGGCTTTTCCAACGGTTCCATTCGTCCTGCTCACTCTTCGGAATACTCTCGACGGATCCGACGGGAAAAATGAGGACCTCCGGGTCTTCCTGCAACACCGTTTCCAGACTGAGACTTGGATAGGGAGACTCGCTGCTTCGTGCCACATTGATCCCACCTGCTAGCCCGATCATGTGATGGATGTAACTTCCCGGTCCCACGGTGATCAGCGGATGACTATTGAGTACATAGAGCACGCGCTTTTCTTTCGAGGTTGCGACCCGTTTCGTCACTCGGGCCATACGATCCCGCATGGTCCCCGTGATCGCATCGGACATCTTCACCTTGTTGAATATTTTTCCCAGGCTCTGGATCTGCATCAGGATATCGCCGATCGTCTTCGCCTCAACGAGGAAGACGGGAATTCTCAGCTCTTCCAGCTTGGCCAGTATGTCGGCACGGAGAAACTCCTGCGGCGCCACAATCATATCGGGTCGAAGCGCGACCAGCGTTTCAATATTGGGACGAGCATATCCGATCTTTGGTTTGGACAAGGCGGCCGATGGATAGTTGCAAAGCTCCGTGACGCCGACAATCTGCTCATCAAGCCCCAGGGCGAACAGCATTTCCGTGATGCTCGGGGCGAGCGACACAACCCGTGTAGGCGGCTTCGCAATGTAGAGTTTTCTTCCGGCATCGTCCACGAATGTCCGTGGCATGATATTGGCCATGAATGGCATTCCGGTGAGAATGCCCTGCTGTCGACGCTTCACAACGGAACTCCCATAGGCTTCGCTCAGACCATCGTCCGAGACGGACACCACAATGAGGATGCTCAGGCATCCAAGGACATAGCCTCGAAACGACGGGGTGCGATTGCTCCGCACGTTCCGACCGAGCCTCAACATCCGATGGAGAACCGGACGAATCCACCGGAGTGTCACAGCCGAATGAACTGGACGCAGGAAGCGGATCAATGTGCGGAAAATAAAAAATCCTCAAGGCCTAGTGACGACCCTGAGGATTGCACCCGCTTCTTCATCCTCGCCCGTTCCCCAGCCCACGAGAGAACAGTTGGTACTCCTCCAAGCAGGTCTTCTGGCTTATGGTTCACCCTACTCCCCACGCCTTCCCATCCAAATGAGTTGGACAGTGGTTTTCGCGGGTTTCGTCCCCACTGACAGCGGCGGGACCGCGAGGGATTTGCACCCTCTTCCCTTACCTGAAGGTTATGTGAGGGGGCACTCTAGGAGAGAGGGACAAAACTTGTCAAGTTCAATATTGTCCGCATTGTGAACGGCAATTCCCACAGCCTCTAGCCGACAGAGGAAGGCACGCTGAAACAGCTAACAACCTGGGCAATTCGTAGCGGATGTGGTCGGGCATGGGCTTTGCTGCACTTCGGAATGCTACCGGAATCCGCTTAGAACCTCTCTCTCAGTAGGCGGCCATGAAACACCTGATCATTGCGCTGGCGACCCTCTGGATTCTGTTCCAAGTCACGTCATTGATTGGTCTCTCGAACAATCCATCCGGCGTCTCCCCGCTGGCCCACTTGGCCGAGCCTCCTGCCGTCCGGCTTACCGATCCCTATCGCAATGCCTACTTCTTCCTGCTGGGACTGACCTCCTCCCCTACGCTCGATCCTGGGAAAGTCGGCTATGAGCTCTGGGTCGAAGCGCGCGAGATGTCGGACGGTCGCCGATTCGACTATGACAAACCGGGACGACTCGACCTCCAGGTCGCGCTCCCGCTTGGACAAGCATTTCCCCTCTGGGATGCGGAGGATCCGGTCAATGCATTTCGCGACAAGAGCACCCCGGTCAAGACCTGGACTTCGCAACACGGTCTTCTTCTGACACGGTACGATCACTGCCTGCAAATGTTGTTCGAGGATCGCGGGTTCGGCCAGCGCGCGACGCCGAGGTTCACAGAGACGATGCTCGCCCATCGATTGTACGTTGCCGACGGATTCTCACGGTCCTCGGCTGTCGGGTTGGACCGCTTGACCAAAGAGCTGGTGTTTTGGCGAATGGTGCTTCGCGAGGCGACGACGCCCGACATGACGGTCGCCGCTCAATTCGTCGTTCAAGACGACGCGAAATTGATTTCGAGAATGGTTTCACGATCTGTCGTAGATAAGGCGTTTCTAGTCACCGCCTTGCAACTCATGGTTCCGCTGACCTCGTCAGAATATTCCCTCCGGTGGCCGATTCGACACCAGTTGGCGGTCGCGGGCCGAGAGGCGCAAAGTCGTCCCGCCCCCGCAAAGGATTCGACGATTGTGAGCAATCCCGAACGTGATTGGCTTATTGCCACGGCACAGCTTCCGGACAGTGCTTTTGCGAAAATTGAACATCCCCGGCCTTCGTCTGTTCTTGGCCATTCCTTCGGCACTCGACAGACGGACGAAATATATGCGGGATACTATGAAGCAATCATGAAGGCCTCAGGAACCGGAGAGGGATCGCTGCCTGCCTTACACCAGACTTCCGGCAATGTTCACCGCGGATTTTTGGAGAGCATGTTGAATCCCGCGCCGCCCGAGCCGGACTGGAATATTTTTCGCCATCAATTGATGGAAACCGACGCCCGGCTCCGTCTCGCATCACTCCAAATCAAATTGCGACGTCCGAGCGGCACGATCGCGGTACCGACCAGACTCGCCGAGGTCGGCTCGCAGTACTTCGACCCGTTCACGGGATTGCCGATGCTGTGGAGTCAGACTCAGCAAAAAATCTACAGCGTCGGGAAAGATCGGCTTGACGACGGAGCGGACGCATCGTTTGACATCACGGCTCCTGCGCTCGTTGGTCCGGCACCCCGAACCGCCACGGGTAAGGGCGCTCAGCTGTAACGGGGCCGCTATCGTCCACCCCGCCCTGATTCGATCCCGGCCAACAGCGACCTGTCCAAAACTCCACCTCCCGTCCAGGCTTGTCACATCCATGGGCTCTGTGGTAGATTTTCACGTCTCTGATCACCTTGACCTAGCCTAAGGAGCCTCCCGTGGCATTCGCCTGCGATATCTGCCTGAAGCGGCATCAGACCGGTCACAACGTCAGTCATGCGAACAACAAGACCAAGCGCTCGTTCAATCCCAATCTGCAACGGGTGCGGGCCATCGTCGATGGTTCCGCGAAACGGATTCGTGTCTGTACGCGTTGTTTACGGAGCGGATTGGTCAAAAAGGCCGTCTAGCCGACCGGTCGTGCGGTAAAAATCCTCTGAGAGTTTCCCTCCAGTCCCAGACGTCACGTCGACTTCGGTTTGGCATTCTCAGGCTGTATTCTCCACCCTCGCTAAGGGGCGGACCAGAGCACGCGGCCGGAACGATCGCTGAGCTTGATGGCGAGCGGCTCGTCGGGCGACAGGGCCAATTTCTTGTTCCCATCTCTGCTGGTCAGGATAAATCCCACTTCCCCCTGAGGGTCGAGCCCTAGGCCGGCCCGCGCCTTGCCGTTTTGATCCAACAGGAGAAACTCCTCGGCGTTGATGCCCTTGGCCTTTTCGGCGCCCGCGCTGCTCACCTCGAAGATCATACCGCCCAAAGCCGCACCCATCGCGTTTCCCAAGAAAACCGCTGCAAGCAAGAGAGCGTATTGACTTCGAGTCACGGCAGATCCTTTCTGTAAAAGAGATGGGATACCGGCGGTGGGACATAGTTGAATTTGATCATTGGAACTGAGCAGGTAGTGAAGGTCTGAACGCGAGGGCCCGCAGCACTTGAGGTATCGATCCGCTCAGCGCAATTACGATAAAGCGCAGAGTCCACCCGCGATAGGGTCAATCAGTAAACCAGTCAGAGGAGGTGTTTAACCCATCGCAAAGATCTACCGACAGGCGCCACGTCGAGCAAGCTTTGTTTGGAGCGGGCGATGGGATTTGAACCCACGACAACTAGCTTGGGAAGCTAGGACTCTACCACTGAGCTACGCCCGCCCTTGGAACGGATCCTACGCCGCTCCGGCGATTCAAGTCAAGAACGCCGCCTCTACGACAGCACCTCGATCAGCGCAAATTTCCTTTTTCCTACTTTAACCCGGTAGGTGGTCCCAGGATTGAGCGTCAGCACGGTATTCGCATCGCTCTGCTTGAGTCCCTCCACCTCGATCCCTCCTTGAATGATGAGCCGGCGCACCTCGCTTTTGCTCGCCAGCAACCGCGTCATGGAGACAAGATCGACAAGACCGATCGTCCCGTCCTCGTTCAGATCCTCTTTGGTCACCTTGAGACGCACATCCGGTTCACTGGGAAACTCCCGATCCTGAAATTTCGCCTGGAACGATTCTCGAGCGGCGCGGCCAGCCTCCTCTCCGTGGTAGAGCGCAACGATATACTGCGCCAGGCTCTGTTTGGCCTCCATCGGATGCGACATCTTGACCGCGGCCAGATCTTCGGTAGTCAGCACGTCATAGTACCGGATCATGAGTTCGTCGCTGACCGACATGATCTTCCCGAACATCTCCCCTGGTGGATCTTCCAGTCCCACATAGTTGCCGAGACTCTTGCTCATCTTCTTGCCACCGGAGACTCCCTCCAGCAGCGGCATCGTAAGCACGGCTTGTGGCTCTTGACCATAGTCACGCTGCAGGTCACGGCCGACGAGCAGATTGAATTTCTGATCGGTCCCCCCCAACTCCACGTCGGCCTTAAGGACGACCGAGTCGTATCCTTGGACAAGCGGGTAGAGAAATTCATGAACACTAATAGGTTTCTGCTCCTGATAGCGCTTCTGAAAATCGTCTCGTTCCATCATCCGGGCAACGCGATAATGCGCGGCGAGTTCGACCAATTCTGCGGCGGTCATCGCACCCATCCATCGACTGTTGAATTCGATGGTCGTCTTCTTGGGATTCAAGAGCTTGAAGATTTGCCTTTCGTAGGTCGCAGCATTGGCCAGAACCTGGTCTCTGGTGAGCGCTTTTCTGGTTTCAGATACGCCCGTGGGATCTCCGATCATCCCCGTAAAGTCGCCGATCAAGAAAATCACTTCGTGTCCGAGATCCTGGAAATGCTTCAACTTGTGAATCAGGACGGTATGCCCGAGATGCAGATCTGGCGCGGTCGGGTCGAAGCCGGCTTTCACCCGCAATGGCCGATTGGCGGCCAGCGCACGGCTGAGCTTGGACTCCAATTCGGCCTGCTGAATCACTTCGACCGTCCCGCGAAGAATCAGATCGAGTTGCCGTGCCAGTTCACTCATGCAGAAATCTTTCCATCCCCTTCCGGTTTCCGGACCGTCACCTGGACCAGATTCTTGATCTTGTCGAACTTCTTCTTTCCGATGCCTTTCACGTCGCGCAGGTCCTCGACGCGGCTAAAGGAGCCGACATCCTGCCGATACTTCACAATCCGGCCGGCCAGAACCGCTCCGATGCCGGGAAGCAACTCCAAATCCTTCTCCGTCGCCCGGTTCAGATCAACCTTCCCGGCCACTTTCGGCACCGAGGACCGCTTCATCGATTCGGCGGTTTGTCCAATCGGGCCTGGAATCGGACCCGCGTCGGCAGGTCCTTCGGCGTGGAGCGCTGGGGCAACCTCTTTCGACAGCGCAAGCACGCTGTCGGATTCCGGCTGCGGGACGGCCCATCCGATCCAAAAGATCACGCCCATGGTGAGCGCGACCATTACCACTTTGACCAACAATGAGACAATCATCAACTCGCCCGATTTCGGACCTGATAAATGGCTCCGCGCACCGACTCGTCTGCCGCTTCCAGCACTCCTTCTGCCATCGTCGGATGAGCGTGGATCATGTCGGCAACCTGAATCACAGCTGCGCCAACCTCCATGGCCAACGCCGCTTCACGGATGAGATCCGCGGCATGGGATCGGATCTTGTCGTCGAGTTTCACGACGGCCGATGGCGCCTTGCTCGGAATTCAGCCCCAAATTCAGACATACTCCGCCGAGCGCCTGAGCCTCCACGACGGTCACTCGAGCGCCGAGCTGAGCGGCTCGCATTGCGGCAACGTACCCTCCAGGGCCGGCGCCGAGGTTCACGATGCGCTTGGACATGAGAGAAAACTTAGTGCTTCTGGCTTGCGAGATATGATTCGTACTGGGACGAGGTCATCAGCTTCTCGACGTCATCCGGCTCCGAGAGGTGCACGACGATCAACCACCCTTTGCCGTACGGATCACTGTTGACCAGCTCGGGATGATCCTTCAGGTCGACGTTGACCTGGGCAATGGTCCCGCTTACCGGCGTGTAGATCGTCGAAGTTGTCTTGGTCGACTCGACTTCGCCGATCTGCTGGCCGGCGGTGATCACCGTTCCGGCTTTCGGCAGATCGACAAATACGATGTCGCCGAGGGCATCCTGTGCAAAATGGCTGATCCCAACTGTAGCCTCGGTCCCTTTCACGCGAACCCATTCATGCTCTTTATGGTATCGAAGCTCGGACGGTATCATGGGCGGCAGGGTCCGGTTACTCCATTACATTCATTTCGGGGAAAAAATAGGCGATTTCCACGCTGGCCGTATCGGGCGAATCGGACCCATGTACCGCATTGTTTTCAATGTTCGACCCGTGTTTCGCGCGAATCGTGCCCTTTTCGGCCTTCGCCGGATCTGTCGCGCCCATGAGATCGCGATTCTTCTTGATGGCATTCTCGCCCTTCAACACCAACACCACGACGGGACCGGACGACATGAACGTACACAGACTGTCGAAGAAGGGTCTGGCCCGGTGCACAGCATAGAATCCTTCCGCTGTCGCTTTGCCCATGACCAGCATCCGCACGGCGACCGGCCGCAACCCGGCTTGCTCATACTGCGAGATGATGTCCCCGATCACGTGTTTTTTGACCGCATCAGGCTTGATGATTGCCAGCGTTCGCTCACTCATTGTAAAACGTCTTCCTCCAATTCTGATACGCGTCTCATCAGTGGCAAGGCCGAAAATTTCTGGGCCATTATAGGGGCGCGTCCGGTGAGTTGCAAGACTGACTCCGCTTATCCGGAGAATTGACGGAGCACCTCGCCTGGCTTGAAAACCCCTCGTTCTGTGATGATACCGGCGATGAATTTCGCAGGCGTCACATCGAACGCAGGGTTATAGACCGACACGCCTTTCGGGGCGATGAGATGACCACCGAGCACGGTCGTCACTTCTTGCGGATTCCGCTGCTCGATGACGATGTCGTTCCCGGAAGATGTCCTGAGGTCGATGGTCGAATAGGGTGCGGCAACATAGAACGGAATACCATGCGCCTGAGCCAGTACGGCGACCGAGTAGGTACCGATCTTGTTCGCGACGTCCCCGTTGGCCGCGATCCGGTCCGCGCCCACGATGCAGAGATGTATTTTGCCTTGCCGCATCATGGTACCTGCCATGCTGTCCGTGATAAGCGTAACCGGGATACCGTCCTGCATCAGCTCC
The DNA here is from genome assembly GCA_029194535.1 of Nitrospira sp. Lineage (NCBI taxonomy): Bacteria > Pseudomonadati > Nitrospirota > Nitrospiria > Nitrospirales > Nitrospiraceae > Nitrospira > Nitrospira sp. The sequence goes on along the minus strand of JARFXR010000001.1, from coordinate 1,846,059 downwards.
CATGCGGTGAGTCTCGCTCCTTGCAGAACGGGCCTGGTCTCGCCGGCAATCACCTGAATCCGCTTCCCCTCCTCCCACGCCGCCCGAATGACACCCAAGGCTGTTCCGTATCCGGCGGTCGCCAACGCGCCCGCGTTGCAATGAGTCAGAACCGTCTGTCCATCACCCACCAAACGGGATCCGTGCCGACCCATGGCCTTGCAGAGGGCGATATCCTCTTCAAGAATGCTTTGAGATTCTCGAACTAATCCGGTCTTGATCGAGGAAATCGGCTGTCCCCGAAGCTCGTCGAGCTTTCGCTTCATCCGCTCGATGGCCCAGAACAAATTCACAGCCGTGGGCCTGGTCGCCGCAAGCTGCTCGCAGACCCTACCAAGGTCTTTTTCCAGCTGGGGATAATCCTCTGCGGCGCTCAGCTGGGCTCCAAGAGCAACCCCCATGGCAGCTGTTACGCCGATCGCCGGCGCCCCCCGGACTTTCAGTTCTCGGATGGCTCGAGCAACCGATTCGACATCCCGACACTCGAGAAGCTCGACATGCTCAGGAAGTCGACTCTGGTCGAGCAATCGAATGGCACCCTCATCCCATGTCACGGTGGGAACCATCAGCTGTTGTAGCGAGAACGACGCACGAGTGCAAGAGGCAAGCGGAACACCGGCGATACGGGCCGTCAGAAGCGCGGATTGGCTTGTTTACACGTCAGGACTGCGAAACGCGGTTGGAGGGAGTTGATAAGAAGTAAGAAAGGATGACCTGCGACCTAGCGGCTGTTGGCCCTCTTGACCATGGGAAGGACATTGCTCGTCTCATCCTCCGGCTTGGCCAACTCCCGCTCCAACATGGCTCGAATAAACCCGCTGGTGGTATACCCCTGCTGCTTGAGGGCGTCGAGCTGTGTCTTCAATTCAACCGGCAGTTGAATAACGATTCGTACGAGTTTCGGCATTGCTCACTCCTTGAAAGGGACGCGGCCGTCGGAAAATCATCTCCCGCTGTGCACGCACTATGCCTTGGCAGGTTCAGAGTCGCCACGAATGAAATTGAGGACTTATAGCCAATGGCCGCCGATTGCCCCTCAGCAGAGGCAGCCAATTTCGTCGAGTAAACCACGGAAGTGTACGGTGATGTACGTGAACTCTGCAGATCCTGCGTTCAGATCCGTTGGCTCCACTGTTCCCACAGGTGGTTCCAGTTCGTCTTCTCAGAATCCCATAAGCAGTTGAGCGTTGCGGGTCGGATCCGACTAGCTCGCGTCGTACGCACGACGAGGGCCGTTTCCGGACGGCTGCCAGTGATCCACACGCCGCCGTCCCGGTCAGTGCGAAGAATTGGAATTCCCTGCGACCGGTACGCATCGAGCACAGCCGCGGCCGGATGGCCGTAGGGGTTATTCTGTCCGACTGAAATCACGGCATACGTGGGTCGCAATGACGCGATCCATTCCCGATTCAATGAACTCTGCGCTCCATGATGCGGCACCTTCAACACCTCCACAGGCTCTCGATGGCCGGCCCGCAATCTCGACAACGCACTCTGCTCGACATCGGCAGCAAAGAGGACGGAATGCCCCCTGCAGTTCAGGCGCGCGACCACCGAATCATTGTTGAGACTCTGCCCTGCTTTCGGTCCGTAACGTACCGAAGACTGCGGCGTGACCGATTCGGGAGGATTCTCAATCAAGATCCGGCACCCCTCGGAGAACAGCAATTCTTCCCCTTCCCGTGCATGGCGCTCGGACAAGCCTTGTGCGGCCAGAGCCTGCTCCAAGCGTCGGTAAAACTCCTCCTCGCGAACGACTCCCGTACCCCAGTAGCGTCCAACGGAAAAGTGCCGAAGCACCCACGTCAATCCTCCCACATGATCCAATTGAGGGTGTGTGCCGATGACATGGTCGATCGTTCTGATCCCCCTGTTCCACAAATATGGTCCCACGATCGCTCGTCCCATATCGAATCGCTCAAAGCTGGCCCCACCGTCGATCAACACGACCTCCCCTCCGGGAAGCTCAAGCACGGCGCTGTCACCCTGTGCCACGTCCAGAAACATGACCCGAAAACCGTCGGCCCGCCATGTGAGGCGCGGTGACCAGGCCCACCACAACACGAGCATCGCCATCACCAGACAAGCCGAACGCCGCACAAGGATAGATGGGAATTTCCAGATCAGCATCGCCATGCATCCATAGAACAGCAGCATGGACGGTCCCGAAGGAGCCGCGACGTGCCAGTCGGCGAACGGTACCCCGGCCATCCATCGCAGACCATCGACAAATACCCACATCAGCCACTGAAGGACCGCCGCCAGCGGCAATTCGCTGCCGTTCACCAGCAAGTGCCCGATCGCCGCAACCAAGCCGATCGGGACAAGGACGAATCCCATCAGCGGAACTGCGACGAGATTCGTGACCATACCCAGCCAGGGCAACTGATTGAAATAGAATGCGACAAGTGGAAGCGTGACGAGCGTCACCACCGCACTCATCACGACGGCGTCTCTTCCCCAGCGTAGCCCGGCTCGTATCGGCGTCGGGTCGGCCTCGATAGTCAGGCCGTCGGATTCCGCCCATGTCAGCCACCAGGCGATCGCCAGAACGGACAGAAACGACAGCTGGAATGAAATGTCGTACAGCGTTTGAGGATCATGCAGAACAATCAGCAGCGCCGCGAACGCCAGCGCATGAAAAATCTTGTGATCATATGCCAGCCATCTGGCCAATAAGGCCACGAGCACCATCACCAGCGATCGCACCGTCGCGAGTTCCGCGCCGGCAAGGCACGTGTACCAGATGACGGGAGGGACGGTGGCCATGGCGGCAAGGCGCGTCGGGGTGAAGCGGCGCGACAGCCTCAACAGCCACTCAGCGGGAAGCCATAGCAGTGCCTGTCTGGTCGATACTAGAATCAGCAGGGCGACGAGCCCGAGATGACTGCCGGAAATGGAGAGAAGATGCACCGTTCCGGTGGCCATAAATTGATCACGAAGATCGTCGTCGAGATAGCCCCGATCACCCAGAACGATTCCCAAGAAGATTCCCAGTTCAGGCTGTGCAAGGCTGCGGATCCCCGCCGAGCGGATATCTCCACGCCAGCGATCGAACTGGTTCCAGACTCCCCACCAATTGGATGCGCTTCCGGATTCCAGCAAGACGATGCTGTCCGGCCCGACCACCGAGGTGACCGCCTCGACCCGGTGCCGCTCGAGATAGGCGCGGTAGTCGAACCCTCCGGGATTGAGGGTTCCATGCGGGGGTCGGAGTTTGGCGAAGAAACGGACCCGGTCTCCCTGGAACAACATCCTATCCGGTCCCCGCCAGGTCACCCGGATTCTCCCCGAGATCACGTCCCTGGGTGCCACGGTATCGGGTGCCACCACGAGCACCGAACGATCGGGGCCCTGCTGGACGGGGGCGACGATTCTTCCCACGATCTCCTGAGTCTGCTCACCCTGCCCGGAAAGGCGGTTGATGACGGTTGCGCCCTCGGCTCTGATCGACCAGTACACCATGCCGCCCAGTACCGCTATGAAAAGACAGGTCGTCCGCCGTCTGAGGATAGGATCGGTCCGGCTGGACAGTGAGGCCGCAACCGCCACCAGGATCAAGAAGCAGGAGATGGAAAGAGGGAAGTAAGAGACGAACGATCCGAGGACGAGACCCGCGATCAACGCGGCAGTCAGCGCTGGCAGCATGAACTCCCGTCGGGGCAGGCATGCCGTGCCTGGCAAGAGCGATTATCCGATGTGCGTCTTCACCACCTGCGCCAATCGATCAGCCTCTTGACGGATAACCCTGTCCTGCTCGCCTTCGATCATGATCCGCAGCAGCGGCTCCGTCCCGGAGTATCTGACGACCACGCGACCGGTTCCGTTGAGCTTGCGCTCACTCTCACCGATCGCGCTCTGCAGGTCTGGCACCGAATCCAAGTCCGGCTTTCTCGAGACCTTCACGTTGAGTAACACCTGCGGCACCGCCGTCATCGCTTTGGCCAGTTCAGACAGGGGCCGCTGCGTGCGTTTCATCAGCGAGAGCACCTGCAACGCCGAAATAAGGCCGTCTCCCGTCGTATTGTGGTCAAGGAAAATGAAGTGGCCCGACTGCTCCCCGCCGAAGTTATATCCGTCTGCCAGCATCCGCTCGAGCAGATACCGGTCGCCGACAGCCGTTCGCACCAGGGTGATGCCGGCCTGGGCCATCGCTTTCTCCAGTCCGAAGTTGCTCATGACGGTTCCCACGACGGTCTTCTCGGCCAGCTTTCCGTTCTCATGGAGATCCAGGCTCAGAGCGGCCATAATGTGATCGCCGTCGATGACCGTCCCTTGCTCGCAGACGAAGATGGCTCGGTCGGCGTCTCCATCCAGAGCTACACCGACATCCGCCCCGTGCTGCAGCACGGCCTGTCGGAGCGGATCCGGATGAACGGCCCCGCACCCGGCGTTGATATTCATCCCGTCCGGCTTGTTGCCGATCACTTGAACCTTCGCGCCGAGCTCGCGGAGCACAGCCGGAGCCACTTTGTAGGCCGCCCCATTGGCACAATCGACGACCAGCTTGATACCCTGAAAATCCAACTCCTTGGGCAACGACCGTTTGACGAACTCGATATATCGCCCTTCAGCATCGTCAATTCGGAAGGCTTTGCCGATCGCATCGGCGGTCGGGCGCAGATGGGCGATTTCGTCGGAGACGATCAACTGTTCGATTCTGGCCTCCATATCGTCCGGCAGCTTCAATCCCTCGTTGGAGAAAAACTTGATGCCGTTGTCTTGATAAGGATTGTGGGATGCGGAGATCATGACCCCGGCATCCGCCCGCAGGCTGCGGGTCAGAAACGCGATGGCCGGAGTGGGCATCGGTCCGACGAGCAGGACATCCACGCCCATGGAGCAGATGCCGGACGTCAAGGCCGATTCCAGCATGTAACCCGACACTCTCGTATCCTTGCCGATGACGATTTGATGGCGGCCCGCGCGACGCATGAACAGATGCGCAGCGGCGCGCCCCAACTGCATGGCCGTTTCGCTCGTCATCGGTTCAAGATTGGCAACCCCGCGGACTCCGTCTGTGCCGAACAGTTTACGCATGTTGTTCCCGCAATGATAAGTGCTGTCGTCGGGCAATCGCCGTGGCGACTCTCACTACGTCCCGCATCGCCCCAACGTCGTGAACCCGAAGGATTTGTGCCCCATGCTCCACGGCCAAGGCCACGGCCGCCGCCGTCCCCCACCCACGGTCTTCAACCGGACGACCAGTGAGCGTGCCGATGAACGCTTTCCGAGAGACCCCCACCAACACTGGACATTCGAACCGCGCGAAACTTCGTAGCCCAGCCAGCAGATCCAGATTATCCCTCAGGAGCTTACCAAATCCGATGCCCGGATCAAGAATGATGCAGCTTCTGGAGATCAATCTGTCGGCCGCGTACTGCAGGCGGTCGGCAAAGAAGGTGGATATGTCCTGGGCCACATCACGGTAACAGGGAGCCTGTTGCATGGTCCGAGGCGCGCCTTGCATGTGCATCAGGACCACGCCGGCTCGGCTTTGCGCAATCACACCCGGCATGGCCGGATCCCCGCGCATCGCGGTCACATCGTTGACGATGACCGCCCCGGCATCGATCGCCGCCTGGGCGATCGATGCTTTCGACGTATCGACCGAGATCGGAATCGTCACCGCCTTGGCAACCGCTGCGACGACGGGAATGAGGCGGCGCCGTTCTTCCTCCTCGTCAACGGAATCGGACCCCGGCCTCGTCGATTCGGCGCCGATGTCCAACAGGTCCGCCCCTTCCTCCGCCAGCCGTACGGCATGAGAGACCGCAGCCTCGGGATCGACGAATCGACCTCCGTCGAAGAACGAATCGGGTGTGACATTGAGAATCCCCATGACTAGGGGATGCTCCTGCCATGCGATCACCCGATCTCCCGCGTGCAATTCCATCGGTTGCTTGCCGGCGCTGGTCGGACGACATTCACCCGTGCAAAGCCAGTGCGAGGCACAGCCTTGCACATCGGGTCATGAAATACAATCGTACGAAATAGGTGGTGGACATGAATCTCGGCCCACCAACTCGTTGGTTCCGCCGGGTTGACGTCCTTCGGCCACTCCAGCGCCCGTGAAGCAGCCGAAAGACTCAGCGGAGCCTAGGCAGGAACCGTCTGTGAGGAAGATTGCATCAGAATATGATCGATCTCCGGCGCATCAAGCACCTCCTTTTCCAAGAGGGCTTCCGCCAACGCTTTGAGACTCGACATATGCTCGGTCAAGAGCCGTTTGGCTCGTTCGTAGTTTTCCGTAACGAGCCGCTTGATTTCAAGGTCGATTTCCAAGGCGACTTGATCGCTGAAATCCCGTTTCGTGGTCAGTTCTCGGCCCAGGAAGATTTCCTCTTCCTTGCGGCCAAAGGTGAGAGGACCCAGCTTTTCACTCATCCCCCATTCACAGACCATTTTCCTGGCCAAATCGGTCGCCCGTTCGATGTCGTTGCCGGCGCCGGTCGTAATGTGCTTCAAGATCAGCTCTTCCGCAACCCGGCCGCCCATGAGGATGGCCAGATTGTTGTACAAAAAATCCTTGGAGTAGTTGTGCCGATCATCGGTGGGCAATTGCATGGTGACCCCCAACGCCCGGCCGCGCGGGATGATCGTCACTTTGTGCACCGGATCCGTGCCCGGCAGGAGCTTGGCCATCAGCGCGTGGCCGGCTTCATGGTAGGCCGTCGTGCGCTTTTCTTCGTCGCTTAAAATCATGCTCTTGCGCTCCGCGCCCATGAGCACTTTGTCCTTCGCCATCTCGAAATCGACCGTCGCGACTTCCTTCTTATTCTGTCGAGCAGCCCAGAGCGCCGCCTCATTGACCAGATTTTCCAGGTCGGCGCCGGAGAAGCCGGGAGTTCCCCTGGCGATCTTTTCCAGTTCGACGTCCTGAGCAATCGGAACTTTCTTGGTATGCACCTTGAGGATTTCGCACCGCCCCCTCAAATCGGGACGATTGACCACGACCTGCCGGTCAAACCTGCCCGGGCGGAGAAGCGCAGGATCCAGCACGTCCGGCCGATTCGTAGCTGCGATGAGGATGACGCCCTCGGTCGTATCGAAACCGTCCATCTCAACGAGCAGCTGGTTGAGCGTTTGCTCCCGCTCATCGTGACCGCCGCCCAAACCGGCCCCCCGGAGCCGACCGACGGCGTCGATTTCGTCGATAAAGATGATGCACGGCGCGTGCTTCTTCCCCTGTTCGAACAAATCGCGAACTCGGGACGCTCCGACTCCCACGAACATTTCCACGAAGTCGGATCCGCTGATGCTGAAGAACGGCACACCGGCTTCCCCGGCGATCGCCTTGGCCAGCAGGGTCTTGCCGGTGCCGGGAGGCCCGACGATCAAGACGCCCTTGGGAATGCGTCCGCCGAGTTTCTGAAACTTTCGCGGATCCTTCAGGAACTCGATGATTTCCAGCACTTCTTCCTTGGCTTCATCGATTCCGGCAACATCCGAGAATGTGACTTTTTTCCGCTCTTCGGTCAGCATCCTCGCCCGGCTCTTGCCGAAGGACAGCGCCTTGTTCCCCCCGATTTGCATCTGGCGCATCAGGAAAAACCATAGGCCCAGGAACAGTACGAAGGGACCCCACGTCACGAGGAAGGTGATATACCACGGGCTTTCATCAGGCGGTTTAGCCTCGATCTGCACCCCCTTCTCTCGCAAAACTTTGACAAAATCCGGATATTCCGCCGTGTAGGTTCTGATGCGGGTCTTATCCTTCAGCACGGCGCTGACATGGCTGGATTTAATGATGACTTTCTCGATATCGCCCTTGTCGAGCTTCGCCATGAAGTCGCTGAAAATGACCTCCTCTTCGGGAGCATGGGTGGGCACGCTGAACAAATTGAACAGCAAAATCATGAACAGGCCGACCACGACCCAGAAGAGAAGATTTTTCGCCCTGGAGTTCATCCGGTACTCCTTGTGGGATCACCATCGAGCGGTGAGAAATACTCTGAACTTTTGAGATGTTACCACAGGGGCGCCGAGGGTGACAACCGCCGCGGGTTCTCTATTCCTGTTCTCCCTCCATATCCAAGACGGCCAGATACGGCAGGTTCCGATATTTCTGCTGGTAATCCAGTCCGTACCCGACCACGTACTGGTTCGGAATCTTGAATCCCACATAGTCCAGCGCCACGTCGACCGTTCGCCGTTCCGGCTTGCTCAATAACGTGCAGACCTTGATCGATCGCGGTTTCTTCTTCGCCAACGTCTTGACCAAATATTGGGCGGTGAGCCCCGAATCGACGATGTCTTCCACTAACAGGACGTCCCTCCCCTGGATGTCTTCCGTCAACTCCGTGACAATCTTGACCTTGCCGGACGTTCTCGCCCGTGACCCGTAGCTGGTGACGACGAGAAAGTCGACGCGCATCGGTATCCGGATGGCGCGGGCCAAGTCCGCATAGAACGCATAGGCCCCCTTGAGGACTCCCACCAGAACAAAGTCCTTTCCGACGTAGTCGGCCGTAATCTGTTTGCCGAGTTCCTTGATGCGCGTCCGCATCTCTTCCTGGGTCACAATCGGGCGACCGAAGATTCGCTCCATCCTATCGCTCTCCTTTTTCATCGCTCCGGTCGATCATGGTGACCAGAAGACAGCGTGTCGACTGAGATCGAACCAGGAACCGCTCATCCTGTCGGATGCCGGGAATCCAGACAATGCCTTCGGGTGCCGCCAGCACGGGAAGGGTGTTTCGCCGGTCCCGGGGAAGTTTCAGGTCCGTGAACAGGTCTTGGAGTTTCTTACTTTTCCCCTTCATACCGGCCGGCCGGAACCGATCGCCGGGACGCCACCCGCGCAAGACCAGAGGGGCCCCGACAAGATCCGCATCGAACACCGCCTCGTTCGGCATCTTGGTTCGAAGAAACGGCTCGACTTCCTGCCTGCTCAGGAGTTGTACATGAAATTGCGTATTGGTGCCAGCCCAAGACACGACGGACGGCACCGCAATCGGGACTTCAACCTGCTCCGGACCAGCGATGCCCGTCTCCGGATGTTTCCCGTGGCCGATGTCGAACCACTCACCGCGACGTCTGAGATGCACGTTGCGATACGGCACGCACACCGGCCGGCGACCGGACAGGAGAAATCGCCTGGCCGTCTCGACCACACGGACGCTCGGCGCCTGCTGGGAATCCTCGAGGTTCCGCAACAGCATCCGCAGGACACGCCGCTGCAACGCGGGATGCAGAAGCGCGAAGGCTCGTCCATCGACCAGAAATCTTCCCCCACTCTGCGGTTTGAGCAAACCGGACAGGTGCTCGCGAGTTACCTGATCCAGGTACCGCTCGTCTTCCCGCAGCAGTTCCCCCGACTGCCGGAGCAGCGCGACGACCTTGGGAGACAGTCTCCGCAAGGTCGGCATCAACTCGTGCCTGATGCGATTGCGCCTGTAGCGATCCGTGGCGTTACTGGAGTCCTGCCGATAGCGCAACTTCTCCTGCTTGAGATAGTCCAGAATCTGCACTCGCGTTACCGAAAGGAGCGGGCGAATGACGATAGAATCGCGGATGGACGGCATCCCGGCCAGCCCGGTCAACCCGGCCCCGCGTAGCATCCAGAGCAAAATGGTCTCTGCCTGATCATCGGCCGTATGGCCGACCGCGATTCGATCGGCTCCAATCTCCATCGCCAGCTTCTTCATCGCATCGTATCGGGCTTCGCGCGCCAGCGCTTGCACTGAAGATTGTCCGGGTCGCTTCACGACGGCGAGCCGCAGGATCCGCAACGGCAGTTTCCGCTCTTTGCAGAACGAGGCCACACTGGCCTCGTCTTCGTCGGATTCTGTTCCGCGAAGCCGATAATTGACGTGGACCGCGGTGAGCCGCAACCGCCACGCCGGCGCAAGCCGCATCAGCACCGCAGCCAGTGCCGTGGAGTCGGGTCCGCCTGAGAGCGCGATCAGCAGATGCTGATCCGGAAAGAAAAGCCGTTGCTCGCGAATGGCGTGAACGACACGCGTGAAGAAAGCCGCCCTGGTCGGTCGAGCCGACCGCGCCGCCACGTTACGGTACCTCTTCCGCCGCCCGTTTCAGCCGTTCTCTGGCCCGCGCGGCATCCTGATCGATTTGTTCCACCAGCGCTTCGGCTGTGGCAAAATTCCGATCCCCCCTCAGACGTTCCACAAACTCCACGGTCAGCGGGCGCCCATACAGGTTCCGGTTCTCATCCAGCAGGTTGACCTCGAGCAGCCGGTCGCCTCCGCCGAAGGTCGGCCTGGTCCCGATATAGGCCACAGCATCATATGTCGCTCCGTCCTGCGTCGCACGAGCCGCGTAAATGCCGTCCGGAGGAACCACCCGTTGCGGGGGAAGCCGGAGGTTGGCCGTGGGCCAGCCGAGCGTCTGTCCACGCTGCGCGCCTGGAATCACGTCGCCTGTCACCGCATACCATCGGCCCAACAATCTGGCGGCATCTGCCATCTGGCCGGCTTGGATCAGCTGTTTGATCCTCGTGGAACTGACGACCCCGCCATCCAGCGTGACGGGAGGAAAGGGGTGAACGTCGAATCCGAGCTTTGCCCCGTAGCGCTCGAGATCGGCGATCCGACCGGCTCGCCCCTTCCCGAACGCGAAATGCCGGCCGACGAAGATTTCGGCGAGCTTCAGTCGCCGACAGAGGATCGACTCGGCAAACTCTTCCGGACTCATGGACGCAAGCGCGGGAGTGAACTCGATGAACACCACTTCATCGACGCCAGCGGCTTCCAGGCGCGCCAATTTTTCATCGGGACTCGTCAGGAACCGCAGGGCGACCTGGGGGGCCAACACCGTCACGGGATGCGGATCGAACGTCAGGACAACCGACGTGCCGCCGGAACGGCGCGCGGCGTCCACCACGGTTCCAAGCAGCGCGCGATGCCCGAGATGGTGGCCGTCGAAATTGCCGATCGTAGCAACGGCGTACGGCCTGGGTTGCGCGTCGGCTAATCCCCGCGTCACCGTCAACATGGTCGTCAGCGAAGCAGCCGGACGGCGTCTTTCGCAAAATACGTGAGAATCAGATCGGCCCCCGCCCTCTTGATCGCCAGCAATGATTCCATCATGGCCCGGGGCTCATCAAGCCAGCCGGCCTTCGCCGCAGCTTTGATCATGCTGTATTCGCCGCTGACCTGGTACGCGGCAAGCGGGAGATCGGTGAAGGTCCGTGCGGCGGCGATGATATCGAGATAGGGCAGCGCCGGCTTGACCATGACGATGTCCGCGCCCTCCTCGATGTCGAGCGCGATTTCCCGGAGGGCTTCACGGCGGTTGGCCGGATCCATCTGGTAGGACTGGCGGTCGCCGAACTGCGGAGCCGAGGCCGCCGCATCCCGAAACGGCGCATAGAAGCACGAGGCAAACTTGGCCGCATAGGCCATGATCGGCGTATCGGGATAACCGGCTCCGTCCAGTTCCGCCCTGATCGCAGCCACGCGCCCGTCCATCATATCCGACGGCGCTACCATGTCGGCTCCGGCCTGCGCATGGGTCCGCGCCATGGCCCGCAGACATTCCAAAGTATCGTCGTTGACGATGCACCCATCCCTGACGATGCCGCAATGGCCGTGACTCGTATATTCGTCGATGCAAACATCCGTCACAACGACCAGATCCGGCACCTTGTCCTTGATCGCTCTGATCGCCCGTTGCACGATTCCGTCGGGATCGAATCCGGAACTCCCCCGCTCATCCTTACGATCGGGAACGCCGAACAGGATGACGGCCGGAATTCCCAATCCGAAGATCTCGCCCGCTTCCTTGATGAGGAGATCGACTGAGCGGCGGAACTGTCCCGGCATCGAAACGATCTCCTCGCTCCGACCCCGTCCCTCGACGACGAACAGGGGATAGATGAAGTCGGAGGGAGCCAGCGACGTCTCGCGCACCATCCGCCGAAACCCTTCACGCTGCCTGAGCCTGCGCAATCGCTGGATGGGAAATGCCATCGCGCTATTTCCTCGGCAGGTTGGTGAGGAACACGACGAGATCGCGCACGGAGATCATGCCGACGAGTTTTCCCTCTTTCGTCACGCCCAGGTGCCGAAGATGGCTCTGCGCCATGAGATCGTTGGCGTCCAGCAAGGTTTTGCTCTCTTCGATCGTCATGATGGGCGCCGACATGATCTGCTCGACCGTCGTCTTGTGGGTATCCGCCCCGGCCGCCACCACCCGCCGCACCATGTCGGTATCAGTGAGAATCCCGATGATCTCTTTGCCGTTCGTGACAAAGAGGCTGCCGATGCCGCGATCTCTCATGATGCGCGCGGCGGTCTGCGCGTCCATATCACGCTCCACGGTCACGAACTTGTCTTTTGGCACCATGAACGATTTCACAGGAACCATGGCAATAAGTCCTCCTATAGGAATTAGTCCGTCTACCAATTACTCACGCGATGACGACGCGGAGGCGACCTGCACCGATCCGGCGAAATGCCGTACGATCGCCTCCGTCAGTGCGGGGACTGTGTTCTCCTCCGGAACGACGGCGACCGAAAGCCCATATTCTGCGGCGGTATCCGCCGTGATCGGCCCGATGCAGCCTATGGGAACGCTGTTCATCAGGCGCCTGGCCGTATCCACTCCCCCGATGAGGGCCACGAAATTGTGGACAGTGGATGAACTCGTGAACGTGACCAAGTGAATTCTCCCGGCCGCAATCTCCTCCTTGAACCAATCCAGCGCCGCGACCGGCGCAACCGTTCGATACACGGGAATGACGTCCACGTGCGCTCCCATCGCCGTCAGCCGCTCCGGAAGAATTTCCCGTGCGGTTTCCGCCCGGGGAATCAGCACCCGACTCCCTCGCACCGGCTCGTTGCCGAGCGCCTCCAGAAGCCCTTCCGCCTGATACTGCGCCGGAATCAGGTCCGGCACGATTCCGTGGGCCTCCAACTCGTGCGCCGTCCTGGGACCGATCGCACAGACCCGAACATGGGACAGGGCGCGCGCATCCTTGCCCGCCGCGCGCAGACGACTCATGAACGGGCCCACTCCGTTGACGCTGGTCAGAATCAGCCAGCGATAGTCCCCCAAGCGGTCGATCGCCTGATCCAACGTGTCCCAGCTCGGCGGCGGCGCGATTTGGATGGTCGGCACCACGACCGGTTCCGCCCCGTAGGCGGACAGCAATTGCGTGAATTCGCGCGCCTGGCTCTCGGGACGAGTAACCGCGATCCGCTTGCCGAACAGCGGCCGACGCTCGAACCAATTCAGCCGGTTCCGCAACCGTACGACTTCGCCCACGACGATCACGGTCGGCGGTTCGAATTTCGCAGCCGCCGCCTTCGTCACGATATCCCGAAGCGTGCCGCAGATCGTGCGCTGATCCGCTCTCGACCCCCACCGGATGGCGGCGACGGGCGTGTCCGCCGCACGCCCTTGCTCAATGAGCCGCGTCACGATCGCGGGAAGCGTTTTCATGCCCATCAGAAACACGAGCGTGCCGGGGAGCATCGCCAGCTTCGTCCAGTCCAAGTCCGTCCCTGGCTTCGAAGGATCCTCGTGGCCGGTGACGACCGTCACCATCGAGGCCAGGGTGCGGTGCGTCACCGGGATGCCGGCATAGGCCGGCACGGCCACCGCTGCGCTGACCCCCGGCACCACCTCGAAGTCGATCCCAGCTGCCGCCACGGCTTCCGCCTCTTCCCCGCCCCGACCGAACACGAACGGATCTCCTCCCTTCAAACGGACGATCACCTCACCCGCTCTCGCCCGCTCGATGAGCACACGATTGATGTCCTCCTGATTCTGATAGCGGCCGCGACCTCTACGACCGACGTAAATGCGTTCGGCCTCTACCGGCGCATACTGGAGCAAGGCGGGATTCGCGAGATAATCGTACAGGACCACGTCGGCCTGCTCAAGGCACTCCTTCCCCTTGAGCGTCAAGAGACCGGGATCTCCGGGACCGGCGCCGACCAAATAGACTTTACCGGAGTACACGCCGTCCATCATGCCTTATCGTAAATCGACTGTAGGATCTTGTCGCCCCCGCGAGCCAACACACGTTCCCCCACACGGACCCCGAGAGACTCCGCCTCCTCCACCGGTCCTTCGGCTCGTTCACGGACGATGTCTGTTCCGTCCAAGCCGGCCACAAGCGCATCAATCGACAGTCGAGCCCCAGCTAGTATCGTCGCGTGCGCGGCGATCGGAACCTGGCAGCCACCCTGCAAGCGGCGAAGCAGCGCGCGTTCAGCCATGACGGTCGTCCTCGTCGCGTGATGTTCCAGTCCGCTCAACAACGACCGGACAACGTCGTCGTCCTCCCGACCTTCGATGCCGAGCGCGCCTTGCCCGATCGCGGGGAGACAAGTCTCGAAATCCAAGAGTTCCGTAATCTCCTCCGCCCATCCCAACCGCCGGAGCCCGGCCGCCGCCAACACGATCGCATCATACTGGCCTTCGCGCAGCTTGCGGAGCCGCGTATCGAGATTGCCGCGGAGCATTTCGATCTTGAAGTCCGGCCTGGCCCGCAGCAATTGGGCCTGGCGGCGGAGACTGCTTGTCCCGATCCGCGCCCCCTGCGGCAGATCTTTGAATGACCGAGCATCCCGGCTGATCAGAGCGTCCCTCGGATCCTCCCGTCGGGGAACGCACAGCAGCGCCAGGCCGGGCTGCAATTCGGCCGGAACATCTTTCATGCTGTGCACGGCCAGATCGATGTCACCGCGCAGCAGCGCCTCTTCGATCTCCTTCACGAAGAGTCCCTTGCCGCCGATCTTGGCCAGAGGCACATCTAGGATTTTGTCGCCGGAGGTCTGGATACGGCGCAACGTGACGCCGACATCCGGGGCAAGTTCCTTCAGCCGCGCCTGGACCCATTCGCTCTGGCAGACGGCCAACTTGCTGCCCCTGGTGCCGAGCACGAGCCTCGATCGGGTATGTGTCACGGGCGTCATAGAATCCGCTCGCGGCTGCCTGTCGTCACTCGAGGCACCGTCCTGCTCACCGACGCTCCGGCCATGGCTCCCGCCGAAGCCTCGGCTCATTCAACGCACCCATCACGGCGCATTTTCTCCTGTCCGCTGCGTCGATTCCGTCTCCTCACCGACATCCTTGAGCAGCGTGGACCCTGCGCCATTGACCCCTTGTTCGGTCTCGGTCAAGTTGAAGAACCGTCTGGCCGCTTCCACAAACGCGGCTCCGTCGGCCGAGGCGACCTCCGTCTTCAACGTGACCATCGTATGGTGAATGAGCTTGTTGACGATCGACGAGGCCATCCCTTCGACCAACTCGCGCTCCTGCGTCGATAGATGCGCGAGCCGTCCGATGGCCTTCTCGACTTCCGACCGTTTGATATCCTCCGCACGCGTCCTCAATGCCACGATGGTTGGGGTCACTTCCAGCGAGCGGAGCCACTGCCGGATCACCTCGACCTCGTCGACGACCATGCGTTCGGCCTTCTCGGCTTCCTGGACCCGCTCCCCCTTGTTGCGCTCCACACGCAACTTCAGATCGTCGATGTCGAAGAGAAACGCGTTGTCCACGTGGCGCACGGAAGGATCGATATTGCGCGGGACCGAAATGTCGATAAGAAACACCGGACGGTTCATGCGCTGTTTGACCGCCCGCTGCACGTCCTCAGCACCGATCAGGTAGTGCGAGGCGCCGGTCGACACCAGCACGATGTCCGCCGAAGCCATATCCTCCCGAAACTGCTCGAACAGCACAGCGGTGCCGCCGAAACGGTCGGCGAGTTCGATCCCGTGCTGCGGATTCCGCGTGGTCACGCACACGTTGCGGACTCCGCTGGCGATGAAATGTCGGGCCGCCAACTTCGCCATTTCTCCCGCACCGACCAGCAGCACTGTCTTGTCGCTCAAATCAGAGAAGATCTTCTTCGCCAGTTCGACGGCCGCATAACTCACCGACACCGCCATTTCGGAGATCTTCGTTTCCGTTCGCACACGTTTCGCGACGGAAATCGCCTTCTTAACCACCTTGTTCAGAATCAACCCCGTGGCTTTGTGGGCAAGAGCGGAATCGAACGCATCCTTGATCTGCCCGAGGATCTGAGATTCCCCCACGATCATGGAATCCAGGCTGGAAGCCACTCGGAACAGATGGGAGATGGCCCGATCCCCCGTTTGCCAGTAGAGATGCGGCGTCAGCTGTTCCGACGACAGCGACATGTGCGCATCGGCGAGGAATTCCTGAATACGCCCATAGCCCACCTCCAGCTCATCCACGACGGCATACACTTCGACACGATTGCACGTGCACAACAGCAAGCCTTCGCGCACACCGGAATAGGAGCACAATCTGCCCAGCGCTTCGCCGAGCCGGCTTTCCGGAATCGCGAGTTTTTCCCGGATCTCCACCGGCGCGGTCTTGTGGCTCAGTCCCACGACGACGATATGCATGGTTAGGACACGGCTCCGGAGCTCTTAATCGCCACGCCGACCAGCGTCAAAATCACGCAGGCGAATCCGATGATCGTCAAATACGCCGCCCGCTTGGCTCGCCACCCGACGGTCAACCGGCCCACGAGCACCGCGAAATAGAACAACCAGGTGACGATGGCCCACGTCTGCTCTGGGTTCCAGTTGACATAGGCCCCGCGGGCAAACTCGGCCGAGATGGCGCCGGTCACAATTCCGAGCGTCAGCAGCGGGAATCCGAACACGATCGACTGTTGATTGAGTTCGTCGAGAAAATCCAAGGCCGGCAGCTTGCTATAGAGCACGTTGAAACGTTTGGACTTGAGAAGTCCGTCTTGGATCAGATACATGACACCCGCGACAAAGGCCACGGCGAAGCCGACCGTCCCAAGCATGCTGAGAGTCACGTGCACCCATAAGGTCCGGAACACCGGCTGGAGGGTGGGAGCGGTTTCGGGTAAGGCGGCGGCCGACACCAGGGACACCAGCGCCAGAGGAAGGATGAAGGATCCAAGGACATGCAGACGGTGCCGGAACTCGACGACAAGAAAGACGAGGATCAGCATCCAGGAAAAAAACGACAACGCCTCCTGAAAGCTCGGCGGCGAGGCGGTCGTCGTCCCCACCATCCTGGCAACCAGCGCCAATGTGTGCGTGGCAAATCCCGTGGCCGTGATGCTCAGCGCGACTGTCGACAATGCCTCGGCCCGCCGCAACAATAGGGCAAGAAACGCCATCGTCGCCGTAAAGTACAGCGCCATGGTCACCATGAAAAACACCGCGGCCATCGCAGTGCTATCCTCGCAACTTGTAAGGGCAAAACTCCAACTTTTAAACGGAGAATTATATCGATGAGCGGAGAAGGGAGTCAACCAAAGAGCACCAGGACCAGGCTCGAGCAGGCGCCGCCGCGACCGGGAACCTTGTACGTCGTCGGCACTCCCATCGGCGATCCCGACGACATCACCATTCGAGCACTGCGCATTCTGAGGATTGTTCCGATCATTGCGGCCGAGGATCCCCGATCCACGCAGGCCCTCTTGGCGTACCATGGAATCACGGGTGGCATCGCGGGCACAGTGACGAGCTATGGACCGGGGAATCTCGAAGAAAAAATCTCGCTGCTCCTCCATCGGCTCAGACGCGGAGACGACGTCGCGTTGGTTTCCGATTCCGGGATGCCGGTGATCCAAGATCCGGGTTCGCGCCTGATTGCGGCCGCCCGGCAAGCGGAGATTCCCGTGACATCCGTGCCGGGACCCTCGGCGCTCACGGCGGCAGCCGCCCTGTCCGGATTTTCCGCGGACTGTCTCGTCTTCGAAGGACGCCTGCCACGATCCCGCCGGCGACTCACATCGTTTCTCCGTCAGCGGTGCGGAGACCGGCGCACCGCGATCTTCTTCGTCGAGGAACGCGCCGTCGCGGCCATGCTGGAGACGCTCGCTTCCGTGTTGCCGACCAGAATGATCGTCCTGGCTCAGAACCTGACGATGGAAGATGAACAGATCCACCGAGGGACGGCGCCGGCGCTGCTCAAACTCGGGGTCCGCTTGCGCAAAGGAGGAGGGACGAAAACGACCGTCGTCGTGACAGGTGCAACGTCCGCGAAGCGGTCGGCAGATCGGCGGAAGATCGGCCGCCCCACCTAATCGCCGCCGCCTTTGCGGATCACGACCCGATGCACACGCTCGATCTGTTCCTGAGATAGGATCGTGTGGCCCTCATTGCGGAGGCTCTGAGGGACGTTTCGGATCGGCTCGCCGTCATCCAGCAGCACGACCAACACCTGTCCCTCCCCCATCGTGTCCAGCTTCAGCTTGGTCTTGACGAAGTTATAGGGGCAGATGACCCCCCTGAGATCCAGTTCCGCATCGGGCTGCACCGTCATGTCGGCCTCACTCAGGTTACTCGCGTCGCGATTCATGCCGCGCGGCATTCGGTCACACCGGTCCGCATAACGAGCGGACAGATCGCGATGATCCCATCCAGCAACCGAACCGGCGGCAAGGATCCCGCCCGAGCAGTGTCCGAAAATAAAAAGGGGCAGCTTGCGCTGCCCCTTTCGACCTGCACACCAGGCTCGAACCGGCTTACTGAAGCCCCTTGATCAGGTTCGGCTTGGCGACATCTGATCCGTAATCGGACTTGTTCGGCATCTTGGTTTCGGGAGCCACGGTGTTGTAACCCCAACCCGGCTGCGGCTCGCAGTTCCAGCAGGGGGCCGCACCGGTGAACTCGCTGACACCGGTAGTCACGACGCCGGTCGCAGTGCCGGGCAGCACGCCGCCGCTCACGCCGCCGGTGGTGCTACCACTGTTCGTATTGATCCCGCGCTCCGTCATTGGATTCGGTCTTTGCCCGAGTCCGCCGAAGCCGGCCAACTTCTCGTTGCCGCGAAGCACGGTGATTTCGCGGACCAACTTGCGACCAGTGCCGAAAGGCTGGTTCGTACTGGTCTCCTCAACGGCCATTATCATGACGTCGTCCCCGGTCTCGATAGTTCGCATCTGATCCATATTTGTCCGGTCATCGAGATAAACGGTCCGGTACACCATGGACCCAGTGCCAGCTCGTCCCTCGTCGTGAGAACTCCCACCACTCTCCAAATGCAACTTCCTCCCAGGAATATCAATGCCCAGGACTCTGCCATAGACGGTTTCAGGCTGCGACAGGCGATCAAGAAATTGCTGCCGGTCGAATGTGGTGACGCGGGTGCTGGACCCCGACACGTCCCCGACTCCTTCGCCGACGCCCATACCGGACTGGTTGGACTGCAAACGTTCCTGAGCCATGGATACACTCACGGAGCCGACAAGAAGAACTGCCGCTCCTAGTGCCAACACGTTACGCATGTGCTGCCTCCTTGGTGAGTTAGAGATAAGTAATGAAGTAATGACGGACGCAAGGGTGAAAACTCTCGAAACATGAAGACGTTGAAATACGTATGATACTAACTCTCAGCGGGCGGACTATAGGCCACATCGGCACACAAGTCAAGGGGGATCTCGTTCCCTGGAACACGAGCTGTAGCGTACGCGGCTTCAGCCCTCCGGCCTATCTGGTGCCCGGAGGGAGGGTCGAACTCCCACTCTCTTACGAGAACCGGATTTTGAGTCCGGCGCGTCTGCCAGTTCCGCCATCCGGGCATCCTCTGCGCATACAGCGCATACAGAAGGGCGCTCCTTCTAACATGATGCCACCCAGGGGTCAATCGATCTTCGCACTGCTGACGTCCTCCGCATCCCTCTTTTCATCGGCTCGAGCCGGGTGTTAGAATCATCGCGAGGGTCGGTTTCTTTTTTTGAGGAGGACATCGCGATCATGACCGAAGTGCAATGCGTGACGTGCGGACAAACGGGGGAAACGATCACCGAACCCCTGTTCATGGGCAAACTCGAAGCGGAAATCAAATCCAAGGTATGTAAACCCTGCTGGAAAAAGTGGGAGTCCATGCGTGTGATGGTCATCAACGAATACCAGGTCAATCTCGGGGACGAGAGCGGCCGCGAGTTGGTCAAGAAGCAGATGAAGGCCTTTCTCAAGATCGGGGCCGAGCAGGCGGACACGAGCAAGTTGGACCAAAACTATCGACCGCAATCGTGAGACGATGCACACTCGACTCTTCTCCAAGATTGTTCTGCGACACTCGCCAGATTCTTCCGTGATCCGGCCGACTTCGTTGACAGGCCAAAAACGGAAATGATAGAGTCCCCTGCTTCTTGTCCGTTTCCCCGTCGGCAGCAGCCGCCGGGAGTGACGGAGGTTCATTATGATCACGCAAATGCACCTCAAAGGGTTGATGTTCGACCCATACAACAACGCCTACATCGTGGTGCTCCGCGATGAGGACGGTTCCGAAATGTTGCCGATCTGGGTCGGAAAATCCGAGGCCAATTCAATCAGTATGGCCTTGGAGAACGTGGGCCCGCCCCGTCCCATGACCCATGATTTCATGAAGTCGTTTCTCGATGCCTACGATGCCAAGGTCCTGAGTGTGGTGATCACCGATCTGGCCGACCACACATACTTCGCCAAGATTCATCTGATGTACGGGGACTCCGAATACACGGTCGATGCGCGGCCGAGCGACGCCATCGCGCTCGCTCTCCGTTCCCAGGCTCCGATCTTCGCAAAGGAGTCCGTGCTGACGAAACAGAGTTCGGAAGAACTCGAGCAGTGGCTGGAAAACCTGAAACCGGAGGATTTCGGCAAACTGGACTCGGGGGAAGAGAAGTGAGATGAACCAGAGCGACGCGCCGCAGAATCAACCGCTCGTGGAGTATCAGATCGACCGCGTGGTCGACGAGACCAGCACCGAGACCAGGATCGTCGTCCTCTCCCGCAAAGGCGGCGACCCCGACGCGTTTCCGATCTGGATCGGCGCGGCCGAGGGGCACGCCATCAAGCTGGCCTTGGACGCCACCGTCACCCCGCGCCCGATGAGCCATGATCTGGTCAAGAGCTTCGCGGAGCATTTGGGGGTCACGGTCCGCCGCGTCGTCATTTCGGATGTCCGCAACAGCACCTACTACGCCACCGTCCACCTGGGAAACAACGGGGTGGACCGAACCCTCGACGCACGGCCGAGCGATGCGTTGGCGCTGGCCGTGCGGGTGCAATGCCCCATTTATATCGCGCAGGATGTCCTCGCGCGGCGGAGCACGGCCAACTTGGACGCCTGGCTCGCTAAGCTGGAGTCGAAACGCGTCGGCGCGCAGCCCGAGGTCCGCGAGATCTGAATCACTCTTCGACGTGAAGGAGCGAGAACGAATGATGTCGACTTATCTACAGAATCCGATGGACGTACAGGAAAAATGGTACCTGGTCGATGCGGAAGGCAAGACATTAGGGCGCCTGGCGGCCCGAGTCGCCGCAATTCTCCGCGGCAAGCATCGCCCCACGTTCACGCCCAACGTAGACATGGGCGACCATGTCGTGATCGTGAACGCGGAGAAAATTCACCTCACGGGCGACAAGCTGGAGACGAAGCTCTACCGTACGCACTCGGGCTATCCCGGCGGATTGAAAACCGCCACGGCACAGCACGTGTTCCGCAAAGACCCGACACGGTTGCTGACGCTGGCGATCGAGGGGATGCTGCCCAAGACTCCGCTGGGCAAGCACATGGCGAAAAAGCTCCGCGTGTACGTCGGCACCACGCATCCTCATCTGGCTCAGCAGCCGGAGCCGATCACCCTGTAACCCACTTGGACACCACCTCGGCTCACGTAGAATCATGACGATTTCGGCAGGATGCTCAAACAGGCCGTCTGGCAAGCCCGCAGCGAACGCAGAGACGACGCATCGTACGTCGCGCCTCTGCGCTATGCGAGTGCACCGAGGATGGACGTTTCCGGTATTCTGCTAACTCAAGAAGGAGGCACGGCAGTATGGCAGCGGCAATGCAATATGCGACGGGACGGCGGAAATGCGCGATCGCACGCGCCTGGGTAACCGGAACCGCCGGCGATATCATCGTCAACGATCAACCGCTGGAAAAGGCCTTTCCGCGGCTGACCCTCCGGCAGATCATCCAGTTGCCGCTCGAGCTCGCCGGCGTCTCGGGAAAGTTTTCGATCAAGGCGACCGTGCACGGCGGTGGACCGACGGGACAGGCCGGAGCGCTTCGTCATGCCATCGCCAGAGCGCTCGTGGAGCTGAGCCAGCCGCTTCGCGCCCCTTTGAAGAAGGAAGGACTGCTCACGCGCGACTCGCGCGTCAAGGAGCGCAAGAAGTACGGCCAAAAGGGCGCGAGAAAACGGTTCCAGTACTCCAAGCGCTAATCGCCGGAGCCGGCATCGAAGAAAGGGAAGGCTCACGGCCTTCCCTTTTTTATGTCCGCCGCTCTAAGACTGCGTGAAGCACCGAGACATTCGCCGTCGCGTGTTGGTTGAGCGATGAAAAAAAATCGAATCGCCATTGCAGGGGCCAGCGGCTACGCGGGAGCGGAACTGCTCCGGCTGGTCGCGCTGCATCCGCAGTTCGAGTTGGCGACCGTCACCTCGGAAAAATCGGCCGGCATGGCCGTGGCCTCGGTCTTCCCGAGCCTCGCCGGCCTCGTCTCCCATTCGTTTCAGTCCCTGGCCCCGGAGACGCTGCTGGCGGACGCCG
Source organism: Nitrospira sp. (assembly GCA_029194535.1). NCBI lineage: Bacteria > Pseudomonadati > Nitrospirota > Nitrospiria > Nitrospirales > Nitrospiraceae > Nitrospira > Nitrospira sp. Next base: position 1,823,539 of record JARFXR010000001.1, on the reverse strand, counting down.
ACGCCGTCTTCCTGGCCCTGCCTCATACGAAATCGCTGGACCCCGTCGCCGCCTGCATGAAGGTCGGCAAGCCCGTCGTGGACCTCAGCGCCGACTACCGATTGAAGAATCCCGCGGCCTACGAACAGTGGTATCAGACACCGCACTGCCATGCGCACCTCTTGAAAGAGGCGGTGTATGGTCTTCCGGAATTGCATCGCGACGCCATCGCCAACACGCGGCTGGTCGCTTCTCCCGGATGCTATCCGACCGCGGCGATTCTCCAACTGGCTCCGCTGTTTGCGCACGACCTCGTTCAGCCGGATACAGTCGTGATCGACGCCAAGTCCGGCATTTCCGGCGCCGGAAGAAGCCCGGCTCTGCCTTATCACTTTCCTGAAGCGCATGAATCGCTCGAACCCTACAAGATCGGCCAGCACCGCCATATCCCCGAAATCGAGCAAGAGTTGAACGCGTTGCTTCCCGGACGACCGGCTGCAGACACCGCCGCGTCGAGGGTCGCCTTCACGCCTCACCTCGTCCCGATGAACCGTGGGATCTTGAGCACGGCGTACTGCCGGCTGAAACGCCACATGCCGCTGGCGGACCTTCGGGCTCTCTACCGCACGTATTACATTGGCGCGCCTTTCGTGAGACTATCCGAGGACATTGTCCCCAACCCCCGATACATCAAGGGATCGAATTACTGCGACATCGGCATCTATGCCGACCAGCGTGCCGGATGGGTGATCACCGTCGCCGCCGTCGACAATCTGGTCAAGGGCGCAGCCGGCCAGGCGATCCAAGCGATGAACCTCATGTTGAACCTGCCCGAAGCCATGGGACTCACGGCTCCCGCCGCCTATCCCTGATCTCGATCACCGACACCGATGTCCACACACACCGCACACACCGCCAGACTCAGGCACGGCCAGGGCATCACGGCGCCCAAGGGATTCCGGGCGGCCGGAATCCATTGCGGCATCAAGAAGCCGGAGCTTCTCGATTTGGCCCTCGTGGTTTCGGATCGACCGGGGCCGATCGCCGGCGTGTTCACGAACAACCGCGTGGTCGCCGCTCCAGTGGCGCTCGACCGTCACCATCTGCGAAAAGGTGTGGGGCGCGCGATCCTGGTCAATAGCGGCAACGCAAACGCCTGCACGGGATCGGAGGGTCTGTCCGCCGCCCGCAACACCGCCGCCGAACTGGCGAAGCGTTTAGGCATTCCGCTGCATGAGGTGTTCATCGGATCCACCGGAGTGATCGGGCGCCGATTGCCGGTGGACCGGATCCTCCGGGGCCTTTCCGAACTCGTACGGCGGTTGAGTCCGCGCGGCGGCTTGCCGGCAGCCAGGGCGATCATGACCACCGATCTCCGTCCTAAATCGGTAGCCGTTCGCGCCGACATCAACGGCGCGGGGGTCACGATCGGCGGGATGGCAAAGGGATCCGGCATGATCCACCCCGACATGGCCACCATGCTCGGCTATTTCTCGACGGACGCGGCCATCGGTCGAATCGCCCTGCAACGAGCCGTCACTGCGGCGGTCAATCAGTCGTTCAATTGCATCTCCGTAGACGGCGATACGAGCACCAACGATACGGTGCTCTGTCTGGCCAACGGCCTGGCCGGCAACCGTGTGATTCGGGAAGGCACGCCGGGATATCGCCGCTTTACCGAGCTGTTGACGGAAGCCTGCAGCACGTTGGCGCTGGCCATTTGCCGTGACGGAGAAGGTGTCACCAAGGTCGTCAAGATCGAAGTCGTGGGAGCCCGCACCATAGCGCAAGCCCGGCAGGTCGCCCGTACGATCGGCACGTCCAATCTCGTCAAGACCGCCTTCTTCGGAGAAGATGCCAACTGGGGGCGGGTGATGGCCGCCGTGGGACGGGCCGGAGTCGAGCTGATTCCTTCAAAGATCGCCCTGTCCTTCGACGGGATTCCCATGGTCAGGAAAGGGGTCGGACTCGGTCTGGCCGCTGAACGCCGCATTGCGCGCGTCTTTCGGCGCAAGGAGTTCACCGTCAGAGTGGCCTTGGGTCAAGGACGCCGTGATGCGCAGCTGTGGACGACGGACTTGTCCTTTGATTACGTCCGTATCAACGCCAGCTATCGGTCATGAGGCGGCGCGACCGTCCCACCTTCATCTTGTAATACCCTGGACAATCTGCTACTGTGCCAAGGCTTTGGAGCCGAAGAAGCAAGATGCCGGTGCGCACATTTCTGCGGGCCGGCCCACAAAACAAATTCACATCGACGCGTGGGAGCGTCGCTCGGCTTGAGAATAAGGGGGCTGGTCCCTCTCGCCGGCTGTGGCCGGCGCTCTGCAGGCCTTGAGGGGAGGTGAAGGCATGGGAGTGATCGCGATCAAGGAGTTGTTGGAAGCCGGCGTCCACTTCGGTCACCAGACCAACCGGTGGAACCCGAAAATGAAGAAATTTCTCTTCGGCGAACGAAACGGCATCTACATCATCGATCTGCAGCAGACCGTCACGCGCATGGAAGAGGCCTATGCCTTCGTCCGTGACACCGTCGCGTCGGGTCAATCCATCCTGTTCGTCGGCACGAAGCGCCAGGCCGCGGAAATTCTCCAAGAGGAAGCCGTGCGCGCCAACATGTTTTACGTGAACCAGCGCTGGCTTGGCGGCATGCTCACGAATTTCCAGACCATTCGCCGCAGCATCGACAAGATGAAAAAGATCGAGGGCATGCTGGTCGACCCGGCCCAGCACGGCCTGACGAAAAAGGAAATCTCGCAGAAACAGAAGGAACTCGTCAAGTTGCAAAAGTTCCTCACCGGCATCAAGAACATGCGTGGTCTCCCCGGCGCCGTGTTCATTCTCGATACCAGGGTCGAGCGGATCGCCGTGCAGGAAGCCACGCGTTTGGATATCCCGGTCATTGCGATTGTGGACAGCAACTGCGACCCCGACCATATCACTTACCCGATTCCGGGCAACGATGACGCCATCCGTTCCATCAAGCTGATTACATCGAAGATCGCCGAAGCCTGCATCGAGGGCAATCATCTTCGGACTCAGCGCGAGGAAGCGGAGTTCCAGTCGAGCCCGGCTGGAGACGACAAGGTCGGTACCGCCACGTTGGCCGCGGCTCCGGCATCCTGAGATCGCGGCACCCTTCTCCGCGGGATATTCAGCAGCATGTTGTCGGGCCGGCCCTCTGATCCGGGATCGTCGGGGCGTGGCGCCTCTCCCCGGTCGACGCGGTCGAATCGGGGAACGGCCTTGCCGCGTGCGCGGGTCTCCGGACCGGAGCGGCAGAATCGGACAGGAGTTTCACTTCATTCACCGTCAAAGCAAAGGACTGTCGCGCATGGCTGGTTCAAGTCAACTCGTCAAAGAGCTCAGGGAGAAAACCGGTGCCGGAATCCTCGATTGTCAGAAGGCGCTCCAGGAAAACGGAGACGACATTGAAAAGGCCGTGGACTATCTGCGGCAGAAAGGCCTCGCGGCCGCCCAGAAGAAGGCGGGACGCGAGACCAACCAAGGTCTGATCCACGCCTACATCCACATGGGAGGCAAAATCGGGGTCCTGATCGAAGTCAATTGCGAGACCGACTTCGTCGCCCGCAACGAGGAATTCAAGGCCTTCGTCAACGATCTCGCCCTTCAGGTGGCCGCGGCCAAGCCGCAATATGTCCGGCGCGAGGATGTGCCTGGCGGCACCGTGGACAAAGAGCGCTCGATCTACGAAGGCCAAGCCAAGGAGATGGGCAAGCCCCCTGCCGCATGGCCCAAGATCGTCGAAGGCAAGCTCGAAAAGTTTTTTCAGGAGAGTTGCCTGATTGAACAGGCCTTCATTAAGGATCCGGCCGTCACGGTGAAGGATCTGCTCGCTCAAAAGATCGCCAAGATCGGCGAGAACATGAACATCCGGCGCTTTACCCGCTATCAATTGGGCGAATCATGACCTCTGCCAACTATCGGCGCATCCTCCTGAAAGTCAGCGGAGAGATGCTGGCCGGTGAGCAGGGCTACGGTATCCAGCCTTCCGTTCTCGAAGGGCTCGCCGCCGAGATCGCGTCCGTCGTCGCCCTCGACATCGAAGTGGCGGTCGTCATCGGCGGAGGGAACATCTTCCGCGGCATCGCCGCCAGCGCCAGCGGCATGGAGCGCGCATCGGCCGATTACATGGGCATGCTGGCCACCGTCCTCAACGCCCTGGCCCTGCAGAACGCGCTGGAACGCGCCGGCGTCATGACTCGAGTCCAATCCGCCATCGAGATGCGCCAGCTCGCGGAGGGATACATCCGGCGTCGCGCAATCCGCCATCTTGAAAAGAAGCGGGTCGTGATCTTCGCGGGAGGAACCGGCAACCCTTATTTCTCGACCGACACGGCCGCCGCCCTGCGCGCGATGGAAATCGGAGCCCAGGTCATCATGAAGGGCACGAAAGTCGACGGGATCTATGACGCAGATCCGGTCAAGAATCCCAACGCCAAAAAGTATCAGGAAATTTCCTTTCTCGCCATCCTCAACCAAAATCTCAAGGTCATGGACGCCACCGCAATCAGCCTGTGCATGGACAACAACCTGCCGCTGATCGTTTTCAGTCTCAAACAGCAGGGGAATTTCAAACGCGTGGCCACGGGCGAGCCTCTCGGCACGCTCGTCACCGGCGAGCGCCACTAACCATTTTGGAGCCGTTATGCCGAACGCCGCCGAGATACGACAGACCGTCACGGGAAAGATGGAGGGGGCGCTGGAGCACCTGAAACGGGAGCTGGCGGGACTGCGCACGGGCCGCGCCTCCATCGCCCTGCTGGACAACATCCGGGTGGACTATTACGGTACCATGACGCCCCTCAGACAGGTCGCCAACCTGTCCACGCCCGAGGCGCGCTTGATCACGATCCAGCCATGGGAACCGCAGCTCATCAAGGAAGTCGAGAAGGCCCTCGCCATCTCGGGACTCGGCGTGACTCCCTCAAACGACGGAAAGATCATCCGTGTGCCGCTTCCCCCCTTGACGGAGGAGCGCCGGAAGGAACTCACCAAGATCTGCAAGAAACACGGCGAGGACACCAAGGTCCACATCCGGGGCTTTCGACGGGATGCGAACGAAGAGTTGAAGAAACTGCAGAAAGATGCCAAATTGACCGAAGACGAACTCCGAAAGTCCGAAGCCGACATTCAGAAGCTGACCGACCAATACACGCACAAGATCGACGATGTCATCAAGAAAAAAGAGCAGGAGATTCTGGAAGTATGACGCGGCGGCGTTTCCCGACCGCTCGTCGCGTTAAGAACGACTTGGATCGTGCTCACCACCTACGCTCACATCGATCTTGCCTCCCTCGTCCATAACCTCACCCAGATCCGACGATACCTCTCCGGCAACGCCGCCGTCTTGGCCGTCGTCAAGGCCAATGCGTACGGACACGGCGCCGCGGAAACGGCCAAGGCGCTGGTACGTCACGGCCTGTCCGTGCTCGGCGTCGTCTCGGTCGCCGAAGGTCTCGCCTTGCGGGAGGCCGGCATCGCGGCGGACATCGTCGTGCTGGGTCCGGCGTTCGACGAGCAACTCCCGGACGTCTTGCACAGTCGGCTGACGCTCGTCGTCGGCGATCAGCCGCGATTGACCGCCCTGGCACGCGCAGCCGCCGCGAAACAGCTGTCCGTGCCCGTTCACCTGAAAGTCGAGACCGGCATGGGCAGGCTCGGATTCTCAGCGGACGAGATGCCGCTCGTACTCGACTCCCTCCGGAAAGAAACCTCGCTGAGGGTCGAGGGGATGATGACGCACCTTTCGGATGCCGACGGAAAAACTTCGGACTATACCGAGCAGCAACTGGCCAGGTTTCACGAGGCACTCGAGTTCCTCAAGGCGCGCGGACTTCATCCCCCGTTGATTCACGCGGCCAACAGCGCCGCCATCGTCCGGTACCCCCAAGCGCACTTCTCGTTGGTGCGGCCCGGCATCATGCTGTACGGCTATCACACCCTTCCCGCCTCCGTGTCCGCCCCGCCGCTCAAACCGGTGATGACCTTGCGGACGACCATCGCGCACCTGCGAACAGTCAGGCCGGAGACCTCCATCAGCTACAATCGCACGTTCGTCGCGGCTCGACCCAGTCGGATCGCCGTGTTGCCGATCGGGTACGCCGACGGGTACAGCCGCCGTCTCTCCAACCGCGGAGCCGTACTGATTCAGGGCAAGCGCGCGCCGATCGTGGGAATGATCTGCATGGATATGACCATGGTGGATGTGACGGACATTCCGGCGGCGCGGATCGGCGACGAGGTGGTGCTCATCGGGCGGCAGGACCAGGAGACCATCGGAGCGGACGAGATCGCCCAATGGAGCGGCACTATTCCCTATGAAGTTCTCTGTGGGATCGGCCCTCGGGTGCCGAGAATATACGGATGAGCCACCATTTCGGAACGAGCTGAAAGACGCTTCCCACGACCGATCTCCGACCCGATGGTGACGACCACCAGCCGTTGGCAGTCCCCGCTAGAACAACAGACGGAGCGAGAGTCCTCCGGTATGCAACACCGTCCTGTACGTACCGTTCACGGTCGGATTACGGTTGCCGACGATGATACGCGTCTCATACAGGGAAGCCTGGTAAGACAGGTCGAGGCCGATGCCTTTCATTCTGACCGCCCCTACCCCAACGTCTCCGCAGCGGACCAACCCTAAGAACGAGCCGGCGGCATGACAGAGGAATCCCACGCCCCCTCCAAGAATATTCACGTCGGCAGATGGCACGCCGGGGTCGAACGAGACATCCGGCATCTGCGTCTGCTGGTTGGTATAGCCGGCGCGCAACGCCACGTCCCACGAAGGCAGCGCCTCAAGCGCAAGCCACTTGTATTCGGTGCCCACCATGACCGCATAGGTAGTATGCCAACTCAGCGGTTGAGGAATCGTCGCTCCGTTCGCCAGATGCACATCGAGGTTCTTCACCGTATGCCAGCCGACCCGGTCGACATCCAGTTCCACTTTCCATTCATGAGCCGCTGTACGATGCGGCCACACGGCGACGGCGCCGGTCATGACAGACGGCAGGACCAACGTCGCCGTGGCGTCGGACACCTTGGCTCCGTTGGCCAGAAATGCACCTGAGAGATGCAGAGTCGCCTGACTTCTATAGACGAAGCCGATGTTGATGAGGGGCCGCCCGTCTGAATTTCGCAGCGCGGTGTACAACAGACTCACGTTGAAACCAGCCGCCGTATCGGCGCCGAGCAGCTCGATTCGAGCGCCGGCCGGGATGCCCAACCCGCCGGGCCAGATCGACTGCCTCTCGACCTGTCCCTCTCCTACCAATTCGGAAAAGGTGTAGATATCGGCCCCCACCCCCAAGGACAGGCCACGGACCAGCTCATAGGCCACCGTCGGTTTGATGTCCAGCAGCGGAAGCGTATTGAAGACCGTGGCGCTGCGAAAAGGGCCGTCAGTGGGCCACCGCATCAACGAGCCAAACGGTGATGTGACGCCGATCCCCGCCGAAAGCGGCCCCAGGGCTCTCAGCCCAAGGTCCTGAAAATTGGCGGTCAGATAGAGATGGGCAGGCGGCGGCCAGGCCACACTGCCGTTTCGGTCCCCGGTGGCTGTCACGCCGGTCGGACCGGCAAACCTGGTCGTGCCACCCGACAGCAGCAACCCTCCCATGAATTCGACCGCGTGAAGCCCGGTGAGCCCGGCGGGATTATAGTGAACGGCGGACGGATCGTCCGCTTGCGCGGCAAAGGCATTGCCCATAGCCGAAGCCGCCGTGCCCTGGCCTTGTATACGAGGCACCTGAGCCGACGCTATCCGGGGCGCAGCCGCCGCGCCGCACAACCCCACGAGCGTGAGGACCACGCCGGACAGCCGGCCGACCCGGACCCTCCTCAGTCGAATCCAGTCTGACAGTCCGCCGGCCCATTCCACTACGACGGCCTGCCTCATTCAGCAGCCTCTCGGCTCGCAGGTTCCGCGGCCCCGAACCAGGTGTTCACTACCTGCTCCAATTCGTCCGCATGAAACGGCTTCAGCAGATAGGCTTGGGCGCCACTCCCAATGGCCTGCACAGCCGTGTCCCTGGCCCCAGACGCCGTCACCATCACGATCGGGACCTGTTGATCCTTCCGGCGGATCCGTCTCAGCAATTCCATGCCGCCGATCGACGGCAGGCCGATGTCCAGGATCATGCCCGAGAACGTTTCCCGACAGATCGCTTCCAGAGCCCGGAGACCGTCGCTTTCCGATCGGACGTCATAGCCCTTGGCCCTCAGGCGATCTTCCAAATATTGCCGAATGTCCGAGTCGTCATCGACCACCAGAACCGGCGCCATCCGATTGATCCCCCCTTTCACATGGATGTTCGGTGGAGACCACAGTGGAAGAGTGACCGAAAACTCCGCCCCTTCGTCCTCGCCGCTCCGCGCCTCGATGGCGCCTCCATGCAATTCGACGAGGGTGCGCACGATGGAGAGCCCCAGTCCCAATCCCTTGGTCTCGGTCCGCGCCTTCAGCTTGAAGAATGGATCGAAGACCTTGTCGATGAATTCAGGGGGAATACCGGGACCGGAATCCTGGACGGAAATCTTGGCGGCGCACGGATGCGCCATCGTCACCTCCACGGTGACGCATCCGCATTCCGGCGTGAACTTCACCGCATTCTGGACCAGGTTGGTGACGATCTGGAACAGCCGATCCCGATCAGCCCAGACAATCAACGGAACGGAGGGATACACCGCCTCCAGCTTGTGCCGCTTGCCTTGAGCCAGAGGCCTGAGCTGCTCCACTGCATCGGACACCGCGTGGGCCAGATCGACCTGGGCCGGAACCAACTCCAGCCGGCCGGTTTGAATCCGCGTTTGGTCGAGAAGATCGTCGATCATGCGGATGAGGCGCTCGGAGTTTTCCAGCACACGGAACAGATATCGCTGCTGTTTCTCGTTCACCGTCCCGGTCAGTCCATCCAACATGTTCTGCAGAAAGCCCTTGATTGATGTCAGCGGCGTTTTCAGTTCGTGCGACACATGGGACAGAAACTGCGAACGCAGACGGTCCGCCTGTTCCAGTTCGGCCGTGCGCTCGCGGACCTTGGCTTCCAATCCCACGTTGAGCTCTTCGATTTGGCGGTACGCAGCCGCGTTGTCCATCGCCCCGGCGACCTGGTGGGCGAAGGTGACCAACAGCTCAAGATCCTCAAGAGTCAGACAATGCTCCTGCATTCGATCGACCATCAGGCAACCGAGGATGCGATCTTTGGCCTTCAGCGGCACGACGATGAACGCCTTGGTCCCGATCAGCATCGCCAGTTGCTTGGTCGATGGATGCAGGCGTCCCCACACCGTCCGGATATCGCCAATCAGCAGCGGGGTGCCGCGCAACAACACCGTGCCCTCCGGACTCTCGGGGTCCGACACGGGAATGACGCTGGCACGGGCTCGAGCCGTGACCTCGGGAGACACGCCGACGAGTCTCGCGTCCTTGGCCACCTGTTGGTCCGGGTCATAAAACGAGATCATGGCTCTGTCGAAATGCAAGTCACTGGTCAGGGTCTCCAAGACCTGTTGCAGCAACACCTCACGGTCGAGCATGGAACTGAAGAGCAGCCCGGCTCGATGCAGGACCATCAGATGGCTGATCTTTCTCCGCAACTCCACGCGCGTCTGCTCCTGCTCAAGATAGGCGTCCCGAAGCTGTTCATGGCGCGATTCCACGTCGGCCATCTGTTCTTTAATCAACGTTTCCCGCAGTCGGCTCTCCTGATGCAACCGTCGATTGATCAGCGTTCCGGACACGATTATCGGCACGAGCGCCGCCAGGGCGAGTTCTCCGATGCTTACCCCGGAAAACAAGGATCGCATCGCCGCCGCCGCCAGCGCCCCGACGAGCGCGCCCCACACATGCCATGCGACATGGCGGTTCGACTGCGACTGCCATCGAACCTCCCACTCGCAGTGCGCGTCGCCCCTGACAATGCATGCCCGATCCGTCACGGTGGACGGCGGCAGCCCATGCAGCTTCGCCGGAACCATGGCCAGCCGCCCTTTGACGGACTCGCAGATCTGCGCTGCGCAAGCTTTTCGGTAGGATCCGAATTGCTCATAGACCCGCTGAGTCAGACTCAAGCGCAGCACCGCCGATGATTCCGTGACGGCGACGACCGAATAGTCCAGACCCCGGGCGAATTTCTTCGCGTAATAGGGATACATACGGTGGACTTGCGCCAGGCTGAAGGGTCGCCCCAATGCCTGAATCAGCGGGGAAATGTGCTTCTCCCGTCCGACGTTCCGGTAGAACGCGGGATCCTCGGACAGTTCCCGACAAAACTCGCGCAGATACGACGTGAATTCGTACGAGTAGCTGTTCCAGACATTGCGCAACTGCTCGAGCGTCACGTGGTGCGAGGAATCGCGCAAGCGTCGGTTGAGCAGCCGGCACAGCTCCTCGATGGCTCGTCGAGCCGCCTCGGTCCCTTTGGTCCGAGTCATCCACTCCTCCAGATAGTCCACGTTGTCGCGGATGACGATGCCACTGACGTCTCGGACCGGTTCGCCGCGCGCATCGACACCGAACGGGACGAACTGCATCGTTCCCCGTTCCAGAATCGTATGGTCCTGCGACAGCAAATGAGGTGTCATCACTGGCCTTGATTCGGATTCCGAGCTATATCCCAACCATGTCGTCAGTCGCGGCACTCTTGTGTGGCGCTCAATCATTTGGACCAGGGCCGTTCCACTCCAGTCCGTCAGACTGCTTCGCAGAGCCCTTCGGCAAATGTCTCACCGAAAACAGGCGGCGGATTCCAGTTCGCAGCTTTTCGCATTACGCAAAGGACGTACCTTTGTCGTATAGCCTACAGCTGCGAACAACCGTCTGAATCTCTCTGCATCCCGGTTGAGACGACGTGAGGAGATAGGATGGGACCAGGCACGGAGGCTGGTCAGTATTGATTGAGATACAAAAAGGGAAGGAAAAGATACAGAAGTCGAGGCCGTGGAACCAACGGCCGTCGCGTCAGGTCCGCACGTGGCGCTTCAGCCGACGTTCCACGCTCTTGACTTTTCCGGACAACCGGCCGGAATGGTCTTTTCGGTAGTCGATCTTGACCGAACAGGAAATCCGGTTACAGTCCTTCTTCATGCGTTCATAGCACTTCTTCACCACCGCCATCACCTCGTCCCACTCCCCTTCCAGGACGGTTCCCATCGGATTCAGGCGATACTCCACACCGCTCTGATCGACGATGTCCAGCGAACGGGCGACGTACTTTCCCACGCTCTCGCCCTTGCCGATGGGGGACATGCTGAACTCCAACAACACCATGGTCGTCACTCCTCCTCGCTTCAAGGCTGCGCCGGGCTGCCGGCTTTCTCCTGGGCTCGATGATCGAGCCAGACCTTCGGATACTGTACCTTACCCAAGAATCGGAACCCATCGAGAGCTTCCCGCAGAAGCGTCCGCCGCTTCTCCACATCCGGCTCATCCTTTTTCGCCTGTTCTCGCAACTCCCCCAGCCACTCCACGAATGCCGCGAACTCGCCGTCGAGAATCCGCTCCAAATCCTCCTTCATGAAACCCGAGAGCGCCGGAGCTTGGCCGCTGGTGCTGATGGCCAGACGCATGTGTCCGGTCGCCACGACCGCCGGCATGTTCACGCTCGACGCTTCGGGAAAATCCACCGACCACAACAACACCTTTTTCTCGCGGGCCTTGGCGAACAGCGAGCGGGCGAAGTCCCGATCCCCTCGCACCATGTTCAGGATCAGAACGGCGCTTTCCAAGTCAGCCTCGCGGAAATGACGCCCGCGGTGGACCACTTTCGCGGACGCGGCCAGTTGCTTGAGGTGATCGTGCAACATCGGCGCGACCACCGTTACTTTGGCGCCGGCATCCAACAATCGTTGCGTCTTTTCCGCCGCCTCCTCATCGCCCCCGAGCACCACGACGGGATAACCTCTAACATCAAGCGACAAGGGAAAACCTGGATTCGCAGCCATGGCTCACTCCTTCAATGTGCCTTCACGTAGTTTAAAACGGTCCTCAGGCCGCGCCGCCGTTCTTCACTCGCACGACTCGCGCATCGAGACCGTCTGCTACCTTCCAAAGTCTTGATCATACAATAGTCCGTTTTCCATCGTAAACTGCGCCCTCCCCTTGGTCGTGGGTCACTTTACTCCTGCGTCATACCCGCGTAGGCGAGCATCCACTGCTCGATCAAGCCCCCTATTAGGGGAGGACCGTGACCGGATTCCCGTTTCCGCGGGAATGACACACGTCAGGGTGGCTGATGGCACACTGATCCGCTACCCTCCCCTTTTCCGATTGGCCCCGGTATAATGCGCCCCGCCAAAGAAGAAAGTTGAGGCTGAGGAAACCATCTCGCATGTCAGGATTCACAGCGAAATCAATCGGCATGGCCGGCAGCATCATCGGCCTCGCGGCCGTCGCAGCGTGGCTCGGCCTGGCCCATAGCTGCGATCCTCAAACCGGCGAACCGGTGATCGCCGGTCGGGTCCAGATCGCGCCTGGGCTCGCCGGCCAAGTGCGTCCGACCGACGTGCTGTTCGTGATCGTGCGCCGACCAGGCTCCTCGCCCAGACCGGTCGCGGCCAAGCGAATCGACCAACCGGTATTTCCCGTGTCGTTCGAGATCACCAACGCCGACGTCATGGTTCAAGGCTCGGAACTGCGCGGGATGGTCGATGTGGTCGCCAGGCTCGATCGAGACGGCCAGGCGGGGCCGGCCCAGCCAGGCGATATCGAAGGGCGCTACGCGAAAAACCCCACGCTCCCTGGTGGACGGAATCTGGAAATCATTTTGGACACGGTGAAGAACTAGGAATATGAATTTGCAGTGGAGAGGGTTTTATTCTTGAATTGCCCTAAAGGATGTTCAAAAAGTCCGCCCGCAAGGCCGCATCGAGTGAAGGCACGAAGCGTACGTCTTTCGGTATGTTGAGAGTCTGAACGATGTGAGAACGCAGCGGGAGGGCTTTTTCAACATCCCTAACCGGAGGGGTCGGCGTCAAGCTCCATATTCCAATACAGATAATCCCGCCAACTCTCGGGTGTATTCCTGATCCCAATGGTGATCGTCACGATGGGGCTCCAGCGCGGCTTGACCGGCCGCTTCATCAGGCGCATGCCCGCTTCATCCGGCGTGCGGCCGCTCTTGCGGTTGTTGCAGCGCCAGCAGGCGGTGACGATGTTCTCCCAGGTCTTCCTGCCGCCCTTGGCGATCGGCACGACGTGGTCGAAGGTGAGCTCTTCCGTCCGATACTTCGTCCGGCAGTATTGGCAGGTGTACCCGTCTCTGGTAAAGATGTTGATGCGTGAAAACTTGACTGCCCGATGACTGTCCTTCAGACGAACCAGCTTGAGCAGCCGCATGACCGACGGCAGCTTGAAGGAGATCGACACTCCGTGGATCTCGCGATCGTACACCTCCAGCACTTCGACTTTTCCTTGCCAGAGCAACGCAATCGCTTTTTGCCAATGGACGACACGCAGGGGTTCATAGGTGGAATTGAGCAGGAGGGTCATTTCCATTCGGAAACCTCATTCCCAACCGAGGCTCCTTCGTCGAGAGGGCCTTTTGCCGGTCTGGGTACGCTCACGTATGTCTATGCCATAAGGCAGCCGCTAAATCAAGCTACGGGCCGTTCCGGGGTGGCATGTCCCCGGCAGACTGCCTAGAAGAACGGTCAAGAGTAGGAATGATGTCGGACTTCGTCACTGTCGCCATGGTCGATCAGATTCCTCCAGGAACCTCGCGTACCGTCGAAGTGCACGGCGTGCGCATTGCGCTGTTCAACGTCGACGGTACCTACTACGCAGTGGACAACACCTGCCCCCATGCGGGCGGACCGCTGGGCGAAGGATTCGTGAAAGGGGATGTGGTTGAATGTCCCTGGCACGGATGGGCGTTCAACCTTCGCACCGGCGAGCGCTCCGGTAATCCGAACATCACCGTCGCTTGCTGTCCGGTCCAGGTGGCGGACGGCGAGATTCAGGTCGCGCTGCCGCCGAATTTCGATCCGCACGGAGCCTGACTCAGGCAGGCCCTCGCACGCCGGGAAACTGCGGCACGGACGGCCCGGCCGGGTCCGGTTGATCCGGCTCTTTCGGTGTCACTCCGTCGGCCGGTAGCGATGCGGCATTGACTTTCTTCAACGACAGATTGGCGTGCCAGATGAACTCGCGTTCGAACCATTGCCCTCCCACCCCCTGATCGCGGAGTTGCACCCGTATCTCGTAGAGATCGCCGTCGACCTGCTTCACGCGCCACTCGCCGAGCCTCGCATTGAGCCCCCGATCCTTCATGGACCTGACATGCTCGGTCATGGCCTGGAGTATGGTCGGATAGCCCAATGCGCGGTGAGTCTGCACCAGGGCCAGTGCATCGGCGCTTCGCCGGTCGATCATGGGATTGACGACGGGAGGCTTCGTCCAGATAAAGTAGGCCGCCCCCACGAGGAGGACGACGACGGCGAGATAGTGGAGCGCCTTGACCATAGCGAAAGAAACTCATCATAGAAATGCAGTGCTCACGAAGTCAATCTGCCGGAGCAGAGCCGAGTTTCGGGTTTCAGGTTTCTTGTTGTCCGGGCGGACGAAACACGTAACACGAAACAGTCCCGGACACTCGCATCTCGAAACGGTCAACCGGTGTCTTGTACGGTCGAAAGCCGATATGCTACAAGTACCGACCTGGCAGGATTCGCTCTCTCGAAATCATATATCCGGCACAACCCTGAGGCGTAGAACCATCCATGAAATTCTTTCTCTACGGCGACAATGTCAACCCGACCCAGCTCAAGCGACGGGCCCCGGAGCATCAGTTCGTGACGCTGGCGACGCTCCCCGAGCATACGATTCAGTTCGGCCGCTGGTCGTCGCAGTGGCGTTGCGGCCTGGCCAACGTCGTTCCTTCACCGGGGGAAAAAGTGTGGGGCGCGGTCTTCGAAGTGACGGAGGAAGACGTCAAGCTGCTGGACCAGTTCGAGGACGACGTGCCGCAGGGCGCCTATCGCCACGTACAGGTCACCGTGCACGACGAAGCGGGCGAAAAAATGCTTGTGACCACTTACGCCGCCGAATCCATCGGCAAGTTCAAGCCCAAGGACCATTACCTCGATTGGGTGATCAAAGGTCTCAAACACTGGAAGTTCCCAGAGGAATGCATCGAGCAGTGGCAGTTGTATAGGCCGCAGTAAACCAGGGAGCAGATGGCGTATTGCATAGAGCAGGTGGTAGGACGGAGCAGGTTTTTTGAGGAATGCCTCCGCTTAGCTTACGTGCCCTAAGCCATAGGCCATTCGTTCCCCGAAGAAGGAGCACTCATGCCGAAGCCGAAGTATCATATCGTCGTCTGCACCAACGCCAGGCCCCCAGGCCATCCAAAGCCCTCGTGCGGCAGCCAGGGCTCCGCGCAATTACTCATGACCTTCAACATGGGCCTGATGCAGCGAGGCGTGATGCCGGGCGAGGTGCTCGTGACCGGTTCTTCCTGCCTCGGTCCCTGCGAGCAGGGCCCGACCGTCGTCGTGTATCCGGAGGGAACCTGGTATTCCAAGGTCACGGAAGCGGACGTCGCCGTCATCCTCGACGAACACATCAAGGGCGGGAAGCCGGCGGCGAAACTCAATCCGGACGCCGTCTGGAAATAATTGAAGACGTAACTGCATCAGTCCTTCTGCTGAGGATGCTCAAAATGGTCCTGTAGCGAGGCCGCAGCAAGCGAAGCCCCGAGTCGTACGTTTTTCGGTACGTTGAGGGGCTGAGCGATGCGAGAACAAAGCAACAAGCCATTTTCAGCATCCTGGACGATATGGGCAGCCACACCGCTCACGAACACAAACACGATGCCCCTCGGTCGATCGGCTGTATGGTGATTACCTGCAGCGACACACGCACCAGGGAAACGGATGCCAGCGGGCATCGCATCATGCACATGCTCAAGGACGCCGGCCATAGCGTCGTCGACTACTGTATCGTCAAGGACGAGCCGGCCAAGATCAAAGCCAAGATCAAAGCCGGCGTCGCGAACAAGCGGATCCAGGCCATCATCATCAACGGGGGAACCGGCATTTCGCGACGGGATTCCACCTTCGAGGCCGTGGATGGAATGCTGGAAAAACGACTGGACGGGTTCGGGGAAGTGTTCCGCTATCTCACCTACCAGGACATCGGCTCACCGGCCATCATGAGCCGAGCCACCGCCGGAATCATCAAAGGACGCGTGCTCTTCTCCACCCCTGGGTCCGAAAACGCCGTCCGCCTGGCGATGGAAAAGTTGATCCTGCCCGAGCTGGGACATCTCGTCAAAGAACTCCACAAATAAAGTGCTGAGTCCTGAGCTAGGGGGGCTGAGATGGGCTCGGAGATCTCAACACCGGGCACTCAGGACTGAGCACTTCGCCTGATCTAGTCTTGTCCGATCTTCGGTTCGGAATAGTCTTGCATCTGCGGAATCTTCGACTGCGCATACCGCTTGTAGTGCAGCAACAGATCGCGCACCGAGACGATGCCGACGATGGTGCCGTTCTGCGTCACGCCGAGATGGCGCACGGCGAGGTCACCCATCATGTCCTGCGCGTCATCGACCGGTCGGTGCCCTTCGATTGTGCAGATGGGCGACGTCATGATCTTTTCCACCTTCACCTTGCCCAAACTCTTGTTGGCGGCCACGCCCCGGCGAACAATGTCGGTATCCGTTACGATGCCGACGAGTTGCTTGCCCTTTTTTACCAAAAGGGCCCCGATACGGGCCGCCTTCATCGTCCTCGCTGCGCTGGAGACTGTGGTCGCCGGACCGACCGTCTTAAGTTTCTTCGCCATGATCTGCGCCACTGTCGACATGCCCGCTCCTTTCGTTTCACTCAATCTCGAACCTGTCCCTTCCCCTATTCTATCTCTAACCGGTCCGATCCTCCAAACTCCGTTCAACAGCTAAGCACGACCTTACCGAAAAATTTTCGAGATAAAAGCTGTTCCTGCGCAGCCCTCGCCTCCTTGAGGGGATAGGTCCGGTCGATGACCGGCTTGAGCTTCCCCTGACCCACGAGTTCGGCCGCCTTGACCAGCTCGGCCCTGGTACCCATATAAGAGCCCTTGATCGTGAACTGTCGGCTGTAGACATACCGCAGATCCAGTTTAACCTCCGCCCCGGTCGTGGCGCCGCAGGTGATCAAGCGACCTCCCCTGGCCAACGAGGCCAAGCACTGCTCCCACACCTCCGGCCCGATATGCTCGATGACCACGTCGACCCCCCGGCCCTCCGTGAGCAGTTTCACCCGCTCCGCCACCTTCTCGCGGCGATGGTCGATCACCGCATGGGCCCCGAGCAAGGCGGCCTTCTGAATCTTGTCTTCCGATCCGACCGTTGTAATGACCCGGGCCCCGGCCAGGTGGGCCATCTGCACGGCCATGCTTCCAACCCCGCTTCCCGCTCCCATTACCAGGACCGTCTCGCCAAGCTGAAGCTGCGCCAGGGAAAACAGCATGTGGGATGCCGTGACTGAGACAAGCGGAAAAGCCGCCGCCTGTTCAAAGCTGAGGTTGCCGGGGATCGGCAGCACATTGCGAATCGGCACCTTCACATATTCTGCATAGCCGCCGTGCGCCATCGCGCCGATCAGCGTGTAGGATCGGCAGAAGTTGTCACGGCCGGCCAGACATTCGTTGCACCGCCAGCAGCTGATCCCCGGCGAGAGGAACACCCGTTCGCCAACCTTGATGCTGTCAGCCCGCACCCCGTCCACATGGCCGCCGACCGCTTCCACCTCGCCGGCGATGTCCGAACCCGAGATATGAGGAAGCGGCATCGGATAGGCCGGGCTCCCCTGCCTAATCCAAATGTCCAGATGGTTGAGAGCACAGGCGCGAACCCGGATCAAGACATCGTCAGGCCCGATCTGTGGCTCGGGCATCTCCTCGTAGCTCAACTTCTCTGGCCCACCATGCTCTCTAAAGACAACAGCCTTCATAACAGTCCTCTGCGCAGAGTGGTGAGTGCTGAGTGAGGCAGGCGGTGCTGATTTCCTAGCTCAGGACTCAACACACGACCTGTGCCGAGGTTCAGCCGCCTCTCCTCCCCCAAAGAGTTTCTGAACCGGGTGGCGGCGAGCGGGCGTCATTCTCACCCACCCAAGCCCTGACCCGCGCCGAGACGCGGCTCTTCCCCATGCGCGCGTTCCGCCAGGATGATCAAAACGCCATGTAACAAGGCCGCAGGGAACGAAACCCCGAGGCGTACTCATTGCTGTACGTCGAGGGGTTGTAGCGACCGAGAACGAAGTTAGATGGCGTTTTCATCATCCTGCTAAAAATTCAACGTCCCTTCCACCACCATTACACACTGCCCCCCCACCTTCACCGCCTGAATCACATCGTCGTCCGATTCCACCTGCACCAGAATCCGTGAAGGCCGTTCGATCTCATAACCCTGCTCGATCGTGATCTCGGTCATCGGGCCGACGTCGACCACGCCATGGTGCACCAGGTACGAGCCCAGAGCCCCGGCGGCACTCCCCGTCGCCGGATCCTCGATGATGCCGATGGACGGCGCAAACATCCGCGCATGGACCGTGGCGAACGATTCGACCGTGATCGTCGTGAACACCATCAGGCCGTTGGCGCCGAACTGCCGGCACAGCTCGATGATGGCCGACGAATCCGGCTCGATCGAGCGAACCGCCGTCAGAGTCCGAACCGGCACGATCAGCACCGGCAGCCCGGTCGAGACGACTTCCAACGGCCATTTCGCATCGGTGATCGCATGCTTGGCGATGCCGAGCGCATTGGAGACTTTATAGAGGTCTTCGGTGTCGTCCACAGTCTCAAGAAACTGAGGAGCCGGCTGCGTCATGACGACGCGGAGCACGCGGCCGGCGCGCACATGTAGGTCGACAGGGAAGAGTCCGATGTTGCACTCCTGCACGACGCGGGTAACCGGCTCGGTGGCGGCAATCAGTCCCAGCGTCGTCAGGACGAACATCGTGCCCACGACCGGATGGCCTGCGAAGGGAATTTCCTGCGTCGGCGTGAAGATGCGGAGCCTCACGACCGCGGCGGGATCGAAAGGCGGAAAGACGAACACGGTTTCGGACAGGTTCATCTCCCGGGCGATCTGCTGCAGCTCGTCGTCAGACAGTCCCTTCGCGTCGGGAAAGACCGCGACCGGATTGCCGCCGAAGGGTTGCGTCGTGAACACATCGGCCTGGTAGAACTTCAGCGAGCGACGTTCGGACTCCATGATAGGCGGCACTGTAGGTCAGAGCCGATGGGCCTGTCAAACGTCTGCACCTGACATGAGGATTGCGCCCAACCATGACTGCCGGTACGCCACGACTTTGTACCTACGTCATTTTCCGTGATTGACTTGAGCATTCCGCGTATCTATTCTTTTCAGCTTATACCCGCGACACCCGGATGGGGGCGCGCATGGCCCGCCAACTCGAATTGAGCGTTCGGCCTATCTTCTCGACACCACTGCTGGTGTTCTCAGTCCCCGACTGTGCCTGCATCAACGATCAACTCAAGCAAGCGGTCCTCGAGCACGAATCTTCTCAACTCGCCTATCGCGACCGTGAAGTCATCGGATGGTCATCGCCTCATGACATGTCGATGATGCAATGGGCCGGCGAACCGCTCAAGCAGCTCTTCGAGGCCGTCACGCAGGTCGCCGAACTGGCCACGGAATTCTCGGCTCGAACGGGGAAGAACGCGCAACATCCCCACTGGCAGGTCGTGGAAACCTGGTCGAACGTGCAGCGCAACGGAGGAACGAACGGCTACCATGCCCACCCTGGATCCTTCTGGTCCGGCGTGTACTATGTGGATGTGGGCGATATTACCGAGGGACAGGACACAGGAGGAGAATTACAGCTCTACGATCCCCGCGGATGCCTGCCGCGCATGTTGGCGCCTTACCTGCGCTACTCGATGGAGGAGCTGCACGACGCCGGCAACACCATCTCATTCACTCCTTCAGCCGGACAGTGCGTCATGTTTCCAGGCTGGCAGCACCATGCCGTTGCCCCCTACAAAGGCAGCAAACCCCGCATCAGCATCGCCTTCAACCTCGACCCGATCATCAGCAAATAAGCCTGCCCCTCACACCGTAGGAAGTTCTGCAGGAGCCCTCATCGCTCTTCTCAGACCACAGACCCAAATCCATCATCTGCGGAATCCGGCACGAGTGAATACACGAGCGGGTGCCCAGCCATCGGGCCGACTTTCTCACCCGCCCACCCTTGCCGCGCTCGGCCGCGGTGCTTCACCAGGCACGATAGCCGAAGGGACCCACTGGAGAATGTGCGGAGCGAGCACGATGGGGCTGTCGCCGTGACAGCACCCGGTTGGCTCCGCGAGCGTCATCCGGCGGATTTCCACCATCCGTCATGCAGGCAAAGGGAGAGACTCGTACGACTGAACAAGCGGGTTGGCGACGTAGTCTTCCACATAGTTCTTCAGCAAGCAGTTCCGCCACAACAGCCGATTGGCGAATCTGGTGTCGATCTTGTGCAGCACCGTCACCTTGACGCCGGTCTTCTTCGTAAACTGCTCGGGGCTGACGCCGCCGATGTCCGTATAGAGGCCGCGGCCCGATTGCATCATGCATTTCGGCACGTGAATGCGCTTCTGCGTCGTCACGCGCCTGGCGATGTCGTCAAACGTCAGCAGGACGGAACAGTCCGAATCACCTCCCAAGGTCGCGTTCGGCACCATCAGGAACCGCGCGCGGTTCTTCCGATACATATTCAGGACCTTGTAGACGCTCTTGGCCATCACGACCGTGTCCTTCTTCTCCAATTCGAGTGAATCGAAGGCGCTCACGATCCGCTTGCGATTCATGAAGGCGGTGATCGGCGCCTCGGTCTGGATCGTCTGGACGTTCGGCAAACCCAGGTCGTAGAGGCGGCGCGCCTCGTCCGGCAGATACTTCCTGCCCTGGCGCATGAGATCCGCCGTCGGCTCTGTGATGCCCTTCACCGGCGTGAGGCAACCCATCCACAGCACGCACTTCTGATTCACGGCCGAGATCGTCTGCGCGTCCTTCGACATCGTATAGGCGTCGAACGAATAGAAGTTCGCCGACGAGACGGCCGGCCCGTCCAAGACCTTCATAAGATGCTTGACCGATGGCGCATGGGGCATGAGCCGTTGGCGGTAGTCGCCCAGCGTGATCGCCGAGAGCTCGAAATTGATCCGGCCCGGATACTTGGCGGCCAACTGATGGATCTTGGGCACCTGCACGTAGCCGACCGTGAAGAACGTGATGTTCTTGTCCGTGGACATGAGGAAGTCCTCGACCCATTCCATCGCCTTGGGATGCAGGAACAGATCCGTCCATTCCATGTATTCGTTGCCGCCGAGACACCAGAACTGCATCGGATCCGTCGGCTTCTTGTTGATGTAGTCGAGAATGAACTTCCAGTCCTCATCGGTCGTCTTGGGCGGATCGAGCGTCTCGCGATAGGAGTGGTCGATCTCGTAGCAGAACTCGCACTTCACCGGGCAGGTTTTGCCGAGACTGATGGGGATCTTGCCTCCCTCAAGCTCGCGGATCAGCACCTCTCGGTAGTCCTTGTTCTTGAAGATGGGCGGCGCCTTGAGGATGGGGAGCTGCGTTGTCATAGGTTGATTGACACCCCGATCAGAAACTTGTCACACTTCGACCATGGACGAGGAGGCGATCCGTAAGGAAGTGGCCCACGCGCTGGAGATCCTGGGCCTCACCCTTCCGACGACTAAGGAAGATCTCGAACGAGCCCGCCAATTACAACTCTCCACATGGAACCCGGCGCGGTATGCCAACCTGACGAACAATCCTAAACAGTACATGAAGAACTACCAGCGAGCCGAAGAGATGACCAAGAGAATCGAAGCGGCGTACAGCCTGCTCTCGGCCGTTCTCGTCCCCGACGAGGAATCATCCTAGCCACCGACCCCGTGACTCATCACCCGGCTCATCCCCTCCTTACCGTCCTCTCCCTCACCCATAGAAACGGGCCACGTCACCAGACCTGAAACACTGTCCGATGCGCCGACCGTTTGGCGCTGCGCATAGATCTGCGGCAGCTTGTTCGTCCCGAACTTGGAGATATAGAGGAACACGTGCTCGCGGGCGTTTACGCGGACGGCCCAGGGCTGGAAGTCGTTCTTGTAGAACTCCTCGCAGAGCTGCATCGCGTCCATGCAAGAGATACCCGTCGGCTCATTCAACGTGTAGTAATAGTCCAGCGGAAGGTCGTATTCCTCCTGCTTATGGATCGTGATGCCGAACTTCTCCGGATTGCGCACCATCGGCGTGTGCCGGTAGGCCACGAAGTAGAACAGCTCGACCGAATGGATCACCGGCTGGTTGTCGATAACAAACTGCCTGGTCTCCAGCGCCTCGTCACGGGTTTCACCGGGGAAGCCATAGAAGGCCATCACATGGTTCCAGATACCCGCCTTCGCTGCCTGGTGCAGGTTGTTCTGAATCACGCTCTTCTTGGCGTGTTTGTCCATCAGATTGAGCACGCGCTCGTTCGCCGACTCCATACCATAATAGAGGGTGCAGCAGCCGGCCTTTGCGGCGAGATCCCACACGGCCTGGTCCTGTAACGTCTCCTCGAACCGGATCAGCGTGGTCCATTTGATGCCGACGTTCTGATCAACCAGCATCTGCGAGACCTTCTTGAACAGCGCCGGCGGATAAGACTCGTCCGAAAAGAGGAAGTGCCGGCACTGGTATTTATCGCGCAAGGCCTTCACCTGCTCGACGACCAACTGCGCCGTCATGCCCCGGTACTGGTCGAAATACCCCTGCCCGTGATCGCAGAAGGTGCAGCGTCCCCAATAGCAGCCGCGTGTCGCGAGGTAGGGAATGATCCGCTCCGGGACAAAGTAGTGGTCTAGCGGGAAGCCGTCGAAGTCGGGAATCGGCAGTGCCGTCGTCTTCTCCGTATAGACTTCCTTGTTCTGCTGCACGCCGGTGGCATTGCGGTACATCAAGTTGGGCACCGAGGCCATGTCCCGTTGCCCGTTCAAGGCCTCCACCAGCCAGAGCAGCGCATGTTCTCCTTCATAAAGAATAGCAGAATCAAAGACTTCAGAGAATAACCTCTCGTGATGCGGCAGCTCTTCCTGCAATCTCGTAATCACGTTGCCGCCGACCACCACGTGCACGTGCGGGAACGTCTCCTTGATCATCTTGCAGAAGGTCATACCTGCGATGAGCTGCATCTGCGTCCCGATCGAAATGCCGACGACGGATGGCTTCTCCTTGCTGACCGACGGCAACACCAGCTGATTGCAGATGTCGCGATAGACGTTCACCTGTTCGTCGTCGAGACAGGCCAGGAGTTCCTTGGAGACGCCGGGCCGGTAGCCGAGGTTGCTTTCCATCGGATAGAAGACCAGCGAGGCCGGATAGTAGGCGGCGGAGATGAACTGCATCGCCTCGCGGAAGGTATTGAGCGCCCACTCCAGCTTGTCCGCCTGGTAGAACCGTTCGCCCCGGACCACCGCCTTGGCGTCTTCCGCCCTGGCTGCCAGATCGAACACGTCGAGCGTCATGGCCTGCTCCAGCAGGGCCAGCTGCCCGGCCTCGTGATCCGTCAGCTCTCCCCGCTTCTCTTTCATCTGGATCGCCTTGAGCTGCATCGACTGCCGCGCGCGCACCCAGATCAGGAACTCGGTCGTGAAGAAGTGGTCGTACATCTCGATGTTGATGTCGCGCTGGATGACGGTATGTCCCGCTCCGCGCAACACCGCCGTCAGCGACGGCAGCGCCAAATAGGGCGCCGTCGGCACCCACTCGGGCGGAAAGAGCAGCATGACCTTCGAAGACTTCCGATCTTCCCTCTTGATTGGGGTCAGGCCTTCAATCTGTACGAGTCCGTTAGCGCTCATAACCTTTCCCACTCGGGGACTGTCGCCCTTCCGATCGGGGACTGTCCTGTTTCCAGATCCCACTTTCTTAACGGGGACAGGCACCGCGAAGCGCGGAGCCTGTCCCCTACTACATCTTTCCTGCCAGCGTCGGCGTGACTCCCGCCGTCTTCATAGCCCGATACTGCAGATCCGGCAGCTTTGACAACCCGAATTTGCAGATATATAGGAAAATGTACTCCCTGATATACAAGCGCAGATCCCAGCCTGCATAGTGATTGCGCTCGAATTCCTGGAAGACCCGTTCGGCCTCTTCGATGCTCATCCCGTTCTTCACAGTGAAATAGTAGTCCAGCGCCAGGTCCCACTCCGGGTTCTTGTAGGCCGTCACGCCCCATTTCTCCGGATGCTTCGCCACCGGATTGTGCCGCCCCAGATCGAAGGTGCCGAAGCCGAGCGAATGGACGAAGTTCTTGTTCTGCTCGAGGAACTGCACCGACTGCCAAGCTTCCTCACTCGTTTCGCCGGGAAAGCCGAAGAAGCCCATGCAATGGTTCCAGATCCCGGCCTCCGCCGTATACTTCAGATGCTTGGTCATGATCTCGGTCGTCGTGGCCTTGTCCATCAGCTGGAGTACCCGCTCGACCCCCGACTCGTAGCCGAAGTGCAGATAGCGGCAGCCCGAGTCCTTCGCATCCTGCCAGACGGCGTCCTCCAAGAGGCTCTTCTCGAAGCGCATGTGCGTCGTCCAGTAGATGTCCATCTTGGAGTCGACCAGCCCGCGAGCCAGCTTGCGGAAGAGGGCCGGCGGATAGGATTCGTCGGTGAAATGAAAATGCCGGGCGCCGTACTTGTCGCGCAGGTGCTTGATCTCCGCCAGCACATCTTGAATCTTCTTCGAGCGGTAGCCGGCCGTGTAGCCCTCGCCGTGGTCGCAGAATTCGCAACGACCCCAGTAGCAGCCGCGCGTCGCCAAGTACGGGAGCGTCCTCGTCGGCACAAAATACTTCTCCAGCGGCAAGCCGTCGAAATCCGGCGGCGGGAGTTCCGCCATGTCCTCGGCATAGCTGAGGGCAGAAACATAAACGCCGCCCTTGTCGTCCTTATAGATGGTGTTGGGAACTTGCGAAAGGTCCCACTTGGCCCCCACCGCCTCAACCAGCTGCACGAAGGCCGTTTCACCTTCGTAGACCACCGCGCTGTCGAAGTACTGGAACAGCGGCGACTCGGGCAGCACGTCGCGCAGGCGGGTGACGGTGTTGCCGCCGAGCGTGATGTGGATATTGGGGAAGTGCTGCTTGATCAAGGCGCAGAAGGTCATGGTGGAGAAGATCTGCTGCTGGAGGACGATCGAGATCCCGATCACGTCCGGCTGCTCCGCCTCGATCGCCGGTTTCACGAGATGGTCGAACACGTCGCGGTAAACATTGACTTGTTGATCATTCACCGCATCGATGACTTCGTTCGATGCGTAGACCTTGTATGAGAGATCCGTCTCCATCGGCGGCATGCAGATGCGGGCCGGCGCATAGACGAGCGAAATGGTTGATGTGACCTCACGGAAGACTTGAATCGCCCATTCCAACCTATCGATATCATAGAAATTGTCCTCTCCTCGCACGATCCGCTTCGCCTGCCCAGCCTTCTTAATCAGGTCGTCGATCTTTTGGCGCGTAACGTCACACAGCGCCATCTGAACATCCATCTCATAGTCGGCCAGATCTCGCTTCTTGGAAAGCTTGCGGAGACGGTCCAGCTGCTGGGGGACCCGGCGAAGAACCTTTTTGAGGAAATCCTCGCTGAAGTACCAGTCCCACATTTCCAAATTAACGTCTTTCTGAACGACGGTGTGGCCGGCCTTCCGGAGGACGGCGGTGAGGGAAGGGAGGCTGAGATAGGGTTCGGAGGGGTACCAATCGGGCGGGAAGATGAGCATGACCTTCATCTTCCGGCCGCTGGCTTCGAGGGAGGTGTTGCGGCGGAGCTGGATCAGCTCTTTGGAAGCCCTGTCGCCTTTCGAGTACTCGATCTTCATCGAAAGCTGGCCCTTCCCAGAATGCTCAAAACAGCATCCCGCAAGGCCACAGGCGAGCCAAGACCGGAGGCGTACCCTCTGGGGTACGTTGAGGATGTTGGCGAACCGAGAACGACGCGGGAGGTCGTTTTCAGCATTCTGGGGGAGGCGCGGTCACCCTTCGAGAATTCGATGCGCATTCCGGCCCGATCCCTCTCGCAAACCGGATGAAACCAATAAGAATGACGATGGGTTAAGCGAAAACATTGTACGGGGATGGGGGAAAAATATGCAAGCGGGAGGGAGATGGGAAGCCCCTGCTTTCGCTAAGCCTGCGCCTTGTTGGCCGCCGTCGGCGCCGCGACCGCTCGGCTGCGGAACTTGTTCCATCCGATGCTACGCAGGATGGAACTGCAAACAGTCCTCGCCGCCTGTCGGATCCAGAACGCGATCGCGCCTTGAACGGCGGAAACACAAGCCGCAACGGCCGCGAACGCAGCGGGCATCCCCTACCAACATTAGGGGGGAGAGAGGAGAACTGTGGACATCGATGCTGCCCGAGCAGGACGCGCCAGCGCGACGACAGCAGAAACAAAGGCCCAATGCCGCTCAAGCAGCCAGACACCCCTTGATAGACATAATGATCAGTTCCAGCTTTCCTTCGCGGCCAGCCCTCGGCGGATACCTCGCTCCTCCGGTCATGCTCGCCTAGCACCCCAAGGCCCCCACTCCCGCTCTAAGTGCCGTGAATGTTTCAGGGGTGGAGAGGACTGACGGCGGAAACACAAACCGCAAGCTTGACAGCCGAAAACAAATTCAAGAGGATTGCTCACTGTGAGCACAAGAGAACAGAATGAACGGAAGTTTCAACATTGGGAGGACTTACCTGATGGACAAAGACGATATTGGCTCGATGTCTCAAGCCGATCAGGCTGGAAACTCCGGTATCTCAAAGAGGTGGACACGAAGGAAGTGACAACCCGCTTTTACCAGGAAGTGTACGACGAAATCGGACAATTGGTTGAGGTCCATCACAAGTATCCGGTAGACTTAGGCCATCGGAAGGTATAACCGTTATGTCACTCGTGACCCGCGAATCTCTCGCAGAAAAGCTCGGAGCCTATCTCCGTCACGATCTGTCGTTGGCCGCCCTTGTCGATTGGGCGGAGTCGACACTGATGGATAATGACTTTGACCCAGCCCACTTCATGACTATTCGCAATGCCATTGCCAGAATCGGTGCTGCTGATGTGCGCACGTTCGGACTCGCATGGGAAGATTGCGAGCAACTCCTCTCTCAGCTCGGCTATTCCGCTCAGGTTAATATCGTTGCACGATAGCTGTGCGTTGCGAGCAAGGCGTCTGACTGTTTTCACTCTGGCGGGGCCTTGTTGGCTGCCGTTAGTTTCGCTGGCGCTTGGCATCGAAACTTGTTCCATTCCAAGGCAGGCTTGAATGGAACTGCGGACAGTGATGCCACCTGCCGAGCATGCCGCGTTAGCGCGACAATAGCAGAAACACAAGGCCCTATGCCCGCTCAAGCTGTCAGGCACCTCTTGATAGACATGATGGTGTCAGTTCCAGTTTTCCTTCCCAGCCAACCCTCGGCGGATACCTCGCTCCTCCGGTCATGCTCGCCTAGCACCTGAAGGCCCCCACTCCCGCTCTAAGTGCCGTGAATGTTTCAGGGGTGGAGAGGACTGACGGCGGAAACACAAACCGCAACGGCCCCGAAAGCAGTGGGCCCTCTACCAACATCAGGGGAAGTAAGGCAAGAGGTGAAACACAAGCCTCAAATGACCGCGAACGTAGCGGAGACTCAGTCTTTCATAATGACTCTTGCAATAATGTAGCTTATAAACTACATTATCTCTGTGGAGGCTACTCCCAAGGAGCTTCGGATCTATGTCACTGCAGAGGGCCGAGAGCCATTTAGCAATTGGCTGAATTCATTACAAGACCAGAGGACACGTGCAAAGATTCGGGTGCGGTTGGATCGAGTCAGCTTGGGTAACTTCGGGGATTGCCATACTGTAGGCGACGGCGTGCAAGAGCTCCGCATTGATTATGGTCCTGGCTATCGAGTGTATTTCGGACAAGAGGGGAAGACGATCCTGCTACTTCTCTGCGGAGGCGATAAGGACGCGCAGTCCAAGGATATCGAAACAGCGAAACGTTATTGGAGCGATTACAGGAGTCGGCCATGAGAAAGAGCAAAGTCTATCAATCAGACCTGATCGAGAACCTGCGGAATGCGCGAGAAGCTGAAGAATACTTGAATGCTGCGCTGGAGGAGGACGATCCAGAGCTGTTCCTGCTGGCGTTACGAAACGTCGCCGAGGCGCAAGGGGGCGTCGCACAGCTCGCCGAGAAAACGAAGCTCAACCGGGAAAGCCTTTACAAGATGCTCTCTGAACGTGGCAATCCAGAATTTAGAAGCTTAGAAGCCCTTCTCCACGCGTTGGGATTCCGGCTGGCTGTCGCCGTTAATCGGTAAGGAGAGAGAGGGAGCGACTACTGGAGAGTAGTCGGGGCTACTTGCGCTAAGCCTGTCTCTTGTTAACCGCCGTCGGCGTCGCGACTGCTCGACTGCGAAACTTGTTCCATCCGATGCTACGCAGGATGGAACTGGAAACAGTCCTCGCCGCTTGTCGGAGCCAGGACGCGACCTCGCCCTGAACGGCAGAAACACAAGGCCGGATGCCCGCTCAAACAGCCAGACACCTACTAGAACCTATCTCAAAATGGCTGTTCTAGTAAGAACTGGTCATGCCCGCGAAAGCGGGCATCCAGAATGCCCCGAACATACTGGATTCCCGCCTGCGCGGGAATGACGACACAGCCCCCCATCCCATCATGAAAGAATTTTGAGATAGGTTCTAGTGAGTTGAGACAGGGACAATATCAGACTATCGAATCACCCTGTCGTACTCCGCGTGGGTCCCGATCCAAAACCAGACGATTCCGTCCGGCGCTTCGACCACAACTGCCCGATATTGGAGCCCGACTCTGGTAGACCAGAAACGGCCCACTTGTTTAAAATGCAATGACGGGTGTTTGGGATTGGCTTTCAGGAGTTCAAAGGCGCGATCCGCTTGTTCACGGATGGGAGCGGGCAATGCGTTGTAGCAGGTCCAGAAATCAGGAGAGGCGTGATGGATCAAAGCGGCTTCGACTGGCCTGAGATATGGGCGCGAAGAGCCTTCTCAGCCAGCGCATCGAGCTTGCCGGCCTTCATATCGGCCTCGAATTGGCGGTCCCAAACCTCGGCGTCGAACACTGCATACCATCGGCGAAAAGCAGCAAGCTCGTCGGGAGAGAGTTTTTCAATCTGCTGCTCAATGGATTCCACATTGCTCATAATACCACCTTAGCTATCGACAAGACGGATGGGATTTCGCTGCTTGAGACATCGCGGTACAGATCGCCAAGATGGGATTGCAGGTCTTTGAGCGACTCCCCTTGCGTCCAGTAATCAGGATAGTCTTGCAAGTAGCCGAGCCACTGGCCTTGGTCCTGCCAATAGCTAAATTTGGTCGAGTCCATGGGCGGTATTATAGCCTCGGCCGAAAAGCTTGCAAAGAGGCAACTGAAACTTGCCTGACACCTTGAAAAGGGGACAGGCTGAGCTAGCCCCACTTTCGTGGACACCTCAAAAAGGGGACAATAGGTTCCGGGAGGTGTCCGATGGGGAAGCGACAGCAATACACGAAAGAGTTCAAGCTGGAGGCCGTCCGACTGTGGAAGTCATCGGGACGACCGGCAGCAGCCGTCGCGCGAGAATTGGACCTGCGACGCAATCACCTCTATAAATGGCAGCACGAGATTGAGAACTTTGGGGAGGCGGCGTTCCCTGGCAAAGGCGGCCGCGCGCACAGCGCCGATGAACTCACGCGCTTGCGACGCGAGAATGCCCGGCTGCGTGAGGAGCGCGACATTTTAAAAAAAGCCGCGATGTTCTTTGCGCGGGAGTCGCCATGAGATATCGCTTCATTCAGGCGCATCGCACGGAATACCGGCTCACCGGGTTGTGTCGCACGCTGGGCGTCAGCCGAAGCGGCTACTATGCCTGGCGCCAGCGCCCCGCCAGTGCGCGGGCGACGGCCAACGCGCGTTTGCTCGAGCAGATCCAAGAACTCCATCGACAGACGAAGGCGCGCTACGGTGCTGTGAAGGTATGGCGGGCGTTGCGGCTGGCCGGCGTGCGGTGTGGCCGACATCGCGTGGCGCGCTTGCGGCGGCAACACGGTCTTCTGGCGCAACGCATTCGGCGCTTTCGCATGACGATCGAACGGCATGAGTTTGCCCCGCCCGCGCCGAACCGACTCCGGCAGGTCTTTGTGGCCCCGGCCAGCAATCGCATTTGGGCGGGCGATCTCACCGCGATCGCGACCCGCGCCGGCTGGCTATATCTCGCCGTGATCTTAGATCTGTATTCTCGGCGAGTGATCGGTTGGGCGATGAGTGCCAAGCCCGATCAGCACGTCGCGCTCCAGGCGATGCACATGGCGCTGGCACAGCGGTGTCCGCCACCCGGGCTCATTCATCACTCCGATCAGGGGGCGCTCTATACCAGTGTGGCCTACCAACGCCTGTTGGCTCAGCGTGGCGTGATCGCCAGCATGAGTCGCAAGGGCAACTGTTTCGATAACGCAGTGGTCGAAAGCTTCTTCAGCACGCTCAAGAATGAACTGGTGCATGAGCAGCGGTTTCATACCCGTGAAGACGCGCAAGCGGCCGTGTTTGAATTCATCGAGGTGTTCTACAACCGACGGCGCCTCCATCAGACGCTGGGCTATGTCAGTCCCATGCAGTTTGAGGCGAGGCGTCTACCTTAACTCGGTGTCCATGAAATCGGGGTCAGCTCAGGCTACTTTTCTAACGCTTTCAGAATCTCAAAGCTGTGAAATACCAGCCTGTCCCCTTTTCTCGCTCCCGGATTGCCCCTTGTGACCGGCCCAGGAACACGCCTCCGAGTGAAAACGTGAATTAATCAGACCTTCCCTAGATTGGCGTGTGACCACACGGTGCAGGAGTGGCTATGCGGAAGTCCTGCTCGATACATGGATCTGGCGCAGAGGAGACTACGCGGATTAGGAAAAGTACAGCAGCAGTGGAAAAAGGTGTTGCCCATCAAGGTACCCTTCCAAACAGCGTGAAGGCATCACCTGATAATCCGAGCGGTACGCCCTGATGACGTTTTCGATGCCCACCAAATCGTCCGGTCGATGATATGTACCAATGGCCATGCGGGGTTTGTACCGTTGAATTGTGTCCCGCGCGCCGTGCAGTGCAGGCACCTCGGCTCCCTCGATGTCCATCTTGATGAAATCGACCTTTGTGAGCTTGTGATCGCGGACCAGTTGGTCGATAGTGGTGACGGGCAAGGCCACCTCGTCGGTCATCGACTCCCCTTCGTGATGATGATCAGGCCCATTCTCGAACCTGCCAGCCCGCGAATTCGCTCGGAAAAACCTGAGTGTTCCTTCCCGATCAGAGACTCCTTTATCGATCAGTATCACGCGGCCATCAGCGATCTCCCGGGCGAGATTTCGGCGCAGCACGGCGAGGTTGTCGGGGTCAGGTTCGATCGTTATGACCAGTTTGGCCCCTAGCTGTAGCGCCGCCCATGTCGATTCACCCGAATGCGCCCCAGCATCCACGACGACATCGCCCTGACGGATGGGGGAATCGTGCGAGCCGTCGATGCGTGCCCAACGGATCGTGCTGGACTCATAAAATAAGCCGGCAGTTCGCGCGCCGTCCTCATCGCGGGGTGACGTCCAGACAGGTCCATATGGCGTCTGCCAGCGCGTTAGACCGGCGTCTCGGTCGACGACCTTGGCATACGCGCGCCCCTTCTGTTCGGCGCTTGACGTCTCGTCACGATGACGGCGACTCTCAAGCGCCAAGTCTAGCGAACATCGCGAGTCGACACGCCCCTCTACTTTCATCACCAAGAAATGGACCGGAAACCAAGCGGCCGGGAACCAAGATCGCACAACGATGATCCCAGCCACGACCGCCATGACGGCTATACTCAGCAGCACAAGTCCGAGTTTCCAGTAACCTCTCCGCTGCTGGCTCGCGAGCGGTCCTGTTGTCATGACAGAGCTCATTATTACTCCTTGTTGTGTTCATTTTGCCTAAGACTGCTTGCGACAATCGTCGGACAGATTGCTGTCCAGATGAGCATAGTCGAATTAGGTTCCTGAAACGGGTAAGTTGATCGTCTTGGCGACATAATATATAATTCTTATACACATTCACCACCTCTCCTTTACACTATAATAATCAACGAGGGAAGCGGTTTTATTCTCAACTGGGCCTGGACAAGTGAGTGTCTTACAGAGAGGGCGGATTTCAGTTGGGATGGCCATTTCTCTCGAGCATTTCCGTTCCGCCTCGCTAATCTCCCACCCGCCGCGGTTGTCACTCATCACGTAGCTTCTAGCCCACATTATTCATGAACGCTTCTACTGCAACCGCTGGCAAACAGCCGAGGTCATCTTTCGAGGTTTCACTCTCGTGCCAAGAACAATCCAATGGCGCTCGATTTCGCAAGCGCGGGGGCGACGCGCCAGCATGCGCAGTCGAAGGCCAAAAACCTCTCCGCCGCGAGTTGATCGAACGCGGCGGCTCAAGCGGAATCTTGGTGTGGCGGACTCGCCGCTCGCCACCTCGACATAGTGTTCGGGGACAGACATCACGCGCCCACCTGCAGGGCTGTGGGCCGGCAGACGCGGTGAAGGGTGTCAGTCACCGGGCTCCGCGCGCCCGTCTCGCCTGGCGTCTCGGCCTGCCTGTGCGGACATGCAGACAGGCGATTTCACTACGAACCGTCATGAATAATGTGGGCTAGAACTCAATTCTCAGCAACAGCATCTTGTATTTAAGATGGGATTGCCCCGACCTGCCATGCCACAAAGAGGGACACCACCATGTCTGGGATAGTTCAGAACTCCACTCCGACGCTGCAACGACAACTCGGAATGTGGAGCGCCACCGCGTTGGTCGTATCAAACATGATCGGAACCGGAATTTTCACAACGACCGGATTCCTCGCCAGCGATTTGGGTGAGCCATGGCTTGTGCTCGGCATCTGGGTCGTGGGAGCTCTTTTCGCACTCGCGGGCGCGCTCTGCTACTCCGAACTCGGCGTCAATTTTCCGACATCAGGCGGAGAGTACGTCTATCTCAGACAAGCCTATGGGTCTGTATGGGGATTTCTGAGCGGGTGGGTGTCGTTCTTCGCTGGATTCTCTGCGCCGATCGCCGCTGCCGCATTGGCGTTCGCCGGATACCTTGCCTTCATCTTCCCGTCGCTCGGTCAGGAGTCGGCGACGCTCAGAGGGGAGGTCGGCGGCATCACCTGGCAAATCGGTGTGCCGCAGGCGCTCGCAGCCGGACTCATTCTGGTGCTAACACTCCTCAAC
Source organism: Nitrospira sp. (assembly GCA_029194535.1). Lineage (NCBI taxonomy): Bacteria > Pseudomonadati > Nitrospirota > Nitrospiria > Nitrospirales > Nitrospiraceae > Nitrospira > Nitrospira sp. The sequence continues at coordinate 1,790,259 of JARFXR010000001.1, read as the reverse complement.
TGTGGCCGTATCCTCCTCGTCGCTCGGGTGCAGAACGTGCTCACGACGATCAAGGTCATCGTGATTGCGGCCTTTGTGCTGCTGGGATGCTTCGTAGGCCAAGGCAGTTGGGACAACTTTAGTCACGTAGCCGAGCGAACATCGACATCTCCGCTGCTGCAGCAGTTTGCCGTCAGCCTGTTCTGGGTGATGTTTGGCTATAGCGGGTGGAACGCAGCCACCTACGTCGCAGAAGAACTCCGAGAGCCGCATCGAACACTGCCTCGAGCACTCATCGTTGGCACTCTGGCGGGTGCGCTGATGTATCTCGCGTTGAACGTCGTGTTCATCTTTGCAACGCCCCTCGAAACGATGAAGGGGGTGGTGGCTGTGGGGGCCTTGGCCGCGTCGAGGCTCTTCGGTCCGCAAGTGGCAGGGCTCTTTGGCGCGCTGATGGCCTTGGCCATTGTGTCGACGGTGAACGCAATGACGACGATCGGTCCGCGCGTCTACTATGCGATGGCGAAAGACGGCGCTTTCCTCAACGTAGCTGCCCGGTTGAACCCACGATCGCGAGTACCAATCGCCGCGGTTATCGTTCAGGGCATCTGCGCGATCCTCATGACATTCACGTCCTTTCCACAGCTTGTCACGTATATCGGGTTTAGCTTGACGTTCTTCACAGTCCTCACCGTGTCATCGCTGTTCGTGTTTCGACGTCGCCAAGACTGGCAGCGCCTACCCGCTGTCAGCCTGGCCTTTCCTCTTGTGCCTGCATCATATCTCCTGATCGGCGCCTGGATGATCTATTACGGTTTCATGCTTCGGCCAGCAATTTCTGCAGTGGCCGTCCTAACGCTCGTTACTGGCACGGCGGTGTACTACGCCGGACGTAATCGTGGCTCGTTTTTGAATCAGCGGAAGCATACGCGTTAGAAAAGGGGTCGGGAGTCCTTTCTTGACCGTAGTGCTTGCTTCCTGACTAGCTAATGCTTGTTTCCGGCGATCAAAGGGGACAGGCTGGTTTTCCCACGACTAACGGTCGTCCCCGCCGCTTCTCCCCTTTCTTGGCCGGTACTAGCCAGCCCATCGTCTGTCCCTTCCCGCCTACTCCTTTGTCGTTGAATCAGGACTCGGGTACCTATCTCTTGACCTGCGGCCATGCCTAGAGTAGCATTCGTACAATTCGTACTATTAGTACATCTGAACGCCTGCAAGGAGGAATGATGGCGCACCTTCCTGCCAGCAAAGCCAGACAGGGCTTTGCAGATACCATTAATAGGGCAGCCTACGGAAAAGAGCGAGTGATCGTGCGTCGTCGGGGGAAGGAGGTGGCCGCGGTCGTGCCGATCGATGACTTGCGCTTGCTCGAAGGACTGGAAGACCGGATCGATCTAGTCGACGCTCGTGCAGCACTGGCTGAAACCAAAAGGAAAGGAGCGAAACCGCTCGACGCGATTTTAAAAGACCTCGGCCTCTAGCCGACTATGGCTTACTCGATCCTCCTCGCCCCGCCTGCCGAGCGACAATTCCGTTCTCTTGCTTCCGCCATTCAAAAACGTCTCGTCAAGCGAATGAAGGCTCTCCAGAACGATCCTAGGCCGCCAGGGGTGAAGAAGCTTTCAGGTGAAGACGACCTCTATCGCATCCGCGAAGGAGACTATCGCATCATCTATACCGTTCAAGACAAGGCACTCCTCATTCTGGTTCTTAAGATCGGCGATCGCAAAGAGATCTATCGCTAAAAGCCAAGCAAATGGGGACAGGCTACTTTTCTAGCGCTTTCAGAATCTCAAAGCTGTGAAAAACCAGCCTGTCCCCTATTCTCTGTCATAAAGAGGAGGTCGCCCAATCAGCGCTGAAATTCCCGCATGCCGCTGCCGAATGACCAGGGGCCTGGTCCGCAGCCGGTCGCGACTGTTGCCGGAATCGGTTCGATACGCAACCGATCGGCGGATCCACCGGGTGTCGAAGCGAACACCTCCACCAAAACTCGGCCGATCTCCAGATCGGGTTCGTCACCTGGGTGAGATCTAAGATTTTCAAAGCAGTACACAGGGCCGATGGCAATGTCGGCGAAGTCCCGGTTGATGAGCCCTGTCGTGGCCCGCGGGAAGCCGCGTACGCCTGGCGACCACTGACAGATTTCGCCGCCGGTCGGTAGTGGGGTACAAAACACGCCTGACACTGAGAAGACCGGCGCCACGGGGTTCACGTTGTCATGCACCAGCGCCAGCGTCGTACGGCCCTCGTCGAAAGCGCTCGCACTTGCCGAGGTGAACCAATTCCCGCGCGCGGTGCCGGGCTGGTCCTGTTCGTGTTCACCGCATACAGGCGGAGCGGTCCGTCGCACCCTCCCATCAGCGCTCCCAAACAGCGATGAAAACCCTGGAACCAACGGAGCGGTCAGGTACTCGGCGGGGCAAAATTGCTGCAACCGTTCCGGGGCGATGTACGGAGCGATCGCCACCACGTCCGGGGGGAATCCGGACGTATCGATCAGCGAAAAGTCATATCGCGCCGGGTTCGCAAACGGCAGCGGAGACCGGCGGCGGTCGATCAACCCCCAGTCGAAGTTGACGGCACGGGGAGCAGGAGCATTGCCGATACGCTGACCACCGTCGATCGTGACGCTGATGCGTTGCGCGCAGGTCCCCTCATCGATCGATCCTGCAAAGCACACCCAGCGGTCCGGCCGCAAGGCAGCTGCAACGGCGCTGTCGAGCGATCGCAGGTGGAAGAAGTAGCTCCGTACTTCGCGGCAGGGCTGCATATGCACATCAAAGTCATCGGGGCCATTGCGGGTTACCGCAACGACCTCCACGCGCCCCGGAGCGTGCACGTCCACCACGCTCGGCAGACTCGTTGGATCACTCGGCAAACTCAGCGTTGGGCTCAGATAGATGTGGTGGGTGGGAAGCGTGTGGGCAGGCGGATCGAGATTGCCGAGCGGCACGGCACCGCGCAAGAGGTCCGGATCGACCGGATAGTGCGTGAAGAACTTCGTGCGCTCGCCGCAGGCACGCCGACTCAGTGGCAGACTCGATGTCCTCACGATTGCGATGCGGACCCGGCCGGTTTCGAGCCCCTTGAGGACCACATGAAAGTTATTGAATGCTCTCAATGTGACCGGAGACACATGCGGCTCGCCGTGGGAGATGGGCTGTCGAAAGCTGCTCACAATCTCGCCGTTCAGCAGGACGAGCGCCTGGAGCGCGGTCCGGCCCAGCTGTTCGATCACCAATGTATACTCATCCTGCGGGTCGGCCTTGAATTGGTAGTGGAACGAGCGCGGAGTAAATTTGTTGATGGCAAGCTCAACGGGCCCAAAGGCGCAGCTTTGACAGGGATTGTCGCTCGGGACGGGTGTGGCGGCGATCGCGGGCTGCGCCGTCATTAGCGCGGCAAGAAGTACCGTGCCTAGGGTTCTGCTACGCGGCTTCATGAGGCCTGCGCTCCACAGCTGGCACGGCGCGAACAAGCCAGGCAAAAGATTGAACCGGAGAACAAGAAAACGGGACAGATTTTTTCAGCGATATCGTACACTGAGCCACTAGAAATAGATAGTCTGAGCTCGTCCCACTTTCCTGTTCCCAGGACTGTTTAGCAGTGTGTTGACAGCTGTGTGATGACTTCGGAAATGGAGTCGTGTCTGAGGTCACGGACGCCGTCCGTATGCCCTGCAGGCTGTTCAGAAAGGCCGTCCAGCAAGGCCGCAGCGAGCGAAGAGGCGAATCGTACTCCGTTCTGTACGTTGAGCCTCTGAACGATGCGAGAACGCCGCTGGCGGACTTTGTCAACAGCCTGCTAGTGGACCGACAGCGGAACAGACGGAACATACTGAGGGTCGATATTCTCCCAGACATTGTGCTTTCCGCTTGCGTCCCAGCCTCGCATGTACAGTAGGAACAGCACCGGATCGGCGAGGAATCGCTCACCCGTCACTCGTCCGGCCACCGTGACGCGTCCCCAGCTTCCATAATTAGGGGGAAGCTGCTTCAGCGGCATCGCGATCCAATATTCTCCGGCTTCCGGCCCATCAAGACTCGGCGGGCGGTGAGGCTTGTAATCCTGATCGAGCGGGCGATTCTTGAGGTGTAAGAAGACGTACTGGTCAGTCCGCTCTTCTTCGGTAATGGTCCCACCCATGAGCACGACCTTTCCCACGTGGGACGGCAGATCGGAGTTCAGTGTGGTCAGCGTGACACTCGTATCCGCCATCCAGATATATCGCCGTGGCACAGCGGTACACCCGATCGCAACCACGACGCTGGCTATTACGACGAGAGACGAAGTCCATCGGCAGAAACCGCGGCGGGCTGTCATCGTAATACGCTTCTCCTTGAGCTATGAGATACGGGACAAAAGTGAGACCGGCTTCGACGTGCGTGTATCCGCATCACCAGATAGAAGCTGGTGTGTCCTATTACCGATCCCGTCGAAAGATGATCGTTGAGTCGTTTTGCATTCTCTGTCCGTTCCTTGATTTTCCTGCGTATGTCATTGTTCCCCCTGAAAAGATCGCACCGGAGGGGCATTTCTGTGTCCCAAGTGTCACTTCCGTTGACTGAACAGCGGTCGTCTTGAGCCTGCCCTTCTGATCGGGCAGCCAGTTTTGCTCTTCTGCGACTTTATCGAGTGAAACGTTTGTTGTTAGACCGCCCGACAAACATGTGTATTGTCCTGAACCTCCCACGCTCGTATAGGAAATGCCGCTGTCATGATCCTCGGCGGTCAATGTCAGTACAACATTCTGCCCTTCCTGGACTGGCACGGTCTGACCACTTTGCGTAACCCGGCTATTCGCTACTCCCCATTGGATCGCAGGCGGCGTCGTATCAGCATTCCGGGGGTCCGCTGATTTGCACGCTGACCCCAGAAGCGAAAACGCGCACAGGCAAGCAAACCATCGAATCAGCTTAGGCCATGCCCTTCCCAATCTCATTCTGGTCTTCTCCTCTCTAGCAGGCTGTTGACAAAGTCCGCCAGCGGCGTTCTCGCATCGCTCAGAGGCTCAACGTACGGCCCGGGAACACGCCTGTTCCGACGGGCGGTGGGCGGGCGGGTGAGAATGGTATGCGCTTCGCCTTTAAGACACTGGGCGCTCACCAACTCGCGCCCGTCCGCAGACGTGACGCTCATGATGCTTCGCGTCGCGGACCTCGCTGCGGCCTTGCTGGACGGCCTTTCTGAACAGCCAGCAGGGCATGCGGATGGCGTCCGTGACCCAGACACGACTTCATTTCCGAGGTCATCACACAGTTTGTCAACACACTGCTACCTGAGCAGGACATCTCTCTGAAACAGAAAAAGGGAGAGGCTACTTGTCCCTGGCGCCTCACGGCTAGGAGTCGCCAGAAAAGTAGCCGGTCCCCGTTGTGTTCGGCGCCCGAGTTGCCTGTCATCGACCAGAAGCGGGAGCGAAGTGTATGTCGTCAATGGTCTCCTTGACGTCTTTCCATAAGGTCTCGTGATATTCATCAGTCTGCTCTGCGGCGGCTGCTGGATCCTGTACTCCCTTCATCTCTCCCAATCGGCGATCCGCATATCTCCAACTCCGCGCAATACCGTTCGCGTCGTACAGATACCGCAGCGAACTTCCATCAACTCGCCACTCGCAGATTTCGGTCCCTCCACCTTTCCCCACGCAGCGATCCGGCGGACCTTTCTCTATGATCCGATGGTCTTTATATTGCCCAAGCCATTTGTCAAACTCCTTGGACAACGCCATGCGCTCACGATCTTCTGTTGAGACGCATCCCATGACGGCTGCGAGGAGACCCACTCCCATGATCAGCATGTAGAAGGCTCGGAAAGAGGAGAGAAAACGTGACTGCTGCATGCTCAATGAAGCAAGTCGGTTCTCGGCTAGAGACGATCGTTGAACGCGTAACCGAGTCATGAACAACCAGCACGGCCCAGTGATGTCGACATCATAGATAGATCGCTCGCTCCGACGACCGTCACGCACGACACTATGCCATATCGCGCACCAATGAAGGGGAACATTTTGAAGGGAGCCAAGAAAAGGGGCTGAGCTAGCCCCACTTTCGTGGACACCTCAAAAAGGGGACAATAGGTTCCGGGAGGTGTCCGATGGGGAAGCGACAGCAATACACGAAAGAGTTCAAGCTGGAGGCCGTCCGACTGTGGAAGTCATCGGGACGACCGGCAGCAGCCGTCGCGCGAGAATTGGACCTGCGACGCAATCACCTCTATAAATGGCAGCACGAGATTGAGAACTTTGGGGAGGCGGCGTTCCCTGGCAAAGGCGGCCGCGCGCACAGCGCCGATGAACTCACGCGCTTGCGACGCGAGAATGCCCGGCTGCGTGAGGAGCGCGACATTTTAAAAAAAGCCGCGATGTTCTTTGCGCGGGAGTCGCCATGAGATATCGCTTCATTCAGGCGCATCGCACGGAATACCGGCTCACCGGGTTGTGTCGCACGCTGGGCGTCAGCCGAAGCGGCTACTATGCCTGGCGCCAGCGCCCCGCCAGTGCGCGGGCGACGGCCAACGCGCGTTTGCTCGAGCAGATCCAAGAACTCCATCGACAGACGAAGGCGCGCTACGGTGCTGTGAAGGTATGGCGGGCGTTGCGGCTGGCCGGCGTGCGGTGTGGCCGACATCGCGTGGCGCGCTTGCGGCGGCAACACGGTCTTCTGGCGCAACGCATTCGGCGCTTTCGCATGACGATCGAACGGCATGAGTTTGCCCCGCCCGCGCCGAACCGACTCCGGCAGGTCTTTGTGGCCCCGGCCAGCAATCGCATTTGGGCGGGCGATCTCACCGCGATCGCGACCCGCGCCGGCTGGCTATATCTCGCCGTGATCTTAGATCTGTATTCTCGGCGAGTGATCGGTTGGGCGATGAGTGCCAAGCCCGATCAGCACGTCGCGCTCCAGGCGATGCACATGGCGCTGGCACAGCGGTGTCCGCCACCCGGGCTCATTCATCACTCCGATCAGGGGGCGCTCTATACCAGTGTGGCCTACCAACGCCTGTTGGCTCAGCGTGGCGTGATCGCCAGCATGAGTCGCAAGGGCAACTGTTTCGATAACGCAGTGGTCGAAAGCTTCTTCAGCACGCTCAAGAATGAACTGGTGCATGAGCAGCGGTTTCATACCCGTGAAGACGCGCAAGCGGCCGTGTTTGAATTCATCGAGGTGTTCTACAACCGACGGCGCCTCCATCAGACGCTGGGCTATGTCAGTCCCATGCAGTTTGAGGCGAGGCGTCTACCTTAACTCGGTGTCCATGAAATCGGGGTCACCTCAGGCTGTCCCCTTTTAACCCTTTTAACCCTTTTAACCCACAAGTGACTTGGTATATGTTCGGCGCCTGTGGTTTCTGCAAAAGACTTCAGAGTGGGAAGGAGACTTACGGTGAACATCAGATTGCTGATCCTGTTATTGGCGCTAGGGCTACTCGCGGCTGGAGGCTGCTCGAAGCTGAAGGCGATGTACGAGGATAAACGGTACGAGATCAAGGTGCGCACGAATTTCGACGAGTCCGTTGACTTCTCTTCGTTTCATACCTTTGCCCATTCGGGGATGACGGATAGAGGGCGACAGATCGCGGCCACTGACGACAAATCGCCCTTGAGGACAAGGGTCAAGGAAATCGTCAACAAGCAACTTGTCGCCAAAGAGCTTCGGCAAGTCGGCTTGGAAGACCGCCCGGACCTGTTAGTACACTTGCAATTCGGCATGATGGATGCCGATAAGTATCAGGAAGCCACCTTGGTGGTGAATCTGGCTGAATCGTCAAAAAAAGAAGCGGGTGTGGCAGGCCGTAATCACCGAAACCGTGGGAGAGAGCCTGGAGAAGAACTTTGAATCGGTCGACAAGGGAGTCGCCAAGGCATTCAAGGACTATCCCTCGGCCAAATAAAGGGATAGGGTCAGATTGAGGTGGCCTCGGGGAAAAAACGGGGACGTTCGAAATTTCCCGGCGCCGGGCGGGCATTTCCGTTCAGGCACAATTGCGGGTGGCTAGCCCTTCGACTCGAGTGCCTTCAGCATAGTGAAGTACGATACGTCCTCTCCGTAATGCTTGCACAAGGATTCCCATAGCACCATATGGGGTTGCGCTTCTGGATGTTGATCACTAATGGTCCGAAAGGCATCAATGATGCTCAAACCCTCTTCCTGTTTTAGGGCCGCGATGGCGAACACGACTGACCGACTCTGCCCGGCACCACATGCAATCAGAACCGAGCGTCCAGCCTGTTTTTGCCGTGAAACGAACTCAAGGCCACGCGTTAAGAGGTCGCCGCCAAGTGGACAACCATCCTCAAACTTCAAATAGAGGCTCGCAATGCCAGGATAATCCATGGGCTCCGCGAATAACAGCATCGCACCCACCTTGTGGGCCTGAAACCGAGTCGATTAGTAGACCCATCAGTTGCAAGCAGAGCAAACAATGACAGCTCCTCTTCGACCTTGAGGGATATTGCCACGGCAGTCACGTCTTCCGGCTTCGAGACTATTGTGGCCGGCGGATCGATCATTCAACGCCCCTCCCCTCTGTATGCGCAAACGTCATGCCTTCCCATTCATTGAAAAAGCTCATGATTTTAATGGCGCTCCGAAACCGAAACACAGACGGGCGTCTTAAGGTGAATCCGAAGGGGTTCTAACGCGGAGCAAAATGATTCACAGAGGGATTAAACAATCGGGCACAAGGGATGTCAGGAACCCGTTCGCGGCGCGCGGCCGTTCGTACTCATGCTCACCATCCGGGAGAACGTGCAACACCGGCTCCAGTGTCAGAAACGGATCTCTCTTCGTGATGTAGGAGAGACAGCTGGGTCGGAAAGTCAGCTGGGGTGAAGCCATGCAAATCCACATTCCCGGCTCGCCGAGCCTGTCTGTGCCGAGCTTACCGACGGGATCCTGTCAAAGGGTGTCCGACTGACGTCTCCTAAAATGAGCCGCAGTTTAGGATAGGTTTTCCGCCATTCCTCCAGCTCCCTCAACTCATTCAAGCCAATTCCATTCACGGTTCCAACAACCCAATAGTGGCATTCGGTCATAGGGGGCACGACACCTCCCAAGAAGTTCGTCCCTCATGTCGCGAAGATCCATGCCATCTGGACTGGCCTCGATGAGTTCATTCGCACAGTCAAACGCGTCGTACCACAATCCGGCTTTCCTAAGCACTCGAACGTGGTCATGCGTACACGGCCCACCATAGTCATCCAGGTACTTCGGAGAAATACGTACAATGTCTCCTCCTGCGACCATTGCGACCCTTAGCATTGCTCCTAGCATCGGTCCTGTTATCTCTTTGGACAAGGCCAATTCCCAGTTCACAATTCCTGATATTGACCATTGATAGCGTGTTTCTGACTTGAGCTCGATGCCATAGTCTGCCAGGTTAATCCGCTGGAGGCCCGGGTACCCCGAGAGCTGCAAAGGAAGTTCAGCCAGTGGCTGCCCTGAACGTCCATCTGTCAAGATAAACCGAACAGAGATGAACTGGGACCAGGCGCCTAACCCGTCGTGATAGAAGTAGAGCGAGGGGGATTTCTGAACCGTCAAGCCATGCTGATCATGTAAGCCAAACTCTAACTCAAGGCTTACTCGATCCATGTGGCGATTCATTTCCTTCGAGAGAACGAGCCAGCCTGGCCATTTTTGTTTGATCTGCGCATTGCTCTCAGGTGGATCACTAGCCGAGCTGAGGCCGTGCGAAGAGGTTCGGGCGTACACTGGGAGTCGGCTGGTGCTGGCTTCACAGCCAATCATTGATAAGCATGACGCCAGCACGGTTACGAGGAGACTGAAGCTCATCGGTGACACAGAGCTTCCTCACATCTTGCAACGGTACAGCTAGATAGTGAGCAAGTGGCATACCCAGGGTGCTCGTCCGGGAAAGACCACAATATCAAGCAGGTATTGATTAAGAATGCCGAACACGATGCTGCCCTTGAATCTTATGAGGTACTAGGGGGAGGGCTAAAAGGATTCAGGCGATGGAAGATCAACCGTCACCCGGAACCATCTCGCGGCGCGTGATGGGTCGACCTAGTTTAGGACTTTTTCAACATCTTGATGATCCGTTTGGCGAGATGTTCGTTGGTCTCGGTATGGCAAGAGACGGACTGGGAAACTTTCGTGATGGGGTCGTGATACAAATCGTGCCTCCCGCTGTGGCGAAACCAATATACAGCCATCAGCTTCACGCTGTCGGATACGATCTTCGCGCTTCACTTGAGTTATGGTCGGAGAACGGACATTGTCCATTCGATGCTTCGCCGGGCGTCGAGATCATCGGGAGAAAGGTTCTCGATTTGCTGTTCAATGCCTTCTTCTTTGTTCACGTCTCACCAGGCAAGAGAAATCTCTACCCATCCCAGCCTTTTGCTAATAACCCGTCCATCTGGCCACTGAAGTCATATCACCGGTGATAGCGGCGCAAATGCGTCGTCAATAGCCACGGCATCCAGAGACTCAGATCTCCATCGCGGTAGAGCCACAGGGCGGGATGGAAATGATTTGGGATCAGACAATATCCCGGCACACGCATCGGCGTCCTTTGGGATGCGTCATCCAGTAGCGCGATGAACGCCTGGTAGTTGCATCGCCATGAAACACTTGAGCCAGACCATTACCTCAATTGATGATGTGATAGCTGTAGTCCCCAACGGAAACCCATGCAGTCGTCGGGGTATAGACCTTTCCCCCTTACTGATTGTGTCGCATTTTCGGTGCGTGCTCCTACCCGGCATCCGTCGCCCGATCGCGCAGAAAGGAGAGAAGACGAATGACAGCACTGTTGATATGCGAGCATTTCGTCCTTAATTCGAACCATACGTATGGCGAAGAAGTCGAGCCAGGGCATTCCAAGAAAATCGAGCGGCTCCGCACGGCCGGCACTGTGCAAGTTGACACAGTTCTCGTCCCGGATGTGCGTAACCAGACGCTTTACAAGTAAAGTGACATGGTACGAGGATTGCCTGCAAACTCACTATGCGAGGATGGAGATCCACAATCGGGAGGCATCTTTCCTGACGACCTGATCAAGCAAGATTCTTCGAAAAGATAGAGCAGGGTGATGGAGTTCACCGCGAACCGTCCTCCTTCGACATCGCAGGACTGATAACTCCTACTGGAAACAATCTGGTAGGAGTTTTTTATTGGGCCTGCAGCGCTACTCGCCGCCCCTCCTACCTTAACACCTGAGTTCGCGTTACCACTGGCGAGGCCTCTGTTCGCGCATGTCATAACGTCGGGCACAGTTCCAGGTGCTGCCATGTAGTTCTAGCGCACCGATGCGAGTTTGACGGATCAGAAAGGAGGACATGATGGATCTCAGAACCGTCATACTGGCCGTTACTTTAGCGGCGATATTGATTCTCTTTGGCATCGGCATGTTTGGGGTCGGTTTCGGAGAAGAGCGAACCCCCGTCGTAGGCATGCAGGAAGCCGTTCGTATCGTGCTGACCCAGTTCCCGAACGCCCGCATCAGCGAGATCGAATTGGAGACGGAAGACGGAACTAACCTCGCAGGCCGCAGCACTACTATGGATCGGCATGGCCCTGGTAGTTTCGCTTCTGTCGGTCCGGCTCGGCGGGCCGGTGGCGCTGTTTGAGATTTGCGTCGGGATCGCCGCCGGCAATCTGGGCAATCTGATGGATCCGCACGCCACCACATGGATCGACTTGCTGGCGGGTGGGTGCCTGTCGCGAAGGAAGGAGCGGTCATGAGAAATCGCATCAAGAGTGTCCACGCGCTGGAGATACTCGACTCCCGCGGGACTCCGACCCTTCGGGTCATCATCGGGCTGAACAGCGGTAGAGTCCTGACCGCCTCGGTCCCTTCAGGGGCATCCACAGGACTGCACGAAGCGGTCGAACTCAGAGACGGAGATATGGCGCGGTACGGAGGTAAGGGCGTGCTCAGGGCGGTTGCGCATGTCAATGAGCGGATTGCCCCACACCTCATCGGCCGCGACCCGACCAGTCAAGCCGATATCGACCATTTACTTCAAGAATTGGACGGTACGCAGGCGAAATCCAACCTCGGGGCTAATGCGACGCTCGGGGTATCGATGGCGGTCGCCAGGGCCGGTTCGGAGGCTACGGGTCTGCCGCTGTACCTGTATCTATCCGGCCAGAAACCAGGACCGCTGCCGGTTCCGATGATGAACATACTCAACGGAGGGCGGCATGCCGATAATACCCTCGATTTCCAGGAGTTCATGGTCATGCCGGTCGGAGCGCCTACCTTTGCTGAGGCCCTGCGATACGGTACGGAGACCTTCCACGCTCTCAAGCGAACGTTGAAGACGAAGGGATATTCAACTGCCGTCGGCGACGAGGGTGGCTTTGCGCCGGCGCTCGGGGGTCATGACGAAGCCTGCGAGCTAATCGTCGAGTCGATCGAGTCCGCCGGCTACAGGCCAGGACGGGACGTCGCGATCGCATTGGACCCGGCCGCGAGCTCCTTTTTCGATGGATCACACTATGTTCTGTCGAAGTCCGGAAGCGGGGCGAGGACGAGCGCCGAGATGACGGCGCTTTACGAACAATGGATCGCACGGTATCCCATCGTCTCCATCGAAGATGGGCTCGCAGAGACCGACTGGGACGGCTTCCGCGTCCAGACTGCGGCGCTCGGGAATCGTCTCCAGATCGTCGGCGATGACATCTATGTGACCAACACGCGCTTTCTTGCGCGGGGTATTCAGGAACGAACCACCACTGCAGCGCTGATCAAGCTCAATCAAATCGGGACGGTGACGGAGGCCGTGGAAGCGGTGGCGCTTTGTCGAAAGGCCGGGTGGAATGTCGTCGTCTCACATCGATCAGGCGAGACCGAGGATTCGTTCCTGGCCGACTTCGCCGTGGCAATGGGCAGCGGACAAATCAAGGCGGGATCGGCTTGTCGTTCCGAGCGCATCGCGAAGTATAACCGCTTGCTGGAGATCGAAGCCGAAATGGGAGAGACCGCCTGCTTTGAAAATCCGCTGGCACGCTATTAATCGCCGGCAGTTGAATGCGCGTGCTGCGACTCGGTTCGCGGGGAAAGGAGCCCGAACATGGCCTTTCTCGAGAAAGGAATCATGGATGGCGCAAGGGAGCGTGCGCTGCGCATCAATCTTCTGACGGCCACGTCTCCGGCCGCCGGTTTGAAGTTTGTCGTCCTCATCGGGATCGTCAGCCTGTTTGCAGACATGACCTACGAAGCGGCCCGAAGCATTACCGGTCCCTATCTGGCGCTCCTCGGAGCGAGCGGCACCATTGTGGGAACGGTTGCAGGATTCGGCGAACTGATCGGGTATGGTCTTCGACGGGCATGGTGCTGTGGGGGATCGGCATGGGCGCTCAGGACTCGATCATGAGGGCCGCGATAGCCGGCATGGTGTCGGCGGACCGACGCGGTTCCGCCTACGGTGTGTTCAATACCGGATTCGGTATCTTCTGGTTCTTGGGGAGCGCGACCATGGGATGGCTGTACGATCTGTCGGTACCGATGCTCGTGGCATTTTCCCTTGGTGCACAGATGCTCGCCGTCGTTCTGCTCCTCTTCATCCAGCCGCCGCGACCAAACTATAGGATATCTCATGAATCGTAGACACGAAGAACTGATTAAGAAGTGCGGGAGATTTATGCGACGGGACCGGGTCGGAACGAGTCAATTCCTGGTCGATTCATCCGACGATGCCCAAACCAACGATGTGCTTGAAGGGTGGCATGAAAGACTTGCGAAGGGAATGTTCGCCTTCGTGGGTATTCTGTGCTTTTTGGCCGGATGTGCGGCTCATCGAGATCAATCCCCGGACACCCTCATGAAACTGGCCGCCAGCGAACGTCGCTGCGATCCGCCTCAGGTGTCTCAAGCGACGACGGGCCGAGCCATCGTCCGCGATGCGGTGGACCGCACCATGTCTAAGATCCTCAACGAGGCCACGTTGCTTGAGCCAAGCGGATTTTCTCCTCAGGCCTTGGACATCGCCGAGACCATCGGAGCCAGAAATCTCGTGGCGCAGCTTCCGAGGCTGACGGAGGAGGACGCCCGGAATGCGGAAGGGGCCGCGGTCCGGCTCCTTCGGGTGCGCCAGCAACTGTCCGATCGCATCGTCATGGCCATTCTCGAAGTCGCCCGCACGGCGGCGGAAGTCGACTGCGAAGAGGAACGGGCCGACCAGTTGGCGGATCGTCTGCAGGAAGTCCGTGACCAAAAGATCCGATATCGGACGTTGATCGCGATCGTCGGAGATGCAGCGGTGGGCATCTTGGCCGGCGCCTTCGGGCTCGCATTACAGGAAACCGCGGTCGCCGCGAGCGACATTTTCGGCGGCACGATTGCCACCGTGTTCGGTGTGGCGGCGGCCTTCACCGGAGGGGAACATGAATTCCGGCATTCCCGTAATCTGTTGAAGGAGGTCTGGGAAGGTCCCGATCAGTCCGCGTTGATGCCCGCTTCGGTCTGGCGGTTTCTGAACCGGCCGTTCGCCGACGATCCCGAAGGTCGATCGTTTCGGGAGACGCTGATCTCGCGATGGTACGAGGACGGCCGGCTCGGCACGCCGGGGTCGGATGAGGAGCAGCAACGGATTGCGCTCCTGTTCGGCTCGGGAGGAACTTATGAGATCGAAGACCTGCGCGCCCGCGCCTCCATGTTGGATCTCCTGGAGGCCGATGTGAATCTCATGAACGAGCATCTTCATCTCCTCATGGAGGAAGTCATGAAGCATGAGCTTGCTCATGATCCTGCATCTTGAGATGTCATGCGTAGATGACGGCGGGGCAAGATGGAGGAAAGGCTTCTCCACCATCCTCGGCGCCGCGGCGTCCGCAGCATCGCCATATCGGATGAAGATAGACCGATGGAAGAGGAATCCATGACTCTTCAAGGACGCGAGCGCTTACGAGGGTGGCGGTTCACTGTCTTCAACATGATGCTGGGGTCGGGGCATATGGTGGTGCTGTTCAATGCCGGAGCCTACACCGCCTTGTCGCCCCATACGGCGGGGGATCTTGAAGGTGTTTCGACCAGCTTCGCGTCCTGGGCCACCACGGATTTCATGATCGCGCTAGCGTTGGGATTCCCGCCCGCGCGATGGCTCGCGCAACGGTACGGGGACCTCCGGGCCTATGTCGTCGCTTTCATCGTGTTCGCGGACGCGTCCCTGGCCTGCGCCCTGAGCGAGAGCCTCCGGCTCTTTTTGCCAGGCCGGATGGTCTTGGGATTCGCGGGCGGCCTCACTCTGCCGCTCGGGCAGTCGCTGTTCCTGGAAGAATATCCCGACCGACTCAAATCGGTCGGCTTGGGAGTCTGGGGATTCTTTGCCCTGCTGCCGTTCACTATCGGCCTTGGATTGGGCGGTTGGATTGCGGACGAGCTCGGATGGCGGTCCTTGTTTCAGCTCGACGCCGTTGCGGGGCTGGTCGTCGCGGCGATCGTGGGCGCCCTGCTGTACGGGCGCTTGTACGAGGCTCGCGAAACACCGTTTGATGTCGTGGGATTCCTCCTGTTGGGCGTCGTGCTCGTCGGGATTCAAACGATTCTCAACCAGGGGAATGATTTCGATTGGTTCGATTCTCCCTTCCTGGCGACCGTCTTGGCGATCGTGGTCGCGGCAATTCCGGTCTTCATCATCTGGGAGCTCGGAACGCCGTTCCCAGCGGTCGATCTCCATCTGTTCCGGCGACGAAACTTTGCGATCGGGACGTTGGTCCTCTGTGCGGGCTTCTTTTGCTTTCAGGGCCTGCTCTCGATGTTCGTCGTCCAATTGCAAATCTTGCTGGACTATTCGGCCTGGCTCGCCGGCAAGGAGTTCTTCTCGATGATGCTCCTCGGGATACCGATGCTGGTCCTGACGCACATCTACTCCGTCTCGCATGGATTCGACGCGCGAATATTCGCCTCCGTGACCTGTCTCGGCTTTGCCGGGACGTTCTATTGGCTGGGTCTGTTCGACGAGTCCCATTCCTTCGATCAGTTGTTCTGGCCGATGGTGGTGGAAGGACTATTTCTTGGTTCGTTCTTCATCCCGTTGAATATGCTTACGCTTCATGGTGTACCGGAAGAGCAGGTTCTCCAAGGGGCGGAAACCGCGACTCTATTCCGTATTGCGGCAGGGGGATTGGGCATCAGCGGGCAAGGGGTCGTCGTGTTTCGTCGTACGCCGTTTCACCAGCTTCATTTAGCGGATCATTTCGGCGGACGCGTGTCGGCGTCCTTTGACCCCCTCCACGAGGCCGCGGCGGCTCTGCGAGAGACGGGATTTGATCAGACGACGCTTCCAGCGAAGCTCGTCGGATTGATCAAGCAACAATCCGCCATCTTGTCCATGAACGATGCGTTCCTGTTCTCCGCATATGTTTTTCTGACGTTGACGGCCCTGGTTTGGTGCGCGGCTCCGACGCGCTTGGGCGGCACAACTGGTCGCGACGACTGGCGCGGGCGCCAGGCAGAAGAGCTCATGGAAGAAGTATGAATCACCACATTCTCCGGACAGCGTTCGTTTCCATTTCGGTGTGCTTGCTGTTCTGGAGTAGTTGCGCCTGGATTCCGCCGCGGGAACATCAGACAGAATTTCTGGAACCTCCACGGATGGCGGAAACGCTCGCGGAAGTCAAGGATCGGTTGGCCCATTGGCCGGACGAACAATGGTGGGAACAGTTCGGCAGCCCGGAGCTGAATCACATCATGACGGTGGCGCTTAGGGACAATCCCAACCTCCACATTGCAACTGCGCGGTTGCGGGAGGCTCAAAGCATCGTACGTGTCGAGGGGGCGCGGTTGCTGCCGTTTTTAGACGCCGACGCGTCGCTGACGAATGAACGGATCTCGCAACACGGGGTCTTCGATGCACTCAGCCATGGAACGATCTCAGGCGCGAACGTGCTGTTGGGCATTATCAATCCCCTGAGCTTTCGATACGAGTTCGATTTTTGGGGAAAGAACCGCGCCTTGTTGCATGCGGCGCTGGGACAAGCCGCCGCCGAGGAGGCTGAACGAGCTGAGGTGCGGCTCCGCCTGACCGCCGCTGTGGCCCGGGCCTATTTCCGCGCCCTGGCTTTCCAGCAGCAGTTGGATCTGGCCGGAGAGATGGTCCGCATCCGTCAAGACCTGCTGCGGCTGGTCGAGATTCGATTCCGATTCGGCCTGGACGATGAGCTGGCGGTGCAGCAAGCGGAGGTAGACCTGGAGGCGGCCAACAAGCGGGCGGCCGGCGTTCGTGATCAATTCGATGTACACCGGTACCTGTTGGGCCGACTCAGCGGCGCCGGCCCGGATGCCGTCCGACGGCTGATCATCCCAACGACGGCGATTCGAGTCGGGATTCCGTTGCCCGAGCATCTGCCGATCGGATTGCTGGCGCATCGGCCCGATCTCGCGGCGAGCCTCTATCGAGCGCAGGCGGCGGCACAACGGGAGAAAGTGGCCAGGACTCAGTTCTTGCCCAGCATCGACCTGACCGGCTTCGTCGGCTTCAATGCGGTGGTGTTCACGAAAGGTGCGAATCAACTGGCTAATCTGCTCTTTTCAGGACAGAGCTTCGCTTATGGCATCGCGCCGGGCCTCCGCCTACCGTGGTTTGAAGGGGGACGATTGCGCGGCGAGTTGGCGGCGCGGCGTGCCGAGTATGAAGGGGCGGTTGACTTGTACAACCAAACACTGTTGGACGCGATGCGCGAAGTGGCCGCCAGTTTGAGCGCCTGGCAGGCAGCGCGGGATATCGTGGCCGCCCATCAACGACTCCTGGCGTCGGCCGGTAGGGATTGGCGCTTGACCAAGGTTCGTCTCGTCGGCGGCCTGGACGACAACCGCGACCTGTTGAAGCACCACCATCCCGTGATCGAGCAGGAATACGCTCTGAGGATTCTCGAAAGCGACCAACTGGTCGCGATGGTGGACCTCATCGAGGCCTTGGGGGGCGGCTATCAGAACCACGATGTCAAGGTAGACCGGAAGACCTATGACCAGTGAAGAACAAACGATTCCGTCCGATCCGACCCGCGCGCGCCGCAATCGATGGCTCCTGCTCTGGGGACTCGTCTTTTCCCTGATGATGGTTTCTTACGGAGTCCATTGGTGGATGGTGGGTCGGTTCCGGGTGGAAACCCACAACGCGTTTGTCGCCGGCAATTTGGTGCCGGTCACCGCTCAGGTCTCCGGGATCATTACCAACGTACTCGCCGAAGAGACGCAATTCGTCAACAAGGGCGATTTGGTGATGACATTGGAGGCCAACGAAGCGGCTGCGAAACTCGGGCAGGCGAGAGGCCATCTTGGGGAGACGGTGCGGCGCATTGCGGCCCTCTTTATCACCAAGCTTCAGCTCACGGAAAGACTGGAGGCCCGCCGCGCCCGTCTGGACATCGTTCGCCACGATATGGATCGTTACCGGCACGTGTCGCCCCATGGCGGGGTCGCCAAGCAAATCGTTCAAAATGCGGAAGATGAGTTGCGAGCGCTGGAAGCGGAGGTGCGGGAATCGCAAGCCGAGGCCGACACAATTGAGGTGCAGGTCGGGAGCACCACGGTCATGGAGCATCCGGCCGTCGAGTTGGCCAAGCATGAATTCATTGAGGCGCACCTCTATTACAGCCGGCAGCAAATCCGTGCTCCGGTCTCAGGCTCTGTGGCCAAGCGAAAAGGCCAAGTCGGGGATCGTGTTGCACCGGGCTTCACCTTAATGACGGTGGTTTCGTTGGAGCACCTCTGGGTGGAGGCCAACCTGCGGGAGACGGAACTGGCCCATGTTCGCCCCGGTCAGCAGGCCTTAATCTCAGTCGATATGTATGGAAGGCAGTACATTTATCATGGCACCGTGGAGGGGCTGGTCCCAGGAGCCGGCAGCGTCTTCGCGACCCTGCCGCCCGACAATGCCACGGGGAATTTCATCCATATCGTGCAACGGGTCCCGGTCCGGATCGCCCTTCCCAAAGAAGAACTCCTGGCGCAACCGATTCGGCCCGGCCTTTCGACGGTGACTCGGATCGATATCCGCGAGATCGGACAATCCATGTGGACCTCGCTCACGGAGACCGCTTCCGAGGAATATCACACAGATCTCTTTGAGGACGAGCTGCAAGAGGCAGAGGCGCAGGCTCAAGAGGTGATCCGGAAGAATCTGCCTCATGGACAGCGCGACCGCCTCGTGCCCGAATGAGAGAAATTAGTGGCAAGGTCGTGCGCGTCCACAGACCGGACGTATTTCATGGGAGTCGTTGCCGGTTCCATTGCACAAATCCTGGTCCTGATTGATCGCGCGGACTTCGCGCGCGTCGCGCGGTAGCCTGCCGCCGAGCAAGTCGCCAAAGAGTTCAGCTGCAGGGATCACTCGGTAGCCATGCTGTTCTGTCAGATGGGCAGCGCGCACTCGCTCCGAGAAATCTGCGGCGGCCTGGCCATGCCTGAGTCGCGTGGGGGCGCCGCCTCCCTGTTGCGAATCCGACGCCATGGAGCCTAGAATTAGACTCCCTGCAAAGCGTTCATGCCCTGATGTGAGACCACGCGTACACTCCGCGACGACACGCAGGAGCAATGATGACAAGAAAAGCGCTCATCCTGGTTCTCTGCCTGGTCGGTTCGTTCGTACTCCTCTCATTCAATCTGATGCGAAGCCAAGCCCACGCCGCAGGCGGAGGTCAGACGAAGTTCCAACGCAAATCAACGCAGTTCATCGCGGCGTTAGGCGATCCAGGTGCGACCTCCGGGAGAGGCGCGCAATCGTGGGGGCTGTGGCCTCTGGACCCGGGTCCCCGGGGCGTCGAGTTGAAGAACTATCAACGGTTGAAGGATGCAGGTGGAATCGCCCCGGCGCGCTGGAAATTCGACGGTGCGGACTGGTGGCTGGAGGAACACGGCTTGATCATGGAGCAGCCGACCTTTCCGCTCCCTCCCGGCACATACCTGGTCACGGGTAACCGCAAGGTGACGGCTGCGCTGACCATTCATCCCCCCGACAAAAATGGCGACAGGCGCTGGGAGCTCGATAAGGGCGCGACCCTCTACGACGTGACGCATCTGGCCTGCCGCTCCGGGCGCTATACACCGGCAGCCGTTGATACTTCATGCTCGCCGGCCAACGCGCCGAAGAGTGCGTTTCCGGTTGCGCCAGGGGGAACGATGCCCCCGGTCGAGGGCTGCACGAAGCGGGATTATGCGGTTCTCATCGTGATCGGCGTGGGCGTGGAAGACTGAACGCCGGTGATGACGGACGACAAGGAATGCCACAACACCTCCACGGGTGATTGTCCCCTTTTTGAGGTGTCCACGAAAGTGGGGCTAGCTCAGCCTGTCCCACTTTCCATTCCCAGGAGGCACCGTGAAAGAAGGACGGATCGAAATTCAAGGTGATCACCGTGACACCGTCGCGAGGATCTTGGCCAACGCGGGCTTCCGTCCTGTCTTCGCCGGTGGCTGAATCGCTATCCCCTACTCCTCTCGCGAGCCAGAACCCAGGACAGGCCGGTTTCCAAGCTCCTTCGCCCTGCTTGCCGGACAGAAATTTTCCTAAACGACACCGCCGACCATCAGTTTCCTTCTATTGACTCACACAGATTAAGCGCTTACGCTTCCCTCCCCACACACTTGCATAACGAAAGGAGTGATCATGATCCAACGGAACTTCGATTGGGTGCGGGGATTAGGTTTGGTAGCGACAGCGTTTGCCCTGTCTGCTCTGGTGATCGCGAATGGCCTGCAATGGACGTCGGCGCCGGCCTATGCCACCGATCGCGGTGAGGAGCGGAGAGATAAGCGGGATGACCGACACGATGACCGGAGAGATGCGCGGGACACGCGACAAGAGGGCCGTGAGGCAGCCAGGGAGGCAAAGGAAGAGTGCAAGAAAGCAGAGGGTAAGAGTAATGCAGAATGTCGGCGGGAAAAGCGAGATGCCAAGGACGATGCACGCGACGCCGCCAGGGACATTAAGCGGGACTAAGTACAACGTTGGACGAAGGAACGCAATTTACAAAAGAGCGTACGAGAGCGGTTTCCTCCTGAGTCAGTGCTTCGAAATTCTGGGGCGTAGGGTTTTACGCATTCCCTACGCCCCTACCACTGGACTAGGAACTATCTCACTCGATCGGACGCTACCGCAGCCGTGAGCCGTCGTGAGGGTTTCCACAGCCGCACCGCCTCGACTTTGAACTCGTTCGTGAAGTGCTGTCGCTTCGCCATCGGACAACTCCTGTGCACCAGTTCCCCTTTTTGAAGGGTTCATGAAATCAGGCCCGGCTCATCCCGCCTCCCCGTTTTCGGCTCGGACATCCCCGCCTTTCACGCGATCCGGATCCGTCTCGTGATCTGCCCGTTGCTTTCCCAGTAGGTGTGCTTTTTCGTCAACAGCGGGTCATCCGCCCCAGGCTGTATCCCTCCTCCCGTGGCGACCGCGCGCGACGTGATCGTATGCTCGCCCGGCGTGGCATCCGTCCAGTCGAGGGTCCAGAATTTCCACGCAAAGCGCTGCTCCTTGCCGCGGGTGATGGTCGCCGGTCTCCAGGGTCCGTCATCCACGCGGACCTCGATTCGTTCGATTGGTCCTCCCCAGGCCGCGCCTTCGATCTGATAACGGCCGCCTCGCGAGACGACCCGCGCCGTCAAAGACTTGAGGCGCGCCGGTCCCACGACTTTTTGCGCCCAGACCGTCCTTCCGTCGGGTTGCGCCTCCTCACGAATCGTCACATAGTCGCGCGTCATGAACCGGCCGGCCCACCGCCTGTCCGTTACGTCTATTTGTGACAACCACTTGACGTTCGCCACGCCGTACCAGCCCGGTACGATGAGCCGAATCGGAAACCCGTGCTCCTGCGGCAGCGGTTCGCCGTTCATTTCGTAGCAGAGGAGCACTTCGGGACGCATGGCGTCAGGCACCGACAGGCTGCGGCTGAACTGCTGACTCATCTTGATGTTCCGAACTTCCTCTTCTCCCGCATCGGCTCCAAAGAAGACCGCTTCGATACCCTCTGGTCTGAGACCGGCTTCCTGGAGCAGCGGGGCAAGCGGCGTCCCGGCCCATTTCGCCGTGCCGATGCCGCCCGTAAACCAGTCGAACCCGTGGTTCCCTGCACATTCGATGGTGAACACCACTTCCTGACGAGGCCGCCGCTTCAGGTCGGCCAAAGTGTAGACCTTCGGATTTCGGACCAGTCCGGTGATCTCAAGTCTGTACTCCTCGGGGCGGATCACCGGACGATTGTAGTGGCTCACACTGAAAAACTGATCGTTCGGCGTGATCCAGTTATTCAGGTCCTGCCAATCCATCCGGTTCAGCTCCCCGTATGCTTTGACCGCCGCTTCCGGCGGAGCGGGCGGCCGATCCAGGAACGGGATGACCTGCCCATCTTCAGCCGCACCGGCCATTCGCGCGAAGCGCACAGGATCCATCATCGCCAGAAGGACCAGAGCGGATCCTCCCTTGATCAGAAAATCCCGGCGAGACAGGCCGGCGCCACGTAGCGGTTCCTGATTTCTGTCGCGTTCATTTTCTAGTGCCATGGTTTCCTCCCTTTGAGATGCGGTTTTGTTGAGACTTGCCAAATCGTTCACTGTCACGGTCTGCTGGTACGTTGTGTGAGAACGTTTAGTCATGATCTTCCTCCTGATGATGCCGACTACCGCGTCCTGTCTGCCCTCACTATACGGAATAGACCTGCCGGCGTCTTATCCGCGCGTCTGGCTCTCTTATCAGGAGGATGAGCGAGAATGGCGAGTGGCGGCGAGGAACAAACCGGGAGACCTATGAAAAAGGCTGTCAAATTGCACGACGACGCTCTCCAGTCGAACGAAATCCAAGGCGGCAGGCACCGGAGGGGGAACACCGCCAAAGGTCTTTGCCAAAACCGCCAACGAGGCGACGTCGAGAAACTCGCCGTAAGGATGACACCCCGGCATGTCCGCGAGCCATTGACGAGATCTGCCACTCGGCGTAGCGTACGGAGGGCGACTCGATGGCAAGTCCTGTGTCGCGGCCTCGAAGGGAGGACCTCATGATGCGAGCGGCTGGTACGCTGTGCGGGGTGTCTCTGCTGGTTCTGTTGGGAGTCCGGCCTGTGGCTCCCACCGTCTGGGCCGGCTCGGTCTCTCCTGTACTTCCCGTCGCTTCGGCGCCGGATTGCAAGAGTCTGGACAATGCAGCGGCCAGCTTCGCGCCACGCGCCTACACCCTGACGTCCATGTATGTTCGTGCGAAGGCGCCGGAATACTCTTTCGTCAAGGGAAATTGGGTCCTGGGCGAAACGCAGGGAATCCTGCCACCGAACAGCTGCTTGGATATTCTCAAACGGGAAGAGATCGGGGTCATTCAGATCTGGTTTTGGGTCCGGTACCTCGACGCTGCGAGGCAGATTCGCACCGGCTGGGTCTGGGGAGGGACGAAGAATAAGGACGAGGGCAGCTATGTCGGTGGAGATACGGCGCCGCATGCGACCAGCCGGCACTTCCCGGACACCCCGCCCGTCACCGATCCACTCGCTCTGCTTGCGTCAGCGGCCTACGCCCAAGGAGACACCCTGCCCCCGCCCGCGACAGCGCGCGATGAGAGCGAGGTCGCCCTCCCCAAACCTCCGGTAGTGGATATGGACTATTTAGTCGCGCTTCCGATCCTCAACTTCCAAATGACCGTCGGGACAATCTCCGCCTTGGTGCTGTTTGCGGTCATGCTGATGGGAATGATGGCCAAAGCCGTCTGGGACCAAATCGACACCGACGGAATGTTGCAGCCGACCAGGGGAAGGATCGTCCGCCCGCTGCTCGTCTCGCCGATCGCGTTTTCAGCGTTCTGGGGGCCGATGTACGTGCAGCAAGGAGGAGGGGGGTTGTCCCTCACCATGGCCCTCTACGCCTTTCAAATCGGTTTCATGTGGCAACATGTGCTTGAAAAGAAGGCACCCGGAGGAGGGAAGGGTTAGTCCGTGGATCTGTCGTCAGTGTGGGCAAGGGAGGGCGGGAGGGGGAACGAGGTATCCAGTTCGTTCATTCCTCCCAGAAGAACTTTTCCCAATCTACGGTCTTGTCCCACCATTGTTTATGCCGCTTCACGTCGTGTAAGGCGGGCGGGGTGACTTCATAGCAGAATTCCCACGTCGCATCGGCGGCCTTGGCCGGGATGCCTCCCTCGCGGACCTCCAGTAGATCCATGAAACGGTTCATAGCCGCGTACGTCCCTCTCCAATCGCCGCGATCGTAGAGGCTCCGAACAAGAAGGATCTGGCCGACATAGGGATCGAACGAGCCCGCCTCGCCTTTGGCCGAGGCGAGCCCTTCTTGCACAATAACGAATCCCGTTAATTGCTGCTCCCAGCCGTCGGAGCCGCTGTACATGGCGACCAAGGTGGCGACTCTCCAGGTGACATCGTGAGGACGATCCACCCAATTCTCTGGGATACCATTCCTGGCGGTGGCGGCGCATGGAATCGACGCCACGATCAGTACACACAGCACCAGCACGATCGCCTGTCGGAAGCGAATAATCTGGTTCATGGTTTCCCCCTGTTCGCTCTACGTCAGGGCACCACCCGAATTGTGCTCCGCAACGCCTGCTCAGCCCCGTGCAACGGACAGAAGAACGGGCAAGTTTGAGTGCCCGACACATCCGGTTCCGGCTCGCCCCTCAGCTGTTCTGTGCTCACGTGAACCCGTACGGTTTCCTCTGGCGCGACATAGACCCGTAGCGGTTTCACGGTCGGAGCCTCGGCTCCCTCCATAATCTGCTCGAACAGACCTGGAGCTTCAAACACATGGGTACGCGACGTCGGATTCTCCAAGACAAAGATCAATCCTCCATCGAGATCGCTGCGCTTGTGAATGACCACCTCGCGCGGAGACCAGGCTGCCGCATCGCTTTCCAGATCCTGGATGACAAAGTGGAACTCTCCACCGAGACCCGTTGGAGGCGTCGCACCGCTCATCGCGATCAACAGGAGCAGACCGATTACTGATTTCGACATTCGGCAGTGACTTCTCATCATGCTGCTCATCTCTTGTGTCATCGTCCATCCGGCTTCACACTGATCGAACCTACGGCACCACGCGGATCATCCCCCCCGCGTGGGCATCTCCCTTGTGAAGGGGACAGAAGAATGGAAACTCTTCGCTTGCCTCATCCGTGCGTCGCTCAAATTGCGCCGTGCCTATCTCTACTCGGACCGTATCGTCCGACGTCACATTGACCCGTAACGGCTTCCTGACGACTTCCCCGCCCGCACTCACCGCCTCCTCGAACAGTCCGTAGGCCGCAAACGCATGGGTACGATCCGTCGGGTTCTCCAGAATGAACGCCAACCCGTCCTGCATTTCGGTGCTGCGGTGAATCACCACCTCCTGCGGCACCCATAGGGCCCGCTTGTCTCCGAGGTCTTGCACCACAAAGTGAAACTCCGCAGCCCCGACCGGAATCCAGTAAATCAGCGCACCGATCAAGGCTGCGGTCGCCAGCGCACTCACACGGTGGGACCGCTTCCTGCTGCTCATCATGTTAGGCCTTCCGGATTCGGCAGAACGGCGCGATCATCGATTCGATGTCAACTGCCCGGTTACCCGCCTCGGCACTCGGTGATGAAGCACTTCCCTTTTACGGCTGGGTGCAGGTCTCACCACATGACATGCTGCATGAGCAGACTCATCATCGTGAGCGCGACTTCCCCCCGCCTCGTATGAACTCGTATGCAATGGCCCGTCATGGTCCTGCCCGAAGCCACGCGAAACGCTGGGCCAGCGCCGCCTCATGTCGCCTACGGCCCACATCGAGTCCTCCGCTCAAGTCCTGCGCGTACCGTTTTCATCACGCCATCTGCTGCGTTACCCTCAGCAATGTCCAGTGCGCCATCCATTTCCCTGCTTGCATTTCCCTAGTTGAACGTTACTCCCCCCGACACCCTCGAACAATGAGTTGGATGCATCATTTTGGCGGTGGGTTAGTCTCACCAGGGCGAGCCGTGGGATTCGCTTCAACGCCGCTGAAACAACGAGCTGAGCGGGAGGCGTGCCGAGATAGTCGAATCGCTGATGGAGAGAGGTCCGAACCTCGCTGACGGAGAACGGCTCTCACCCCATCCGGGGCCTACTTCTGAGGAGAAAATCCACCAGGAGGAAATGCGAGGGCGAGGGCCTGGAGGCGGCTATGCGCTCCGAGCTTTTCGAGAATATGCTGGATATGATTCCGTACCGTTACGGCGCTGATATACAGCATGTCGGCGATGTCTTTCGCAGTCTTCCCTGCGGCCAGCAGGCGCAGCACTTCTTTTTCTCGAAGACTCAAGGGCAGGGTGCTGGAAATGGTTGGAAGCTCGCCGGTCTCCTTTGGAGTCGACCGTCTCCGTGTGGTTTCAGAGACCGGTTTCCCTCCAGGGATCGACAGCAGGGCGTGGAGATCGTCGGCCAGCCGCGCCATCTTGAGCTGTTTCGTGATGTCGCGAAAGAGATGCATAGCCAGAAACCTGTGCTTTTTCCGAGAAGGAACGGGAAGCGAACTGATATTGATCCAGACGACACGGCCGGATTTCGTGTGAGTTTGCATATCGTGGTTGCGCACCCCAACACCGCCGGCCAGCTTGCTGCCGATCGCGCAGGAGGGCGAGCACAGCGGTTGGCCGCCCAATGTGTCGCCACACAGAACCTCGCGGCAAGGACGCCCGATCACGTCCTGAGCGCGAAATCCCAATAAGCGCTCGGCAGCCTTGTTCCAGAAGATCACCTTGCCGTCTTCATTCACCAGCATGGCGCCATCAGCAGTTCGGGACAGCATCATCATGACCGTGCGGTCCATACGTCCTCACTGGTGTCCTATCCCGCTTGCCGGCACATTATAATACCGATTGTCCGCGGAAAAGAATGTCCGGGAGTGGCTCAGACAAAGAAGGTGAGCTGCCGAAGGAGTGTGATCTGGGCCTCTTAAAAAAATCCTTGGATCAACACCCTAGAGTTTGTGACGTCCATGGGGAAGATACTCCCTGGCAGGTCGTTCGACTTATCCCAACACCCAGATAGCGACTCCAGTCATTTCCCGCAGCAAGCGATCGACGATACTGTTACCGAGGAACCGCCTGGTGCTTGCAGTCCCATGACGAGTGACCACAATGGTGCCATACCCTCCGGACTTGCCCTCATCGATAATGGTGTCTGCAATATCACGTTCATGGCCGAACTTGAGCGTCACGCGATCAAGAGGAAACCCCGCCTGTCCGAGCGGCCCCAGCGCTTTCTGGAGGATGGGATATTCGATGGCTGACTCGGTCCGCACCCACTCCTCCTGGTCTTTCCGCAACTGCGCTTCGAGACGGTCCTCAATCTTCGGATCCTCGGAGCCGCCGTGCTCCATCAACTCACGAGGCATGGGCTTCAACACATGAAACAGAGTCACGCTGATGTCGTGGGTGTCGCGCAGCAAGGATCCCACGTATGTCGCGGCCTGAGTAGCCTGATCCGAGTCTTCCACGACGATAAGAATCTTCTTCGGAATCACTCTGGTTGTGGAAACCTGTTCGCCTGTGGAAGTCAATATGGCACCCCTCCTGTCCGAACAATGTGCGCTCGACCGGACATGGCACGGCATTAAGCCTATTCCCGAGGGGGGAAGTAAGTCAACGCTCCGGGAGGGACGGAAGTGGGTCGGCTGGCCATCAGAATCACTGATGGTTGTTATCTGGCGAAGGAGAAAAGGCTAGCGGCCTGAGCCTGGTGAGCCCTCACTGTCTGTCCGATGAGGTCCTGACCTATACAACTCAGCAGACACGGGGACCAATCTCACAACTCGTTGCCCATTCGCTTTTGGTCGGCCTGGTGCCGCTCAGCGAGCTTCTTAGCGACTCGTACGATGTGGTCGTGCGTCGTGTGCGGACGTCGTGCGCAAGCCGAGGCGCGTATTTTTCTGAATACACCCCTACAGGGCGCCGAAACACCGTCCATTCAAGTTTCAAGAACTTGCGAACCAATTCGCCGGCGGATGAACGGCATGAGGTTTGCTGTTTTGTGTCTCTTCACCACAGAGCACGACTCTCGACGCGCGTTGGGACACGGCCAAGGCTCGCTGCCTCTGGACGGAGTACGTGCGAGCTTGATTGTATCGAATGGATGAACATGCCACCTTCAGCCTCGGAGGTTTTTATGAAATGTCCTGACTGTATGATGGATAACGCGAAGGAAGCGAGATTCTGCAGGTATTGCAACCTGCATTTTGCGACACGCACCAGGTCCAAGCCGCCCGGTGCCGGCTCGGTCGGGAATTACTTTGGGTTCAGGCAGATGGTCACGCCATTTTGGATCCAAATCTCCTATGTTCTTGGAATCACCATCATCGTGACAGTGGCGGCGGTGGCCATCGCCTTTCCGTACCTCTTTGCCACTGCCTCCGTCGAAGACCTGTGGGTTCGGGCGGGCGGGGTTCTCCTCTTGTTGGTAGGGAATCTGATCTGGCGGGTGTTGTGTGAGGGGGCGATTGTCGTCTTTCGGATGTATTCGCTCTTGATGAGCCTAGACGATCGGGCCCGCTGGATCGGTGAAATGGAGGCGGTGCAACAGTATCGGAGATGAAGTGGAGGGAACTACAAGCGAGAGCGGGATAGAGAGCGGCGCTGACCGGCGCCCCTCGTGCTCGACAACCACGCATCCGAATGTGCGACAATCGCACATAGTTGATTCCCCACGTGCCGCGCAGCCACCTCAGAGGGAGGCGCGTATGTTGGTCCACATTGTCGCCGATTACGGAATGGGAGATTTCGCCTTTGCCGAAGTCGTGCAACGGACCAAGGTGCATCCGCCGGACGTGGAACCGCTATCAACGCCGGCACCGGCAGGTCGCCTTCTCATTCACCTGCTCTCCACTCGGGAACCGGCTGGTGACGCGCCTCGCCGAATGCATCTCAGAACGGAGAGGCACGGATTCAATCCATTGACAGAAGGGATTGAGAATTGAAAGGAGAAGAGGCATGCCATTCGTGAATGTCGGAAAAGAAAACTCCGGAGACATCGAGCTGTACTACGAAGACCACGGCGCCGGCAAGCCGGTGGTGTTGATCCATGGATATCCGTTGAGCGGCGCATCGTGGGAGAAGCAGGTTCCGGCGCTGCTGAAGGCTGGATACCGCGTCATCACGTATGATCGGAGAGGTTTCGGCAAGTCCAGCCAGCCGACCGAGGGCTACAACTACGATAGGTTCGCCGAAGACCTTCACAAGCTCATTACGCACCTCAAGTTACAAGGCTTCGCGCTGGTGGGATTCTCGATGGGCGGCGGTGAGATCGCCCGCTACTTCGGGAAATACCGCTCGAACGGCGCGAGCCAGGCGGTGATCATCGGCGGCATTCCTCCGTTCTTGCTGAAGACGGACGACAACCCCGAAGGCGTGGACGCGAGCGTCTTCGAAGGCATACAGAAAGCGGTGGCCGCAGACCGCTACGCCTTTTTCACCGAGTTCTTCAAGAACTTCTACAACACCGACCTGCTTCTCGGGAAGCGCATCAGCGAGGATGCCGTGCGCGCCAGTTGGCAGATCGCTACCGGCGCATCCGCGACGGCGAGTCTGGCATGCGTTCCAACCTGGCACGAAGACTTCCGACAAGATCTTACTCATCTGAACGTGCCGACCCTTGTCATCCACGGTGACAGTGATCGCATAGTCCCGATCGAGGTCGCAGGACGACGAACAGCCAAACTCGTCAAAGGGGCTCGGCTGGTGGTGGTGAAAGGAGGCCCCCACTGCATCACCTGGACCCATGCAGAGGAAGTCACTGCCGAACTGCTGAGCTTCCTTGGCGGACAGGCCAACCGCAGCACCTAGCGGACTCGCCTAAGACCCGGCGGTCAGCTCCATTCAGTCGGAATGCCTGCTCCATGTCGGGCCGATCAGTCGGTGGATCAGACGCCAGCCACCCCTGCCTGATGGGACTCACTCGTTGGGTGGTAGCGGGTCAGTTTCCTCTTCCGTCATGCCTGCGAAGGCGAGCGTCCACTCCTTGATTCAGACTCCATGCTGAGGAGAAGGGCGGGACCGGATTCCCGCTTCCGCGCGAGTGACAGACTGCAGTGCTGCTGATGGCAATCTGACCCACGATCCGTTGGTTCTGCGTTGGGTTTAAGGTCAACCCTGTAGCCGGCCACCTCTCATGACATTTGCCGCAAGCTGGATGACATCCCCAAGAACGAGATTTCCAACCATCCACCAGGACATCCCGGCGCCAATTGCCAGTGCTGCCTCAAGAAGAACCTGCAAGAGATTGTGCGTCTTTTCTAGTTTCATCGGGTCGCCTTCGTACGCTGCTGTGTGATCCTCAATGGCTTCTCACTTCCTACACAGTGCATAAGCATCACTCATGCCATAGCTGGGTCCACCTCTTCGCATCCTCCAAACCTTCTGAAGCGTTTGATTCGAGGGAGAATTGTCTTTCTACAGGCAATGAGACTCACAGAGATCTTGATTTGCTGGGCGGGACGAACGGAATAGAAGAGATGCGCAGAGGAATCTAATTGGATTCACCCAATACCTTACCTCTTCTATGGCCATGGGTTAGGGCTTTTCGCTGTGGACTTTTGTTCAAGGCCGCGGCGGCCGGAATGACAAACCTCAGTGCCTCTCCGGGCAAACTGACCCACTACTCCAGACTTTGATAAATGGACATGCCTGTATCAACAACGTAACATGGGTGGACTCCTCATTCGACACCGCGAGGTGTTACCTGATGCCCCTTGTTGTCGGCGTTCTCCTCGCGATTGCCATCGCCGCCCTTGCCAAGTTCACACGCTTCGATGAGGAACGCAGCTTCTATTCCACTGTACTCGTCATTATCGCGTCATATTATGTGCTGTTCGCTGTTTTAGGCGGTTCCAGTCACGCGTTGGTCTGGGAGTTGGTCATCGCCGTCGCGTTTTCAACAGTCGCGATCATTGGAGCACTTTTTTATCCCACGCTCGTGGGGACTGGGATTGTTGCACATGGTCTCTTTGATCTTGTGCATGACAGTCTCATTGAGAACGCTGGCGTCCCGACATGGTGGCCGACCTTTTGCGGCAGCATTGATGTCTTGTTGGGGCTGTGGGTGATTGCCCTTACCCGTTCCCGACCGAATGGTATGTTCCGACTACAGTGATCTCCCATGTTCAAGGCGCTGGAACTGAAAGTACCCCCGTTGGCGCTCGTCTTTCTCTTCGGCGCTGTGATGCGGCTCGTCTCTGCCTATTCTGCGTTCACCCTCTCACTGCCGTGGCGTGCGGCGTTCGCTCGTACTGTTTTCACCGTGGGGCTCGCGATCGCAATTGCCGGCGTCTTGGCGTTTCGACGGGCGAAGACCACCGTCAATCCGCTTACACCGGACGCGACCACGGCGATGGTCACCTCGGGGATTTACCGCTTCACCCGTAATCCGATGTATCTTGGCTTCCTCCTTGTTCTTGCCGGATGGGCGGTGTATCTCTCCGATTTGCTGGCCTTCGCACTCCTTCCCCTGTTCGTCTGGTACATGAATCGATTTCAAATCGTACCTGAGGAGAGAGCCTTGTCGGCCAAATTTCCGGAGGCATTTACGGCATACAAGCGTTCGGTTCGCCGGTGGTTATGATCACGGGGCGTGGCGGGCCCGGCGAACCATCCATTCCACCGCGCCCCGCGATAGACCACGCCGGCGATACACAGTACAATGGCCTCGGTTCTTCGTTTTCAGTTTCATGAAGTCGTCATCGGTCTGTGAGTGCCGCCTCGACGAGCGAGGAGAGACCGGTACCACGAGGAGCACGCATGCAAAAGACTCGGATTATCTGCACGATCGGCCCGGCTACGGAATCCTTTGAGATGTTGCAGAAGATGTACGAGGCCGGGATGACTATTGCGCGACTGAACATGTCCCATGGCGACCACGACTCCCACGCCAAGGTCATTCAGCACATCAAGACCCTCAACAAGAAGGTCAAGTTTCCCATCCCCATCCTACTGGATACACAAGGCCCGGCCATCCGCACCGGGAACCTCTCCAACGAACTCGATCTGCGCCAGGACGCCATCGTATCCGTTACCACGCGCGGACAGCTGGACGTTGAAGAGAGCTCCATCCACATCGACTATGAGGACTTGCTTGAGCAGGTCAACGTTGGGGACAAGATCACCGTGGATAACGGGCTGATCAATTTGGAGGTGCTGGAGAAGCACGAGCGCGTGATGCGGTGCCGCGTCTTGGACGGCGGGCTCTTGAAGAGCAAACGGCACGTCAATCTTCCGGGTATCCGTGTCAATCTTCCGGCGATCACCCAAAAGGACACCAAGGATATCCTGTTCGGCCTGGAACGGGATGTGGACTTCATCGCGCTGTCTTTCGTCCGTGAAGCCGCGGATATTCAGCAACTCAAAGCACTCATGGGTGAAAAGGTCGGGCGGGTGAAGATTATCGCAAAGATCGAGGACCAGGAAGGCGTTCGAAATCTGGAAGAGATCATCAAGGAATCGGACGGCATTATGGTCGCGCGGGGGGATCTGGGAGTGGAAATCAACATCGAGGATCTCCCGAATGTCCAGCGCAGGATCGTCCAACTCTGTGCCGAGCACGGAAAGCGGGTGATCGTCGCAACCCACCTGCTCGAATCCATGATTCACAATCCGCACCCCACGCGTGCCGAGGTCACCGACGTCGCCAACGCGATCTATGAAGAAGTCGACGCCGTCATGCTGTCCGGCGAAACCACGGTCGGGAAGTATCCGGAGAAGTGTGTCGAATAC
Organism: Nitrospira sp.; assembly: GCA_029194535.1. NCBI lineage: Bacteria > Pseudomonadati > Nitrospirota > Nitrospiria > Nitrospirales > Nitrospiraceae > Nitrospira > Nitrospira sp. The sequence continues at coordinate 1,757,611 of JARFXR010000001.1, read as the reverse complement.
CTGCGCAAGATCGCGCTGAAATCCGAGACGATCCCCGGATTGCGATTTGCAAAACAACTGCGCGATGCGGGCAATAAACAACAATTAGCGGCGGCGGCCGTTCAGCTCGCCGAGGGAGTCAACGCCAAGGGAATCGTCGTGATCACCAGACGAGGACTCATGGCGGATCTCGTCGCAAACTGCCGTCCCTTCTCTACCAATATCTACGCCTTTACGAACATGAGCCAACCGCGACGGACCATGATGCTCAATCGTGGAGTTTTCCCTTTCAAGATCGATTTCAGTTCCGACCCTGAAAAGACACTGCAGACGGCGTTCCGCATCCTGAAGGACCGAGAACAGTTTCAAGTCGGCGACAAAGTCGTGATCATCTCGGATGTTCTGGCTCAACAACGAGTCGACTCGATTCAGATTCGCGACGTCCCCTCCGACGACATTGTGTCCGACACAGCTCCCGCCGCAGGTGCGGTCTCCTCATCGCTCGGGTAAGCCATCTGGAATCGTCCGGAATTTCTGGATATTGACGACATCGGCCTGTCGGTTCTGCTGAAGGAGGAGGATTTCTACGATCTCACATGGGCATATCTGCCGCGGGCGCGTCAGGACAAGGTGGTGCATGAGGAAATGTTCATTGATCCGTATCCACATCTCGCGCGAGGGAGTCAGTCTGAACGGCTTCGGGCTGGATTTTTCGGAGATGGGCCACCTGCCGAAACAGTTCGCTCGGGTGTTCGCCAAATGCAAGGAACTGCCCATCACCCGGAAACACCTCTACGACTTGGTACACAATGCCTTTGAAGAGGTCTGGGTGAGTCAAGTGGTGCAGGCCCGATACCTGAGCGGACTCAAGCGACCGTTTGCGCAGTCAGAGCCTTCCTCTCGTGTCCATGGGCGAACCACCATTTCGGCGCAATGCCCGGTGGCCCGTCCCCTCTTCTCCCCTTCTTCAGCATAGACGGCATGCCGTGGACTCAGTAGAATGTGCCGCGCTGCTTTCAGACTGAAATCAAGGGCCTGCCATGATGACCGCCTACAACCGTCTTCAGCGATGGACTGGGTCTCTGGTATTGGCAGGCTGCTGTACATGCGAGGCTGAGAGACGAGCGGGAAACATCGCATTTGGGAGAACATCAATCCTCAATATGTCCCGTCGGTTCCGGTGTCCGTCCACTGAAGCATTGTGATGATCGGGCTGTCAGCAAGGCTGCTGGCCAGATGCGGCGTCCACTTCACTCAAGAAAGGGAACAGTCCCATGAATCCAAATCAAGCACTCTGGGAAAAGGGCGACTTTACTCGGATCGCGGCAAGCATGCGCGAGAGCGGCGATGCGCTCGTGAAGGGCCTCGGCGTCACGAAGGGTGTGAAGGTCTTGGATCTGGGCTGCGGCGACGGTACAACGGCATTACCCGCGGCAAAACTCGGCGCGGAAGTGTTGGGCGTCGATATTGCGCGCAATTTGGTTGAGGCCGGAAACAGGCGTGCCCAGCGGGAGGGACTCACCAACTGCCGGTTCCAGGAAGGGGACGCATCCGCGCTACGCGAGTTGAAAGACCAGTCGTTTGATCTGGTCGTGAGTATGTTTGGAGCCATGTTTGCCCCCAAGCCGTTTGACGTGGCCAAAGAAATGGTGCGCGTGACCAGGGCAGGCGGTCGGATCGTGATGGGGAACTGGATCCCCAACGATCCCACGCTGGTCGCACAAATTCTGAAAATCAGCTCGGCCTACTCGCCGCCACCACCCGAAGGCTTCGTGAGTCCGATGACATGGGGGATCGAGAACAACGTGATCGAGCGGTTTGCCAAGGCAGGGATTGCTCCGGAGAAAATTTCCTTCGCCCGAGACACATATGCCTTCAACTATCCCGGCACGCCCTCGGAGTTCGTCGAGGCATTCAGACAATACTACGGGCCCACCATGAACGCCTTTGAAGCGGCGGAGAAGAACGGCCGAGCCGGCGATCTATTGAAGGAGCTCACCGCCCTGTTCAACAGCCACAACACGAGTCCGGGCCGGGAGGTCACCTCCATTCCTGCAACCTTCTTGCGTGTGACGGTGTCGATGTAAGGCCCGACGACCCAGCCGGATTCGGACAAACACAGGAGGAGAAGAATAGGTCGCGACACAACACGCAAGAAGGTTGCTTCTGCTTTGCGGATGACATGAGGTGCGATGTGTAGCGATTACATTCCTCACGACCTCAACACCCATGCCTGGGGGAAGCAACATGGTACGATCATGGTCTTGGCGTCGCTTTAGAAGCTTCCGGCGATGGAAGAAATGCACCACCCCCATGTTAATCAATGTCGAGACAGTCGAACTGATCTCGTTCTCCAGCGATACCGCGCGCCCGAACGGCAAGTGGATGCTTCGCCGTCCACTGACATTGCCGGGCAGTCCAGTGCCTCTATTCCTCGAAGCTACTGGGATCCCTTCGCGGACCGAATGCAGCAACGCCAAATCAGCCGCGCCAAACGCTGAGCCCACGGCATAGCACAGAGACTCTCTCCTCTACTCTGCCCTACGACCTCTCACCGACGTTAGTTCCAATTGTCGATCTTGATGTCGTATGGCGAGGGCTTCCCTTTCCCTGTCTCAACCAGATCTCTCAGACTCAATAGGAACGTGGCCCATTTCATGCTGCAATGGGCGGTGAATGGGCCTGCCTCGCGCCAGTTCTTGTGTGCGAAGAGCACGATCGTGCAATCGCCTTCCTGGGACAGGTTGAAAATCACGTCGGTCCCCATCCATTCCTCTGGACCTGACACCACGCGCCAACGCACTGCCTTGTCGGCATCGAGCGCTGTAACTTCCATGACCATGCCACCGATCTGTTTTCCATCCGTAGAACGGAAGCGCGCTTCAATCGTTCCTCCGATTTTGGATGAGCCGGACGTATGTGTTGTCCACCAACCGGCGACGCCATCGACCGTCGATAACGCTGCGTACACTTTCGCAACCGGCGCCTTGATTCCAACCCTGTGCATGATGTCGACCATCGCGGCCTCCATTCAGTTGTGACAAATTTTCACGTCGTCCCCATAGCCGATCCATCGGCAAGGACTCCCGTCGGCTTTCGCTATTTAGTCGTTCAGAGACGTCAAAATCGACAATTCGGAGGTGCGGACAAGACAAGGACACAGTCGCTCCTACCCAGGTGTATCACCTGCTCGACTTGCAACCGAGCCAGAAGCATGCTGTTGAGAGGGCGCCGAAGATGGCGAAGAAGACCATCGGTTGCCACGTCCCGTGGAGAAGGCTGAGGGCGGCAAGGGCAACGACGAGCGACCAGCCTTTGCCGAATTTGAATAGACGCGCTTGTACTGAGGCCTCCCCCGGCTTTCCCGATGTCCGTCCTACCGCCAGCGAAGCGACTAGTCCAATGACGACCGCTACGTACAACCACTCCTCGATCTCTGACATCATCGAGAAAATGAGGACGAGGGCGATTCCCAAGGGGGTCCATACCATCAGTCGGGCAGGACTTACCCCTGTTTGCTCTGTCATCTGCATCTCGGTTCACACCCTTCTGCCACGAACCATGTGCGGGGTGACGTCCGCTCACCTGATCGGCCCGTACCATAGAGGTCGGAACAAGAAAAGGGTAAGATCTTGACCCTCACGAAGGAGTGATCATGCCATACGTCAATATCCAGATTACAAAGGGAGCCACGAGAGCGCAGAAAGCCCGACTTGTGAGAGAAGTGACCGGTTCGCTCGTCCGAATCCTGGGAAAGAAGCCGGAACACACGCACATCGTGATTCAAGAAATCGCCGAAGGAGACTGGGGATTCTCGGGACTGTTGACGGACGACTGGAAGAAACGTCAGAGGACCAGGGAAGGCGCACCCTCCGCAGGACATGGTAAAGAACACAGCCGGAAGCGATCTGTTTGGGGAAGCCGTGCCAGACAACGGGGAGCGACGGAATAACATGAGAGTGTCTCGTTCACCAAGGAGGCCGCCATCGGACGAGCAAGCAAGACGACGCTCGCAAACAGGCGATCGCGAGAAGGCGTTCCGGATGCAGCGCAAGAAATAGGAAGCCCCGTGCACGCCACTAGCTATTCCGCTCGTCACCTGCTATGATGCCCCTGTTTCATCGCGGCGGGCCTCGCATGAAACCTTGGATTGATACGGCCTATCACCGATATTGTTGTCACCGAGAATCTGATCGGAAGCCTGACCTAAGCCGCCTCATGTAATTGCGTCTTCGGCCCTCTCCTTCCCCTCGTACATGTCTCGCGTTTCAGACAATGTCACTTTCAGAAGGAGGAACCCTCATGGGTTCAAAACTATATGTCGGCGGCTTGCCCTATGCGGCAACCGAGACGCAACTCACCACCCTGTTTGCCGCCCACGGCACCGTCGAATCGGCGCGCGTGATCGCAGACAAGTTTACGGGACAGTCGCGCGGCTTCGGCTTCGTTGAAATGTCCACGCCGGAGGAAGCCCAGGCGGCCATCGCCGCCTTGAACGGCTCGCAAATGGACGGCCGCTCGTTGACCGTGAACGAAGCGAAGCCGCAAGAACCCCGCGGCGGCGGGCGCGGGAATAGCTTCGGCGGCGGTCGCAACAATCGGTTCTAGCTGCGACGATCCGAACACAGGGGCGCCTGCATAAGGCGCCCCTCCTCATCCTCTCCCTTAATCCGGGCGTTCATCCCCGCTTCCTACGGTTTCCATCCGGAGAGTATGCACCGCTGAGCGATCAACGGCGCGAAGCTCGGCACGTCCTGCGACACGGCCGTCATGACCTCGCCGGCGAGTTGGGAGTCCTCAAAACACTCGTAGACGTCGTCGAGGAACCCGCCCCGCAGCAACGGATCTTGCAGAAACGCGGGCCCGTGTCCGGCGGCAACTTCTAAGGGCTCCTCGCTCACGACGATACGTTCGAAACCGAGCTGGTGGAGCCACCCACGGCCCTCCTCCGCGGACGGTCGTTCAGCGACATAGGCATCGAGCCTACGTCGTTCCTTCCGCAAATGTCGGACCGCCATTTCTTGATCCACTCGCCGCCACAGAGAATCGAACGTGCCTAGGGAGGGAAACGTCAGGACAATCTGTCCACCCGGCTTCAGGTGCGCCGACAAACCCTGAAGCGCCGCGAACCGATCGGGTCGAAAGAACATGACCGACAGATTCCCGGTGATGCGATCGAAACTCGGCAGGTCCGACGGCAGCGCGCGCATATCCAGACACTCGAATCGTAACCAAGGAAGCTGTCGCCCTTGAATCATCCTCGCACGCATCACCTGATTCGCATTGAGATCGATCCCGAGTACCCGTCCGGTCCGGCCTACCTGCTCGGCAAGATAGAAGGCAGGAATCCCATGCCCGGAAGCCACATCCAGAATCGTGGCTCCCGGAAAGAGCTGGAGGTGCGCGAGCAAGGATTCGGCGAACGGAGTCGACCAATAATCATGCTTGGGGAGAGGCCAAGACGACACGGCACACCTTTCATAGGATGATCCGGCTCGGCCGACGTGCGAGTCGGCCCCCAACCGGGCGGTCCAGACTATCCAACAGGATGATGCACCGATGCCGGTTTGCGATGCAACAGACCCGCAGAGGCGCTGCTCCGAGCCGAACATGACGCCCGGAACTACCGCTTCCCGTCGTACCCGCGGTCGCGCCACCGCTGCAATAGTTGGATCCGCTTTTCGAGCTGTTCTACGGTCGCCTGGTCCACGCGGCTGCCGGTGCGGGAAATGAGTTCGGCATTCAAGCGCCGGTGGTCGATGCCGACCTTGCGCGCCACGCTTCCCACCAGCAGGCGATGAAGGTCCCGCAGATCCCGTTTCCGGTCGTGCAACGGAATCTCGGAGGCCGGGGTGGCGACCTCGTCCGGCCTCGCCTCGTCATCCCCGATGAGCGAATCGACGCGGGCGACGGCATGTAGCGGGATAAACTCGTTGACCGACACTGTGACACGCCCGAAGAGATCCCGCTGACCGGCAGGCAGGATGTCTTCGAGGACATGATCGCGCTCCGCTTTGATCTGTCTCGCGTACCGGACCAACACCGGATCCTTGGGTAAATAGAGCCAGGCCCGCTGAGGTGTGGGTACGTCAGGCTGCATGCGGACAAATCGCCCGACCACCTGACGGAAATACATCTCGGTGAGCACGTTGGTTCCGTACACCCCGACCCGTAACCGCGGAATATCGACGCCTTCGCTCACCATGTTCACGGCCACGAGCCACTGCTGCTGCCGCTGCTCGGCAAAGGCCTTGATGGTCCGGCTGGCCGCAGGATCATCCGAGACCGCGACGGAGGCCGTTGCTCCGGTCCACTTGCCCACGAGCGCCGCCACCCAGCGCGCGTGATCTTGATCCATGGCGACGATGAGGCCCGCCGCGTCCGGCTGCTCCTGCTTCCGAAGCAGCGTCAGCTGCCGGTGGGCGTCGGTCACCACGGGACCCAGCCAGGTCTCCTGAAGCAGCGCGGTCTTCAAGCGTTCGCGCTGGCGCTCGAAGGTGAGACCGTCTTCAAACGTCGCCCGGTGCTCGCGCCCTTCCGAAAGCCAGCTGAGCTCCCCTTCATAGCTGGGAAAGAGAATAGGACGACACACCCGGTCTCTGATCGCGTCGGTATAGCCGTAGGCGAAGTCCGCCCGGCTTTCGCCCTGTTCGTATCGAACAAAGGGAATGGGATGATTGTCGGAGCGGAACGGCGTGCCCGACAAGACGAGGCGAAACACCGCGCGATCGAACGCCTCACGCAACGCCCTGCCCCAATGCCGGCCATCGGCGGCATGATGCAGTTCGTCCAGAATCACGAGGGTGGTCCGTGCGACGCAGCCTTGGTGGAACATCTTCGGCGCCAGAGCCACCTGCTGATATGTAACGACCGCCCCGTGGTAATCCGACGCCTCCCGTGACTGCTCGTTGGTCAGCGCAGGATCCAGATGCAGACCCACGGTTCCAGCCGCGTCGGCCCACTGGATTCGCAGGTGATTCGTGGGGCACACGACCAACAGTCGTTGCGCCCTGCTCGTTCGCACATAGTCGTGCGCGACGCGAAGTGCAAAGCGAGTCTTGCCCGCTGCGGGGGTCGCCATGGCCAGAAAATCCGCATCCGGATGTGCCTGCACGGCTGTAACGGCGCGCGCCTGCCAGTCTCGCATGGCCGCCGTCCATGGAGACAAGGGCGGGCTTGCTCTCGGCCGCCTCGACGTATTTTGTTTCACGCGTAATCCTCGTTGCTGAACGATGACGGGCAGGACCGAGTTCCTGTTCGGCCATGACGCCGCAAACCGAGCCGGGCATTGTAGCGATTTGGCGCAAAGGTGCAAGGGGCCGAATGGGGAAACGATCGCATCACGCCGGCACGAGTCACACCAGGGCCCTGTCGGTACTCTCGTTCGGCGCTGTTGAAGGAGTGGCTGGGGACAAATAGGACACAATAGGGGTATTCGGCCTCGCAAATCCTGACAACCGATAGACCTCGACCCGAATCTAGATGTGCGTGAACTCGTCGTCCTGCTTCTCCGGACGTAACCGTCGCTCCAGCGCGTCCTTGGCGATGTTGCGACCTCCCAACCCCAAGGCGATGGCCATTGCCAATACGATCCCGCCGAATATGATGGAAAACGCAGCCACGACGATCTCTTTCGCGATTCCCAGTTGGGTCAAAACCATTGCGCTGGTAAAGATCACCACACCCCACCACACCATATTTGCAATCAGACGGGCCCCTTGAATTTGCGCATTGACTGCCGCAATCAACACCGCTTCGCTGCTGAAATTTCCCAGTAGCATACCCACGAGCGCGACGAGGATTGCGGCGACCACATGAGGCAGGAATCCCAGTATGGCTCTCATAAGATTGGCGGTGGCTGGAAGATCCAGGGCATCGACGCCCATGAACGCAAAAAACAGAAACGCGACCCAAAACGAGACTCGACCGAGCAAGTGAGAGACCGGCTGCTTCATGCCGGCCTTCCCCAAGGTGGGAGTCACACCCATTCGCTCGCACAAGGCGTCGAATCGCACCGCCTTGAGAATGCGCATCAGCAGAAGCTTTACGAGCCATCCTATAGCCGCACCGAGCATCAGAAACGTGACGAGCGCCATCAGTTTTGGAAAGAAGAGCGCGGTTCGTTTCATCATTTCTCGAAATGCCTCAACCATTGCTTCTTGCCACATTTCACTCATTGGAACCTCCATCGCTCGACCAGATAGGGTTTCATGCTCTCAAAGATTTGACATCCCTGTTCGATCGTTTGTTCCACCTCGGCCTGGCCGCGATCTTTGGTTTCAAGAACCAATGATGCGGTACGTCCGAGGTACAGCGGCGTCAACGACCTGAGCAGATGCTCTCGATGGATGAGTTTCTCGTGATACGCGATGGCAAAGTCATAAACGGTCTGAACCCAGAGCGGCAGCGGAAAAGTGAACTCATCCTCTTGGCTCAAGCCCAGTGGAAGGATCCCGGCCAACGTGTCGGGGGCGAGAATGATCTCCCAGATGGGAAGCAGGTCTCTCAGGCCTTGTCGAAACCCCTTCACCATCCGGTCGACGTTGACGGCATGGGCCTCCGGCTCACCCTCCGTCGGCTGACCCACCTGGGGCACGATACTCGAACCGGACTGTCTTTCCCATATGTCTGCGTAACCTTCCATGCAATGGAACGCGGCTCCTACTGCCTGCGCCAGCACTCCGGCAACATCGGTTCCGGTCGCTTTCCCCTCCTGAATCTTGGCCCCCAGGAACGCTTGCCATATCTGGTAACCCTCGGCCACTGCCACGGTCGTCAGCCAGCTATCGATCCCGAAACGAGCGCCGTCTCCTTCCCAGAGATCTTTCTGCAAATAGAGGCTCGCCAGCCTTCCAGAAAACCCGTAGCCCCCGCCGGTCTGACAGGCCACACGCTTCCCATAGAGCGCCCGAGTCAATGGCGCAATCAGGTTATTGGTCAAACTGCCCTCATATCGTTGGCGCCGAAACATCGGCGCCACATAGTCTGCGCCTCTCTCCAACACCACTCGGCTCAACAAGGGCATCCATTCCGGGGCCACTGATCGAAGATTCGCGTCGACGACGACGCAAGCCCTCGCTTGGAGCCGTTCGGTAATCGTGAACAAGGAGCGAAACGCCTCCTCCCGACCGGGCATACCGGAGTATGACGCTCGATTAACGGCAAAAGGGTTTACACGCATATCGTCCGTGAGATGTTGGACCACCGCGAGAGGGACAACATTCCCTACGACGCGCTGGATGATGTCGCAGGTTCCATCCTGCGATCCGACATCGACGTTCACAATCAAGGGCGAGATACTTGGAAGCGACTCCTTCAGGCCTGCGAGGATCGCTTTCGTTACGGACTCCACATTCGGCGCCTGATTGAACGTGGGAAGACCGACGAGCAGATCGGCCTTGTGCAGGTGAGGACATTGCTCACGGACTTGCTCCCACCCCGTGTCCGGCATCGCGGATCTCTTCACGAGTCCTTCGTACGCTTTTCGAACAGCTTCATGAGGGTCAAAAACTCACTCAAGTGACGCGTGACAAGAAAGTTCCTCCTCACGTGCTCTCGACCGGCACCCCCCATGCGTTGGATGAGGCTGGGATTGTTGAGGAGCAGTCGCGTTCTGAAGGCCATGCCTTCGACGGAATGCACGGTATGTCCCGTCACTCCGTCCACGATCTGGGCGGCTATTCCACCCGCTGTGCTTCCGATCACGGGCTTTCCCTTCCACATGGCTTCGGCCACGGCGACATTGAACCCTTCCCTGATCGACTTCTGTAAAACAATCGTCGCCGCCCGTTGAAGCGCATTGATTTCCAGGTCCGCCTCGGGGGGCAACTGCAGGACATGAATATCCGGATCACTGCCGGCAGTCTCCAGTACCTGCGCCAACACCGCTTCACCTTCCGAATCGTGCGTCACACCGGAGCCGGCCAAGATTAGTCGGCAATCGTGGTGCTTCTTGACCAAGCGATACGCTTTGATCACGCCGATCGGATCTTTCGACCACTCAAAACGCGCCAACTGCAACAGAATCGGCTTATCGCGCGGGATCTCGAGCCGAAGAAGGACCTGGTTGATTTCCAGGCGCGCCAATTCACGGTTTTTTGTGCTCAAAGGATCAATCGACGGAGAAATAAGAAACTGCGGAATTGGAAGTCGATGGGCGAAACCGGGAAGTGAAAAAATCGTCGCATCGTATCCCACGATGAAGCGACGGAGAAAACTCCAGCTCTCTTGGCGAGGTTTGGCCACGTCGAGGTAACAGCGCCAAAACCATGTCCCTCCCTTGCGATGCTCGATCAACGCAGCCGGCGGCGGATCATGTACCATCACGAGATCCGCGTCCAGCTTCAGGGTATTGGCGGTGCGCTGATTGATCTTGAGATAGACGCTTTGCATGTGCTCGGTAAGGTGTTCGTCCTGGCCTTGCAGGGCATTGGTCAATCGTTTCGTGACTTGGAAGAATTCCTGATCGCCCGCGAGAACTTCCCAGCGAGCGTCAACGCCCAAGGTGTTCATCATGGGTACCAGCCGGCGCAGCACCTCGGCCATACCACCGCCGTATCGACCGGCGCTCACGTGCAGGAAACTGCGCCCCGCAACCTGGTCGCTCAATCTGTGGAGAAAGTCCACTGTGCCTTTCGGCGCGATATCTCGATACTCGTCCAATCCTGGAGTCATCTCCGGTCTCCCTGGTCTCTCGGCATTGCGTTATATGACGCTCTCTTCGAATCCGTAGGACGCATCGTCACCCCATGCGCGCTGCAGCTTGAACCAGTAGAACCCATAGGGAGCCAAACTCAATGCATAGGAGCGCTTGCCGATCGTCGGAAATCGCGAATCGCCGAATATCTCGATCGGGATCGCGCCTTCGAATCGTGCGAGGTCCAACTCCACCGCTTGAGCCGATCCGGCGAGGTTGTGTACCAACAGGAGGGTTTCCCCGCGATACTCACGCAGATACGCGAGGACTTTGTCTGTTTGAGGACGAAGGAAGACGATGGTGCCATGCCCGAACGCAAGGTGCCTTTTTCGTCCTGCAATCATGCGTTTCATCCAATGCAACAGTGAATGCGGCGACTGCCGCTGAGAATCCACGTTGATGGCTTGAAACCCGTACACCGAATCGGTGATGGCCGGCAGGTAGAGTTTCGTCGGATCGGCTTTGGAAAATCCCCCGTTCCGGTCTGCCGTCCACTGCATCGGCGTCCGAACACCGTTACGATCCCCGAGATGGACGTTGTCGCCCATGCCGATTTCATCGCCGTAATAGATAATCGGACTGCCTGGAAGGGTGAACACAAGACTGTTGAGCAGCTCGATCTTTCGGCGATCGTTATCCAACAAAGGAGCCAGTCGGCGAGCGATGCCGATATTGCGCCGCATCTGAGGATCTCGCGCATAGGCGTAGTACATATAATCACGCTCTTCCCCGGCACACATTTCCAAGGTCAATTCGTCATGGTTTCGGAGAAAGAGGCACCATTGGCAGCTGTCCGGGATTGGAGGCGTGTGCGTGAACATGTCCACGATGGGATGCCAATCCTCGCTACGGAGTCCCATGAACAGCCTCGGCATGAGTGGAAAATGAAAGGCCATGTGGCACTCATCTCCCTCGCCAAAGTAGGGCCGTACGTCGGCGGGCCATTGGTTGGCTTCTGCCAGCAGGATACGCCCTTGATAGCGTTCGTCGATCCGCTTTCGTACTTCCTTCAAATAGGCATGAGTCTCAGGAAGGTTCTCGCAAATGGTGCCCTCTCGCTCAAACAGATACGGCACCGCATCGCAGCGAAATCCATCAAGTCCTTGTTCCAGCCAGAAGGACATGATGTCCAGCATGGCCTTCTGCAGATCTGGATTGTCATAGTTGAGATCAGGCTGATGACTGAAAAACCGATGCCAGTAATAGGCGTTTGCGGTCGGATCCCAGGTCCAATTCGACTTTTCTGTGTCAATAAAGATGACTCGGGCCTTGTCGTATCGCTTGTCGCTCTGACTCCAGACATAGTACTCGCGCTTCGATGCATGCGGTGAGCTTCTCGCATCCTGGAACCACGGATGTTGGTCGGAGGTGTGATTGAGGACAAGATCGGAAATTACGCGCATCCCGCGGCGATGCGACTCGTCCATAAACCGGCGAAACTCTTCCATCGAGCCGTAGTTGGACGATATGCGCTGATAATCCGCGACATCGTAGCCGTCATCGCGCAAGGGAGACGGAAAGAACGGAAGCAGCCAGAGACAGTCGATTCCCAGCCATTCGAGGTAATCCAGCTTGTCGATCAGACCTCGAAAATCTCCGATGCCGTCATCATTTCCATCGCAAAAGGCTTTGACGGGAAGCTCGTAAAACACCGCCTCCTTGAACCACAGTGGGTTTGTCATCAATACGGCGTCCCTCCTTCCTCGCGAATGCCGCGGCGTTTCAGAAAGTCGTCGCACACCGTCAGCAGCGCGGACCGCACCCGTTCAAGGCTCCCGAGATATGGATTGATGGCCTGCAGCTGCTGCGCGAGTTCCGGCATGCCGAGACTCTGCTCAATCCATGCTGCGAAATCGCTTTCTTCCTGCTTGAGATGATGGCGCGCTTCGAAGACGTGGAAATAGATTGCACTCACTTCGACCTCACTCAACGCGCTCCGAAACTCCTGCAGCGTCCGAACCTCCATGCCGGTGGGTACTTGCAGGATCCGAGACCTATTGAAATGGAACGGCTGGCCGAAGATGACTCGCGGCACGATCGGCATCTTGGACAGATGATCGTCGATAATCGAAATGAGTTCCCCGCGAAATGCTTCAAGCTCTCTGAATTCGAATGGATCCATTACCGCCAGGCGTTCCCCTAACTCGAGATCCCGCACCTCCATCGCGACCCATTGAGCAAAATCGTTGGGATATACGCGCTCAACATGACTATGCCGAAGAAAATAGCTATGCGTATGAAAGTAGATCGAATCCAAGGGCACAGACTCGAGCAACTCCACCAGTCTTCTTTCGTCCTCCGCCGCTTCGCCGAGAATTTCTCGCAACTCGCTACATTCCATGAACAAGAACGGACGATTGGTCGCGGGCATGTACTCTCCTTGGCATGTTTCGGCCCAGGAAGAGTATCAGCTGAATGCAGCAGTAGGATCTGGGGTATTTACTAGTGGTTCCCGGCCCCATATTGGCATTTCTAAGGGTAGGAGATACGGGAATCCCGTGGAGGACAGCTGCATGGAATATAAGGGGTACCGCATCGAATCGTGCCCGTCCCAACATTCTGCGACGGACACGTGGAGGGCGCGCATCTACATCTCGTGGGAGCCGCATGACGCCAATTCGACCCGTTCCTTTTCGCCCAATGAGGTCTATCAGACCCAGGAAGAGGCTGATCGCCAGGGCCTCGCTCTTGGTGAATTGATCGTGGACGGGAAGATTCCGGGGTTATCGAGAGACTAGCGCGAGGGTCCAGGTTCTTGCGTGCCGGCCGACCAGGGAAACACCCGGTTTCTCCTGCTGCCTGGAATTTTCAACGACAAATCGTCTCTGTTAGGTATGGCCTACAAATCTACGACGTTCGTACACACGGGGCACGTCACCAGCCGCTGGCAAGACGGATCTGCCTATTACAATCAACATACGCTGTTCTTTTTTGTCACTTTTGGAGGGACCGACCTGGTTCAGGCTCCCGCACTCCGATGACGTGACGAACGATCGCGTGAAGTTACCATTCCGCCGGATGGTACTTGTAGGGATTCGCCTGGCTTGACCTGTTGCTCGCGATTGTCTGGGTTGACCTGTCCTCTGCGACGACGTGGCTCGACTCGTTGACCACGATGACCTTGCTGGTCTGTTCCACCCGCATATCTTGCCACACCATCTTCACAAGCGAGCGAATCACCTCCATCAAGGATCGGACACTGTCGACAACAACCGGCGTATCCATAACAAAACCTCTCTTACAAAGTGCCGCTTGATCAACCGCAATGGATCGTCGCCGTAGGTTACCCTGCGAGACTTCCCTTCGATATACCTAGATCGCACGGATCCTCCCCTCGGAGGGGGGGCTGGCAAGACCTGACGTCGCGATGTCTTGAAGATCTTGAGATCATTAACGCGATGCACGGCAGGCAAGCGTCCAACGCGTCTCGATCAGGTGCTTGCACAGCAAGACCGGCAGCCGCGCTCGGCATGGATCGCTAGAATAGACTTCAGATCAGAGAGAGATGGCCGCATGACACATCTCCCAATGAGCCAGGCGATCAGCTCCTCTATCGACAACGAGGATCGGAGTTTTCTGCCGCATCTCGCTTTATGAGGTCTCTTGGTTCCGGCGAGAGGTACGCCGTTTCCCTCTGAAGTACGCGTACCTGAGAGACAGGGCGGAGCTAACCCAGGAAAGAGCACTTCGAAAGCGGTGAGAACCAGCAGGGATGGCGGAGAAGGGCTAGGCTCCGGAGGATCAAGTAGGTTGTTTCAGCAGCCACACGTTCTCTTTAGCGGGACATTTCCCCTTCAAGCCGCCCGATACGTCGGTGCCGGCAAGCAGCCTGACATCATAGTGACTTGCGTAATGCCTTTCCACTTCCTCATCACTCACTGAAAAAGGAGGCCCTTCCATCAGACGTTGGTCGTAGGAATAACAGATCAGCAACTGCGGAGCCTTACCGGTCATCTCCATGAGGTGCGTTGCATATCGATTTCGCATGGCTTCGGGGAGAGCCACTAATGCCGCCCTGTCGTAGACGGCATCGGCCGATCCCAGCACCGCTCTCGATAAGGCAAAAATATCGCCGACGAAAATGTCGAGGTGCTTTGCGCTCCACCGCTCGACCTCGCCGATCGTGGATATTTCCGGTTGCGCGGCAAGTTCCATGAAGAGTTGCTCGATGGCGAGGCGACTCAACTCAGCTCCAACCACTTGATAATCCTTGGAGAGAAGCCAAGCAATATCGAGACTTTTCCCGCACAAGGGTACGAAGACACGCCTGCCCTTGCCCAAAGACAGCTCGTTGAAATGCCTCACCAGCAGTGGGTTGACCTTGCTTTCATGGAAAGCAATTTCATTCTTCTCCCACCGCTGATGCCAAAAGCTTGGGTCCATGATCAACGCTCCTGACCCCTGACGACTGAAGTCTGCCGATCGGCACGGTACGCATGACTGCGTGCCGGCGTGAGATTCTTAAGGTTGCCGGCTCCATTGTCAAGGGCCTCCCGGCTCGGCCCAGCATTAATTCACAGAGATGGTGGCGATCCGTCCAACCATGTGACTCTGTTGGGCTATGCCTTCGTGTTGACACATTCAAACTCTGGGCAGTAGCCTACGGGCGTCTTGACGTTCTCATGTACGCCCAACCCGGTCATTCATGATGCTGCACATTCATGATTCTGCACATTGACCATGTGACCGTGGTAGTCCGGGACGTCGCCAAGGCCAAAGCCTTTTTCGGCCTGCTGGGATTTGTCGAGGACAAATCCGTCGTCATTGCCGGTGATCAGTTTGCCCGCTACATGGGTGTGCCGGGGATCGAAGCGGAGCACGTCACGCTGGTGTCGAACCAGACGCCTCGGTTTGAAATTCAGCTACTGCGATATATCCGCCCAGATCACCTGCCCGACGCGGATGTCGCGAACCTGGCAAAGCCCGGCTTCAATCACCTCTGTTTCGCTGTGACGGATTTGGATGGGGAGGTACGGCGGTTGGTCGGTCAGGGTGTGACGCTGCGGAACGAGGTCATGGACTTTCATGCCCGGAAGCTGGTGTTTCTTTCCGGTCCCGAGGATATTACGGTCGAATTAGCCGAATGGCATGCCTGAGCCCCTTCTACAGTACGTTCTGACTCCAAGCGTTTTACATCCTTTCCGAACGGGGCGTATAGGCGCGACCTGGCCGGCTTCGAGTTGAACATCCCAATGATCGGCGTCAGGCCGCTCGATCGCTGACACGGCGACAGAGTTCCTTGGTTTCAGTCGTCGTCGCCCAGCGGTCTCGCACCGCCGCCCGCACGTGGATGAACCGTGAAAGGGCGGTGGCCAGGACAGCGGTGGCCAACATGACGAAGCCGATCCCGATCACGCCGGCCACCTCGCCGAAGCGCTGCGTAATCAGGCCGAAGACCGTCATGCCGCCAATGGCCATCGTCATCGCGGCAGTCGTGTAAATCGCCAAGACCCGTCCCACCATGTGCCCTGGAGCAATTTCCTGCAACACTCCCCAAGCAATCGGGGTCAACGTGCCCACGCCGGCACCAATCAGCACCATGCACACCGCAGCGGTCCGGAACTCGTCCGCCATTACCAACCCCCACATCGCCACCCCGCTCAGCGCGCTCGAGGCGGAAATCATGAGGAACCGCTTGCGCAGCTCCCAGTCCGTCACCTTCACGAGGCCGACGGATACTGCCAGCAACCCGGCTCCGAAGGACGACCACAGGTAGCCGACCTCCGCCGGTCCAAGATCGAGCAAGTTGCGTGCAAAAACCGGCAGCAATGTAGAAAACGCTGCGGTTCCGAATGTGTACAGGGAGGCGGCCAGGATCAGCACAAGAATCCGGCGCTGCGTCACCAACGAGAACCGGAGGCCCTCCACGAGATCGCGAACCAGGGACGAAGCTGCTCCTCGACTGTGCTGGACACGTGCCTCGGCCGACATGTGAATCGGCAGGAGACAGGCAGCGGACCCTAGATACGTAATCGCGTTGATGCACAACACCTCTTGCGATCCGATAGACGCGATGCCGATGCCGCTCAACGCCGGCCCAAGAATGACCCCCAGGCTGGTGGTCGTCTGCAACATCGCGTTGGCGGCGGTGAGTTGACTCCGCCCCACGAGAAACGGCACAGCGCTCGTCATCGCCGGCCCAAAGGCGGCTGAGGCGATCGCGTGCAGAAGGACCAGCGCGTAAAGCCGCTCGACGGTGAACGACTCAACGGAGACCATGCAGGGAACGACGCCGATCAACAGCGCCCTCGCGACATCGCTGCCGATCATGATCCATTTCTTCGACAGGCGGTCCACACAGACGCCGAACAACGGACCCAGCAAGACCGGCGGCAGCGTCTGCAGCAGACCGATGACCGTGGTCTTCATCGGCGAGCCGGTGACCGAGTAGACAAACCACAGCAGAGCGAGTTTGGTCACACCGTCGCCGACCTGGGCGATGATTTGGCTCCACCACACCAAACTGAAGTCACGCGTCAGCAGCCATTGCGCCTCGCCGGTTCGAGCAGACATCGCGGCCCGAGCCGGCACAATCGGCTCTGCCTGCGCTCCAATGGAACGGCACTCATGGAGTTTCACGTCGGTTCCAACCTCAGAGGAGACTACGATCCATCAGCTTCCATCGCATCAAAGTATAGTTGAGGGGGTCGAAGCTGCCTATCTTTCTTCTCTTCTCAGAAGTGCAGCGAGGCGCCGGGAATGAGGAGCATATCGACCGATCCCAAGGGCCGTGTATTAGCGGTTGAAACCGGATCAACGGCGCCGTAAAAATAATCGACATGAGACCCGTCCGTCCCCGCTATATCCCCCCGTTGATGACCGATCGCACGGAATCCGGCTCGCTGATCCTGCGCGATGGAACGGCTGCGGCGACCCGCCTTTCCGATCCGTCGGATGCCGTCTCGATGAGACAGTTCATCGAACGCTTGTCGCCGGAGTCGAGACGGCACAGGTTCTTCTCGGAGGGAATTCCACAGCCAGATCTCATTGCGGCGTTGTGCGACTCCTCCACTCCCCGTTCGCAGCTCACGCTGATCGTCGTGCGTCACTGGGAAGGCGCGCTGCGCATCATTGCCGCCGGCTCATACTGGGCGAAGGACGAGCGCACCGCGGAAGTGGCGATGGCCGTGCTTGACGAATTTCACGGCAAAGGCCTGGGAACCTTGCTTCTCGAACGGCTCGCCTTGCTGGCCATTCGGCAGGGATTCGTCCGCATCTGGGCGGTCACCCATACGGACAATCTGGCCATGCGGGAGGTGTTCCGGGAATCGGGATTGACGAGCCGGGAAACCTACGAGCGCGGCGACATGGAGGTCGAGTTGTCGCTGATTCCGACGGAGAAGACCGTATCCCGGGCTGAGCTACGGGAGCGTCTCGCCGCCGCCGCGTCGCTCAGGCCGTTTTTCCATCCACGATCGGTGGCCGTCATCGGCGCGTCGCGAGATCCGCAGAGCATCGGGTTCCGGCTGCTTGACGCGCTGGTCACCAATCAGTTTCGCGGTGCCGTCTACCCGGTGAATCCGAGTGCAATCGAGATCGCGGGAATTCCAGTCTTTCCATCCGTTCGTGCCGTCGCCGACCCGATCGATTTGGCCGTCGTGATCGTGCCGCGAGACAGCGTCTTGTCCGTCGTCGAAGATTGCGCGGCCAGCGGCGTCCGTGCGCTGGTCGTCATCACGGCCGGATTTGCGGAGATCGGAGCGCAGGGCGCGGCGCTCGAGGCCAAACTGGTGGAGAAGGTCCGCCGGCACGGCATGCGCATGATCGGCCCCAACTGCTTCGGCCTATTGAATACGGACCCGACCATCCGGCTGAATGCCACGTTCACGTCGCTGTTCCCCCCTCCGGGCCGCGTGGCCTTGTCGTCGCAAAGCGGAGCCATCGGTATCGCCACCCTGGCCGGGGCGCGGCGGTTTCATGTCGGGCTTTCTGCTTTCGTCAGCATAGGGAACAAAGCCGATGTCTCCACCAACGATCTCCTGCAATATTGGGAGGAGGACCAAGCCACCGACGTGATCCTCCTCTACATGGAATCCTTCGGCAACCCCCGACGCTTCGCGCGCATCGCGCGGCGTGTCGGCCGCCGCAAACCGATTGTGGCCGTGAAGGCCGGCCGGACACAGTCAGGCCGGCGCGCGGCCTTGTCCCATACCGCCTCGCTTGCCGCCAGCGATACCGCCGTCGACGCCTTGTTTCATCAGGCCGGGGTGATACGCGCCGAGACGCTCGACGAAATGTTGATGCTGGCCGGCGGTCTGGTCGCGCAACCGCTGCCGGCTGGACCGCGGGTCGGCATCATCACGAACGCGGGGGGACCGGCCGTCCTCTGCACCGATGCCTGTGAGGCGGGCGGATTGGCCGTTCCGGAGTTGTCCGACCGTACCAAGAGGCGACTTGCGGCGTTTCTCCCGGAGGCCGCCGCCCTCAACAATCCGGTCGATCTCATCGCCTCGGCCACACCGGCCCAGTATGCCGAGGCGATCGACGCGGTACTGTCTGCCGACGAGATCGACGCCCTGATCGTCCTCTATGTCTCGGTGACCGTAGCCGATACGGCTGGAATCGCTCAGGGCATCCAAACTGGAATCGCGAACGCACGCAGGACCGGCACGACAAAAC
Organism: Nitrospira sp.; assembly: GCA_029194535.1. Taxonomy (NCBI): domain Bacteria; kingdom Pseudomonadati; phylum Nitrospirota; class Nitrospiria; order Nitrospirales; family Nitrospiraceae; genus Nitrospira; species Nitrospira sp. The sequence goes on along the minus strand of JARFXR010000001.1, from coordinate 1,738,317 downwards.
CCGTGCTCATCGGATGGATGGCGGATGGAGATTCCGACCGCGCCTTTTCCGCATCTACGGAAACGATTCCGGCCTACGCCTTGCCGGAAAGCCCCGCGCGCGTCCTCGGTAAGGCTGCCGCATATGCGGAGTGGCGGCAACGGCCGGACGGTATGGTTCCGGATTTCGACGACCTCGATCTGTCAACCGCGCGGCATATCTGTGCCGACGCATTGGCGAAACGCGGAACCGGCTGGCTGACGACGGAAGAGACCAGAAACGTGCTGGCCGCCATGAAACTTCCCGTCCAGCCGGGCGGGATCGCCCGTACGGCCGACGAGGCGGTGGTGCTGGCGGAACAAGTCGGCTATCCGGTCGCCGTCAAACTCTCCTCGCGTCACATCGTGCACAAGACGGAGATCGGAGGCGTCAAGCTGAACCTTTTCGACGCAGGGGCGGTCCGCGCTGCCTTTGACGAGATCAGCGCGCGCGCCGCTCAATCGGGTCGGTCGGACGCGATGGAGGGAGCCTTGGTGCAACCCATGATAGTCGGCGGTGTGGAAGTGATGGTCGGCGTAGTGGACGATCCGCTGTTCGGGCCCTTGGTCGCCTTCGGTCTCGGCGGCATTCACGTCGAAATTCTCGGAGACGTCCGATTCCGCATCACCCCCCTGACCGATCGCGACGCCGCCGAGATGGTACGCGGCATCAAAGGCTATCGGCTGCTCACCGGCTATCGGAGTCATTCGGCAGCCGATCTGCAAGCCATCGAGGAGGTCTTGCTGCGTGTCTCACGGTTGGTCGAAGAGGTTCCGGAGATCAGCGATCTCGACCTGAATCCGATCTTCGCCTTGCCGCCTGGGCAAGGCTGCCGAATCGCGGATGCACGGATTCGAGTGAAACCCGAGCACCGGCAAGCAACAGCATAGCTGACTATTGTTGCGACTCGTCACATCCCAGCCGCGTGACCGATGATCACCAGCGGTCGTCGAACAAAGTCGAAGACTTTTCTCGCTTTCATCGGCTCTCTGACAGGATTTCCAACACCGGTTGCTCGACGCGCATCCGTTCCCGACGTGACGGGTAGCACGCACGATTCTCGGGACATGATCCTCGAGTCACTCCCAATAGCCCTTGTGCTCGATCACCACGTCAGAGTCTGACCTTCCGTCATGGGCAGCCGTCCTTCCATCTCCGTGCACTTCGTCCAAGGATGCAGGGCGGCCCCCACCCCGGCCCCCAGCATCCCGAACGGAAGCGCCACGACGAACAGAGGCAGCCCGATCCCATAGCCGACCCATTGCAACGCGGCGTTCTCCCGCTTCGCACCGGCTTCGACCACGGCTTCCGCCGGATAGAGCGGAAACGTACCGTATTCGCTGCCCAAACTGACACTCTCGCCCACGGTCCGGCAGCGTGCGTCACTCAACGCGGGCAATAGGACTATCGCAAACATCAGAACGAGCGCACCGAGCTTCATGCTGCACCTCCAATCTTGCCGTCCGAAGCCATCCCCGGCGGATCAATGAATGATAGACGGTGTTTCAGTCACCCGGCAACAGTGAACGAGGACAGACCCATGTCTCCTTCCCTCGTCCGTCACCGAGCGTCTGGTTCTCCTTGCGGCAGCATGGTAAGCTTCGCGTCGCCCATCGGCGCGTCAGGTCCATGTCGGCCGGTTTCGATCCTTCCCAAGTGGAGCCAGTATGTATGGATGTCCTGTCTGAAGTGCTGAAAGCCGTCAAGCTCGACGGCGCCGTCTTTTACAACGGAGAGTTTTCAGCCCCCTGGTGCGCCCGAGAGCCCGATTCCGGCACCATGGCTTCGTATCTCTCCGTCCCTACCAAACACACGATCATCTTTCATCTCGTCACCGAAGGACGCGCCTATGCTCGCGTCGAGCAAGACGGCAGCCGGCTGTCCGTTGCAGCCGGGGACATCGTGATGTTCCCGCATGGCGATGCGCACCTCATGGGGAACGGCCCTCCGGTCACACCCACGGATAGTTCGGCACAACTGCTTCGAGTCCTATCCGAAGGACTCACCCTCTCTCGGGCCGGGGGAGGAGGAGAACTGACGAAGCTGATCTGTGGGTACATGACTTGCGACCCGCAACTGAGTCAACTATTCCTGAGCGGCCTTCCCTCGATCGTGAAAGTCAACATCCGCGACCATGCATCGGGGCAATGGCTGGAAGATACGCTGCGCTATTCGGTCGATCAGGCCGGGGCATCCGGCCCGGGCGGCGCAGCCGTCGTCGCCAAATTGTCCGAGGCCTTGTTCGTCGAAACGCTTCGACGGTACATCGCGCGGCTGCCCAAAGCCCAAACAGGCTGGCTCGCCGGTGTGCGCGATCCGCAGGTCGGAAAAGCGCTGGCGCTCCTTCATCGAGAGCCGGCTCACCCGTGGACCATTGCCACGCTCGCAAATGAAGCTGGTGTGTCCCGTTCCGTGCTCGCCGAACGATTCAAGCATTATCTCTCGGAAACACCCATCGGCTATCTCACGCGCTGGAGACTGCAACTCGCCGCACAACTGTTGGCGTCGACATCCAAGAGCGTAGCCGAAGTGGCAGGCGAGGTCGGGTACGAATCCGAACCCTCGTTCAACAGAGCATTCAAACGAGAGTTCGGTCTCCCGCCCGCACGGTTCCGCACTCAAGGGAAGCCGCCTCGTACCCTCCCCGTCGGCCCCGCATCAGCGAACCCTCGGTCGTAGCGCTCACCTCAGCGGAGCTGCTTGGTTGAAGCATCGAGCGGCGTCAGGGGGTGGCCTTTCCGGCCGATGGCGATGGCCTCCAACGCGCGCCCATAGCTGGTGATCGTGCCGTAGCCTTCGACGACCACTTCCATGTTCCGTTGCAACGATGCGGACAATTGCGCTCCGACATCGGGCGGCAAACGGATCTGTGTCTCGTCGGACAAGACCATGCCGTTGACGACGCCCTTGATGTAATCATAGAGCAGGACTTGAATGGTGCCGGCGGCTTTCATCTCATTGGCCCCCGGGCGCACCTCCGGAGGAGGAATGGGAAGATCAAGCCGGTCGGGAATGGTGAACGACTTGCCGTCCGTCACATTCACGATGACGTCGGGGGTCACGAGTGGCGAGTCCGCGCTGCGCCTCCCGTGCACACGTACATGATCGCCCGGTTGAATACTTTGTATGAGCCCATCAGCAGCGCGGTAGGTGACATGTACTTGCGATCCGTCACGCAGCAGCAGTCCGTTCACGACCCCGCGAGGGTGCAGCAGATAGCGATCCACGACCCCGTCGGCAACCGGGGGTTGGTTCATGGAGGGCGGCGTTTCGTCGGCAACGTGAACGGCACGTCCCTGAGAAGTGGCCGGATCTTGCTCCGTTGCGGCGGTCGAGGATGCGGAAGCCATGCCGACACCTACCGATACGACAAGAAATCCTGTTGCGATCATGCTCCGGAGTCGCGGGCATCGCAGCATAGCCGGCCTCGGCAAGCTTCGCGCAAGAAAACACTATCGAGGTTCCATTCTGACGCAAGTCCTGGTGAAGCTTCAAGCCGCGGGGGCTGGCTCCGGCGCAGCCGCTGCCTGCCCCAGTTCCCAGCAACGGGGACACCGCGAAATGGTTTTCGCCGGCCTGTTAGGATAGTATCCGATCCACTTAACCTTGCTCGACACTCTTACCATCAGAGAGGAGCTGTACATGAGCCGATCTGAAGAATTCCATTCCCGATTCGCCGCTGCGTTCAACTCCGGGAACGTCGAGGCAGTCATGGCGCTGTACGAACCGGAGGCCACCCTCGTTCCACAGCCGGGTCAGGTCGTGCAAGGGCGAGAAGCTATCCGCCAAACCCTGCTTCAATTTCTGGCGCTAAAAGGGACGATGGAGGTGAAGAGCATCTTCACAGTCCAGGGTTCCGGTGTGGTGTTGACGCGAGGCCAGTGGAAGCTGACCGGGACCGGGCCTGACGGAAAGCCAATCGAAATGACAGGCCGGAGCGTGGAAGTTCTTCGTCAACAACCCAACGGTGAATGGCTGCTTGCGGTCGATCATCCGTTCGGAGCGGATTGAAGGAGCGAACCGGTGTGACAGAAACAATTCCATCATCTTAGTCCACCATTTCAAGCTCTTCATTTGAATCTGTTCCGACTCAGATTGGATCTCTTCCGCTTCGTACTGCCGTCGGAAAGGCGGACGGCGATCAGCCTAATCGTGCGAATTGCCCCTCCTAAAATCAGAAGTTAATCATCAAATCACAACCTGGCGCATCAGGCACCTGATTTGCACTCATAGCAAATAGATCGATCAGTAAAGCGTCTCTGCGCATGGCACAGGGTGGGTCAGTCAAGCAGCCGTAACGGCGAGTCTTGTATGAGCGACTCGCAGGAGGTGGGTATGAGAACTCAAATGCCCAGCATGAAGAGTCCCCATGCCGTTTCCATCATAATACTCTTGCTCTTGGCGGTCAGCCTCTTATCCTCAGGCTGTTCGGTTCTCATGGTGGCCAATAGATCGAGTTATAGGGGTGATGTGAACGTCATGCAACTCGGCGTTCCGCGATCGGCCGTAATTGCCGAACTCGGACAACCCGACAACTTCACCACACTCGACAATGGTGGCTATGATGATCGGTATGTTCTAGATCCCGATGCACATCGGGGCTCGACGCGATTCTTGACGGGGCTATTTTACTTGGGAGGCGACATCTTCACAGTCGGTCTCACCGAGCTCATATTTACTCCGGCTGAAATCGCCATGAAGGATAGGCTCGTCGTCTATCATCTCACGTATGGTGCCGACCAAAAATTGGTAGGACTCGAAAAGCAAAAGTCGTAAGGAAAAGGGACAGGCTGGTCTTTTTCGCAGCCTCGCGCGTTGAGGCGTTATCAACAAGCGGCCTATCCCGTTCTATCCGCCGCGCTCGTACAAGCTCCTTCGAGTTTGAGCAGCCTCGCTTTGGTCTCGATTCCTCCCGCGAAGCCCGTCAGTTTTCCCGTCGCGCCGATCACGCGATGGCAGGGCACGATGATGGACAAGGGATTCCTGCTGTTGGCCAGACCGACCGCCCGCGACGCGGATCTCTTTCCGATCGCGCGTGCCAGCTCACCATAGCTCCGAGTCTGACCGTAGGGGATCCGGAGCAGCTCTTGCCATACTCGCTTCTGAAACTCTGTGCCGTGCATGCGAATCGGCAGGTCAAACGTCGTCCGCTTACCCTCGAAGTACTCAGCCAATTGGCGTTCGACCTCGGCGAACACAGTATGCTGCGCGTCTTCGCACAGAGCCTCGAGTCTGACTCTGGTCGCCCGATCGCTCGGCCACAGCACCGCGAGCAGACTCGACTCATCCGCCACCAGCCTGAGCCGACCCACCGCAGTCTCCACGTGCTTATACCGCAGCATGTCCTTTCTTCCTTTCTTTGACGGGCGCCCGAGCCTGTTCGTTCCAGAGACCGACCGCCGCGTAGCTGCGCCAGGGCCTGACGGCACCCGAGTCGAATTGCGGATTGACCTTCAAGAATCGACGTATGATCAGATCCGTCGCCGGAAAGGCGTCCGTGTCGCCGAGGGCTCTGAGCGCCATATATTCGGCGCTCCATGCCCCGATGCCCTTCACGGTCCGAACGGTGCGTTTGAATTCCTCCGGATCCTGCGCCGGTTCGAGCCGGATGGTTCCTTCGGCGACCCGCGCCGAGAATTCGCGAATCGTCGAACGCTTTTGGTCCGTGATGGCCAGGCTGCGCAGATCAGACTCTGCGAGAATGCCCGGCCTGGGAAATACCCGAACTTGCTCTCCGGAAACGGGATGACGGATCTCTTCGCCATAGTGCGCCGCGAGTCGACTCATGAGCCGCGAAGCATGGGCGACGGAGATCACCTGACCGAGGATCGTCGCGATCGCGGTTTCAAATGGATCAAACCCCCGAGCCAGCCTGGTTCCCGGATACTTGCGCGGAAGCGCCGCGAAGACGCTCGACTGCTCAAACACCTTCGCGATCACGGTCGGATCGGCATCCAAGTCGAACATGTGCCGGATGCGCTGCACAACCCTCAACAGGGGTCGCGTATCCGACAGAGAGACCTCAAGGATCAATTCAGGCTCCTCGCCGCTCGGTCTCGCTCGAAAGAAGCCGACTGTTTCCTGGTCGTCCAGCCTGAACACACGCGCATACCCTTCTCCCTCGATGGTTTCAACACCGGAGACTCGATGGTTCCGATAGTAATTGAGCAGAGCCTGCCAATCCAGCGGAGGTCGGTAGGGAAGAGTCAGCCGGAGCTGGGGCGTCGCCCGCACAGCCTTGCACGAGGATCGAAGCGCGGAAGGCGGCCGATGGAACCGTTTCTTGACGACATCGTTGAATCGGCGCAGCGAGCGAAAACCCGCGGAGAAGGCGATCTCCGTGAATGGAAGCGACGTTTCCACAATCAACTTCCGAGCGAAGTCGAGTCTGGTGCCGTCGTGAAGCTGCTTGGGAGTTTGCCCGAGTTCCTTCTCAAACAGCCGTCTCAAATGCCGCGCCGTCACTCCCAGCCGATCGGCGAACACCTCTTCGGTTTGCTCTTCAAGCGCGCCTTGAGCGATGAGTTTGAGCGCCCGCTCGATGGTGGTCTGTTTGCCGTTCCACGCAGGAGATCCCGGCGCCGACTCTGGACGGCACCGCAGGCATGGTCGATAGCCGGCTCGTTCCGCCGCGTGAGCCGTCTTGAAGAACTCGACGTTCTCCCGCTTGGGACGGGCCGGACAGATCGGCCGACAATAGATGCCCGTCGTCTTCACTGCGACGAAAAACCTTCCGTCGAATCGGTGATCTCTCGCCAGTACGGCCTGGTAGAAGGGATCGTGGCCACTCATGTCTCACGTCTCACACATCCGTCGGCCTCCATCGCACATGACTATAGGCCGACGGCCGTTCGCCTACTCGCCGGATTCGGACCTGTGCGTCGGCCGGATTATTTAAGCTTACGCAGCCGGTCCTTTGCTACCCTCGTACCCTTCTTTACAAACGCCGGTCGTCTCCATTCTGCGTAATCGCGGCCGTCGCTTATCATCCGAGACGTGGGTGACGCACAGCGTGCATGACGCAGTCCATATGAAGGATCCGGTTGGCTCGAGATGATCTTGCCTCTCGAACTGCCGCAAGAGCATACTGGCACGGTATGTATCACGCGAAGGCATACGGAGCGGCCGGCGCGGCATCCTCCTTGGCCGCCACCACAATCTTGCGGCGCGATCCCGATGAACAGGACGTCCAGATCGACATCCTCTACTGCGGGATCTGCCACTCGGATCTCCACCAGGTCCGCAACGAGTGGAAACGCGCGGCGCCGACCGTTTACCCTTGCGTCCCAGGCCATGAGATCGTCGGCCGTGTCACAAGAGTCGGTTCTGCCGTCACGACATTCAAGCCCGGCGATCTGGCCGCCGTCGGCTGCATGGTCGATTCCGACAAGACCTGCCAGGAGTGCCGAGCCGGTCTTGAGCAATTCTGTGCGAATATGACTCTGACCTACAATTCGACGGACAAGCACCTCGGCGGCGTCACCTATGGCGGCTACTCTGAGAGCATGGTCGTCGACCAACGATTTGTCCTGCGCGTCCCGCCCAACCTCGATCTCGCCGAAACCGCGCCGCTCCTCTGCGCCGGTATCACCACGTACTCGCCGATGCGCCATTGGGGCGTGACCAAGGGCAAGAAGATCGGGGTGGTCGGGCTCGGAGGGTTGGGTCATATGGCCGTGAAGTTCGCTCACGCGTTCGGAGCCCATGTGGTGGTCTTCACCACGTCGCCCAACAAGAAGGACGATGCGCTCCGTCTCGGCGCCCGCGAGGTCGTCATCTCCCGCAACGCCGACGAAATGAAAAAGCAGATCGGCAGCTTCGACTTCATCCTCGACACCCTGCCCGCCGACCATGACATCAACGCGTACATCGAGCTGCTCCGACGCGACGGCACCATCACCCTGGTCGGCGCGCCGGAGAAACCCCTTGCCGTTGTCGCTTTCAGCGTCATATTCGGACGCCGCAGCCTCTCCGGTTCTCCCATCGGCGGCGTTTCGGAAACGCAAGAGATGCTCGATTTTTGCGCCGCCCACCACATTACCGCCGACGTGGAAGTCATCCCCATCCAGCGGGTGAACGAAGCGTACGACAGACTGCTCAAGTCCGACGTGAAGTATCGCTTCTCGATCGATATGGCGTCTCTGAACGCCTAGTGTTGCGTCCCAGAGGTTCGTTCGTGGTGGGCCCTTCGACTGGCTCAGGACAGGCCTGTCGAACCATGAACAAAACTCTTTGAACGTGTGCGCCCTTCGACCGGCTCAGGGTGAACGGATGATTACAGGAACTTAAAGGACACCACACTAGCGGCGAAGAGGGTCGTAGGAGCGGGAAACCAGCAAGGAAGGGGCGCTGATCGAGCCGCACTGCTGTGCACGCGGCTTTGTCGATGCGAATCTGCGGGGGAACAAAGGAGTCACGATCACGATGATTCGGTTCTGGCTCTGCCTGTGGTTGGGGCTCAGCCTTTCTCTTGCCGGCTGCGAATCGGAGCGAGGCCGGTTGATGACGGAGAAGTACCCGACCTACCCCGATCACATCAAACGGGCTATCGACCGCGGCTATGCCGTGCGCGGAATGGATCACGACCAGATCTATCTGGCGTTCGGAGAGCCGATGTGCAAAAAGACCATCGAGCACAAGGGAAGATCGATCGAAGTGTGGTTGTATCCTCCCGGCGGTCGCGACCCCTGTCTCACCGCCGAGCTTCGCGTGTTTTTCGAAAGCGGTGTGGTATCGGACTGGTCCAAATCGACGCAAGTGCCCCGCTTCGCCGATCCTCCAGAAGGACTTCCGCCGTGACGCATTCTCCGGCAGACACTCGAGATGAGGTACGAGGAGGAACCAGCCATCCGGCCTCGCCGGTCATTGGATTTTCGTCATCTTTTCCGGAAAGAAATACTTCTCGAACCGTTCCCGCGCTTTTCTGTAGTCGTTGTCCGTCGCGTACTGCAGCCGGTAATTGAATCGGCACTTGCGGTCCTTTTCATATTGATAGACGTCCTGCACGAAGGGGACGATCTGATCGAGATCCGAGGTGAACTCCCCCTTCGCCAGGTTGGTGTCCAGGTCGGACGGCACCTCTCCGATCACGCGGATGGATTCCTCTCCGTGTTGAATGCTGGCCTCGATCAAGACATTGTCCTTCTGGCACAGCACATACCCGCGCTTCAAGGTCTCCACCGCCTCGTGAAATCCGTCTCGTGACGCGGCCTTCGCGCCGACCATGCCTTTCACGTCATCGACCAGCCCGGTCATCTCGGTGAGGCGCTTCTCCAACTGCCGGTTGTGCTCCGCGGCCTCGTCAAGCTTCGCCTGAAGGCCCGAGTCGTCGCGCATGGGCGCCGTCGCCGGCTGAGCGGCGGCCTGGGAAGCCTCAAGCTGCGCAGGCTCAGATTGACGCGCCTCCTGTTGCCCGCTTGCGCCCTTGTCCGTGACGTGGATCAACAGAACCGCAAAGACAAGCAGGAGAACCACCTGCACCAGCGACAGCCCAAGGACCGGATCCGTGCGGGACTCAGTTCTTATCACCGGAATGTTCCTCGGTCACACGCACCCTCAGAAACGACATGACGTCGCGCATGGTGGCCTCGATCGTTCTGCTGGCCTCGAGACTCGACTGAATGGCCTTCTGGACGTTGAGCAGGCCGTTTTTGACGTCGGCCGACATCGAGATGGCCGAGATGTCCTTCAACTCCGTTTCGAACGCGGACAGTCTCGCGGAGACTGAGCTGAACGACGAGCGCAACGACTGTAGCCCGTCGAGTTGACCGTCCAATTCAGCACGACTCCGCTCGAAGGCGGTCGTCATCGCGAGAAATTGCTCCGTTCGCTCTTTGAGCGTTCCGGATAATTCCTGCACCGCCGCTTCGACCTGTCCGACGCCTTCCGCTCCGTACAAGGATTCCCCGAACGACGTCACCGTCTCGGCGGTTCGAGCCAAGCCTTCCTCCAGCTTCTGCGCCGCCGCCTCGAAACTTTCTCCCCGCTTCCCCAGCGCGGCGACGAGTTTACTCACCTCCGCCGTGAGAATTTCCTGCGGCATCTGCATGGTCGAAAGCCGGCTCAGAATATCCTTCACGGAAGATTCCAGTCCCGCTATCATCGTCTTGCTCATCGTGTGCTGCTGTTCGGCAAGCTTTTCGCGCGCTTCCGATAACGACCGTACCAGATCGTGCAGTGCGCCGCGCAGATCATTGGCGGCGAGAGCTCTGAACGACGAGATTTCCATCTTCGCTTCCGTGATCTCGTGCAACAGCTTCGACACGCGTTGATCGATGGTATCCTGAACGTCGAGAAGCCGGTCGGAGGGCGTGTCCTGAAAATAGAGAGTCGCAAGGCGAAGCAGCATGCCGCAACAGGTCGTGACCAGCGCGTAGCCGAACGCGGCAAGGACGGCTTCCGTAGTCAACTTGGGAGCCGGCCACAGTATGAAGGCCCCGATGAGGGCAAACAGCGCCCACAGAAAGCCCATGTAATAGAGGGAATCCGCGAACTGAGTCGCATTCTTCTTTGCAACGGAATACCCATAGCCTGCGTAGCCGACGAGGAGCCCGGTCAGCACGAAGAGCGTGACGGTTGGGGAATACTGCGCCGCAGCCGAGTACCAGAGGGCGGTAGCCCCCACGAGTGTCGCGCAGACCCAGGCGACGGCGAGCTTTCGATTGCCCTGCAGCGTCGGATGAGCATCGGGATGTCCAGGCTCCTCCGCCTCGTCAAGCTGGGACGGCTGATCCTCGAGCGGCATGCCTGGCCGTCTTCTTATCATCATCCTCTCCCTCTCACTTCTTAACCGGTCATTATGCGGCATGACAACCGCTCGACTACTAGGGATGTCTCTAGGGCCGACCAGAGTACCTCCGGTAGGTTCCTGCACTCTTCCGATCCGCAGAAATCCATGCAGTCGGACGACCCGTTGCGCTAGACTGGCGATCCCAAAGCCGCGGATTTGACGTTCACTTGTATGGAGGCCATCCCATGTTCACAGAGTCGTCCGACCATCTGAAGCAACCGGCTCACGTTCAATTGGTTCACATGGCGACGGCGCACTGGGTGTCCCACATTCTCTATGCTGCCGCAAAGCTGGGCCTGGCAGACCATCTGGCGGCCGGGCCGGCGCGCGCGGAAGAGCTGGCTGCCGCCACGAAGACCCATGCCCCTTCCCTCGGTCGCCTGCTCCGGACCCTCGGGCATCTCGGCCTCGTCACCGAGGAGGGAACCGGCCGGTTCGCTTTGACGAACCTCGGCGAGGCGATGAAGACCGGAGCGCCGGGTTCGGCAAGGGCGGCGACCTTGACCCTGGCCGGTCCCATGATGACGCAGGGATGGGGCCGGCTGCTCGAATCGGTTCAGACCGGAAAGCCGGGCTTGGAGCAGGCGCTCGGCATGCCGCTGTTCGACTGGCTCGCGACACATCCGGAGGACGCCTCTCTGTTCAGCGAGACGATGGTCGGTTTTCATGGCGCCGAGCCGGCCGCCGTGGCTTCCGCCTACGACTTCTCCGGCATGCAGACGATCGTCGATGTCGGAGGCGCGACGGGCAATCTGCTGGCGGCGGTTCTGAGCAGGTATCCGACATCGCGGGGCATTCTCTACGATCTGCCGCATGTCGTGCGCGATGCCCCGGGATTGCTCCGGGCTCGAGGCCTCTCGGATCGCGTGACGATCCTCTCCGGCAGCTTCTTCGAGCGTGTACCGGAGGGAGGAGACGCCTACCTTCTCTCCCACATCATTCATGATTGGACCGAAGAGCAGTGCTTCACGATCCTGGACCGCTGCCGGAGCGCGATGAAACCGGGCAACCGATTGCTCATCATCGAGATGGTGTTGCCGGCCGGCAATGGGCCCCATCCCGGAAAGATGCTCGACATGATGATGCTCGTCGGCCCCGGCGGCCAAGAACGAACGGAACCGGAATATCACAGCCTCCTCGCCAAAGCCGGCTTTCGCCTGACCCGAATCGTGCCCACCGATTCAGCCGTGAGTGTCGTGGACGCTGTGCCGGCCTGACAGCGCCCCTGGCTGCTCCACGGAGCGGCCGGTCTCTTTGGTCGAAGCAACGGGCACTGTGCTGATCCTGTCGTGACAAGGGGAGCCTGGAGACCGACACCCTTCCCTCGCGGCTGCCTGCCCGCCCCGTGGCTTCGGCAGGCAGCCGCGTACGGTCTTGTATCTTGCGCCACAGGCGACACTGGTACGTCACAGGATCTCTGTCGCTGACAGGACGCCGCATAGATCAGCATCACGGACGGCCATCCTCGAACGTGTCCGGCGGATGCACGCGTGCTCGCTGCTCGTCGGTGAGCACCCGTCTGGCATCGAGATAGCCCTGCACTTTGACCCTGGTCATCCTGCTGCGATTCTGCTCCATCCCCTGCACGGCTGCCGTCAGCTTCTCCTCGGAAGGCTGGGTCGTATCGCCGCCGCCGCGAAGCAGGTTCAGCAGTTTCAGCTCGCTCGCCTTGAACTTGGCCTGCTCGATGAGCAGCGTCTTTCTCGTCTCGTTCTTGACCTGAACCAGCGCCGCGGTCTGCTCCTCGTTGATCCCCATCCTGCTTCCTTGATCCAGAAAATAGTCGAAGCCGGCCTGATGGATGGGAGTTCCGTGAGGACTACCGGGGTGGCCGGCCCGCTGCTTGTCGGACGACGTCCGCGTAGAGTGACGCTTGAGCTCCGACAGCTTGGTTCGCTGCTCTTCTGTGAGATGCGCCTGAATCTTGTCGGTCACCTCGAAGAGTTGGTTGAACAGCACCCCTTCTGTCTCGCCGGTCTTCTGCATCTTCGCGCGGATCGCTTCCGGATCGACATCGGGCCGCATGACAAGCTCATCGGCCTCCACGCGACTGAGATCGATCTCAGTCCCGACCCGCAGCACCTCCCGCCTGGCTTCTTCCAGAAGCGAGCGGATGTCCCGGGCCTGGGGATCGGTCAGGCCCAGCTCACGACGGAACCCGTTGTAGACCTGGCCGATGCCGTCCAATGACATCAGGCCGATCTTCGTATTGAACCCCTGCGACACCCGAAATGCCATCGTCGGATGCGCGAGTTCCCGGACCTTGGCCGCCTGCTCCGGCGTCAGCACGGCGTGAAGCGCGGTCAAGGTTTCGATAAACAAGTTCAACTCGTCGGTTTCGATGCCGCCGGTGAGGGCGTTGGCCGTCCGGTATTCATGGTCCTGGAGCAGTCCGCGCCGGCGCTTTTCTTCCAATTCCTGGAACATGCCGACCAACACCGCTTCCTTCAACCACATCTCCGTCTTCATACGTTGAACCAGATCCGCCATGCCCTGTTTCTGCTGCCCCGACAATCCGAGGCTGTGCCCCAGATGCGCGTAGGATCCGGCGATCCGCTCGATCATCCGGATCATCCGTGGGCCGGGCGTGAACTCCATCTCCGCCTGGGGCATCTGAGCCCGGCCCTCCTGACAGGTCAACCCGAACACCAGCACTGCCAGCATCCATCGCTTCATCGGTGCGCTCCTTCGCTAGAAAGAAGGACTATTGAACGCGCGTCGAACATCCTCTTCCTCAGACCGAACTATTGTGGCGCGACACCCCGGCGGCGAGCAGACCGAGGACGAGTCCGAATCCGAATCCCTGTGCGCGCATGATCCTCTTCCTTTCCCGTCTACCGCAGATTGGAGTCGCGGCCTTCCGGTCTATTGTACGCCGAGGACGCCGTTTGCGCCGCCGGGAGCCGCGTTCAACGACGGCGGCCTGGCTTCACGACGATCGCGACCCGGCATCGGATGCGGACAGGATGGAGAATCGCCCGCCGGGCTCCTCGATCAAACCGTTCCTCACTCGGACAGCAAGCCAAGTCAACAGCGCGCCCACGACGAATGCGGTGATGTCGATCGCCGCCAGCCCCCATCGGCCGTCTGGTACCGTCGTCAGCAGATGGCTCCTGGTGGTCAGCAGATTGAGTCCCGGTAGCAGCGCCAACAGGATGGCGGCCGCCGCCAATTGGTCGCGCCAGGCCAGAGCGATGTCGCGTCGCAGCGCACCAAAGGCGACACAGATCGCCCACGCGCTGAAGAAGACACGCACTTCCCAATCCGCTCGGTGAGGCACGACGGCGGGCAGGAGGCGATTGGTCCAGAGAAATGCGGCGACGGCGACCAGCAACCCGGCCACCGCCCCGACGGCGAGCCCATCCGTCACGCGAGAGACGATCGACTCTGATCGATCGACTCGACCCCTCCGGCGTTTGACGATCCGGGTCGCCAAGCCCGTTGCAATCACCAGGCTGGAGGCCAACCCCATAATGAAATAGGCCCAGCGGCTCGCAACCCCGCCGAATCTCCCGAAGTGCAACAGGCCGGGCAGCGAGACCCCAGCCTCTCCCGACGCCGACGTTCCTCCAGCCAGGTAGATGGACCATAGAACGACCAACCCGGTGAAGGTGATGGTCAGAAGGAACGGCAGCATCAACAGGCCGACCGCATTGTGAAGGTCCGACCAGGCGCGCAACGAGACCGTTCGAAAACCGGCCAGCAACAGATCCGCGAGAAGCCGCCGACGCCTGATCAGCACCCCGGTGAGCGTTGCCGCCAGCATGGCCATGGCCGACGTCCCCACCGTCCATACGCCGGCGAGGCCGGCGAGCAATCCATAGTGAAAGTGATAGAAGAGGTCTCCCCCTCTCGTCTCCCTAAACACCATGAGATGTCCCGTTGCCGGATCGATCGACTGGCCCGAGAACGTCCGCTTGTCCTGCCATTTGGCCGGCCGCGCCGACGGATCACCAGCTGACCTGTCCGGTGCGGACGCATGGCGAAATGCGGCCGTCCGGAGCCAAGCTCGTCGGGATAGGCCCGGCTCCGAGGCAGTCGTGATCTCGTGGATCTGCGGCTGCTGCATCCAGTAGGTGATCTCCTCGTCGAAGACCGTCAGGGTGCCGGTCACGAACACGGCAAAGAGAATCCAGACGGAGAGCAGAGCGATCCAGGCATGTACCCGATTCAACCATTGTGAAATGTGGTCTTTCATCAAGCCGGCTGAGGCTGTCCGGCCCATACCCGATGAGCGGACGCCTCAAAGATCGGACGCTCCGACTATAGTAGAGCGAGGGAGAACCGGCTTGCAAACGGCCGCGGGTTCGTCGTTTCCGGCGTAGGCATGCTGGCGAACGCGACCCTGATGTAGTACTGTCTGCACGTGGCGGCCTCCTCTCACCGCCCACCGAAGGGACCTCCGGGCCGGCGGCGTTCACACTCAGGTGATGACCATCCTGTTGGTACGAAACAACACGGCGCGAACACTACTGATGCTGCTCATCCTATTTTCCTGTGTGGGGTGCGATCAGGTGACCAAGGAGTGGGCCCGCACGTATCTGGCGTTTCAACCTCCCCTGTCCTGTTGCCGCGACGTCGTCCGACTTCACTATGTGGAGAACGCCGGCGCGTTTCTCGGCCTAGGTTGGAATCTGCCCGAGGAGATGCGCATCCTGGTCTTCCAAATCGCGGCAGGCATCGGCCTTCTCACGTTGTTCGTCGTCCTGCTACGGTCGCAGAATCAGCCCTATGGCTTCCTGATCGCTTGGACCCTGATCTTGAGCGGAGGCATCGGCAATGTGATCGATCGCCTGCTGCATCACGGCCGGGTGATTGATTTCATGAACCTCGGCGTCGGCCCTCTGCGCACCGGCATCTTCAACGTCGCGGACGTCTTCATTACGGTCGGTGTCCTGTGGTTGCTGCTCGCCCTCCGGCAAAAGGATCCATCGCGTGAGGCGGCGACGTAGGATGGAACCGGGACTCCCGCAACGGGCCTGGACGACACGAGCTGCAAGCCTGTCGGCGACCTTGGCCCTGTGGCTCGCCTTTGCGGCCGGCTGCGACGGCAATCGGGCGACCGGTCCCGCGTTCGAAGATCTCATCCATCCGAGTCCGGAAACCGCGCTTGTTTACTTCTACCGGCCTCCAAGACCGGACAGGGATCAAGCCCCGGACTGGGTCTACGCCTTCGACCGGATCATTCGACTGGATGACGGCGGTTACAGTTTTCACACCGTTCCGCCCGGCCGGTACCTGATCGCACTGCGATCGCAAACCGATCCCAAGGCCGACTGGTACGAGTTGGCCGGAGGCCGGGCCGTTTTTCTCAAATGGGACCGTGTGAAAGCGGAAGGGCAGTCGGACCTGATTCCGGTCGAAGAACGGCGGGCGCTTGAAGAGTTGCCTCGGTGCCGGCTCATGCAGCAGGACCCGGCCGGCAGGCCGTGAGTTCGCCCGACCTTATCGATTGGGGACGTTCCTCTGATTACCTGATCGAGAGGTTGCAACGATCCTGAACTATCGAATGGCAGAGTTCCCCAGGAGGCGAGAGTGGTCACACAGACGCTAGAGATCCTCGGATCATGGCCTACTCCACTGACCGGCCATGTACTCTGTGCACGACGCCCTCGACAAATCGACTAGCGATAGGACATGGCGTGCTGTTGCTCCGCCACCGCCACGAGCATTAAGGCCCGCCCGTCTTGCAGCCCCAGCGCATATCGCTCGAACACCGCCGCCCCGCAATCACGATAGAGGTTCGAGTGATCCTGGCTGAGGAGCGCATCGCGGAGGCCGTCCGCCTCCGCATGCCATCCTTCCCGCTCAAGGGGCTGGGCGGCCTTTGCCCTTTGCTGCCGACACCACTCAATACGTACCTCGACGGATTCAATCGCCAATGCCATGGTCGCCTCCCTTTCTCTGCCCGGGTGTTCATTTCCGTTCACCACGCCGTCCGGGCCGTCACACTCGAAGAGGGGAATCGCAAGGAAAGTACCACGTCATGGGCAGGTCATTCGGCTTTCTATGAGCCGGCGCGATACGCGCCATCTCGGCGGTTTGCGAGGAGATTTGACGACGAGACCGCTTTCCTGGTCCAGCCTCTAGTTATTTCCCTAGTGGTGGCCGCCTGCAGTTTCGCAGTCAAAACCCTACAGGTTTCCCCTATTCGACACAGTGGCGGCCTGTGCGCTTCCGTACAGGCCGCTCGATCGCACCCGCCGAATTCAGAAGCCTGTGGCGGCATGCGTGCCATGGATAATGCCCCGGCCGTCAGGCAACGCTTCAGCGGCAAGGACCGACTCGACGACTTCGGGCTCCATCGCCCCGCTCTCTCCTGAGACCTCAAACTCGAATGCCGACCACCTCCAGATATTCGGCAAACACCGTAGTGCATTCGCTGTCGGCCCGGTTATGCAACGTCCACAGCGCTTCGAGTTCTTCGCGCAGGCGCTCTCGACCTTCCGCATCCAGAGAGGCGAACGCCTGGTTGGCCGGGCCATAGTAGCGACGAAAGATTTCCACCACCTCCGCCGGAGAAAACGGATAGCTGAAGGGATACAGGCGCCGCGTGAGGGACAGGTCGGAGAGTCCAGGGCCGAGCCGCTCCTGGACCACGGCTTCTTCGCCCCACAGCAACGGTGAGGGCATTCCGGATGGTGCAATGAACTTCGAAATCGTCTTGAACATCTGCCCGACGAACCCTTGCGGCGTCCAATTGCCCATCGCGATGGTGCCCCCCGGTACACAGACCCGCAGCAGCTCCCCCGCAACCACCTCGGGACGCGGCGCGAACATCGCGCCGATCAGACTCACCACCGCGTCAAAGCTTCCGTCTTCGAACGACAGCGACTCGGCGTCGCCTTGCTCGAAGCGCACCTCAAGTCCTTCCGCCTGTGCTCGTGCGCGCGCCCGCGCGATCAGGTTGCTCGCGATATCGACTCCGGTGACCCCCAGCCCGTCCTTTGCGGCAATCAGGGCCACCTGGCCGGATCCGCATCCCACGTCGAGCACCCGGCATCCGGGCGCCAAACCGAGCCTCTCGTAAAACTCCCGGGCGCCGCTCTCCATGTAGCGTGAGAACCGGTCGTAATCTCCGGCCATCCACATCGTTTTGAGTCGAGCCTTGAGACGATCCGTTTCAGAAACCATGATGCCGGTAGACATGATGCCCTCCTTTGATATGAGAGTGATTCATGCAGCGACGCGTCACGTGCTTCGCCGCTTCAATGCTAGAGCACACTGTACGGGCAAAACGCGCCGGCGTCTTATCCGGGAGTCTGATTCTCTTGACAGCAGCCTGCTCACGCACATAAACCCGGATTCCGCAGTAGCAAAACAAAGATTCATCTCGAATGTCATTTCGACCCTTGTCACGAGTCTTTCGAGGGAACTTGCGAGCAAATCAAGGATTTCTCACTCCGTTCGAAATGACAACGTGATCATCGACATGACCACGCGATCAGGGGCTGATCGTCTGATATCCAGACTGGAGCACGCATCGCCCTTCCAACACCACAGGCCAAATCCAGCTGCGGAATCCTGGATTCTTCATACCTGAAGCGTGTCATTCCCGCGGAAGCGGGAATCCCGTCAAGACCTGCTCCTCAGCAGTGAGTCATGATCGAGCAGTGGATGCCCGCTGGAGCCTGCCCTCGACACCGATCGAGGGCGAGCATGACGCGAGCGGATACTGACCAATTACGCTTCGATGCGACGATCTGAACGTCGCCCGGTTCGACCGCTTGCGCCTCGTGTTGCGCCCCAGAAGGTCGTTCGTGGTGAGCCCTTCGACTGGCTCAGGACAGGCCTGTCGAACCATGAACGAAACTCATTGAACGTGGGCGCCCTTCGACCGGCTCAGGGCGAACGGATATTTTCGGACCTTACGGGACACCACACTAGCCCGCATTATTCACGAGAGTTCGTGACGAAACCGCCAAGACGCCATGCGAGACGGGCGCGCGGAGCGCCGAGAGGTCGAGGCATACTTGAAGAGGCATACTTGAAACAGTATGTCGAGGCCGCGAGGGGCGAGCCCGCCCGCTGGCATGCCGCACAACCGCATGTCAGCTTGTCGCAGCGGCGTATCGGCGGTTGCAGTAGAAGTCGTCGTGAATAATGCTGGCTAGGCCTTCGCGACGAGACCATGGACTCGTCCAGCGCGAGCCAGTAGAATAGCCGCGTTTTTGCCGAGCGAGGGCGAACCGCCGCACACCGCCTACCCGGAGGACTCACACCGTGACCGAGCGAGCCACCTATACCGTCACGACGTTGCTGGACGTGAACGACGTCCAGAACGTCGACGACCGGGCGGAGAGCCGCACGTACATCGTGGCCGACGGGGCGTCGCGGCTGGCGGTCATCATCGATTCGGTGCTGGAAAACGTCGACCGGGATCTGTTGCTGCTGAAGGAGTTGGACCTGACCCTGGCTTACGCGGTGGAAACCCACATCCACGCCGACCATATCACCGGAGCCTCGGCCATCAAGGATCGAACCGGCGCGCCGATCGTCTACGGAGGGGCCGCCGAAGGCGTGGTCACGGGAGCGGACCGCTTTCTCTACGACGGGAAGGATCTCACGTTCGGAGCCACCTCGATCAGAGCCCTGGCGACCCCCGGACACACCGACAGCTGCACCAGCTATCTCCTGCCAGGCGCGGTGTTCACCGGGGATACGGTGTTCATTCGGGGAAACGGCCGGACGGATCTCCAGGGCGGCTCGTCAAAGAGACTCTTCGAATCTGTCCATACCAAGCTGTTCACTCTGCCGGACGAGACGGTGCTGTATCCGGGGCACGACTATACCGGCCGCGTGGCGTCGACCATCGGAGAAGAAAAGCGGTTCAATCTGCGGCTCAATTTAGCCATCGACTTGGACACCTTCGTCGACATGATGAGCAAACGCCGGGTGCCGCTGCCGGCGAAGATTGACATTGCCGTGCCCGCCAACATGAAAGCCGGCCGTATGTGATGGCAGTCGGCTTCTCCGGCTTGACTCACGTCTCTTCTCCGCCTACCGTACGGTGCCCGGATCAACGGCTCACTTGACCGAGCCTGCCGTCGCACCGGGCCGACTCATCGCCAAAAAAAGGAGACCTGCATGCGATTCGTCAAGGTGAAGGATGAGGAACGGGCCGGAGAGGTGGCGATCAATCTGGATCTCGTGCGCGAAGCCCATTACGGCGGCGGCTTGCTGCATCTCTATTTCGAGCGCAGCTCCAGTGCGCAGGACGACATGACCTTCACCGGCGAGAACGCCCAAAAGATCTGGGCGGCCTTGGGCTGACGGAACCCACCCGCTCAGTCGAGAGTTTGCTTGAAGCGCGTGACCCCGATGGTCAGTGCCACCGCGGCGAACAGGGCGACTTGCCAGAGCTGTAACAAGACCTCCTCGACCCCGTTGCCTTTGAGCAGGATGCCCCGGACGATCCGCAGAAAATGTGTCAGCGGGAAGACTTCGCCGATGGCCTGCGCCCAGGCAGGCATGCCGCGGAAGGGGAACATGAATCCCGACAACAGCAGGGACGGCAGAAAGAAAAAGAACGACATCTGCATCGCCTGAAGCTGATTCTGCGCGATCGTAGAAAAGGTAATACCGACCGCCAGATTGGCGGCGATGAAGACCAGCGCCGCGGCGAGCAGCAGCACGAGATTGCCTTCCATCGGCACCCCGAACAGAAAGCGAGCGGCCAGCAGAATCAGCCCCAGCTGAACGTAGCCGACGAGAATGTAGGGAATGAGCTTTCCGATCATGACCTCGAACGGCCGCGTGGGCATGGAGAGGAGGTTCTCCATCGTGCCGCGCTCGCGTTCCCGCGTGATGGCCAGCCCCGTGATGACGACCATCGTCATGGTCAGCACCACACCCATGAGGCCCGGCACGATGTTGTAGTGCGTGACGGCCTCGGGATTGTACTGGGCATGCACGCGCAGCTCCACCGGATCCTCCTGCCGCGCCAGAAATCCGAGCGGCCCCTTGAAATCGTGCTGGAAGGCCGAATTCACGAGCATCCGCAACGAACCGATCGCGTTGCCGGTGGCGGCGGGATCCGTCGCGTCGGCTTCGACCAGGATGGCCGGCCGGTCGCCGCGCCATAGATCGCGGGTAAAGTTTTCCGGAATCGAGACCACGAACTGGACCTCCCCGCGCGCGATCGCCGCGCGAGCCTCGGTTTCAGTCCGCAGCTCTCGGACAAATTCGAAATAGTTGCTGTGGCGAATCGCTTCAAGCAGGCTGCGACCCTGCGGCCCCCGATCGGCCAACAGTACCGCCGTCGGGAGGTGCTTGGGATCGGCGTTGATCGCCAGCCCAAAGAGGATCAGCTGGATCAGCGGGATTCCGATCATCATGCCGAACGTCAGCCGGTCCCGACGCATCTGGACGAACTCTTTCACCACCATGGCCCAAAATCGTGCGGGTGAAAACACGTTCCGTGTTGTCATGATGAAAAATTGTCCTGGGACCCGCCCATCAGGTGGATGAAGACGTCTTCGAGCCCGGGCCCGATCCGACGCCAATCGTAGTCCGTCGTCTTGAACGGCGCGATGGCCTCGGAAAGCGCCGCGTCATCGTCGCCGCTCACATGCAGGCGGTTGCCGAACGCGACCGCCTGTGTGACACCGGGCCGCGTGCGGAGCGTGGCGGCTAGCCGGTGCAGGTCGGGGCCCGCCACGAGCCAGGTCGTGAGGCCGGCATGGTCGATCACCTCCTGCACGGTTCCATGGGTCAGCAGCTTGCCGTAGGCGATGTAGGCCAACCGGTGGCACCGTTCCGCCTCGTCCATATAGTGGGTCGTAATCAGGCAGGTCAGGCCGTCGGCCGCCAGATCGTGGACCTGCTCCCAGAACTCGCGCCGCGCCTTGGGGTCCACTCCGGCTGTCGGTTCGTCTAGGAGGAGGAGCTTCGGTCGGTGGATCAAACAGGCGGCCAGCGCGAGCCGCTGCTTCCACCCTCCCGACAGCTCCCCGGCCAGCTGCCGCCGGCGCTCGAGCAAGCCCAGCCGCTCGAGACTGAGGCGGACGGCGCTCCGCCGATCCGGCACGGCGAACATGCGCGCCACGAAATCCAGGTTCTCCGCGATGCTCAGATCTTCGTAGAAACTGAACCGTTGGGTCATGTAGCCGACATGCCGCTTGATGGCCCGGCTCTCCCGAATGACGTCGTACCCCAAACAGGTGCCGCGGCCGTCGTCGGCGCGCAAGAGCCCGCACAGCATGCGGATAAACGTGGTTTTGCCGCTGCCGTTGGGACCGAGGAAGCCGCAGATCTCGCCCTTGCGGACCTGCAACCCGATCCGATCGACCACGGTCCGGTCGCCGAAACGCTTGGTCATGTTCTGCACGTCGATGGCCGGCGCGTCCTGCGTCATCGATCGCCTCCGATCCGGACGTCCACCGGCTGTCCCGGATGCAGCTTTGCCGCAACCGACGGATCGAACCGCGCTTCGACCATGAAGACGAGCTTGGAGCGGCTTTCCCGGCTGTAGATCACCGGGGGAGTAAATTCCGCCTTCGGTGAGATATAGTTCACCGTGCCGACAAACGACTCTGCGATCCCGTCGACGGATACGCGCACGGACTGTCCCGGTTGCACCGTGCCGGCCAGATCCTGCGACACGAAGGCCCGCACCTTGACGTTTTGCGGCGGCAGGAGCGCGACGACGGGACGTCCCGCCGCGACCCATTCTCCTTCTCGATACAGTATCTCGAAGACCAGGCCCGCCTTGGGAGCCTGCTGCTGCTTCTGCGACAATTCCCAGGCGGCCTTTGTCAGGGCCGCTTCGCGCGCGCGCACTTCCGCTTCCGCCGCCGCGATCTGGTCGGTTCGGGAGCCGGCCTGCGCGGTGTCCAGCTCCGCTTCGAGTTCGGACACGCGATGGCGGTCCTGATCCCTCGTCGCCCGAGTCCGATCGAGTTCGATCTCCGACGTGGCGCCCGGCACCCGACTCAAGGCGGCCTGCCTGGTGAATTCCCGCTCCGACAACCGGACCGCGATGCGGGCCTGCTTGAGCTGGGCTTTGATGACCTGGATTTCCGAGGGACGTTTCCCCTTCTTCACATCCTCCAAGGTCGCCCTGGCTTGCGACAGTCGCCGCTCCGCTTCTTCCCGCGCCGCCTGCTCCGGCTCCCCGTTCAGACGAAAAAGCGGCTCACCCTCCTTGACCTCCTGCCCGCGCTGCACCATCAACGATTCCAGCGCACCCGCATAGGGCGAAGCCACATAGACGAATTCGCCCTCGACATACCCCTGCACCAGCGTCCGGTCGGGCGGCGTGCAGGCCGGCAGCCCCGTCCACACCCCGATCAGCGCGGCGAGCGTGCCGGCGGCTCGAACACCGGTCACGGCGGCGGACCGTATGGCTTTCATGACGTCCTCCGTGCCGTGCCGGCGATCAGTCCCTCGAAGATCACCGACATGATCGCGCGGTATCCCTGTTCGGGCGTCAGACCCAGCTCGATCAGCTTGGGTGGATTCATGACGGCACGAACGGCCCCGAGCAGAATTTCCATGGCCAGGTGTATCGGAATATCCCGCCGGATGACTCGGGCTCTCCGCCCCCGGCTCAGCAGTTTGCCGAAGTACCGCCGGATGAGCCCCCGGCGCTTCCGCTCGATCACCTCGAACAAATGGGGAGCGTCGCGTTGGATGTCACGCACGAAGGGCGCCTGGATCTCCTGGGTATGGGTCTGCACCGCGGCGAGCAGACGGCGCAATGCGCCGAGCACGTCGCCCCGGCCGGCGGCCGTAATTCGGCGCAGATCGGCTTCCACACACCGAAACTTCTCCAGAATCACCGCCTCGACGAGCGCTGTCTTGCTGGGGAACAGGCCGTAGAGGGTCTTCTTGCTCATCCCCAATTCATCCGCCAATTCATCCATCGTGACGCGGCGGAACCCCTGGCTCAGAAAATGACGGCGGGCGGTCGCCACGACTCGCTGCGTCGCGTCGGTCTCGGACGGCAGATGCGTGATCGGTTTGCGGGTCTGCATGCGGCTCGGATACTATGGAAACTTGAATAGTACTATCAGTTTCCCCAGGCCGAACGCAAGGGACCGCAGAGGCTGCGGCGCCTCCTCGATTCGTGTTATAGAATGCCACACCTTCTGGAGGACACTGATGGGCACTCACCGGTCCGATCTTCGCGGCATCGCCAGGCGCGCCATGATCGAGCGGGATTTCTACCCCGATTTCTCTTCCCCGGCCCTGGCGGAATTGTCACGAATCTCCGCCCCGGCGGACCGCAAGGGAGATCCGGGGGTACGCGATCTGACCCACTGGCCATGGGCCTCGATCGACAACGACGACTCCCGGGATCTCGATCAACTCACGGTAGCCGAGCCCGCACCCGACGGCGTCATCGCGATCCGTGTGGCGATCGCGGACGTGGACGCTCTGGTCGCGAAGGATTCGAGCCTGGACGCCCATGCCCTGCACAACACGACCTCGGTCTACACCTCGGGGGGTGTCTTCCCCATGCTGCCCGACAAGCTCTCGACCGATCTCACTTCACTTAATGAGCACCAGGACCGTCTGGCGATCATCGTGGAGATGAGCGTGGGGGAGGACGGCGAGGTGCTGGGCTCCCGGATCTACCGCGGCATGGTGCGCAACCAGGCGAAGCTGGCCTACGGCGCCGTCGGCGCCTGGCTGGAGGGCGACGGACCCGTACCCGGCGCCGTCAAGGAGGTCGAAGGCCTGGAGGCGCAGTTGCGGCTGCAAGACCGCGTCGCGCGCCGGCTCAAGGCCAGACGTCATCAGGAAGGCGCGCTCAGTCTTGAAACGCTCGAGCCGAAGGCCGTCTTCGATGGCGAGCGGCTCTCCAACGTCTTGGTGGAGCGAAAGAATAGGGCCAGGGACCTGATCGAAGATTTCATGATCGCGGCCAACCAGGCGACCGTGACCTTCCTGAAAGCCGAAGGCATGCCGTCGTTCCGGCGTGTGCTCCGGTCGCCCGAACGCTGGCAGCGTATTGTAGAGGTCGCGGGCCGCTGGAACGAGCCGCTGCCCGCCCAGCCGGATGCACGTGCGCTGGAGAGCTTCTTGGTCAAGCGCCGGGAAGCCGATCCCCTGAGGTTTCCCGATCTCTCTCTCGCGATCGTCAAGCTCATCGGCCGCGGGGAATATGTGCTCGACCGCCAGCAGAACGGAGCATCCGAACACTTCGGTCTTGCGGTGAAGGACTATACCCACTCCACCGCGCCCAACCGCCGCTTTCCCGACCTCATCACCCAACGGCTCATCAAAGCAGCCCTGGCGCAGGCGTCCCTTCCCTATCGTCCGGACGAACTTCAATTTCTGGCGGATCACTGCACCAGGAAAGAAGACGACGCCGAAAAGGTCGAGCGGCAGCTCCGAAAATCGGCCGCGGCGCTGTTGCTCGAATCGCAGATCGGCCGGCGCTTCGACGCCATCGTGACCGGCGCCTCGAGCAAGGGCACGTGGGTGCGCCTCCTCGATCCGCCGGTGGAAGGGAAATTGGTGTCGCGACTCGGAGGGCTCGATGTGGGAGACACGCTCGCCGTGGAACTGCTGCACACGGATGTCGAGCGGGGCTTCATCGACTTCGCTCGGGTCGGGCATGGTCAGGATCGCAACCAGTCGGCAGAATGACCGCCGCAACATCCCGATGCGCCGGTTGCCGGAAGGCCATTCGCACTCTGCGCAGGGCCGCGCCGCTTCGCTGCTACGCTTCATGGATCGGAGAGACCGGTCCATCGAGCTCGCGGCTTGAACTTCCCGCGTCAAGCTGAGTAGGATTACGCTTTACCGTTTTGACTCGTTCACCCTGAACAGGATCACTCGCGAGAGTGCTCGGTGAAGGATTTGGTGAGATTGTCCCATGCCAAAATCATTCTATTCTCCGTACCTGTTGTGGCTGCTGTGCTGTCTGCTGACCTCCTGCGTCACCGAGGATTCACCGACCGATCGCCCCAAGTCCGTGCTCCCCTATGAAGAGTCCGCGGTCTCGATCTCCGACCTACGCAAGGCGGCGGAGCAGGGCAACCCCGAGGCTCAGAATCGGTTGGGGACGCTGTATAGTGAAGGCCGCGGCGTGCCTCAGGACTACAGTCGGGCGAAGCAATGGTTCGATAAGGCCGCGGAGCAAGGTCATCCAGGCGCACAGGTCAACCTCGGCACTCTGTACTTCCAGGGCAACGGGGCGCCTGAAAGCGAACAGATGGCCCTCTCCTGGTTCCGCCGGGCGGCGGCGCAGGGGGATGCGCTGGCCTTCGCCAAGCTCGGCCTGATGTACGAGCAAGGCCGCGGCGTACCCCAAGACTTCATCCAGGCGCATATGTGGTACAACCTGTCGGCGGCGCACGGTGAGAAGCGGGCGCTCGAGCGTCGTGACGCGCTCACCAGGCAGATGACGCCCGCCCAGATCGCCGAAGCACAGCGGCTGGCTCGGGAATGGACCCCGAAACAGAAGTAGTTGCGGCTACACCCTGCCCCCATCGCGTAAGGGCTTCGCCAGATTCTCCGGTGTGCCGATATCATGGCGGCGTTGCGCTCATCGATCCGGCATTATCGCCGGATCTCGGCGTAAAGCCAAGACGGCGCAGTCCCTTTCTTGACAGAGTTTCAGGCGGCTCGTATTCTGCGAGTGCCGGGTCCGTCGCTTATCTGCCGCCTCTTCGGTCAAGGTGGAGATGCCCGATGAAGATGTTGGGTCATCGGTCCAGGCTGCCGCCGCTTCTCCCGATTCTCGCTCTGCCGGTCTGTCTCGCCGTGCCGTCCGGCGTGGCGACAGCCGCGCCGCCCGGGCCCTCCGTGCTGGTGGCAACCTACGACGGCGTCATCAACCCGGTCGCAGCCGAATTCGTGCACGATGCCCTCGCGTCGGCCCTGGAGACCGGAGCGCGGGCCCTGATCATTCGTCTCAACACGCCGGGTGGGCTCGACACGTCGATGCGCCTCGTCATCAAGGACATTACCGGGGCCGCGATCCCCGTCGTCGTATATGTCGCGCCGTCCAGCGCTAGGGCCGCCTCGGCCGGAGTCTTCATCGCGATGGCCGCGCACGTGGCGGCCATGGCTCCCGGCACCAACATCGGGGCGGCCCATCCCGTGGCGGTCGGAGGAGGCGAGCTGGGCGACGCGATGAAAGCCAAGATAGAGAACGACTCCGTGGCCTACATCAAATCGATCGCCGAACAGCGCAAGCGCAACGTCGTCTGGGCGGAAGACGCCGTCCGGAAGAGCCTGTCCGTCACGGAGCGCGAGGCCTTGAAACTGAAGGTTATCGACCTGATCGCCGACGACCTGCCCTCCCTGCTCAAGCAACTCGATGGCCGCGCCATCCAGCTCCAGACCGGACGGACCGTGGTGCGCACTGCCGGAGTCGAGATGCGCGAATTCCCGATGGGGCTGCGCCTCGAATTTCTGAAAGCCCTCAGCGATCCCAATATCGCCTACCTGCTCATGACCATCGGCACGGTCGGACTCATGGCCGAACTGTACAATCCTGGAGCGATTCTCCCCGGCATCGTCGGCGCGATCAGTCTCGTCATGGCGTTTTACGCCCTGCAGTCGCTGCCGGTAAACTATGCCGGTGTTCTCCTGTTCCTGCTGGGGATCGTCTTCTTTATCCTGGAAGCCACCGTCACCAGTTACGGCTTGCTCGCCATCGGCGGCGTCATCTCTCTCCTGCTGGGGTCGGTGATGCTGATCAAGACCGACGCGGAGTTTCTACAGATCTCCTGGTCGGTCATTCTTCCGGTCGTCACGCTGGTGGCCATCTTTTCGCTCCTGATCGTCGGTATGGGCGTCCAGGCCATGCGCCGGCCTCACGCCACCGGCCCAGAAGGCATGATCGGCCTCGTCGCTACCGCCAGAACGGCGCTGGCTCCGCACGGACATGTGGCGGTACAGGGCGAACTCTGGGACGCGGTCAGCGAGCAGCCGCTTCAACCCGGCGAAGAAGCCGAAATCACCGGCGTTGAAGGTCTGCGCCTTCGCGTCAAACCCTGCTCCACGAGAAAAGAGGCGTGACCATGCCGTTCAGTCCATTTGCGATCCTGATCCTGGGCGCCGTTCTCGTCCTGATGGGATTCAACGTCCTGCGGGAATACGAACGGGCCGTTATTTTCCGATGGGGGCGTCTCGCCCGGGGCCTGGTCGGCGGTAACGGCCCCGGCGTCATCATAATTCTCCCGTTCATCGACAAGCTGGTCCGCGTCAGCTTGCGAATCGTAGCCATGGACGTCCCGCCCCAGGACGTGATCACACGCGACAACGTGACCGTGAAGGTCAATGCCGTCATTTACTTCCGGGTGGTGGATCAGGAGCGGGCCATCATCCAGGTCGAAGACTATCTCCAAGCCACGTCCATGATGTCTCAGACGACGCTCCGAAGCGTGCTGGGACAGAGCCAACTCGACGACCTGCTGGCGAAGCGCGAGCAGATCAACGCCGATCTCCAGCGCATCATCGATCAACAGACCGAGCCCTGGGGCGTGAAAGTCACGGCCGTGGAGGTCAAGAATGTGGACTTGCCGCAGGAAATGCAACGGGCGATCGCCCGCCAAGCGGAGGCCGAGCGCGAACGGCGCGCGAAAATCATCCACGCCGAAGGGGAATTTGAAGCGTCACGGCGGCTGGCCGATGCCGCCGACGTGATCAGCAGAAACCCCGCGGCGCTGCAGCTCCGGTACCTTCAGACGCTCGTCGAGATCGCGGCCGAAAAGAACTCGACGACGATCTTTCCGATTCCGATCGACACCATCGCGCCATTCCTCAAACCATCGGGCAAGCAGCCGGAGCCGTAGCTCGTGCCGCCGCACCGGAGACTAGCCCGCTGCGTGCCGCCAGGAATGAACCGGGTCTTGACGCGCGCGATCATCCGCCGACGATCTCCTGATAGTACGTCTCCAGCATTGCGCCGCGCGCCGGTTCGACGATCACCAACTGACGCCGGTCGAATGTGTTGGCGCAATACAGATACTGACCCGCATCGCACCGTCCATACTCCGCATGCAGTTGCCGGCCGTCGGGTTCGGACAGGGTCCGTTCCTTGACGACGACGCGGCCACTCAGCCCCTCCCAGGCCGATTGGGCCGACGGATAGTGGTTTTCGTATAGCGGCGCCTCACCGCCGGTCGCGGGCGGTTCGACGGCCGGGTCGAACGGCGCTCCTTCATCCGGCTCGGGCGCCTCGTCCCACTCGACCGCCCCGTCCCCGTTCTTCTGTAATGTGTAGAACGGCCCGTCCTGGGCAATCTCCTCCACGAGGCTGTACCGGATGGGCCGGGGAGACTCGATCTGGATCAAGCCTCGCGCCGCCAAGGCCCGTTGAAACGGCACGCGACGGGACAACTGACGTGTCTTCTCAAACACCACCATGCGGCCCTGCGCCGTCAGGACCGAGCAGAGCGCGTCGAGTCGAGGGCCTACACCGGTACGCTCCTCGAACCCCCGCTGACCGCCCCTGTCTCGATCCCGTTCAAACGTCCGCCAATCGTGGCTCGGCAGGCCGGGGTCCTGCTCCGCCTGCAACAGGGCATGGGTCGCCACGACAAGATCGACCGTCATGGACGTGCGGCGATCCACGATGTCCAGACACTCAAACCGAATATTCTGCAGGCCGAGCGCGACCGCCTGTTCTTCGGCCCGACGCAGCGACTCGGGTGACCGGTCGACCCCGAGAAAGGACACGTGGGGAAATTGTCTGGCATAAAACGTCGTCAGCACACCGGTCCCGCAACCGAAGTCGAGCACCGACGTCGCCAGACCGATGCGCTCCGCAGTCAACGCTCCGACCGCCAGATAATACTCGTATCGTTGGCTATAGAGCACCGGGAGTATGCGCGGATCGGCCGTGGCGTCGTAAAAGGCGATTTCGTCGGCGGAGGTTCCCTGCCGCTTCTGCTCGACGTGGCGATGGAGGAGACTCAGCTCCTGCATCGAGAGGGATCGGCGCTGCCACTCGAAATAGGCGTCGTCGGAGTCGAATCGCTTGAGTCCCCAGAAGGCTAAGTGCTCGTGAAGCATCACTCGCATCTCGTCTTTCGACGCACTGGGCACGATGTACCTTTACGAGCTGCGCTTCACGTCCCACGCTTCATGAGGCTTAAGGCCGTTTGAGCATGATGGCGTCAAAATAGGTTTCAGGCACCGGGTGAGGCAGGCGCAACTGACCGCTGCCGAATGCCACATACTTTTCACAGGTCAACTGATCAAGTCCGATCGGTCCCTTCGCATGGAGCCGCGATGCACTGAGACCGATGTCCGCGCCAAGACCGAAGCCGTCGCCGGCGTTCAGCCGCGACGAGGCATTGACCATCACCGAGGCCGCGTCGACCTCCCGCGTAAATCTCATTGCGGACACGTAATTGGTGGTGGCGATGACGGCGGTCAGAACCGGGCCGTGCTGGGCGATGTGCTGCAGAGCTTCATCCAAGCCGGTCACCATCTTCACGGCCAGCAGAGGCCGTTCGAACTGCGTCGTCCAGTCTTCCTCCGCGGCCGGCTTGATGGACGTGTGTCCGCTCATGGCCATCTGTCCCATCAGCGCGATCGTCTTCGGGCAGCCCCGGACTTCGATCTTGAACTCATCAAGCAACCGGTTGATGAGCGCCGCTAAAAATTGCCGGCCCACCACCTGCTGCACGAGCAATGTATCGAGGGCATTCGGCGCGCCGGCCAGCTGCGCCTTGGAATTGACGACGATGTTCTGCGCCATCGGAATGTCGGTGTCGGCATCGACGTACAGATGGTTCAAGCCCCCGTCGTGACACAGTATCGGCATTCTGGCTCCCTCGAGCACCGCCTTGCGCAGGCCCGGGCCGCCTCGCGGAATGATCGCATCGAGATGCTTGCCCGCCCGGATCAGTTCGACCGCCACCTCTTTCTCCTGGCGCTCGACCAGCACCCACGCGCCGGCCGGCACGCCTTGCTGCTCCGCCGCTTCCCGCAACGCTTTACCGATGACCTGATGCGTCAGGGCCCACTCCGGCGCTCCGCGGAAAATGCAGGGGTTGCCGGCCTTGAGACAGAGCGCGATGGATTCGACGGTCACCAGCGGCTTCCGTTCCGAAATCACGCCGATCACCCCGATGGGAACGCGTACGCGGGATACTTGGAGCCCGTCCGGCTGTTCCCACCGAGCGGTCACCGCTCCGACGGGATCGGGGCCATCCGCGATCCTCCGGAGTCGCTCCACCATCTCCTTGATGTCGTCGGCCTGGATACGCACCCGTGCGACCGCCGCCTTGAGGCGATCTTTGTTCGACTCGCCTTCAAAAGATTTCCCCAACGCATCGACGTCCTGATCGTTGGCGGCAAGGATCGCGTCCGCATCCGCCTCGATTCGCTCGGCCATGGCTCGAAGAGCCCGATCTTTGATCGGCCCCGCCAGTAAGGCCACGGGAGACGAAAGCTTTCTAATTTCTTTCAATAGCTTATCGACATAAATCTTAACTGGAACTTCAGGCATTTGACCTCCTTCGTATCCTAAAATCTCACCGCGCGCCGCCGAACTATAGCACGCGATTTTTCGGACAGTAAACCATCACCCGATCGTCCCTTCCTTGACAATTCCGACCTGCCGTCTGCGTTCTTCCTGTCGCGCGAGCGACCATCCCAACCAGGCCCAGCAGCAGGCGATCGGAACCAGCATCCACGAGATCTGCGCGGCCGAGATCCCGAGCGCCTTCACTCCGTTCACCACCCATCCGGTGACGGCGTCCCCGCCGCGGGAGACCGCCGTGTCGATGAAGTTCTTCGCTTTGTACTTTTCTTCTCGGGTTACGACGGTAAAGAGCACCTCGCGGGCCGGTTTCGAGACGGCATATTCCCCCACGCGGCGGACGACCGTAAAGAGCGCATAGAGCACCAGAAGCGGCGCCGTCCCGATCAGCGCAAATCCCGCGGCGCTGGCCAGGGGCAGAGCGACCAACGCTGCGGCCAATCCCAATCGCCCGATCAGCTGGCCGGTGATGAAGAGTTGCGTCAGGAACGTGATGGCGTTGACCGAGAGATCGATCGTCGCAAAGAGTCTGGTCCGGCTCTCGGACGACGGGATCTGCTCGCTGACCAACCGCGCCTGTTCCAGGTACAGGAAGGTCGCCGTCGTCGTGAGGCAAAACAGATAAAGACAGATCCCCAACAAATAGCGTGACGAGACGACGAGCCGGACTCCCTCCCACATACCGCCTCCAAGCGGATGTCCGGCTCGCGCGTCCTCGGCCTCCGGCCGAGCAAAAGCCCATTCGTGCAGGCGGTGGATACAGAGCCCGCAGGCGGCGAGAAATCCCGTCGACACCAGCATCAGCCACGGAATGGGCGCCACGTACGTGACGGTCGCCGCCAGGATCGGTCCGCAGATGGCGCCCGTGCTTCCTCCGGCGGCGATCACCGCGAACAGCCGAGCCCCCTGGGCGGGCGTGAAGAGATCGGCCATGAAGCTCCAAAATACCGACACGACGAACAGGTTGAAGACGGACAGCCAGACGAAGAACATGCGCGCCACCCAGGCCGGCGCCGTGTGGCTCGCCATGAGCAGAAAAAATCCGACGAGATTGGCGCCGAAAAACGTATAGACGCTCAGGAGCAGCTGATGGCGCGGCACGCGGGCCGAGAGATAACCGAACAGCGGCGTCACCGTCAGCAGGGCGACAAAGGTGGCGGTCATCATCCAGGGAAGATGCTGCACGCCGCCTTCGATGGCCATCTCGTCCCGCACCGGACGGAGAATGTAGTAGCCGCACAGCAGGCAGAAAAAATAGAGAAACGACCAGGCCACCGGCACGACCTCGTCGGGCTCCGCCCCGGTCACGGCTAGAATGGTCGAGCGCACGCGCGTCACAGGGCGGCATCCTGACGGGCACGCTTGATGGGTGCAAGCGGAAAATCCCCGGAAGCCCGCCGGCCCGGGACTTTTCTCCCGCCTCCCGCTGTGGTATGCACTCGGGGATGACGGTGATCGACCTTCGCAGCGACACGGTGACGAAACCGACCCCAGCCATGCGAAAGGCTATGGCGCAGGCCGACGTCGGCGACGACGTCTACGGGGAAGACCCGAGCGTCAACAAACTTCAGGACACCGTCGCGGCCCTGCTCGGGAAAAAGGCGGCCCTCTTCGTTCCCTCCGGCACCATGGCCAACCAGTTGGCCATCCGCGTGCACACGCAGCCGGGCCAGGAAGTCATCGCGGAGAGCAAGGCGCACATCGTACGGTATGAACAAGGCGCGGCCGCCGCGCTCTCGGGCGTGCAGCTGCACTGCATCCCCGGAGAACGCGGCCTCATGGGCGCCGAACAAGTCGAAGCGGCGATCAGGCCGACCGATCCCCACACCGTGCGGACCGCGTTGATCTGCATCGAAAACACGCACAACAGCGGCGGCGGCACGATCTATCCGCTCTCGACGATCGAACGAATCAGAGCCGTCGCCGCCGACCGCCGTATCCCGATGCACCTGGACGGAGCGCGGTTGTTCAACGCGGTGACGGCGACCACGCTCCCGGCCGCATCCTACGCCCAGCATTTCGAAACCGTCTCGGTCTGCCTATCGAAGGGGTTGGGCGCGCCGGCCGGCTCGTTGCTCGCAAGCAACGACCTCGCCCTCATGGACCGAGCCCGCCGATTCAGGAGAATGTACGGAGGCGCCATGCGTCAAGCGGGCGTGCTCGCGGCGGCCGGACTCTATGCGCTGGAGCACCATGTCGCGCGGTTGAAGACGGATCACGACAACGCCAAACGTCTCGCCAGACGGCTGCAGCAGATCCCCACCGTCGCGATCAGCCCGCAGCACGTCGAGACGAATATCATCATCTTCGAGGTCGCGGGTCACCGGCTCGAGCCCGCCGCGCTTGTCGCAGCCCTCAAGCAGGAAGGCGTGTTGATCAACGCAATCGGCGGAACGAGTTTCCGCGCCGTCACCCATCTCGACGTCCCGACGGAGGCGATCGACCACGCGGCCGACATCTTCGCTCGGGTCCTCGGATGACCGCCGCGCATTGACAGTGCCGCCATCCAAAACTAGAATGCGTGACGAAAGGACGCATGTCGCCGTTGCAGGCCGTTTCATTCGCCCAAATCAGCCGAATTCTCGAATTGACCGACCGTCTCGGGTTGAATCGCGAATGGGTGGAAATTCCTCTCTCCCCTGAACAGCCCGGTCTCGTACGGCGCCTGGCGAACGGAAAGCTGGAGATCGTGGTCGACGCGGACGAGCCGTTTGAGCTTTGGCTTGCGTCGCTCGAAGCGCGAATTCTCCAAGCCCAGCGATCATAAAGTAAGCGAGGCCCGTACGTGATGGACATCGACCAAACCAAGGCGCTGCCGAGCCGTGAAGAGTTGCAAGCTGAACTCCTGGCTGTTCCGGAACCGCCCGAGCAGCCGGAGGCGGTCAACGAGCCGGGCTTCGAAGAACTCGTGCAACTGGCGCTGCGTCACGCAAAGGGACGCCGAGGAGGCGATCTGGTCAGCGTCATCCTGGTCGGCTCCGGCGCTCGGCGCTCCGTCACCGCGCACAGCGACATCGACCTGATCGCGCTGGTGAAGGGCCAGGCCGACGCGCACGAGATCGTGCGGGTTGCGGCTCGGTTGGCGGACATCCGGTATCACGGGCATCGCGAGCTGGAAGACGAACTGTCCTATTCGCCCCGTCTACCGCCCCTGCTGCGCAAGGGGCGGATCTTGTTCGACCATGACGCGATCGGCGCCAAGTTGATCGAGCGGGCGAACCAGCGATTCCGCCAGGGACCGCCCCCCGCCAGCGTCAACGAGCAGATTCGCCTGAAAGCGCAATGCCTGCACTGGCTGGGCAAGGCTCAGGATCTGGCGGACAAGCCGACGACGGCCAACTATCTCATGATGATGTTCTTCGACGACTGCACGAACGCCTTTTTCCGTCTGAAGGGCCTGTGGTTGACCGCCCCCGCCGACCTGGTGCGCTTCATCGCGTCCCGCGACCAAGCCTTGGGCGAGTTGGTCGGACGATTTCTGACCGCGAGCACTCTTCCGGAGCGGTTGAATTTCGGCCGCGACTTGGCGGATCTGCTGTTCCGGGAGGTGCCGAACCCCGCCAGAATCGACTAACCGAGCCACGCGGACCTCCGCGCGGCAGACAGGGCAGCGGATCTTCGACGACCGCTCCCGGGCACGACAAGGAGAGGATCATGGAGCTGGGATTCATCGGACTCGGCAAGATGGGGATGAACATGGTGACCCGTCTCCGCCGCGATCAACACCGGGTGGTCGTTTATGATCGTTCGGCCGATCTGGTCGGCCAGGCCGCCGCGCAGGGCTGCATCGGCACCGCCTCACTCGCCGACCTCGCCGCCCAATTGAACGCGCCGAGAGCGGTCTGGTGCATGGTGCCGTCCGGGACGGCGACTGAGGAGACGGTCCAGACGCTCGGAACGCTCCTGAAACCGGGTGACACCATCATCGACGGCGGCAATACGCACTTCCATGACGACGTCCGCCGAGCCGACGAACTCAAG
Source organism: Nitrospira sp. (assembly GCA_029194535.1). NCBI lineage: Bacteria > Pseudomonadati > Nitrospirota > Nitrospiria > Nitrospirales > Nitrospiraceae > Nitrospira > Nitrospira sp. Next base: position 1,703,074 of record JARFXR010000001.1, on the reverse strand, counting down.
CGCAAGAGGATCGCCTACGTGGATGCCGGAACCAGCGGCGGTGTGTGGGGCCTAAAGGTGGGATACTGCTTGATGGTGGGAGGAGAAGAACCGGCGGTCAAGCGCCTCGCGCCCATCTTCACGACGCTCGCCCCCGAGAACGGATGGGCGCACATGGGCGCCCCGGGCGCAGGCCATTACGTGAAAATGGTGCACAACGGCATCGAGTACAGCATGATGCAGGGGTACGCCGAGGGGTTCGAACTGATGTCGAAGAGCGACTATCGTCTGGACCTGGCCCGCATTGCCGACCTGTGGATGCAAGGGAGCGTCGTCCGATCCTGGCTGTTGGAGCTGGCCGCCGGAGCCCTCAAGGAAGACCCCAAGTTGGAACACCTCAAGGGCTTCGTGCAGGATTCGGGCGAAGGGCGATGGATGATCGCGGATGCGGTCGAAAAGGCGGTGCCGGTTCCGACGCTGACCGCCGCGCTCTTCACCCGGTTTCGATCCCGCCAGGAAGACTCGTTTGCCGAGAAGATGCTGGCGGCCCTGCGCAACGCATTCGGCGGACACGCGGTCAAACGGTAAGTGATTCCCGCCATGCCACCCGTCGCCAAGAAACTCGACGTCAAGCCGGACCCGGAAAGTCTGCCGCCCGCCGACCCCTGCACGCTGATCATCTTCGGCGGATCGGGAGACCTGGCTCGGCGGCGGCTGATTCCGGCCTTGTACAATCTGCTCCTCGACGGGCTGCTGCCGGCCAAGTTTGCGGTGTTGGGGCTCGGCCGCCGGACCATGTCGGACGAGGAATACCGAGCATCGCTGCGGGAGGGAGTCGCGAAATTTTCGCGGCAGGCCCTGGACGAAGCGAAGTGGGCGGCATTCGCCGAACACCTTTTCTATCTGGCCGGAGAGAACGAAGCGCCCAACACTTTCACCGAGCTGAAGCGGCGCGCCGAGGAACTTGAAAAGACGTTCGGCCTGCCGGGAAACCGCATCTTCTACCTGAGCATCCCCCCCAGTTCGTTCACGCCGGTCTGCGAAGGGCTCGATCAAGCCGGGCTGGCCACTCCTCCATCTCCGTCCTCTCCCTACTCCCGCATCATCGTGGAGAAGCCGGTGGGTCGCGACCTTAACTCGGCCAAAGAGATCAACGCCGTGACCGGCCGCGTGTTCGACGAATCCCAGATCTTCCGGATCGACCACTACCTCGGCAAGGAGACCGTGCAGAATCTCATGGTCGTGCGGTTCGCCAACAGCATTTTCGAGCCGATCTGGAACCACAAGTACATCGACCATGTGCAGATCACGGTCAGTGAGACGGAGGGAGTCGGCTCTCGGGCCACCTACTATGAGGAAGCCGGAGCCTTGCGCGACATGGTGCAGAACCACATTCTGCAACTGCTCTGTTTGGTCGCGATGGAACCCCCGTACTCGCTCGATCCGGACGTGGTCCGGAACGCCAAGATGGAGGTGCTCCGCTGCCTGCGCCCGATCGTCGGCAAGGACCTTGAGCGCTGCACGGTCCGCGCGCAGTATGCGCCTGGAACGATTCACAGCCGGCCGGTGCCGGGCTATCGCCGCGAGAACGGGGTCGATCCGAACAGCACGACGGAAACCTATGTCGCCATCAAGTGCTTTGTCGAGAATTGGCGCTGGTCCGGCGTGCCGTTTTATCTACGGACCGGCAAGGCGCTTCCCTTGCGGGCCAGCGAGGTCGCGGTCCAGTTCAAGGAAATCCCTCAAATCCTGTTCAACGCCAACGCGCGGCACCCCCAGCCGCCGAACGTGTTGGCGCTTCGGATTCAACCGGAGGAAGGGTTGTCGCTCCGCATCGTCTCACGGGTGCCGGGCACAAGAGCGCAGACCCTTCCCGTAGAAATGGACTTTCGGTACGGCGAAGTGTTCGGGCAAGCCTCGCCGGAAGCCTACGAACGGTTACTGCTCGACGTCATGACGGGGGATGCCTCGCGGTTCATGCGGCGCGATGCGGTCGAAGCGTCCTGGGCTTGGATCACCACCATCTTAGAGGGTTGGCAACAGCAAGGGTCCCGTTGGCTCCCGGAGTACCAGGCCGGTACCTGGGGACCGGTCGAAGCGGACCGACTGATCCAGGAAGACGGACGACTCTGGCGCACGCTTTGAGCCGGAGTCCTCAGTGCTGAGTGCTGAGTTCCGGCGGACAGCCTAGACGCTTCACTCAGTACCCAGCACTCAGCACTTGCTTCAGAATTTCCTCCTTCGTGCCGATCCCTCCGATAAATCGATCGAATCGACCCCCGCGATAGAGTGCCAGCGCCGGAAGCGACGAGATCTCCAACTCGGCCGGAATCTGGTAGTTCTCCTCCACGTTTATCTTGACGACGAGCAGCCTTCCCGCCGTTTCAGCCTGGACTTCGACGAGCCGGCACAGCAGGGCCCGACAGCCTCCGCAGCCGGGTTTCCAGAACTCCACCAGCACGGGCACCGGCGAGCCTTCTACCAGGTGATCGAACGTTCGATCCGTGACCTCGTCGATCATGCTCCGCGCCCCGGCGCGCCCGGACAGACCGGCTCGAAGATCTGATCGAACAGCAGTTCCGCGAACCGTCGATATCCCGCCGTCGTCAGATGGAGCCCGTCGTTCGAGTAGGGAGCCGCGAGCCGTCCCGTTTCGGGCTCCGCGGTGGCGGCGAACAGATCGACCGCGGCGAGCTTTTTGGACTCGGCATACGCGCGGATCAACTCGTTCAGCTGCCGGCGCCGCTGCAGATGGTCTTCGATCCAGGCGGCGGCCGGCGCGCCTCCCTCGTCCGCGATCCGAATCGACGGCACCGTGACCGGCACCGGAATCACCCGCTCGGCGCGCGAAAGTTCGTACATCTTGAGCAGGTTCTCCATGATGTCCGACGGCTGGGCGTTCCACCCGAGGTCGTTGGTGCCGCCGAGGATCACCACATAGTCCGGACGGTGCGACAGGACATCTTGCCGAAACCGCATGGCCATTTCGCTGGTCAGTTCTCCGCAGTGACCGCTCACGCGGACCAGACTCGACGCGCCCAGCCATTCCTGGAGAAAATCTCCGTACGGCGTGTCTCGTCCGGTCGGATGGGAGGGAGTCGGCGATTGAAAGCCGGCCGTCAGACTATCTCCGAAGCAGATGATGTGCCGCACCATGCCGACCTCCGCCGGCGGAGTCTACCGCTCCTCAAACCCGACCGCAACCTCGGACGGATCACGGCGCAATCTCGGGAAAAGAACAGTGATTTTCTTGACGAATGCCTGGATGACGGATAGGTGTACTGAATATGTCCGATCTCCAAAGAGCGCAAGAAATGATGGCGGCGGCCATGGCCTCCAAGGCCTCGGACGATCCCGAAATCGGCTCCCTCAAACGCGTTCTCAAACTCCTGGACAAGACCGCCAAATCGAACCGAACCTACGGGGCGAGCAATCCTGTCGCCCAAAAATTTTCCCAACAATTGTTTGAAGAAATTTCCGCGCACCTCTCCAGTTACGCCAAGCTGACCTTCCTCGTCCAACGCTCGGCGTTGCTGTGCCGGGACCAGATCGTCTACCAGCCGGAATCCGACAGCGGCGGCGAGAGCATGGCCTTCAAACTGTATGCGGACGGCGTTCGTGAAGTCGCGCTCTTGCAAGGCCTGACCCAGGAGGAACTCAGCTACTTTCTCGATTCCCTCTGGGGAGGCGACGAACCGGGGGCAGAGGACGACGACATCGTCACACGCCTGTGGTCCCAGAATCTCTCCACGGTCACGCTGGTGACGGCGGAAGAGGTGGCCAAGGCGTCCGGCGGCCACGAAGGCTTTCTGGTTCTCGACACGGGCATGTCGTCCGAGTCCACGTTGCGGGAGTTGCTGGACCGGGAACGAGCCCGCACCACGTCGCGGGAGTCGAGCCCGGCGACCGGCGGCGCGACGGCCGGCGCCGAAACCGGCAGGAGGCTCTTCAAGTCCAACCTCATCGGTTACGAAGTCACCGATGAGGAACTCGCGGCGTTGGCCAAGGAAATCGACGCGGAAACGAAGCGGGACGCCACGCTCTATGTCCTGGACATGGCCACCGCCATCATGGCTTCGGAAAAATCCCCGGCATTGCTGACAAAACTCATCGGGCTCTGGGGCAACGTCGTGGACTCCCTGCTGGGGCAGGGAAGGTGGACCATCCTGGAGAACGTCTTGGGCGTGCTTCACGAAACCGGGGCGGTCCGGCCGGACCTCAGCGAGGAGCATAAGGCTCAGCTGGCGGCCCTCTTCAGCGGGCTGGGCCAGCCGGAACGACTGAAGGCGATCGAATCGTATTTGAACAGGACGACGGGAGCCGATACTGAAGGTTTGTCGACGATCCTGCTCCTGATGAAGCCGGATGCCGTCCAGGGAATCTGCGGGTTGATGGCGGCGCTGGAATCGCAGGCCCACCAGGCCATCGTCGCCGAAGTCTTGCTGACGCTCGCCAAGAACCATCCTGAGCCGCTGCTGCGCGGCCTCTCAGACCGCCGGCCCGGCTACGTGCGAAACCTGATCACGATCCTCATCAAGCTGAACAATCCGCGTTTCATCGAATCGATCGATAAGCTGGTGCGATACCCCGACCCGCAGGTACGCAAGGAAGTCATCAGAGCCATGAGCGTATTCCGTCCGAACGGAAACGGCGCAAAACTGGTGACCTTTGCCACGGACGCCGATGAAAGCGTCCGAGTGACCGCCTTCAAGCTCCTCATGTCGGGTCAATACACGGCTCCGTTTTCGCTCTGGTCTCCGATTGTGTCCTCCGAGGAGTTCATGGAGCGTGCGTTGAGCGAACGCCGGCTCATCTACCACGCGATCCGCGCCACGTGCGGCGACGAAGCGATCCCTCATTGGTCACAGCTCTTCACGGAATGGCATTTCGCGAATCGGAAGAAAAAGGAGGAACTGGCGCTCTTGGCCGCGGAGGCCATGGGCAAACTCGGCACCCCGGCCGCCGTCGCCGCCTTGGAACTCGGTCAGAAGAAGGGGGCCACCACCGTGCGGCAGGCCTGCACCATGGCGCTGGCCCACATCAACAAGCACCGCGGCAAACCGCCGATGGCGGCCGCCTCGTGAGGAGCATTCCGTCGTGAGCGATCCCAGACCTGCCGACGCGCAAGCCTCGAACGATCAACTGCAGCCGTTCCTGACCCACGAGAAATCTCTCTCGCACAAGATCGCGCAGGGATCGGAAGCCGGGGACATCCTCGACCAGCAGATGGTGATGCTGGGCTTCCAGCTCATCACCCAACTGAACACGTTGATCAAGACCTCCCGCATTCACGGCCGCACGAACTCGGCGCTGGACAAGCCGGTCGAGGCGATGCTGACGATCGTCCACACGTTGACGCACGATCAACCCGTGACGCTCCGGCTCCAAAACGACTTCTTGTTTCTGGGTGACAGCCACCTCAAAGTCAACGCCCAGCAGATGACGGTGGTCGCCAGCGTCATCGACGCGATGAACAAATGGAGGATCGGCGGATTTACGTTCACCGCTTCGGTCACCTCCAAGGATCTCAGAGAATTCGCCCATTTGTTCGTCACGCTCGATCCGGCGGCCAAGACCGTCGAGGACTTTCGGCAGGAACTCAAGCAGCTCGGCATCGCGAGCATCGAGATCGAGGACCCTCGCGAGCTTGTCCTCAAGGAAGATGCCGGTACGACCGGGGCCGCCCCCTCGGAAGCTGAACAGAAGGAGCAGCGCAAAGCCAACGCCAAATCGGCATACGGGAAAGCGGGGGGGGCGCTGGGACACCTGTCGCAATCTGCGCGCGACGGGGGAACGCTCAACTTCAAGCAAGCCAAGCGGGCGATCCAGAACATCGTCGACCTCATGATGCACGACGAATCGACCCTGCTCGGCCTCACCAATCTTCGCTGCCACGACCAATATACCCACAACCACTCCGTCAACGTGGCCCTGCTCTCCATGGCCCTGGGCAACCGTGCGGGGTATCCGAAAGCCGAACTGGCCGATCTCGGCATGGCCGCCCTCTTTCACGACGTCGGCAAATGCGCGATCTCGCTCGACGTGCTGAACAAACCCGGTGAATTCACCAAGGAAGAGTGGGACATCATGCGGACGCACCCCACGGAGGGCGTGCTGACGCTCATTCAGCTGCGAGGCCTAGGCAACGTCCCGGCCCGCATGGCTTCGACGTCGTTCGAACATCACATGAACTTCGATTTTTCCGGTTACCCGAAACTGGCGGTGCCCTGGACGCAAAGTCTCTCCAGCCGCATCGTCACGATCGCCGACTGTTACGACGCGATGACGTCCTCGCGGGTTTATCGACGAGAGCCGATGTCGCCGGCGAACGTCTTGAAGTTCATGTTCAACAAGAGCGGGCAATCGTTCGATCCGGTCCTGCTGAAACTGTTCGTCAACTGCGTGGGCATCATCCCGATCGGCAGTCTGGTGATGCTGGAGTCCGACGAGTTGGCCGTGGTCATGAAACCGCCCGCGGACAAGGCCAACGCCGAGCGGCCGCTCGTTAAAGTCATCGCCGATGCCCAGGGCAACCTCAAAGAGGACGGTCCGGACCTGGATTTGAACCTTCAGGACAACACCGGCGCCTACCCGAACCGCATCCTGCGACTGGTCGACAATACCGAGTACAAATTCGACACCAGCCGCTATTTCGTCTAGCCCGTCGCTCCCTTGACAGCGTCCGGCGGCCCCGCTATTCTCGCCAGTTGAATTCGTCACCGACTTCTCACCATCAAGGAGTTCTCCCTATGTATAGACCGACCACTCTCGCGCGGCAGTCGATGCTGTCGTTCTGTGCCGCGGCTCTGCTCTGTCTTGCCTCGCCACCCGCGCAGGCGGCCGAAGCGTTCAAGATGGGCGTCATCGATCCCCAGAGCGTGCTGGAGAAATCCAAGGCGGGCCGGCGCGCGCTGGATGGGCTCAAGGAATACGTGTCGACGCGCCAGAAATTGCTGTCTCGCGACGAAGAGGAATTGCGGAACACGGAAAAGACGCTGAAGGAATCGGCCTCGAAGCTCAGCGAGGCGGAAAAGAAGGAAAAAGAAGCGCAGTTCCGAAGCAAGATTCAGGATTACCAGAAGCGCGCGCAGGAATTTAATCAGGAACTGCAGGGCAAGCAGAAGCAGCTCGTTGAAGAATACATGAAGAAGATCGCCGCCGCGACCCAAACGGTCGCGGAGAAGGGCGGCTTCTCCCTGATCGTCGATAAGGGCAGCGAGCAAACCGTCAAGATCGTGATCTACAACAAGGACACGATCGACATCACCGAGCAGGTGATCAAGGAATTCGACCGGGTCAACCCCAAGTAATTCTCGGCGGCGCGTGGCGGGACCGCCGGTTCGGAGGTCCCGTTACGGCGCCATCGGATAGCCCGCTTCCTTCCAAGCCTTGATCCCGCCGTCCATCGAGATCACGTTCGAATAGCCCATCTGCGCAAGGGCGTCCGCGGCCAGTATCGAGCGGAACCCTCCGCCGCAATAGAGAATGATCGAGGCGCCCTTGTCCGGCACAACCGATTCGATGTCGCGCTCGATGATGCCTTTGCCGAGATGGCGGGCCCCTTTCGCATGCGTCTGCCGAAATTCGTTGTCTTCCCGCACGTCGATGAAGTGCGCCACCTCACCACGGTCCAGCCGTCCCTTGGCCTCGGCCACCGTGCATTCTTTCACCCGGCGGCGCGCGCTCTCCACCAATCGCAGAAAGGATTCGTTGTGCTTCATACCGGCTCCTTATTGATGAACGCGACGAACTAAAATAACACAGCTTGCGCCCCCTCGGGGCGACGAAACGTCTGCGGCACGGTCTCATGGTCGAGCGAGGAGAATCCCGCCTTCCGCTTGGCCACCGCGAACAATTGTTCCACCATGCTCCAGTAGGTCCCCGTGCCGCGGTGACGGCTGAAATATGCGCCGTCGGTCATCGCCCCCGCACGAACCTCCTGAATACGGCGCACGATCTTCGCCCTGCGATCCGGAAAAGCCTCGCCGATTCTTTGGAGGAACACCTCCTCGACCGGCCCCGACAAACGCAGCAGCGTCAACATCGCCTCCGTAGCCCCAGCCGCTCCGGCCCGCGCGAGCAACTCCGGAATGTCTTGGTCGTTCAGGCCCGGAATAATCGGAGACACCGAGATACCCGTGGAGATGCCGGCGTCCCTCAGCGCAGCCATGGCCTCGAATCGCTTGCGGCTGGACGGCGCGTGCGGCTCCATCTGGCGGGCTACAGCATCGTCCGCGAACGGGATGCTGAAATAGACCCGCACCCAAGCGTCACGCCGCAGCCGTTCGAGCACGTCCAGATCGCGGAGCACCAGAATGCCTTTCGTAATGATGCCGACGGGATTCCGATATTCCGCGCAGACCTCCAGACAGGCCCGGGTCAGTTCGAACGACGCTTCCGCCGGCTGATAGCAGTCGGTGTTCCCGGAAAAGACGATCACCTCCCCGCTCCAGGATCGTTTGTCGAACGTCCGTCGAAGCAGACGCGGCGCATCCCGTTTGATGACGATCTTGGATTCGAAATCGGTCCCGGCGCCGAAGCCCCAATACTCGTGAGTCGGCCGCGCATAGCAGTAGGCGCAGGCATGGAAACAACCCCGATACGGATTGAGGCTCCACCGAAACGACAGGTCCGGGCTGTCGTTTCGGCTGAGAATCTCTCTGGTGGCATCGTCGTACATTTGAAGCCGGCTGGGAGGCGCGGGCTCGAGATATTCCCGATGCCGGGATTCGAACGGATTGGGAGGATTGGACATGGCGCGCATGCGCTATCGTCGCCTTCCGCGGCATGTGCTGTCAACCTGAGCGGACCACGACGGACATGGCACGCACCGACCAAACAGACGCGTTGCACGGGTACGTTGGGGATGCGTTGATTGACTCCCATCGACCTCGATGCTAGATTCCTCTCGACCGCGGGACTCCTCCATTCCATGCACGATCTACGTCTCCTTCGCGATCAACTCGACGATATCCGCGTACAGCTCGGCGCGCGAGGGGCCGACGTCCAATGGGACAGCCTCAAAAAACTCATCGACGAGCGACGGACTCTCACCATCGACGTGGAACAGCTCCGTCATGAGCTCAAGAAAGGCTCCGACGAGGTTGCGCAACTCAAACGAGCCAAGCAGCCGGTAGACGCAGCCATCGCGTCCATGAAGGCCGTCGGCGAACGGATCAGCCGGGGCGAAACGGATTTGCGACAGGTCGAGGACGCATTGAGCGACTTGGCCCTGCGTATTCCCAACCTTCCCCATTCCACTGTGCCGGCGGGCAAGGACGCGGCGGACAACGTCGAGGTCCGCCGGATAGGCTCGCCTCCCTCATTCGCCGCTCGCCCGCACAGTCACTGGGAACTCGGCGAAGCGCTCGGCATACTCGATTTCGAGCGCGCGGCCAAGATCGCCGGCGCACGGTTCGCCGTCCTCACGGGAGCGGGAGCCAGGCTGGAGCGGGCATTGATCAACTTCATGCTCGACTTGCACACGACCCAACACGACTATCGCGAGGTACTCCCTCCCTTCATGGTCAACCGGTCGGCGATGACCGGCACCGGACAACTACCCAAGTTTGAAGAAGATCTGTTCCGCCTTTCCGAAGAAGACTATTTTCTGATTCCGACGGCGGAGGTGCCGCTCACCAATCTGCACCGGGACGAAGTGCTCAACGAGGGGCTGTTGCCGATCCGGTACACGGCCTACACGCCCTGTTTTCGGCGCGAGGCCGGGTCGTACGGCAAAGACACGAAAGGCCTCATCCGTCTGCATCAATTCAACAAGGTGGAGCTTGTCGCCTTCACGATGCCTCAGGAGTCCGCTGCGGAGTTGGAGCGGCTCACCGGCCACGCGGAAACCGTACTGCAGCAGCTCGGACTCCATTATCGCGTGATGCTGCTCTGCAGCGGTGACATGGGATTCTCCTCCGCCAAGACCTATGACCTTGAAGTCTGGCTCCCGTCACAGAATCAGTTCCGAGAAATTTCCTCCTGCAGCAACTTCGAAGGGTTTCAGGCGAGGCGCGCGGGCATTCGGTTCAAGAGCGCCGCCGGAAAGAAGGACGCCAAAACCGACTTCGTGCATACGCTCAACGGCTCGGGCCTCGCAGTCGGCCGTACGGTGGTCGCCATCATGGAACAGTACCAGCAGCCGGACGGCTCGGTGCTGATTCCTCCGGTTTTGAGACCCTATATGGGGGGCTTGGAACGCATCACCTCTTAGCTTTTTCTCACACCATCACCGCATCCTTGTGAACCATGGCGGCGCTGGATGAGAAAACTGCTTGGTGAAGAATGATCCGGCAGGAGCTCAGGCAGCGGGCAGATCCTCGTCGGCCTCTCGCGATCGGTGGTCGGTATAAAAGCGCTGATTACAGGTCTTGCAGCGCCACGGGAACAGGCCGAACAGTCGGCGGAAGAAGTCCCGCCAGTGCTGACGGCTGGAGCGATAGCAGGCAGGAGACGCACAACGGGGGCACACCACCCCGCTTCCCAATAGTCGCCAATTCCTCACCCCGGTACCTTTGGACGCGAGTCTGAACATACTGACAGAGCGTAGCGCAGGTCCCGGATCTGTCAACTGAAAGCGAAGTTGTCAGAGATGAGGAGCCCTTGACTGCAGTGCCATATGGCAATACAATCACGCCATATGCTGACAGAGGGATTGGGTCATGACGCAGGCAGAAGAACTATTTAGAACATTAGGTGGAACCACGATTTTCAAGCGTCAAGTCCATTCGATGGAAGAGGTTCGTGCGATTATTCACAGAGGACTCCCCTATAAGTCGCTCGAAGCGATTCAAGCAAAATATCATCTTGATACACACGTCATTATGAAGATCCTGAGCGTCCCTGCTAGGACGATGGCTCGGCGCAAGGAAGAGCAACGCCTTAACGCACAAGAGTCGGATCGTTTGTCACGAGTAGCCAGGATTCTGGCGTACGCCACTCAGGTTTTCGGCACGGACGAAAAGGCTTCAGCGTGGCTCACGAGACCCAATCACCTTTTACAACGCACCGCTGCTCCAATAGATCTGCTTGATACCGACACAGGCACCCAAGTCGTTGAATCGATGTTGGGACGTATCGACCACGGTGTCATAGGTTAAGTGGTCGTCTGGCGCCTCACGCTCAAGAAGCATGTTGCCCCAGACGGAGAGGGAGCGAGACGGTATGGAGGACGTTGGAATAGACCCGGAACACGAGTCGTCTATACCTCCGGCACACTTTCGCTCGCGGTCCTCGAATACCTTGTTCATGTTGACTCGGACATGCTTCCTGACTCGCTGATCAGCGTGCAAGCAACGATTCCAGACGGCCTTGCGATAGAAACGATCTTTCCTTCCGATTTGCCGGGTAATTGGAAGGATACAATGATCCCTGTGACCTTACAGGAGTGCGGCACGACGTGGGCTCACAACGGTAAATCCCCCGTGTTAAAGGTTCCATCAGTCGTGATAGACCACGAGTGGAATTATCTCCTCAATCCTTCTCACCCCAACTTTTCCCAGATAACCTGGACCAGTGCCGTTCCGTTTAGGTTCGATCCTCGTCTTCCCAGCTGATCCTCACATCAGGTCTCTTCGACAATTCGCCAGGGATTTAGGAAGGACAGCAGAAGGCAGAATTCGCCTATCGGCGATACACTGTCGTGGGTGAAGCGGATTTCACTGAAGGGCGTAAGAAATTGGCTCAGTTAGAAGAGCCACAGGGAAGAAGCGGCGTAGTGGGTCAGTTTCCTCTTGCGTCATGCCCGCCCTCGATCGGTGTCGAGGGCAGGCTCCAGCTGGCATCCACTCCTCGATCAAGACTTCATACTGATGAGACGGCCTTGACTGGATTTCCGCTTCCGCGGGAATGACACACCTCAGTGGTTCTGATGGCCAACTGAGCCACTACCAAGAACTCCGACTCAGAACTCCCACGTAGCTGGAATATTTGGCGGAGGGGGCGAGATTTGAACTCGCGGACCCCTTGCGAGGTCTCCGGTTTTCAAGACCGGCACGTTCGGCCGCTCCGTCACCCCTCCATCTTGCGGGCTGTTCCAATTCCATTCTCGATCCTGTGCAAGTCTGGGTTTCGTGTGTCCCAAAATGTTTTCACCAGCCTGCCAGTGAAGTGTCCCGTAAGTTCCGCTAATACTCCGTTCGCCCTGAGCCGGTGGAAGGACGCCCACGTTCAAGGAGTTCGGGTCATGGTTCGACAGGCCTGTCCTGAGCCAGTCGAAGGGCTCACCACGAGCGAACTTCTGGGACGCAACACTAGGGTTTGATATCGCCGGCGATCGCGCTCAGGTTTTTCGGGAAGAGCACGATCTCGATCCGACGGTTTTCCGTGCGCCCTTCCTCAGCGGCATTGTCCGCCACCGGCCTGGTATCCGCAAAACCGACGGCCTCGAAGTTTTCCGCGCCGACCCCACCCTGCTCGATGAAATAGCGGACGACGTTGGTCGCCCGAGCCGTGGACAGCTCCCAATTGGTCGGGAACTTCTCCTTGAGCTTTCCGCCGATCCGGACGTTGTCCGTATGGCCTTCAATCCTGATCTCCTTATCGTGGACGTCCTTCAACACGTCCGCCACCTGCTTCAACACCTTCAATCCCTCTGGCTTCACCTGCGCCTGACCAGAATTGAACAGCACTTTTTCGACCATGTTGATGGTCAACCGGTCGCGGACTTGTTTGATCTTGATGTCGCCCCTGTCGATTTGCGCCTGCAGGGACTTGGTCAAATCCTCCTGCGTCTTCGTCAGCCGCTGAATTTCTGCTTCCTTCGCGACCCGTTCCTTCTCGAGTCTTGCCTTTTCCGCGGCCAGCGCATCCTTTTCCGCAGCCAAGGCTTCACCGCCCTGCGTCAGCCGCCCCACCTCAATATCCCGTTCGGACAACCGTTGTTCAAGATCCTTGGCTCGGCCGGCCTGACCTTCCAAATCACCTGCACGCTTCTGCAGGTCGGCAAGCTGTTGATCCAGATCCTTCGCGCGGCTCGCCTGGCTTTCTAGATCGCCCGCGTGCTTTTGCAGATCGGAGAGCTGCTTGTCCAGATCCTTGACACGGCTCGCCTGGCCTTCCAGATCGCCTGCGCGCTTCTGCAGATCGGCAAGCTGTTGATCCAGATCCTTGGCGCGGCTCGCCTGGCCTTCCAGATCGCCTGCGCGCTTCTGCAGATCGGCAAGCTGCTTGTCCAGATCCTTGGCGCGCGCGGCGTCCACTTCCAACTCTCCCATGTGTTTCTGGGCCTTGGCCAGTTCATCGGTGGCCCCCGTGGCCCGTGCGATCAGCATATCTTTGTCGCGTTGCAGCGACGCAACGGTCTCCTGCTCGGCCTTCAGCTTGTTCTCCAGATCCTGCTTGGTCGCGTCATGGTCATGCTGCAGATCGTTGAGCTTGCCCTGCAGCAGATCCCGTTCCCTCCGCAGCTCCCCGTTCAACCGCTCCATCCCCGTCGTTTCTGCGCGGATCTTCCTGACATCGTTTTCAAGCTCGCTCCGGCTGGCCAGGGTCGAATCCAGGCTGCCCTTCGTTTGATCGAGATCTCGCTTGAGCTGAGAACCAGCGCTTTGCGAGTGAAGCAGTTCGTCCGATAGCTTCGTCTTGTCCGCCTCCAGCGCCGAGATCTTCGCGTCGGATTCCTTCTTGAAAGCATCGAAGTCGGCCGTCGTTTTTGCCGAAGCCTTGCGCGCTTGATCCAGCTCAGCCAGTGTCTGATCATGGGTTCCCGAACTGACGCATCCGGTCGATACCAACAATCCGACGGAACACAGCATGAGGATGTTTCCGTTCATAGTCGCTCCTCCCGGTGAACGTTGGGCCTCTTATAGCGAGGCCCAAGAAGAATAGCAACATCGGGGGGAGACGCTTCGCCTCTATCTCATTGATGATCCGACATCTTTCCTTTTCACCGTCCTCATCGACTAGCTGGAGAGTCCGGAGAGAATCCAGGGTCCAAAGGCTAGGTTGCCTAGGTTTTTTACTATCTTGCCGCCGCTCAATCCAGGTTGCTTAAATGGAGAGGGCGAAGGTGCCTGCTTCGGTATGCCCACCCTGAAGCAGCAAGAGGTCTTTGCTCCCTCCTGAAGGACCTGCCTTCGCCCCGTATGGCTCCCTTGCTCTTTCTGCATCAAGCCGTCGGACGCCGATCCCTTCTTTAGTCCTGCTTCACCTACCTCCAAGGTATGTTCAACGGTCCCGCGCTGCCGCAATATCTCTCCATCGCCGTGACGACACCATCGGCAATGTCAGGGAGGATGCTCATGCAAAAACAACCGGGCAAGATCGGCGCGATACGACGGGAACTGCGAGGCAAGGCCTGTCCATGTTGCGGAAGCCGCACCTATCAACTCGTGCTCCGGAGCGATCTCCCCGCGCAGCCGGGAAAGTTGTTCGCCCGCTGCACGCAATGCCATCGCCCGAGAGGCATCGACGAAGATCTTGGACGTATCTTGTGGATGTGACTTTCACCCGCACCCAGGAGGAATGACCGTGAGCCTGTTCCTCACTCCGGTTCGATCGATCAAGCAGCGATTGGCCCGCCGCCGCCAGATGCGGATCGCCCTTCAGATGCTGGCCGTCAGCGGCGTGCTCCGGCCGGGCGGCAGCGAACTGCGATACGCGGTTCCCCTCAGCCGCAAACGACTCGGATCCGACGTCCATTCCCGTTCAGCTTCCGCCATTCCTGTGGCCCGACAAGCCTCGCCGGCGGGAGGATCCCGGCCCGCCGGGCCCGCGTCCTCGCTGGGTCGCATGACGTACTGAGGCTCGGCCGCCTGATTGAGGCAAATACAGGCCGGCGAGTGACGGAATTCTTCGCAACAGACGAGCCGGAACAGCGAACCGGCCAAGACGCTTGTACCTCCCACTCGCCTGAGGTATGATCACGCCTCGCTCGCCGGCAATCCGTGTCATTGAGTCGATCTCGACCAGACCGGGAACCCGCGTACAATCGGCAGTCTCGGAGGAGAGGTGGCCGAGTGGCCGAAGGCGGCGGTTTGCTAAACCGCTGTAGGGGCTAAAACCTCTACCGAGGGTTCAAATCCCTCCCTCTCCGCCAAACCAACCTTCGGTTGAGCCGTCGCCTCTTTATCGTCTTATCGGATTGATGGCGACGGATACGAACCTTCAGTGTGAAGGAGGGAATTGAACCGAGGGAGACGTGGGGGAAAAGTTCCCCCGCGTGGGGAGACTACGAGGGGTCCGCGACGCGAGGAATAACGAGCGTTAGGCCTGCGGACGCCGGCGAGATGGTGAGCCGGCCGGAACGTGGCCCCCTCTGTAGGAGCGCGAACGGCCGGTGAGCACGACATCAAATCTCCTCTCTCCGCCATTCATTCGACGCAGACGGTTCCACGCGCATTCTTTGTAAAAAAGCAAAGGGCCAACCTCCTTATCGAAGGTTGGCCCTTCTATTCCATTTGCTATACAGACTGTTTGGCTAGTCTTTCCGTGAAATCCGCCTCCAGATTCCAAGCCCAGCTAATCCAGCACCCAACAAGATCACGGATGCTGGTTCAGGTACGGATGCGCATCTCCGGCCACAAGGTCTGGGGGGTATGGGTCTGGGTCTAGGTCTAAAACGAAGAAGCTCAGTGCTCTCGGTGGTAATGCTAATGCTGGTGTTGCTTGTCACCTGACCCATCGCAAGATTCTCTGAGAATCCCATAGCGATGAGGATGGCACCGAAAAGCACAGAATGGATAAACCAACTTGTTTTCTTCACCCTTGCGATCCTTTCCTATCTGCTTCGTATCTTCCTACGCTCTGAGGCTGACTCCTGTCGTCATACCACGACCTCTGACCTTGGACGATGCATAGCTTGTGCTAGCCAAATGATTTATATAAGCATCGAAACTATTGTGACTTTTCCTCTGCTTTTCGGTCGAGTAAATTGCAAACTGTAAGGAGTCATTACATTCAGCTACTGGAGAATGGCGAAGCAAGAATTTACAGCAGTACTTTCAATTGGTTATAGAATTTTAAAACTGTAAAATACTTTTACATATCGAGAGCTTCATGACACTCATCTTTTTTCTAATCCATCGGTAGATCTGTGTAACCTTAACCCATACCGAGCAAGCAGCTGGTAGAGTGTGGGTCGGCTAATCCCCAATTCCACAGCCGCCTTCGACACGTTGCCCTCGGCCTTTTCCAGCGACAATCTCACCAGTTCCTTCTCGCGAAGGTCGCGCGTCACTCGGAGTCTCGTGGAATCCCTATCGACGGAGGAGAGGTCTTTCAATTCCAAATTCGCTGGGCTGACGTATTTCCCTTCCGCCATCACAACCGCGCGCCTAATCCTATTCTCCAGCTCTCGGACATTTCCCGGCCAATTGTGCGCAAGCATCGCTTCGATCGCTTCAGGTGTAAACCCTTTCAGTATTTTGTTTTGTGCCTCTGCAAACTTCTTCAAGAACGTTCGTGCGAGGAGCGTGATATCTGAACCCCGCGCCTTCAGACTAGGGACCGAGATGGACACCACACAAAGCCTGTAATACAGATCTTCCCTGAATCGACCGCCGTCGATCGCCGCTTGCAGATCAACGTTCGTCGCAGCGAGAACCCTGACATCGACCGAGACTGCGTCTTTCCCTCCCAGCCGCTGGATTTCATGCGCTTGCAAGAACCGGAGCAACTTGACCTGCAGATTCAGCGGAATATCCCCGATTTCATCCAGAAAAAGCGTGCCTCCCTGCGCAGATTCGATCCGGCCTTTTCGTTGCTGGACAGCTCCGGTAAACGCTCCTTTCTCATAGCCGAACAGTTCGCTCTCCAGCAGTGTCTCCGGAATTGCGCCGCAGTTGATGGCGACAAAGGGCGCCTCTTTGCGGCCGCTCAGTCGGTGAATCGCGCGAGCCACCAGCTCTTTCCCCGTCCCGCTCTCCCCGGTGATGAGAACCGGGACGTCAGACGGCCCAACGCGGCGGATGATGCCAAGTACATCTCGCAGAGGCTTGCTATTCCCCACGAGGCCTTCAAATTCAGTCCCGTCAGCCTGCCCTTTGAGAGTACGGTTCTCACACTCAAGATTGAAGAGATAGAGCGCACGTTGCAGGACCACCTTCAACACATCGAGCTGCATCGGCTTTTCAATAAAGTCGTACGCACCGCTTTCGATGGCGGCGACGGCCTTCGCTCTATCACTGTTGCCTGTGACAACGATCACTTTAGCCGCCGGATTCAGTCGCATCGTCTCACGCAGAATCGCCAGCCCTTCGGAGGCCCCGTCAACGTCGGGGGGCAATCCCAAATCCAGCAGCACCAGCGGCGGCATGGCCTGGCGAATCTGCGCGAGGGCAGCCGCACGATCCGATGCCGTCACCAGGTCGTAGTCCGATGCGAGGGCCCATTTCATCTGGTCGTGAATTGCTGCATCGTCGTCGACGAGAAGCAGCGCAGGTCGTGTTGGCATGGTTTGGAATTCTCCTGTCTCACGCTGGCAGAGACATGGCTGGATGAGGCAAGCCAGATTCCGCTCCATCGCCGGCCGATTGATGGGCGGGAAGCTCGATTCGCACATGGGTCCCCTTCCCGGCTTCGCTGCGCACCTGGATAGTCCCCCGGTGGGCTTGCACGATTTGCTTGCATTGGTACAGTCCAATTCCAAGCCCACCGGGGCGGACGGATTGCGACGGGCGGAACAGCGACTCGAGCATGACAGGAGGAATCCCGCCTCCCGTATCATCAACCGTGACGATGACCGAACCATTCTGCTGTGCCAATGCGACCGAGATCTGACCATCTCCCCCGATAGCCTGTTTCGCGTTCAGCACCACGTTGAGCAAGAGCTGGTGAATCTGATCTCGCACCGCCATGATCGGGGGAACCGGTGCGCCGGTGACCGCCAGCCGCACGGTAGGGTCCCGTTTCATCGGAGCGACGATGTCATTGAGCACAGCGGACAGGTCCACCGGTTCAGGCGTTGCAGCCTGGGACGACTGCACGGATCTGAGGGACAGTTTGCTCATCAGGGCCGCCATCTTGAAGGTGGTATCTTTGACGGTCCGCATCGCCGATTCTTGAAACGCGGGATCCCGGCCATGGCGTTCGGCATTCTGGGCGACCAACGACAGCCTCGCTGCCAAATTTTTCAGGTCGTGCACACAGAACAGGGCGAACCGGTGAAGGGCCTCCAATTCAGCGGACGCCTGCCGGTCCTCCGTCAAGGTCGCATGAGAGAGCAACATACCCACGTGATGAGCTATTCCACGCAACAAATCTTCATCGTCCGTGCCGTACAACACGCCGCGCAGTTGCGGGCCCAACGAGATAAAGGCGATGACTTGCCCCTGCGTGCGAATCGGGAAACAGAGCGCCACACCCGACGTCCGGAGAGGATCCGTAGGCACAAGGGAGTGGTTTCGGGTTCCAGTCGCTTGTGGTTCCACCCAGACCGCGCTATCCCGCAATGTGAGTGCTGTGACGATTGGATGAGATAGTTCGATCGGCTCCGGTTCAATCTTGCCGGTCATCGAGCGAACCCGACAAAATCGCTGATCAGCCTCGCGAAACGACCAGATGGAAACATCGGTGGCCGGGAAAGTCGTGATCAGCACATCCAACAAGCGGTCCATGATGGAATTCTTGTCGGCCGCCCCTTGAAACGCCTCGGTGGTTTGAAGCCACTGCATGCGGTAATCGTATTTCGATCGATGGAAATTTCTCGTCATGAACCGTCGAATCTCAGCGCGCACCGTCTTGGAGAACGCGGCAACCACCAACCCGACGATCGCCGTGAATGTCACGACCACACTGAGCCCGACACCCAGCGGTTGATTCGCTTCCCGCAGCCAGGTTCCCACAGCGCCGATTGTCAGGAGGTAGAGCCCGATGATGATAAAGGTCACCGACCCCACCAGAGCTTGGTGGGACACATACGCATGAACAAGCACCTCTCCAAGCCGGCTTCGCCAGAGCCCATGAGCGATCAGGCAGAGCGCCACGAACGTCACGATACTGGACACCACCACATGCTCCGCTTGCCAGACCGGGAACAGCAACACTTGGCCGGCCTGATAGATTTGATACCCTGCCAGCCCGCCCATCCCGATCACGATGAATTTCAGCTTGTGGCGGAACGGCTCACGGCTGGCTCGCAGGACCAGTTCCAATTGGGCCAACGCTAACGCCATCCCAACGACGATGAACACGTATGGGACACGTCCCCATGAGGTCAGAGACATCGCGCCCGGTTCGTCGTCAGCGACTTCCCACTGAAAGACGAAGCCGGTGATGGTGACGACCGCCATGACCACGCCCGCGATCCCGACTATGCGGGCACGCCAGACCGGCGAGAGATCCTTAGTTGATCCGACCGGAGTTAGGAAGGTAAGTCCGGCATACAGAACGGCAGCCGGCTGAAGAAGCCCGGCGGCCATGGCAACTTCTCGCCAGAACAGTGCGTGAGCCTCATCTACTAATCCGATTCCATCAGCAAGGTTTGCAACTGCAGCGAGGGCCAGGAGACCCGCAAGACTCCGATTAAAGACGCATCTTCGCCTCTGGACAAACAAGACCGTAGCCATCCCGGCTGCTGTCACTCCGGCAAGACTCGGGGCTATGACAAACCACACCAGGGAAGCCACGCTACACCTCTCACATCCTCAATCTCTATAATCTCTATGCCGGGCCATATCACTCAGCCGACATGTCGATACAAGAGCCGACCCACCAAGACCAGCATCTTGCGAGGAACGCGGGCACAAACGGCAGTTGCCAGACGCAGTTTCAGACGTTCCAAACCCGGTGACACCACATCGGCAGCACCACGCCGCTGGCTAAGAGGCACGCCGTGGGCACCCCAGCGCTCCTTGAACCTAATCAACCCCGGATTGTCGAGCTCCGAGCGACCAAGGTCCAGATCTTCTATCCCGGCCATTTTCGCTGCTTGGATGGCTTTCCACAAAAGCATCGGGGTCGCCCCCAGATGGTTAAACCGGGCATCGGAGCCGCCGTACTTGTAATACATCTTTTTCCCGTGATTCATGGTCAAGATTCCTGCAATGGGCTGTTCCCCCTTAAACGCAACCCGAATACAGACATTCTTTCCCATACAGGAGGCAAGGTTTTGAAACCACTCCAACGGCTGCGGCGGAAGATGTTTACGCGACCTCGACAGTACGATGAGATCATAAAATGAGCGTACTAGGCGTTCGTCCCTGCCATCCTCATACCTCAGTCCTTGGCGTTCCGCGTGACGAATTCTCCGCCTAATACAGCTTTTGTGGAATCCCTTATACAGGGCATCGAGGCTGGAGCGAAGGTCGAGCCGATGCCATCGAAAGACCTTGCACTCCCTAAGGCCACCCTCGACACCGATGAGGGCGCCGCTGGTCCGCACTTCGACATACTTCCACCGCTGTGTTTTTCGCAGCCTTTCGATATGAGTACAGAGCACCCGGAGTTGCTCGATGTTCTCGACAAGCGGTTCGCAGTGGTCCGTGAACGGCAGCGAGACCAATCTGCCGCGGGTCAGCCAACTTCGCGCCACACAAAACAGGAGGGCGTTCGTCAGCTTCTCAGATGGCGAAGAGGTCGTAAATGCGACCGGTTCATATCCATAAGTAGTGCGCAACGCATCAAGCCAACCGATCGTATGGAAGACGGAAGAGATCGGATGTCTATCGACGAATTCGGGCCACCGATTATCCCGAAGAGGGCTTATCGTCCACACACGACCCCGTTCCAAGACCATCGCGTCCCCGCTCCGCATCAGGTTCGCTCACGCTGCTCCAACTTACGCAGCAGCCAGACAACACAAAAGAGTACTGAGAGCGACAAGACAAAGAGGGGAATGCCGCCATTGCGATGAAGCGCGCTGTCGGTAATAAAGGCGGGGTCGACATAGTTCGCCAGCAGCGCCAAGCCGACGATTCGGAAGGCATTCTTCACGATCGCCAGGGGAACAACCATCGACACGAGTCCAATTTTTCCCCAGGTGCATCTAAGAAACAGATGGCCCGCGACCAGACTGGTAATGAACAACGAGAGAGCCGATCGGATGCCGCTACATTCTTCCGCCACATAGATCGTGAAGTCCGACAGACTGAACACGAACCCCTCCCGGACCACAGGGATGCCGAGCAACCAGAAGAGAACCTGAGTCGCTTCCGCCGAACTACGCTGCAGAAACCCGATAACCGCATCCAGGAGCATAGTGGGAAAGGGAACCATGAAGAGGAGCATCACCAGCGCAAACAACTCCGTTCGAAAGCATCCCGCTCCAAAACTGAAGAGAAACAGGCCCCAGCACATCACCACAAAGGCTAAAATCGCCACAGCTAGTCGATCGGGCGTCCAGTCTTGCCCATCGGCGACCCAGTAGCAGACGCCGCCACCTGCCATCACCAATGTGCCGACCGCCGGAGTCCATGCGCGGGAAGTCAGTATGGCGGTTCGATTCATAAGCAACAGACAGGTTGTCAGCGCCGGAATCAACAACACATGGGAAAAATGCTCGTTGTCCCAGGCAAGGACGGAGAGCGCCACGAGCGGCGCCCAAAACCACGCGCACAGACCAACCAACAACAGGAGCGCAAGGACATTCCGCTGACCCGGGCGCCAGGGCAAGGTGTGACTCGGCAGCCCGAGATCAGGAAGAGCAACCATGGAGGTCGTGTATCCTAAATCGGTTCTGCTATTGTCCGAACGAGGCTTTGTCATGGACGAGTACATGTGACGTTGTCATGTCGGAGGTCTCCGCGAAGACGCCTGCATCTCAACAGGCCCCCTTGCCGGTGATCATTGCAGCCGGTGTCGCCAGCAGGATTTTGGTGTCGCACCACAGGGACATCGTCCTGGCATACCGTAAGTCGAGGCGCACCATCTCATCGAACGTCGTGCGGCTTCGGCCAACCACCTGCCAGAGACCGGTCATGCCCGGCACGGCCTCTAACACGCGACCTCGGTGCCATGGCTTATACCGTTGCAGTTCGTACGGGAGCGGCGGCCGTGGCCCCACGAGAGACATGTCGCCGATCAGCACATTCCAGAGTTGAGGCAGTTCATCCAGACTCGTCCTTCGGAGAAACCAGCCGATGGGGGTGATCCTCGTATCATTCGTGAGCTTGAAGATGACCGGCTTCTCTTGCGACGGCGCCTTGTCGCTGGCGGTGATGAACCAGCTCACATAGTCGTGGTGTACCTGATGATCCGCGGTGGCATACATTGTTCGGAACTTATACATGGTGAAGGGCCTCATCAGATGCCCGATCCGTATCTGCCTGAATAGGACCGGCCCTGGTGAGGACAGTTTGATAAGGACGGCAAGGAGGATTAACACTGGGAACATGAAGAGTAACAACAGGGTACAGATCACAATATCCATGCCCCGCTTGAAGACTCGAAAATTCAGGACCGCAGACTGATCCACTGAGAGTTCCGGATACAGCAGCGGATCCATGGAGGGTACCTGCTCCTCCGTTGATGTGGCAGGATCCGGGTACACACGCAACCGGATCGAGAGGTGTTGCGCAAGCTCCTCGTGACCTTGAAGCCTGATCGCACTCCGGACCGTACTTTCGAGGCGATCGCAGATGCAGGCCTGGTCGGCTGAGGCGATCTCGGGCACGATCAGGCCGATGATCGACGATGGCTCAAACCAACCGAGAATATCGAACTCCGACGTGGCCGTCGACAAGGCCTTTGCCACGACGTCGGCGTGAGCCATGGCCTGCTTGCCCGACATGGTTGGAAGGCCGACCAAGAGCAGCACCATTGTCAGCCCGGAACGATCTGCACGTTTCCGCTCGCGCGTGACCGACTGTTTGAAGAGCCGCTCGTCAAGCAGCATTGGGCATTGTCCCGTCACGTAAACCTTCCCATCGCATCGGCATATCGGCGGTTGTACTAGAAGCGCTCATGAATAGTGTGGGCTAAGCCAACATAATCTCCCTGTGCTGGTTGAGCGATTGCTCTGCCGCCTCGAGAATGCGTACGACACGCAGCCCCGCCAGTCCATCGTTGATCGGCTTTGTCCCATTCATGACACAGTCCAAGAAATATCGTGCTTCCACCCTCAGCGCTTCGGCCTCTTCGATTTTAGGCGCATACATATCGCCGGTCCTATAGCTGACCAAGGCCGCATGCTTTCCTGATTCATTCTTGACGTCGGCGCCCTTATCGTAGATGCGAAGCTTTTCCGCCAGGTCGAGGTCATTCCAGACCAGCATTCGCTTTTGGCCGCCGACGAGCGTCGTGCGCACTTTCACAGGAGAGAGCCAATTCACGTTGATGTGCGCAAGCACATTGTCGGGGAAATACACCGTGAGGTAGGCGATGTTTTCGAGATTGTTCACGTGGGCACCGCCGGTAGCCACGACCAGCTCGGGCTCAAGCCCGATCAAATAATCCATAATCGACAGGTCATGCGGCGCCAGATCCCAGAGCACGTTCACATCGTGCTGAAAGAGTCCCAGATTCACACGCGTCGAATCGTAGTAGTACAGCCGACCCAACGTGTCCGCATCAATGAGTTGCTTGATCTTGCGGACGGCTCCAGTAAAGAGGAAGGTATGGTCTACCATGATCTGGAGCCCACGACGATCCGCCAGTTCGATCAAGTCCTCGGCTTCAGCGGAGGTTGCGGTAAAAGGTTTTTCCACAAATACATGTTTTCCATTCTCAAGCGCTTTGGTAGCCAATTCGTAGTGGTAGGACACCGGCGTCACGATCGCCACCGCGTCGATGTCCGGCGCGAGAAGCACAGCATCCGGGTCAGTCGTCACACCGACACCGGGATGTGCCGCCAACGCACGCGTCAAGGCAGCGGGAGACCTGTCGCAAACCGTGACGACCTTGCAATCGTGATGTCCGATAAAATTCCGTACCACGTTCGGACCCCAATACCCATAGCCGATCACACCGAGGCTTAGCATAACGACACTCCTTGAAAGAGGTTAGCGGACCTGTCCTTGGGACCGAGAAAACGGAACGAGAGGGTCGGTTCCGTTTGATGCTGAGAGCCGATCGTGCTCGAGCAGATGTGTCTGAAGGGAGTCGCCGTTCGTCAACATGAGGCCGCCACGGAACCTGTCCTCCAGGCGGCGCTTCACGCTATCGCGCCCATCTCTGGGCGAACCTGGCCGTACCGTCGTCAACAAGAGCCCAATGGTCCGGCCGTGCCGATACCACCCGATGTAATCAGTGTCACGAACGCTCATAGCCAACAGCGAGATCGCCTTCCCGGAAAGTTCCGATCCTAATGGCACGACTAGTCCTTGTGCGTTTGTGCGAGAGACGAGCAGGATCTGGCAGAGGTGACCCGATCGCTCGGAACGCTTCCACTCTCGGTGGACGAGATCTCGATATACCGTTTCAGAATAGATGCCTGCAGAAGAGCAGGACTTGTTGCCCCTCATCAGACCAAGCACAAACGCGAGGAGATTTTCTGAACCCATGAGCATGTCGTCAGAAGATGATATCGCCCTAGGAATAGGGCGTTTGCGAAGGACGGGATGCGCTCGTCGCTGGGCCGGCGCCCTCAACCGAGTTTGCGGTGAACTAGCGAAGGTGCGAAGTGCGAAGCGAACGCCGCCACCTCGCGGGGCAGGGCGTACCAACAGGTATCCCCGTAGTGGGTAACGACGTACTTGAGAAGACCTTCATACAGATCGGCGGAATATTCCGAGGAATTCGGTTTGCCGTCAAAAGACATGTAGTCAGGATGGATAATCGCCAAAGCCATGCCGCCGTGCAAAGCGATCCAATCAAGTTTCTTCGTCCATAGGTCGATCGTCCTTTCTTTCAGGAGTACGAACAACGTGAAATCCTGCGGAAGCGTATAGGGGAGTTCGAGATAGCCTCTCGAGCCGTTGCGTTGAATCCAGAAGGGAAAAATCGTCCCGACTCCATCCGGTTGCGGCTCGAACGGGTCGGTATCGAATGTGGAGGCATCGTAGAGTAGATCGAGTTTTTCAAGCCAATCGAGGTTGTGAAACATGTAGCCAGACCGGAACCCCGATGCCCCCCACATTTTGAGATACTGATTGATTTTCGGAGCTTGAGCCTCAAAGTGCCGCGGTGAACGATACAGCGACCCATCGTGATACAAATCATGGACACCGACTTCAAAGCCTTCGTGTTCGAGAAAAGCCCGGAACGTGTCGGAAACTCGGTACTCTCCTTCCGGAACGAAGTTGAACGCTGCGCGAATCCCCAACGCTTTGTCGAGATCGGCCAGCTTCCGGCAGCGCGCCAACCCACGCGCTCCCTCGACGTCATGTGTCACGACGAAGGCGAATTGCTTGCCGTTCGGCCATCCGGGCCAACCCTCCGGCGGTCGAGCTGCAGGCGATGAAATAGGCCAGGAACCGCTGACTTGTTTCCGCAGATGATTGGCGATCAGGCGTCGTGCTCGTATTCTAATGGCCCACGGGATAGCAGGCTTTAGAAGATAGTATGCCTTCGTCATGGCGGTTTAGTCTTGTCCCCTGTTCCAACCGAATCTTCGTCAAGACAAGGCTGAACTAGCATCCTGTCATTGATGTGCGTGGAATATGTTGTGCCTCGCCGGTGTCCTCAGGTATCGAAGGCAGGACACCATTGAGCGGGATGCCCGACACCCCCCTCGTGCGGTGATGACGTCCTTGGTCTTCAACTGTAAAGGTCCTGTCCGTCGCATCCGTCCACGGTGGCATCCCGCATGACCAAGCTGAGACGGCCAGAGCCTCGGATCATGAGCCGATCACAGGAGCTACGCGAGGGGCTCCAGGCTCAGACGTGTCATACCGACGAAGACAATTCAGTCACGCGAGTAGTTGACACGCAATTTGCCACAGTCTGTGTATAGGATGTGGCATACACTGCAGGGGTCACAGGCGCATAAGTTAACCGGTTTATTCAGAAGGGGAAAATGAAAATAGTTCATTATTATTCCATGCGTTAACTCGCCATTTGCAAATATCCACCTCCTAGTCTCGACAGGCATGCAGATTGCTTATTTCGTATGACCGAAAGTATCTACATCATTATGGTCTTGGCCGCGCAGATATCATGGCTAGACTCAGTGACGATATACTTTATGTTCTCAAGACGAGCGGTGCCCTGGAGCACCGATTTGCCGAATTCGTAAGCATTTTCTCCCAACCGAGGCACTGACTCCATCGTGTGTAACCTCGGTTGTTAAGGGACGATTCTTGATATTTGATAATGGATTCAGGGTTAAAGGGAGGTGAGCATGCGACGACTGTATGTGACGTTCGCTGTAATCTTCGGGCTCTGGGCGGGTCCAACATGGGCCGCCTGTAGCGGCTCGACCCCGACGTGGGTGAGCACGCCGGATCTTGCATCGGTCCGTTCATGCGTGTCCTCCGCCTCCCGTGGCGATACCATTAATGTCACTGCCGGGGATGGCGCGGAAACCTGGGGCAGTACATTGTCCCTCACCAAGGGTGTGCTCCTCATCGGCCCAGGCCGAGATAGGCTGACCGTCACCATCGCCAACACCGGCATTTCCATCGCCCCCGACGCCACGGCGATCAACAACGAAGAAACCATCAAAGTATCTGGCTTTACGTTTGACGGCAACAATATTTCATCGGAGATAATTCACGTTACTGGTGCGGGGGCGAGTTCCAGTAAACCCTTTAAGAAGCTCGTGCTCATGGACAATCGATTCAAAGACCCCTCGCAGTCCAGTAGTTCGGTCATCTATCAGACTGGTCAAGTGCGAGGCGTGGTCGCCAATAATCTCTTCGATCGCCCCCGAATCCTGCTCCGCTGTTTTGGAAATGACAACAAGATTGAGCATTCCAGCGGCACTTTTCCCCGGACCTACGGGAGCGGCGACAATCTCTACTACGAGGATAATACGATTCAATGGCCCACGCCAGGCTCCACCGATGGCTTTCCTGGCTGGGTCGAATGTGGGCAGGGCGGGCGTGTCGTAATGCGATACAACACTTGGGCGATGAAAAACGCAGCCGGCCAAGATGAAATTTGGGATGTCCACGGCTTCCAAAATTGGCCGAGTGGACAGACCGGCACGATGGTCGTCGAATATTACGGCAACACTATCACGAATAAGGCGGGCTATCGCACCTTGTTTCATCGTGGAGGCTGGGGGTTATACCACAACAACGTGATGACCGGGCTGAGTGGGTCTGGGGCGAACGTCTCCAACCACGATGCGGGCTGTAACAAATCCGTCGACAGCACCTGGCCGCTGCCCTACATCCAGACTGACAACACCTACTGGTGGAACTTCACGAACAACGGATCGAATGTCGATCTCACACCTTATCCCGCCGCGGATAACTACAACTCGAATTGTCCGCCCGTGGAAAATGTGAATTGGTGGAAGTATAACCCGAGCTGCACCTCCTCGGCCTGTACCGCAGGAATAGGGCGTGGGATCACGGCTCCCACAGGTACGTGTACAACAGGGGTGGGATACTGGGTGGCGAGCACTCCCACGCCGACGGTTGATCCCAGCGTTATTCAAAATGGAGCATTCTACAAATGTACGTCTACGAACTCATGGACACTGTACTACAGGCCGTATGCCTACCCTCATCCGTTGCGGAGTGGAAGCGGGAGCGGAACGGATACAGCTCCTCCTCAACCTCCCGTTGGATTAAGAATTTTGTAACTGCCCAGCCAGAGCTATCGACACCATGCACCTAATCGATTATCCGCTTAACTAAAATGGCCGAGCGCCAAGTGGCGGCGCTGTCGCTTACAGAACGCTTCGAGGCATTCAAAGATCTCTTGTCTGGCCTCTTCCCGCGTCCGGTACTGGCGGTGATGAATCAGTTCCCGTTTCACGATGCCGAAGAAACTGTCCACGCAGGCGTTGTCTGACCAATTCCACTTCTGCGATATGTTGACGGTGATTCCCGCCGTTGTGAGCGCCTCTTGGTAAGCGATGGCTGCACACTGTTTCCCGCGATCCGAATTATCGAGCAGGCTTGGGTTCGGTTGCCGTCGGCGCAGCGCCATCTGTAAGGCCCCTGCTGCGTCAACTCGCCCGTGCTCCGGGCCCGATAACCCAGCGCACCACGGCTCGTGACTAGAGATCCAGTAGAACGACTAAATAGAGACAGCCTTCCATCGTCCAGACTTACTGAGATCCCAGATTTCCACACCAAAAGACGATACCTCCCTGTCACATGCAGAATCGATTTCTGTCTGTAGCCAAGGATTGCCGCGAACACACGACCGCCAAAAGAGCCATAATAGGCCAAAGATTGCCGACTGACTGTAGGAAACTAGCCTCAGTGTTGTTATAGAGCATCGACATCACTAGGAAACATATTCCAAAAACCCCCCATTCTGATGCATGACTTAGTTCTCTCCCAACTTTGCCGCAGTAGGCCAGAATAAACAGTGCAAGCAACACAATTCCTGTGATCCCAAGCTCAACGTAAACGGCCAGATAACCATTGTGAGATTGAGCCAGAATGAATTGAGGGCTGAAAAGTTCTTCCAACTCCTGATTCCCTGGTGCCCAGAATCCTCCGTAACCAACTCCGAATATGGGGCTTTGGGACGCAAAATCAAGGAGGGGGCGCCAAATGTCTGTGCGACCGGTCAAAGTTGTATCACGCCCCAATATAGAAGCAGATATTTCCACCAATGAGTCAAAGAGGAGTAGGTACAGCGATACGAAGACCACCGTGATAGCTTTCAGCTGCCTCCCAACATACCTGGCAAGAGCTTGCATGCGATACAGCACCAACATTACAACAGTACTGACAACTACTATACTGACGGATGTCGCGCTGAAGGATACGCCTGGCCCCCAAAGCATGATGATCGTCATGATCAGTACAAAAGCGTCGGCTAAGTTTTGAGGGCTGATTTTGAAGAGAGTTCCTGCTCGCCATTCTCGCAGAAGCGCCCAAATCATAAACAATGCAGAAATGGCGCACAACGGTCCGAGACTGCTCTTGTGCAACGTAACCCCAGTCCACATTTCTATCCCGCTATAACGGCCATAGGCGCGCCCATAGAAGGGAAAGTAATGAATGAGCATAAGGGAAAATGGAATCAGTATATACGCCGAGCGACGAAGAACGCTCTCCAGGGCTTGGAATGGCATCCGTTCACTCAGAACGACCAAAGCCATGAGAATATCTCCCGCAGATCTCACCCATCTCTTGAAGGACACAAATGGGATATCCGACCATAAAATGCTGAGACCCGTATATAGGACCAAGACGGCAAGCCAAAGATTATCTTTCAATATTCCAGACCAATCGATCTTTCTCCTGAAAATGATAAACAGCATGAGAACAATAAAGATGCCGAGCACTAATCGGTCAAGCGGACTGCCTCCTCCCTCGCCACCTAGCGTGTCTAGCGGCCTGGTCTCAAACCATCTCTCAATTGGCCTTGACCCACTGATTAGCACCCACAGCGTCGGTACCCAAACAGCGAGTGAGACCGCTGAATTTTGTTTGCGTTCAATGCGCAGCAATACTATTACCAGCGCTATGCAAAGTATGAGCGCAACAGAAGGAGGCATAGCATCACGGCTCCCAAAAACTACTGAACTAAAACTGAAAGTAAATAAACGGCACGGATTCCGTGGCGCCAAGACAAACGATTAGGATCGCTAGAGTAGAATAACTGGCTACACGAGCCATGATCGACCTTTGAGGAAGCTCTTGTGCCCAGTTGCGATCCTTATGCACTAGCAAGTGTGTGAGGAATACAGCGACTAGGGCAGGAAATATATAGGGCGACACAAACCGAATACCGTCAAGATTCCACATCGCAAGCCGGCTGAGGTATTCGATGGCAGACGGCCAGGATTGCGCTCGAAAGAACACCCATCCCACAAGCACTACACCGAGGGTCAACACACGCGAGAACACCACCCACCCAAACCGGAAAGCCGGACGATTCTCTACTGAAGCAAGCGGAGCCCATGCTTTCCATGCCTTATGAATCGCAAGCGAGACGCCGTGAAGGCCTCCCCAGAACACAAAATTCCAACTGGCACCATGCCACAATCCGCATAGGAGCATCGTAATCAATAAATTTGCAAAAGTTCGCCCTATGCCTATGCGATTCCCTCCTAAAGAGACGTAGCAGTAATCACGAAACCACGTAGAAAGGGAGATGTGCCAACGCCGCCAGAACTCGGTGATATTCACAGAGCTGTAAGGCATCTGAAAGTTCTCCATAAATCGGAAGCCCAACATACGAGCAGCACCAATTGCCATGTCCGAGTAGCCTGAAAAATCACAGTATATCTGGATGGCATAACCCAATAATCCTTGAAGCAGAGTGAATCCGTCATAATTGCCTGGCGATGCAAAGATCATATCGACATGCGGCGCGATTCGGTCGGAAATCACCAGTTTCTTGATCGCTCCCACAGCGAACTGAGCAAGTCCTGTTTCAAAATCTATTGCAGCGAAACGAATGTGCCGCCCAAATTGCGGAAGCAAATTGACGGCTCGATTAATTGGTCCGGCTAGAAGTTGCGGGAAAAACGCGGAGAAAAGGAGAAAATCCCGCAGACTGTGACAGGGCTGAATGTTTCGTCTGTAGGTTTCGATTGTATATGTCATGCTTTGAAACGTAAAAAATGAAATGCCTACCGGGAGTATTATTTCGTAGTGCCAATGAGATGCCCTAACGCCAAGCGAAGTTACTCCCAACCAAATGTTATCCAGCACAAAATTTGTATATTTGAAGTATCCGAGGACCCCGAGGTTTGCCACAATGGATACTAGTAATAGTAGTTTGCGTCTTCCCTGGTCCTCAACTCGCCCCAACCCCACTCCGACCAAGAAGTCGACCGTCGAGGTTAAGAGAATCAAGGCTGCATAGGGAATACTCCAACTCATGTAGAAGAAGTAACTGGATAGCAGCAGAAACCACTTATCTACCGTAAAGCTATGGATACAGCTTCGTACAGAAATCACCACTGCAAAAAACACGACAAATTCGAAGGACGTAAAAATCATTGACGGCTCTTCACCGCCACAAGTTGACGCAGGAATTCCTCTGTTGCAATTTGCTGGCCGAAGGGATTCATATGCACGAGGTCCCAGAAGTACTCATTTGAGTTCAACTTATTCAACTGATCCAGACGAATCCACTGCACATTCGGAAAGCTGTGTTGGGCGTCAACCAACGCTTGTTCGAATTCACGCGTTACCTCCAAAGTCATAAACTCCTTGACATACGCAGGAGAAACCGGGAGCATCACCACAACCCCGCTGCTCTGCTCCTGCGCTTGTCGCAGCATCCGCGAAAAAGCCAACCGCTTTGGCCCGTTGAACCCCTGCATGCCTTGAGAGGCGCTACGCATTCCAACGAGTCGTCGAGCCATCATGCTGGGCGACCAATTGCTGATTTTTGCTCTCTTAAACTCCGGGGTAGAAGCAGTTTCATTGAATGACAATGTGGGACCTGCTTCGGACTCCAAGGGGACAAATGACTTTGCATACCTTTCGAACTTCTCACGAACCCCTCCAATCACGCCGAAGGAGCGTCCGACCGAAGGGAAAAGTGTCCTAAGATAATTCTGCGGGTACATACTGAGCACGCGCTTCCAGAAAGACCATTCAGAGTTGCTTTCCCGAAGGTCTTTCAGCGTTTGCCCAAAAGGGACCACCTCGGCTCGGAAATCCGACAGGAAGTATTCATTCAGATCATATGGTGACACCACGATGATGATCAGCTTAGCGCCCGTCACCGAATCCTGAAAGTGCTCCCACTCTCCGGGCGAAGACCCTGCAATCCCCCACCCACCAACTGTCAGATTAAGTTCGTCTGCGATCCGCCCCCAGGAAAGCCCATCCCCTGCGAGAGAAGACCCTGCCACAAACACGGAAGTTCTACCCTCGCCTTGCCCGAGCACCCAGTAGCCACTAGGGGTCGTCTCAATCCTCAGCCATGCGGTTATACCGTGGCTTACAACTGCGGTTAGCGCGATCACCGTGACTAGGATGATCGCTAACTGTAACCCGCGGTTCATACGTACTCTGGCGCTACAGACCGATTTGGAGCTTGTTCGTTCTTTATCTGTGCGAATATGTCGTCCATGATCCTTGCTGTGACGATAATTTCCCTATACGATAGCGGCAAAGGTTTATTGTTGACTATCGAACTATAGAACCCTGCTATTAAAGTTTTCATGCCCGCATCAAACGGCAGGTGGAAATCGTTGTGCAGAAATTTATTAACGTTTTGACCCCAATTCCCAAGGTACTGCCTTGCATAGTCGAGTGGTGGGAGAAAATACCTTGCAAAACTCTTGTACTCACGGTCCTTCACCGTGATGACAATTTGATGATCATCGTCAACAATCAACGAATGTTTTGGCCCATACAATCGCAATTGATGGAGCGCGGGCCGGATTTGCGAAGAGAATGTGAAGTAGGCAGTTGTTGAGTCCTCATCCTTAATGATTACCCTCACTTCATCGACAATATCCCCTTGTCCAATGTTTTTGAGGAATGGACTGCTAAAACCATGGGCTATTACCAGAGGCCTCTCGCTCCGTATGAATTCCGCTATCTTGCTGATGCCGTGGCTGATGATATTTTGCAATAATGATCCCGGAAGCTTCCTGACCCAGTGTCCACTGTCGCCCAAGAAAGCCTTGGCATAGCTCATATCACCCAAATCGTAACAATAGATGCTTTCCATGTGAATTGGTTTATCACCCAAGTAGCCCTTCCTCACCAGCTCCCGCATTCGCACCATGGCATGAGTGAATTGAGCGTTGTGCCCGGCGGTCAGCTTGAGTCCTTTCTGAGTTGCAATGCTTACTAGTTCTTCAGCCTCCGCCGCATTCAAGGTAAACGGCTTTTCAATATATACGTGACATCCGGCTTGTAGACACATCTTTCCCAACTGAAAGTGACTTTGCGGAGGTGTCGTAATATGAACAACCTCTACACCCCTGCCCTCAAGCATTTCCTTCACGTTCATGAAGTATTTCTTGGCCTTAACTCGTTCATACATCTGAATCGCCATTAATGGTTCGCTATCGCACACCGCCACGATTTCCGCGCCTCGGATCCTTTGGATTTGGGTTGCGTGCTGATCAGCCACTTTGCCACAACCGATGATGCCGACTTTGATCATTTTCGGTTCACCACGTCTCGAGCGTACGCGTAAAATCTGTCTAACCCCTCGGCCATCTTTACCCTTGGACGCCACCCTAGCAACGTCTTCGCCTTTTCGTTGGAGTAGGTGTTGCCTTTAAAATAGGCTGCACACGTTCTCGGGTTAAATACTGGAGGCAATTGGCCCTCTGACCACTCCGAGTAGTTTTTCCATATATAGTTGAAGAAGTAGAACAACGCGTACGGAATGGGTAATGACGGAAAACGACGAACCTGCTTCTTGTAGAGACGGAGAAACGTCCAACTCTGTGGGAGATCGTCATCGACAATATTGAATACCTCCCCTTCGATTCCTTTTCTTAATCCAGCCAAGACAATTGCCTCGGCGCAATTATCAACGTAGGTAAAGGGCATCCTGTTGAACAATCCGAGATGTAGGAACACACCAAAGGTATCAATCCCCACCCTACCAGGGATTTTGGGCTTTCCTGGACCGAATGTAAGGCCAGGACGAACAATCACATATGACAGGTTCCTTCTTCGTGCATAGTCTAGGACCACCTCATCCTGCTTGGCCTTGCCATACGCGTAAGGGTCGAACCTCTCCATTAACTCAGAGTCTATCTCGCACGACTCGTCCAACAAACCACCCCGCCGGATATGCTGATTGGAATACACAGCAAGCGAGCTGACATTCACGAACCGTTTTAGGGAATTCCTTTCCGTCAACGCATCGAGCAGGTTCCTCGTCGTTACAGCAGAATTCAAGACACATCCGGGGAAACTCTTGTCTATACCGGCTGCAAGGTGATATACGACAGAAACTCCTTTTGCTGCCCTTTTACACGTATCAGGGGACAGCAAATTTCCCCTTACAATCTCAAGGCGATCAGCGCTGAAATTCTTCATGACTTCATCAAGCAATCCGGCACCTGTTGTTGGCCTCGTCAGACATCGGACTCGTCTGAATCCATACAATAGCAGCGTACGAACAACGCGCGAACCAATAAATCCATTCGCCCCAGTTACAAGCACTGGCTCGTTGGGTTTCACGATAAATTCAGCACGATCCTCAGGTGAGATCCTCACATCGAAATCATTCATGTTCACTGAACTCATAATTTCTGCACCCCAAGCTCCTCGAACTTCAGTTCAAGAGCGAGGAGACTCCGGAAAGTCAGAGGGGGATCCGGTAATTCGGGCAGCGTGATAATTGGGAGCCGGGCCTCACCGAAGCCACCGCGTGGTGGCGAACCAGAGGAGCGAGGCAATGAAGCGATGGAGATGGAATCACCGAGCGTCCTTCAAGGCGCAGGTGGCGTCGACCGTGGTCAAAGGCGACAGTACGCTGGTCGAATTGGCCGACCAGTTCAATGTGCATCCCACCCAGATCACCGATCCGAAGCAGTAATTGATGGCCCGAGCCAGGGACGCAATTGGTGAGACGAAGGCGCCACCGGACACGCCCGATCTCAAAACGCTTCACGCGAAGATCGGCCAAACGGCGAGGAAAAATGATTATATAGGTCCCCTCGCCTTTACAGGCGGGGACCTTCTGCTGGATTAGATGGAGCGCCCATAAAGGCAGGATTGTTGTACGCGCCCTGACGATCGACCGCACCCACCCTAGCCTCTTTTGTCATGCCAATGTTTAAGCACGAACAATCTCCAGATAAAATCGCCATAATCTTCGCGCCCGCTCCTGCTGGCGTTCACAAGATTATGCATAACTCCACAATCGAGTCCAAAATCAGCGCTAGCTAGATCTTTCAGCCTTCGTTCAAACTGATCCTGCACAAACCATTCACGTAGTGGAACGCTAAATGGCATTTTCGGTGCCTTTACTATCGACAAAGGAAGCTTTGGCCCAAAAGTACGCTTGAGCAAGTTCTTTCGCTCCCAATTTGGCAACTTGATGCTCTTGTCTACGCAGTACGATAGCTCAACGAGACGGTGATCCAGAAAAGGTACTCTCGCCTCGAGAGAATGCGCCATGCTCATGCGATCCACCTTCGTGAGCATATCATCCGGCAATGACACTTTAAGATTGAAAAACATTAGCTGGTAAAATGGGTCGGTCAGTTTGCACTTTCCGAACACGTCCGACAAGTAGTCATCGATACTTATCTGAGGCTCATCAATTGATACGAGTCTTCTGATGGATAATGGGTCGAGCAAAGATAGCTTTGAAACAAATCTGTCTTGAAACGAAGCCCCTGACAAGTGCAGGAACCGCTTCAACCGATTTAGCTTGTATCGCATATCTCCTCTTGTGCTCGAGCACAAAAAGTTGACTGCGCTATACAAGGCAGTTCTGGCCATGCGAGGTACCCGGCGGTATTCCCCAGTAAGTTTTTCCGTGACGTAACTTGTATACCCCGAGAGCACTTCGTCTCCGCCATCTCCAGTCAGAACCATTGTGACTCTTTCCCTTGCCAGACGTGAGACCAATCCAACTGGAATCGCCGAGGCGTCGCCGAATGGTTCATCAAAATGAAACAGGATGGCCTCCAATGATTCATCGAAGGCTTCAGGCTTTGCCACCTGCTCATGGTGATTCGTGCGACAGTGCATGGCGACTTGCTTGGCCAACCCTCGTTCATCAAATGCTTTCTCAGCGAATCCGATCGTAAAGGTTTCGATTGGCATCGCACTTACTTCAGTCATGGCTGCCACAATACTAGAAGAATCCAACCCTCCACTAAGGAATGCGCCGTAGGGCACATCACTCCGCATTCTGAGCCTGACCGAGTGACGCAGATGCTCCTCAAACTCGTCACATATTCTTTGTGAATCGTTTCGCATGTCTCTTTCACTGATCGCCGGAAGATCCCAATAAACCCTGTCGTCCATCCTTCCGTTCTTCACTAGCAAAAAGTGCCCGGGCATAAGCTTGAATATACCTTTGTAGAAGGTGTATGGAGCGGGTATATAGCCCAGAGATACATATATATGTAGCAATTCATGTGCACATCGATATCGGCCGCCAGCGGCAAGAATGCTCTTGATCTCCGAACCAAAGATGAATGAACCGTCTTGTACCGAATAGTGGATTGGTTTCTCCCCAAGCCGGTCACGAGAAAGAAAGAGCGATCTATTTCGCGCATTCCAAATCGCAAAAGCCCACATGCCATTGAACTTTTCCTGACATCCCAAACCCCACTGTTCATAGGCCTTGAGGACGACTTCAGTGTCGGAAGCTGTGTCGAACCTATGGCCCAAGGTTCTCAACTCGTCTCGCAATTCAACATAATTGTAAATTTCCCCGTTAAAGACGACCGCAAGAGTCTTATCCTTACTAATCATCGGTTGCGAGCCCGTGGATAGATCAATCACTGCTAGCCGCCTATGTCCTAACCCAATGTTGCCTGCAACATAATATCCTTCCCCATCTGGCCCTCGATGCGACAGAACATTCGTCATGCCGTGAAGGGTTACTTCGTCAACCTTCTTGCCTTCGTCAAAATGCAGTATGCCTGCTATGCCACACATAATAGCGTGCTCACCCCATCGCTCGATAATTGCGATCGCCTGTCGTGCGCCTTCGAAACCAACCAGGCTGGTCGATTGATGTACGCGGTGTGGGATATATGGGATATCAGTTCCGCAACAAAACAACTCTCGTCCAGAGCACCTGACTTCTTTGGAGACCCAAATCAGGCCACGCTTCGGCCAGACCCCTAGTCTTCAGCGGCGCCCGTTCAGGGTACGGTGGAATCACTGGACCATTTTGCTTTCCGCCAAAGCGGTGCGCAGCGGAGCAACAAGATGGCCTGCAACTGTGCGGTGACCCTTTGCACCCCAGGCATGGCCTTCCGGCGTGCCGTAGTCGGTGACCCCCTCAAACCAGTTGTCTGTTTGCAGATGCCGCAACAAACCTTGGCGGCCCATTGCTTCGACCTCCCACAGAATCCCTGGCCACATGGCGAAGTCGCCAGGGACATCGAATAGGATCAGAGGAATTCCCCGTCGTTTTAGATCTTTGGCGAACGTCATGAGCAGCATGTTATGGAATGCCTCCTTGTCCTGCTTGACTCCAGACAAACTCTGCTCAACCACTTGCGTCCGCCAGAATGAATAAACGTAGTTCCTAGTCAAATTGTATGCAGCACTCCGCTGCAAAATAGAATCACTCAACCACTGCTTGACCTTTCCCATCGTGTCACTCATAGAGTGGGCAAGATGAAAACTGAAGCGACCTTCTTCGACCGTCGTTACCATTTCGTAGAGGTTATCGTTGGGATCACTCGATGCGAATTGCAGCACCACCACGGCGGGCTGAAACAAGAGCCCGAACTCGTAGAAAGTTCGTATCTCATTGGTCAGACCGAAACCTCCCACGCCAAGATTAATAACATTCGCCATTTCCGCCAACTCTTCCCCCAAAACAGCGGAATATTCCTCTCCGTCATTCACTCCGATCCCGAAGGTATTCGAGTCCCCCAGTACAACGACGTTCAGGCGGTCGTAGCTATTTGACAGTTTGGTCCTAGAAATACGATACCCGTACTCGTTGGTGCGATAGTTGAAACGCCACACGCCCGGTAATTGGTTAACGATAGTCGCGGACTCTGCCATCCGATGACCAAAGCGTTCAGAGTACTGGTACCGTGGATATAGCTCCGTCTGCGGCGCGATCAACCGAACCAAAATCTCAAAACAGAGGAGTGGCACGACAACCGCTAGTGACAACATGATTCCCCAAAACACGACCTTACGACTCAATGCATCCTCCAACAAGGACGGGGATGGTTTCGTAGCGTTTCTGATGACCTGCTCAATTAGCTGTCCCCCCATAGGAGTAACCTTTTACCATTACCATTGACCAAGACAGCGCCTCTAAAATTACTGGTACGCAGAGGTCTTGGCTGATCAACGCTGCACATGCTCATGAACCGCATTATTTGACCACGTATTGTTCCTTGACAATTTCTATCCTGCATGCAGCTAAAAGTTTCCCGAGGTGATCAAAATCGGAAACCAGGTACTTTACGAACACGTGTCGGCCCATTATTAGAAAAACAGGAAGCATCATCGTATAGAGAACACAGGCGGCAAAAGATCGCGCAATCCCAAGCACATTCCCGGCTGGGCTTGTCAGGGACGCCTTCCCCCTCAGTAGCGCTCGTCTTAACTGAAAGGATAGGCGAGTTCGTTCAATCGGCACAATTTCATATACAGCCGCTTCTTCACACCAAACAAATGCCTTGCCCAATTCCATCGCCCTTCGAAAGAAATCACAATCCTCTCCTCCACTGCCGAACTCCCTGTTAAAAGGGCCAGCCACCTCGTTAAGAACACCGCGTTTAACGAGCACGTTCCCCGTACCTGTCTGTCTCCAATCCAGCACTACCCCTGTTTGATAACACTGGGAGTTAGGCCGGTCAAAAAGCCCGGCCTTGCTAATCCACTGTGGAGGCACAGCCTGGAATAGTGGTTTCACCGGCCCAAGAACTCCATCTGCCCCGTATTTTAATAGCGTCGCATGCATTCTGAGGAGCCACTCCCTAGTTGGGATTTCATCATCATCGATAAAGGCTACGAAGTCGCCGGTGGCGTGCCTCACCGTCATGTTCCTCGCTAGCGCGATGTTCTGCTCTGGCTCCACATGATACTCGAGGCAAATCCTGGACTGTCGAGAACACGACTCCACCGTCTCACGCGCCGATTCAGACTTATCGTTATCGGTGATAACGATGGAGTACTCAAAGAGACCTGCCTTTTCTTGCTCTTCCAGCTTGGACAGCAATCGCCTGAGCAGTTCAGGCCTTTTGTACGTACAGATGCATACCGATATGTGATTCGTTCTTGGCATAAGTCATCGCTACAATTCAGGCATTCTTAAGCTTATGACTCTCCTGATCTACAATATCGCCGCCCCTCATGAAGCGGACTGACAGAGAATATGCTGCAAATTTGACCGGGTTGAAGGAATATTTCCACATGTACCCCTGGGTCAATCTTCCTCCAAAACGTTGTTTGAACGTCATGAGTCCTTCCTGCTTTGAACCTTTTTCTGGGTTAATTCGAACTCCGACGAAATCGTAACGTTTGACTCCAAGACTTTGGAATGTCCGAATTGCTTCCCATTGAAGGAGATTCATCGCCCCGGTCAGTGGACTCAAAACGCTACCGCCATATAAATAGTACGCGCTATGGCTGCTGAAAGGTAGCACAGCGCATCCCTGCGGCGAGCCTTGATAAAATGCAACGAAGATTTTCACATGCTCATTAAGCCCACACACGAAATGTTCAAATTCTCCCTCTGACATAAATCTGAGCTTGGATCGCTTAAGCGTTTCCCGTGTCAGATCATAAGCGGTCGAAAGATGCTCCGTCCCACATCGGATCTCCACGCCCTTGTTCTTTGCGCTGCGAATGACATTGCGATGTTTTGAGTGAAGATTCGTCCAGAGTGCTTCCTCCGCTTGGGTCAGGTCAATGATGAACGTGCCATAGGGTGCCGCTATCGCACCGTCAGGACAGACGCGAAAAATCGCATTATTTGTCGCCGGAATGATCATATCAGCCCCGGTGGAACGAAGGTATTCAACGGCCCTGTTCAAAAACAGCCTCTCCTCTTCTCTCTCAAGCACCTCTCCCCATGGAATGGTTTCAGCTCGGAACCGGACCATGCGAAACATCGTTTTCCGAATGATCGTATAGGGGAGTACGCAGCGGAGCTTCCCTGAATTGTCCACCCCCCCGATCCACCCATATTCGTCGCTTACCGATTTCAAGTAAGATTCGGAAGCGTATATGGAGAGGTCAGGCCGCCAGTCTATTTTTGTCGGCTCTGCCCATATGCTCTTCGTCACCGCTGACACCGGGGATACGCTCCGCCGAATGTGGTTACCGCGATTCCTTTTTCTTTCAAGTAGCTAAGGAAGGACTCGACTGTATCCAGGTCGACCAAATCCTTGGTGTGACCAATTGCGACGATAGGCCTAAATCCGGTCGGATCTTTCCGGTCTTCGAAGACTATTTCATCCATCATGTCGGTTAGTTCTCCGATTGTCATTCGGCAGAAATCCAATTTGAGGGGACATCGGAAGCGAAGAAAATCGAGATAGCGTCTAAGCTTTTTCAGACCTCTTAGCGAAGAGGCGGAGCTCTTCTGACCCATCCCGATACGCTTGAGAGTTACCATCTTCCAACTCGGAGTCATCACTGAATAGGTCGGCAGCTCAATCAACCGGCCATCGGAATTCGGCTTATTAACATCTTCCTGAAAGCGCCAATAGTATCCGTTCTTACGCGCCGGCCTATAATCTAATCCATGGTTATGTTGCAAACCGCCCTTAAAAACCGAAGAATCTATCTTTATTCCTCTGTCTGCTAAGACAGCCGCGGCATCCTTTGTCGGCTGAAATAACCAGTTTCCCGCCCTGAAGGAAGCAGGGGTAAAATCTGCGTCACCCAACACTTTCCGGAAGTAAGCGATCGCTCGATCGACTATGAGCACGATTCGCTCCCGCGGCAGTTTGCACAGGTTATATTCTTCGTGGTCGAGCAACCACCTTCCATTTTCGTACCGGCCTTGATACCACTGCGGATGGATGTGAAGTCCCAGTTCGAACCCCTCTTCGTAAAACTCCCTTATCTGTCGTTTCACCAGGTCGATACCGAGGTCCGCGCGTTCAGCCTCTATCATCTCCAACTCTGCGACTTCAACGAACACCACGAAACGGGTGTTCCATTTTCGGAAGATCGCCCTCAGGCGCTCCGATGGTTCATAAACCAGTTCTCTTAGAGACCCTTCTCCATTCCCGTATATTTCATAATCAATTGTGAAGATGCATTCAATCATGACTAAACCAAGGACATCCGCTCGAATGTTCCAGGTTATGTGACCCGGTTTCTATTTGAAGACACCTCCCTCATCGGAGGAGTTCCATACTACGGACAACCTTGCTGCGTCCTCTCGCCTCAGCCCACCCTTCGTTCAGACGCTCAGCGATGCGCTCGATCTCGCTTTTCTGGAGGCTGTAGTAGCTTGGAATAATGAGTGTCCTTTTTGATAGGCGTTCAGCCACGGGGCAATCGCCCGTATAGCCATATTGTTCAGTGGCAATCTCCACTATGTCGCCAAGGTATTTCATCGTATCGATCCGCCGTTTGAGGAGATAGCCGGCGATCAGGTCGCGGCTCTCCATCGAAGGAAATGCGACCGGGAAATGATATCGGTTATAAAACATGCCGGGCTTTTCCGTGCAGAGCATGTCGGACTCCAGTTTGAGCGCGTTGGAGTAGAAATCGGCGTTGTCCCGCTGTCTCATGATCGCCGAGTCCAGGAGAGGAAGCCGTTTTCGGATGAGAGCAAAATCAACCCTGAACATTTGGCCGAGTGCGACGCTGGGTTTCTCCGACAAGCGTCTCTTTCGATTTAAGAATTCCCAAAGGGGGTAACCTGCGATTCCATAGAGAGGTTTCCTCCGAAGAATGGACTTAACATAGGTTGTCGCTGCGTGAGCGCATTCGTCCGTGTAGCTGGGGGCTATCATTCCATCGGTCAATCGAAGGACTCGAGCGTTTATATCCGCATCCATGGAAAACAAGGCTCCGCCTTCTCCCACGGAGAGGTATTTCCCGGAGCGAAAACTGAAAAACGCAATGTTGCCGAACGAACCGACCATGCGGCCACGAATTTTGCTCCCGAGAGCCTGCGCGCAGTCTTCAATAATCGGTTTGCCCTGCGCCACCTCTCGCAAGGCTGGCACGTCGCAGAGGTTTCCATACATGTGAACGGCGATGACAGCGTCCAGTTGAGAGCGCTTCGCTAAGAAGTCTTCAGTGGACAGACAAAACGTCTCTGGCTCGACGTCAATGAAGCGGGCCGTACAACCGGCCTCCTCGATCGCTTTGAACACGGCTGAGCAACAGTACAGAGGCACTCCAATCCGTGCTTTCGACGGCAGGTTAAGTGCCTGAATGGCTGTGACAAGCCCCGCCCTGCCTGATCTGACCGGAATACAACCGCCGAGTCCCGATATCCTCAGCTTACCGGTTCGATTTCTCGGCGCCAGCGTTTCAGCCAAACCATAAAAAAGGTCGCTGAGACTGTACTCCCAGTGATCCCTGGGCGTGAGCCCTATCATGGATTTCTCTATTGGCGGATTACTGGAAAGTGTGCGAGCTTAATCAGATTAGACACTATTCCACGACATCACAATCGCTTAACCGCCTTTGGCCTTACCCATTATTATGTCATCGGACGATAGTCCGCCGACCCGGCCAGTGGCATAGGCCAACGCATCTCTAAAACCAGCGCACAAATTGTCGATGTTCCCATTGTCTGCAATTTCTCGCTTTGCCGCATCAGAGAAGCGGCTCCGAAGCTCGTCGTTGTCGATGAGAAGAAGCAATGTTTGAGCCATTTCCGGCACGTTATCTCTCGGTGTGATGAAACCATTCACCTCATCCTTCAAATACATAATCTCCG
Organism: Nitrospira sp.; assembly: GCA_029194535.1. Lineage (NCBI taxonomy): Bacteria > Pseudomonadati > Nitrospirota > Nitrospiria > Nitrospirales > Nitrospiraceae > Nitrospira > Nitrospira sp. The sequence continues at coordinate 1,660,639 of JARFXR010000001.1, read as the reverse complement.
CAGACTCGTCACCCTCTTCAGTCACAAAAGGCAGCCCACAGTGGAAGGCGTCGATAATGCTTAATCCAACCGCACCGGGAAGACAGTAGACATCCGCCGAAGAAAGAATGTCGAACTTCTCGTCTCCGTAGAGGGAGCCGAGTTTGTAGATATTGCCGCCGACAAACTTGTCGAGAATTCGGTCTGGATCGGGCCCGACAAGGATCAACCCGATATCGGGCCGATTCATGTAAACAAATGCTTCTACGAGACGTTCCAATCTCTTCCGCTTCTGGATACGACCGACGCAGATAATGTTCTTCCTCGTCGTAATTCCGTATTTCTGGAGGACGTGCTCTTTCTTCACACCGGTCGGAAGCCCTCGATACCTTAAATAAAGCGTGTTGTTGGCTACAAAGAGCTTTTTGTGAAACTGCCTCGACACAAATTTCTTCAAATGTTCCGCATACAAAATAATGGCGTCACACATGCGTAGCTCGAACCAGTAAGCCAGATTCTTGATGACAGCGTCCGTAGCGGCGAGATCACACCCTTGCCCCCAGTAAACAATCTTCCGCCTCATGATTCCCTTTACGATCAGATATGTCGGAAACAAATACGAGTGTCTCAATTCCATATAATCAATGATCGCTTCAATCTGATGCCGATAGATGAACCGAGCGATACTAAGGAGGGAAAGGGGCATCTCCGTATATTGAAAATCGACGGCGTGCGGATTGCCCGACTCGATTCCATCCGACACAACGGTGAGGTCAAAGTCGCAACGCTTGAGATAGGAACTCAGGTAGCAGTATATTGGAACCCGATAGTGTGGAATCTTACCCGCGTGAATGAGAAGGACTCGAGTCATGTAGACACTTCTCTCGACTCATGACGGCACGTGCCCTCAGGCCCATGTTCGCGGTCCTCCAGAAGCGTCGCAAGCGATTTGAGCATCCATGCTTGAGACCATCTCATGTACGAGATGCGATTCGTAACCAAAGGGAGGACCTGATAGTAAAAGTACCCTCGCTCATTCCACATATGGTTCATTGCCCATCCATAAACTGCAAATGCAAGATCGGCATTGTCCTCACGGAGGTCCCTAAGCTCTAGTAGTGTAATAATACTTTGAGCCACACTATGAATATCGATAGGATATGTTTGGTTGTGAAAATATCTTGGCTCACCATCTACATTGATAAAATGCTTTCTGTAGAACTCAAACCCTAGGCGAAGATGGGATTCAAATTCTCCCGCTTCTCCATGGCGGACAATACTCCGTAGGGCACAAAGATTGTACCCGGTGTGAAAATTATCGACCCATCTCTGGCTTGGCAATTCTCCATAGTCCCACGATCCGTCATCCCGTTGTCGCCTAGCTGAGTAGCGCGCTACTTTTAGGGCCGGCTCGATGAACTGTTTCTCGCCGGTGAGCTTGTAAATCCTACTTAACAGAGCGGAACCTAAAAAGTTCGCATTGTGAACCCGCGCTCGTATCCCGGGGATGGGATAGCTAAATCCACAAGCAGAACCGTCCTCAGTCCAATAGAGATCATTTATGATGTACTCCCCCGCGCTGACCGCCATATTCAAGTACCGCGGCTCATGCTTTTCCTCATAAAGATCTAGCAAGGCATCGGCTACGAATGCTGTGCACACGAGATTCGGTGCCCAGCGAGGCACGAGATCTGTCCGCGTCTGCCAAGGAAAGCTGTACCCCCAGCACCAGTAAGAAGTATTTGGTGACCGAAGCGTGACTAACCTTTCGACCATGCCTTCGACAAGATCTTTCGGCTCAAGCAGCCCGAGCTTTGAGAGTTTCAGTAACGCCACCAGAAATAGTGCGATCGCTTTTGGGTTCTGTTCGCGTGGTACGAGAAGAAGAGGTCGAAGATTGAGCGGAAGCCGTTTCATGATTTGAGTGATCGCTATTCTGCAGACCCTGCTTCTTGCAAATGGTGTAAGGCTGAACAGTCGACTATTTAAGGCATCGTAGGGATCAAACCCCGCCCAGTTATTCCCGCCACAGTAAGCCATAAGGCTGGCGATACAGTCTCTGATGCCTGTCGCTGGGTTGTGAGTCATTTCGCACAATCCATGAAAGACCCGATACGATCTGTTAATGTGAACAACCCTGTTATGTTGCCGTTCTTCACCAAACCACTAACGGAGCAGCATCGATCGCTGTTCTGACCCTCCCCCGTTCATTACACCAAAGCCGAAGAAGTTAACTCCTGTGTCAACTGGGTCCTGGTTTGATAGTTGTGAATGAACTCCTGGGGTGACACATTCCCACCGGTTTCTCTGGCTGAATGAAGTGGGGAGGCACGCCGTGCTGAACCGCCAAGGCATACAAGGTCGTCCCGGCGCATTCCGAACTATTGTCAAGCATTAGGGCAACGGCCGTGGCCGTCTTCGTCGCCCGACGGCGACACGAGAGTCCTTCTTCTCAATTGATCCGCTCCACCTTCTGGTAATTCACCCGCCAACCCTCCCGCCGTAACCGCACATAGATCCGCGGGCAGCCATCGCGTCGTTTGGTCTCGGCAATCTCACCAATCCGCGTCTGGAGGCCCTATCCTCCTGACGGTGATGGCGGTACCGGAGCGTATTCCGGTCCAACCCGAGCAATCGACAGACCCATCGCTGACTCAGCCCAAAGCGCTCGGCCATCCACCGCGCCGCCGTTCGCTTCGTCTTGGACCCTACCAGTGCTTTGCGGTGATCGCTTTCAGCGCCTGGACGTAGAGCGCCGGCTCAGCCACCGTCTGTTATAGCCGCCGGTTTTCGTCCTCCAGCTGGCGGAGTTTCTTCACGTCACTGACTTCAAGGCCGGCAGATTTCGCCGCCATGTATAAAACGTAGCGTCCGAGATGCCGTGATTGCGGAAAATCTCTGGGGCTCCGATGCCCCCCTGGGCATCCTTGAGCATCGTGATGAGCTGTTCCTCCATAAGCTGTTTCCGTTTCCTGACCCCTCCTGTGGGCCCATCTCAGGACAGCCGGACTTCCCAAGCCAATGGTCTCGTTTTCGGGGGGACGGTCACCTCGATGGGACAACACCTTCGTCATCCATTCGAGGATTCCCTTGTCGATCTTTCTCTCATTTTCGAAATGGAGCACCCCTGCGATCCCACACCTATTTACCCCTATGTAGTACTTCGAGACCGCCTTACAGCAGATCATAAGGAGGTGAATTCCCATGAGATGCCAACGAAAACTGCCTGACTCGCCCTGCAGAGTGAATTGATGCAGACCCTCTCTGCATCTTGCGATCAAACCGGTACTCAAATTTGTCCAGCCATCCAATACTTTAGAAGACCGACATACTCATGAATAGCGGCCGCATTAGCGCCAAGATTACTCGCCGAAGGCACGAAATCACCAAGGTCCCAAGAATCGGTCGACGTGATGTAGTTGCAGGGAATCGGCGTCACATTAAACCCTTCCTTTTCAAAAGCGGCCACAGAACGCCGCAGATGGATTGCTGAGTCAACCAGCAGGATTTGATTGCTCGATCCCAAAATCTGCTTCAAGGCACGTGCCCTTTCGTGCGTTGCGCTAGCAGTATCCTCAACGATGATTGACTCAAGGGGATATCCCAATACCCCAGCCCACTTCTCCATCACGATGGACCCCGGGGTACTGCGTTGAAACACACCGGTTGCGCTACCTGTGAATACGACCTTTCGAGCAGCGCCTGCTTTCGCATACACAAGCCCACAGACGAGAAGATCGACGTTCCCGGTTCCAATGATCGTCGGTTCTCCGTGGTCGGGACGACCCGGGCTATCCGATCCGAAAATGACCAGAGCATCTTGATTGATGGGCATCTCAGGTGGGGAGTGATAGTAGGATTCCATGGGCCATACGAGTGCATGCGTCAAGGGGGATGTGGTGAGCGCATAGTAGAATCCCACCATCAGAAGGAGGAGACATCGCGTTAGATATGGACAAGGCCTCAACCAGGAGATAAGGCATCCCACTCCCAACCCAATAAGTATCCACACCTCGGGATACAACAACGACTTAATGAGGGCGTATGCAAGGTGTATCATAATCGGGTTGCCGCAGTTCCGAGCAGGTCATTCTATGGTCCGATCTGCATGGGCGCCTTCTCTATGCCGGATGCCGGCATTCCTGACGTTATACACCGCTTCAAATTGGGGCAACTTCTGAAGCAGAGTCAGCACATGAACGCCCCACATCAATGCACGCCCTTGTCTCGCTGCTGGGCTTCGTTGCAGCCATCCGGATCATCCGTATCTTCGCAAGTTCCACATCGCCCGCCCCCACCTCGTTGACGCGCTCGACGAAGTTCACCATCGTGATCAGCATCACCTTGCCGCAAGAACTTCGTCTCCACCAAGGGACAGCACCACACCCTGCCCCCCCGTAAGAACCTCTCCCCCGACCGCTGCCATTCCCTCGCCAAGCTGATACCGCCGCCTAGCGTTGCACCAACACCTAGGGATGTAATACATGGGCTGGAAATTCAGATATGTCCTTGCTCGAATAGTATTGGGAGAGTCGCTGTATGCTAGGCCTAGTCAACCGGTGACGACGACGTTGGTGCAGTGCAACTTACTGACTTCTGAATTGATCAGGATACCGACGTCGCACTAGATTTGTCGGTCGCGACTGCGGCTGATATGTTTGTACGCGCGAAAGAGAAGACATCGTGCTGGCCAAGGATGGAGAATCTCCTGGACCAATTCTGGTGCTTCTTCTGGGATATCATGAAAAGCCGACTCTAGAATTGGGCTTTTGCTTTTCAATGCTTGAGGGAAATACGCGATTATGTCTTTCGACGTGACCGACCGAGTCTCTTGGGCAGGTTGACCCGATATTTGGGCGATAATCGCTGCAATCAAATCTTTTCCCTTGCCAAGTCGCAGATGGGAAAGAGGAGTACATCGCGGATTCATCTCAATCAGGTAGGGCATACCGCTACCCTCCTCAATTATAAAATCTAATCCGAATAAACCGGACAACCTCAGCCTGCGCGCAATCCGCTCAGCGGCGCCCATCATCTCCGTGTTGTCAATTACGCGTACAACAATGGCGGGACCGGTCTGTTCCTTCGCACAAAGCACCTCAACGCTAATCCCAGCTAAAACCCTTCCATCTGAGCATACGACGGCACAATTCGCCGGATGCCCGTTAATGTAAGACTGAATAGTGATCCTCGGACTCCATCGGTTCAACCAATGTCGTAGCCAGAATGACTCACGATCCACGAGCAACCATTTGAGAACCTGGCCGAAGTTAGGCTGCTTGGACAGTTCCGAGAATCTTTGCTCAGCTTCCGTTAAAGTGTATACGATCTTCACGCTACGGCCACCCGATGTCCCATCGGCCTTCAACACCCAGGGGAATGCTTGTCGTGCGCGCCATGACTCCAGGTCGTTCACTGTATTGAGAAGAGCTGTATCGGGCACACGTATCCCTTCCTGAGCGGCCGTCTGGGTGAGGTCGTAGCGAGCGGAGACTATCGGGTAGCTTTCGGGAGAGCCTAAGGACCGCACTATCAAGTCATCGATTTCGCTTCCAGGCGACTCTCCTTTGTACTCATACGCATACAATTCGTGCAGATGTTCTACGGCAAGGTCATCGCAAGGGATAATGATAGAGGGAGCAATTGCATCAATCGCAGTTCTCAAAGAGTTTAGCGGACGAACGCCGCTGTAGGGGAATATTCGCTGGGCAACACCCGTCCTCGATACAGGGTGATGCGTTGGGCAGACGGCTGCGACAATACAGCCGGCCTCGGAGAGGTTGATCGAAAGTCGTGCAGCATTGTGCCAGCGATTTGTATTCGTCAAAAGCACTCTCGGAGGCCCAACTGCTCGGCCTTTATAATTAGAATTCTGCAACTCAGAGGCGATCCCATTCGCAGTTGAAATTGCGAAGCGGCCTCCTCTGTAGTTCATGCCCGATCTCCCGTCATCAGAGGGGAAATCGGAGGGTGCGGAAGAAAACTAGCTTCCATATTTGGCCTAGGATCAACGATCAGCATGCGGTCCATACCGCCCCCTGGGTCGCTCGGGTCAGGCGATCCGGTGCTCGCTCGCCGACTCTTGTTGGATCTCACGCCGGAGCGCCTCTTGGAGCTGAGACACATGCCGATAGCCTTTGACGCGACGCAAGCCCGGCTCAATTGCGAGCAAGGCACTCGATACCCAGCGGTGTTTTTTCTCGGGCGTACGCCAGAGATCCACACGATCGGTCAACTGACTCACCCAGGACAGCTGCGACTCCAGACAATTCGTGGTCTTGAGACTGATACCCTGCGTGTTGACGAGGCCCAGTCGATGCAGCATAAAGGTTTCCTCCAACCTCCATCCAGGCTGGTCGCCGCGGCCCGGTAATGTTCTAGCCAGGCGGCCTAGAAACCACATTGCGCTCTGGCTGTCCCGTCAATACCGGCGCATTACGCGGACAGGCTCCTAGCTCAGATCTCTCAGCGGATTCGTGTCGAGTATCCAAACTCTCGCTGACATGACCGCTCAGACTTTTGCGAGGTGCCTCGATAGCCGGGCTGCGGTGAATCTGGCTCCGAAAGCAAAGCGAAGCAGGGGCCCGAAGGTGTGTGTTGCGGAAACACCGACCAGATAGAGGCCTGGCACAGAAGATTCAAACTTGGAGGATAATATCGGCGTGTGATCGACGGATCGCATTCCTGATTGGATTTCTGAATCCAAGAAGGTCAACCGCCGTAGATCGACCTTATAGCCGGTCGCCGCGATTACGTGATCTGTTACCAGCGTCCTAGGAGAACCCGAACTATCAGTTAACTGAAGATATACACGGCCATTTTTAGCGCTTGCCTCCGTGATGGTCACCCCTAGGTTGAACGGCACCTTGTCTACCACCTCTTCCTTGATGAACCAACCTGGGGCCGGACCGAGGATCTTCTGCGCAACAAGGAACCGAAATCGCTCTGGCATCAGACGGAAGACCAGCGGTAAGTTTGTACACCAAAACAATTTCCAGCCAGGTCCGATTCCCGTAATTGGGGCGCGAAGCTGGTCAATCAGGGTCGGTGGCTTGATTCGCTGCGTATGAAAGTGAATTTCCGATCCTCTAGCGACCAATTGGACAAGAGCTCCAGCCTGATGAAGCAACGCTGCCAAATCCAGAGCCGATGCCCCTGCTCCCACTACGGCTACTTCACGCCCTTTAAATCGGTCAAGACAGTTGTGTGCGGAGCTATGACTTACGAGTTCTTTTGGAAGCGAGGACAAGATGGGAGGAAGATACGCGTAATAGGTCAATCCCACTGCTAGTACCACCTGTTGAGTCTTGACGATTTCTCCGTCTTCGATGCTCACTTGAAAGCCCATACCGGCTCTGCGCACTGAAACGACGAGCTTGTCCTCAAGCTCAGGCACAAATCTCTTTTGAAATTCCAAACCGTAAGAGGTAAACGTCTCCAACGGGACTGGAAGTCCGAGGTCAGCATATGCAAGCCCTGCCCGCTCACAGTAGTGCTTAAGAGTGAAGGCCGAATCCGGATCATACAGAAAGGAGGCAAAACCCTCTGATTTTAACCGCATGCCTTTGGGCATGTGCTTCAACCAAAAGCCCATCGGGTTGCCAAAGATTCGAAAGTTGACACCCCGTGCCTTGAGATATGCCGCGAGTGAGAGCCCGTACGGCCCCGCACCTATGATCACTACCTGTGCCATATTCATATAATTGATCTTTCCTCACCTGTTACCCAAATAGGGAGGCCGATTTTCTGCCGCACCCCCCGACTTGCCCGCTGATGACGGGAATCGGACAGGAACCGCAGAGGAGGCCGCTTCGCAATTTCACCTAACAATAGGATCGACTCGCTTCCGGAGCATCAGAGGCAACTCTATGCCTTCGAAGGACCTCCACAATTCTTCCTGCAGTTTTCCCATCCCAAAGCTCGATATCTACCTGTCTCCGAGTGGGCCCATTGAGAATATCGGCCGTTTTCTGCTTTAACTGACCCAGGTCACAGAGCTGGTTCGTTCCGTGTATGGTGGTAACTGGCCTCTCGGTATTCTTCCTCACCGTCAGGCACGGGATCCCAAGGTAGCTTGTTTCTTCCTGAATGCCACCGGAATCCGTTATAACAAAGCGACAATTAAGCACCAGATTCATAAAGCGAATATAATTGAGCGGTTCTGGCATAAACAGGTTCGATGATCTTTCCAGTAGGGACAAGAGACGATGCTCCTCCATTTGCTTTCTGGTTCTTGGGTGTACCGGAAAAACAAGGGACATTTTCTCTGCTATTTCTACGAGGACCGTACAGATATTCCTCAGAACAATGGGACTATCCACGTTTGAAGGCCGGTGAAGGGTGACAATTCCATACTCTCCGGCCTCCAACCCGAAAGTGCGACACACATCAAGACGCTCGATCTTGCTTCTCAGCATCTCAAGGGAATCGATCATGATGTTGCCAACCAAATGAATCTTATCTGGAGATATCCCTTCTCTCAGTAGATTCTCGGAAGCGTCCCTCGAAGGTGTCCATAGCATATCCGCGAGCACATCGGTGACCAAGCGGTTAATCTCCTCTGGCATACTTCGATCAAAGGACCGTAGGCCAGCCTCAAGGTGGGCGACCGCTATGCCCAATTTCGTCGCCGCAATCGTCGCCGCCATCGTCGAGTTTACATCTCCAACAACAACAACTAATTCGGGCCTCTGATCGGCCAGAACCTTTTCATATGACATCATGACCCTGCCGGTCTGCTCTGCATGAGATCCATTTTTCACATCAAGATAAGTGTCCGGAAGCGGCAGACCGAGATCCTCGAAGAATGCATCGGACATATTCGCATCATAGTGCTGACCGGTGTGGATAAGAACGGGTTCCGCCCAAGGCTCTTCCTTCAATGCATGATACAGAGGCGCTACTTTCATGAAGTTTGGCCTTGCCGCGCAGACAATGTGAATCAGCATATTTCGATTCCGCCTATACTATCTATCCGTACCAAATACCTCGGCGTACCATGGGGAATCAGACGCATCTGTGATTAGGTTTCATTCTTGTCTTCGATGACTTCTCCAATTGCAGTCATGATTTGTTTTAGAGGCACGCTGTGCCCAAAGAGTTCCGCCGTTCCTTCACGCCTCTTGACTAAACGAATCTTTGACTCCACCTCTTCCTGGTTTTCAATCATTATCAGGCGTCCACGTTCGGCTAAATACTTGTCCACTGCCCCAAGAGTTCCTCTAAAGATACTGTACACAGGAATGCCCAATGCCGCAGCTTCCCTGTTCATAGTTCCTCCACCGCTAATCACCAAATCGGAATGCCATATCAAATTAAGCCCGTCTACGACTCTGTCGGGAATAGTGATTTTCCCCTCTTGGCACCACTTAGGCCAAGTCCCAAGCACAAGATCTTTCTGAGCCTTTTCATTACGTGGCAAAATAATCATTCGAACCCCTGGACTTTTCCCCAAGAATTCTACGACTCTAGTAAATAGTTTATCGCTGTCTGGATTGTGGTAATGGGCCTCACTGGCCGGAGGACGAATTGTGACTACGATATCTTCCTCTCTGAGATTCAGCTGTTGAACAATTGAATAATCGGGCCTAAACGAGGGCACATAGACATCCTCCTTGATCCCAGAATACACTCGATGGCCCCGTTTAAAATGCTCGGTTAAGCGGGGATCATTTATGACTTCTGGTGAAATTCCCAATATTGGCTTGATGAAGGGGAGATTTCTGGAGTGCTCATAATCGAACAGAAGTACCGTCGGAATGCCGAGCACCGCAGAGAGCAAGATAAGAGAGCGCGAACCGTGGGATATCGATATGTCTGGTTTGTACCTGAAAATCACCCGTGCCAGCTGCACACTTCGCCATATCGTGCCGAGAACCTTAAGGAGCTTATTCGCCCCATAGTGCTTCCCTACCGTTATGTAGCCCAATTTGTAGTAGTCCGCGAGTCCCAGTACCTGAAACGTATCACGAGCGGTAACAATGATGGGATGCCCTTTTTTTTCCAGCTCCTTAATAATTGGGAAGAAGAAGGGTACGTGCGGAGAATTGTCCAGGTCTATCCATATTGTTCTGATTCTTTGGATAGAACTCATCGTAGCCCACCCCCATAACAATTGCCTTCACAAGGACTCTGTGAGCGTGGACGGCAAGCAACGTTGCATTTTCCCCACCCATCCAGTCAGATTCTGTGGTAGATAACGCGTACTAGCCGAGCGCTTTGCTTGACTTCAAGATAGGGAGAAGTCCACCAGGACCCATGACTCCTGATAATGACTTAAGTAAGTAGAGAACCATGGCTATGAGCATGGTGCCTCCGATAACCATGGACCAGAACGGTTTGAACAGAAATCCGGAAGCGAAGACGCCTACTACGGCGGAGAAGGTCACCAAGGCAACTCGAGCATTCGCACTTGAGCAGGTAAACCCCGTCAAATACTTTGCAATACTGTAAATGAGCACCGTATAGAATGCCCACATGCCGAAGAAAGCCATTCCGACGCCGTCCAATCCAGCGTAAGAGATCGCTACCACAGCTAACCCAATATAAAGGACGTTCGATATCGCAAACGTCGCAAAAAACAACTTCCCATATCCTTTGGCTAACAGAATGCTGAAGATCGGCCAACTTACTACCTGCAATAATATTCCCATAACCTGCCATCGCAGAATTTCAAAGGCAGCAATGAACTCGCTCGAGTAAAAGATTTGTAGGATCAGAGGTGCGAAAGTAAGCGTGGCAACGATTCCTGGCACGGCTATGAGAAGAGCAATCTTGAGTTGCTCATTGACGAGCTTGTTGCATGCCGCATCGTTGCTCGCAATGGCGGATAGGCGTGGCAAATAGTCTTTGCCCATAGAATCGATAATAAACCCCGCGTAAATCGAAGATAAAACCGTCGCAGCTTGGAGTAAGCCCACCCCTTCTATGCCAATTCGCTTTCTAACAAGGACATTGACCAGGTACGGTGTACCTCTATATACAAACACACTACCCATTACCGCCGCACCGAGAGCAAGCACAGGCTTGACTTCTCTCAAAACCTCTGTCCAGCCCATGCGTATGCAGGTTACCTCAATCTTCCTGGCATACCACCATGTGGCCAGTAGACTTATTCCAGAAACAGCTATCAAGGAGGGGACAACCCCCTTCTGCCCCCATATGTACACAATTGGAACGGCCAAAAGCGTTCCCCAAAATGCACCGATGATATTCACCTTCGCTAGATCGCCGACCCTGCGCATTCCCTGAATCAGAGCTATCTCTCCATTCATTATCGTCCCGCAGACAATCACAATGGAGAGGAGCATGATTTCAAACGAATGCACTTCGTTTCCAAATGTGAACTGGGAAATCAGGGGACTTAGTAGGATGACGATGATCATCCCACCGACCCCCAGACACCACATCGCCCTTCGGATCGCATGAACGGTACGAGCAAGTTTCTCTTGCTCAGGACTACCTGCCGATTCGGCGATTCGTTTCACGCCGCTACTATCGATACCCATCGCCGCTACCGCCCCTGCCATCTCCGCAATCGAATTAAAAATTGCCCATAACCCTATGCCGGCCGGGCCAAGGAGAATAGCCAGGAACTTCGTTCTCAGCATTCTTAGCACTATACTGATAAATGATGCCCCGCCAAGAATGGTCGTAGACCTCAGGATCTGGCGGTAGGATTCATTTGATGTATCAGCTTTCAAACTCATGCCTCATATAGTCTTTTCATTGATAGAAGAAGAGGAAGGAGGTCGCATCATGTATGGAGCGCGTGTGCGCTCCCTGGATGAGCAAGTCGTCGTTGCTCTTGCAGGGCGGACTTCCCGGAACTCTTCACAGCCATTTGGTTTAGTTGTTAAACGCTGCCCCTGACATTTTCACATCTTGGCTGCTGCCCCACGTGTGCTCAGCCGTGTAGATGGACCGGGACAAACAAACGCCTATGGGCTGTTCCGGGCCTTGCTCGCCGTATGGTGACCTTCATTGGTGACCCTTTCGAGCCAGATCTCTCGCCAATAGACATAAATGCTCCTGGGACAAAACCTGCGGCATTGTGCATACCGAGCCTGACAGCCTACCCCTTTCAGAATTACCGCATCGTTCTTTATGTTCATCATTCTCCCTGTCTTTTCATTGATAATCTTTTCTACGCGCCCAAGCACCTCGTAGGCTCCACCACAATAAGGAACTGCCTCTGCGTCAAAATACATCCCGCGGTTATGTGATATCTCGTTTAAGGTGCTCAGAATTTCCTTGTAGCTCTTTACTCTAACGAGTTCGCCTATTTCGAGATTCAAGCGGGCCGCCGGTGTCTGCGCTCCCTTTGGAATCTTACCCACACGTATGGGATACACGACTCCTCCACGGAGTTTCTGAAAACAATCGTACGCCCAGCGCATGGCAGCCCCCACACCGAACCCCCCTCGGGCTATGGTGGAGTAAATAAAGAACAGGAAGGTAGCTAGAATCTGAGAGAGCCGAACGTTACCGGAGGTGTAGTCCTCCATGTATTGCCTCGGATCCCACCAATACAATGGGTGAGTGGCCTTTGCTAAATTGGTGGACTGGCACACATACGTCACTTCAGCTGGATCTGTTTCATCGCGGGAAGCAAGAGTCCCTGCCCACACCTCTCGCTCAGTACAACCACTGAGCGTGCCGCATTGTTTTTCATTCAGCTGTGCCTTCGCAATCTCGAACCTTGAAAGAGATTCTGCTTCATCGTTTACCCGCTCTAACCAGGCATCCTTCCAGAATATTAAACACCCCGCCTGGCAGCCGCCATGGGCTCGCCCATCGCAACGAACATCAGTTAAATGCACCGCGTTCGTCACCCGCCGTCCCTCAAGACCATTCGGTGGATCACAGGTCTTATGGGCCCGCTTAAATACTCTAATGCGCTGCCCGCAATACTGAAACATTTCCGGCATAAAGGGGAGCTGCTCCAGTTGGCCGCTATTGTCCAGAGTCTTCAAGATCTCGATCTTGCTCTTGACCCGAACCCATTCACCGGCACGAAGTTTTGAGCAGTCATTCATGTCATTTCCCGACTCACTCGCCTCGGCCCCCCTTGGATAATTGTAATGCTGTCTCTGCGCCCATTCACGGCGACAGGTCTATCACACTGTCGTGATGTCATCACGCTTTGGCGCCTGCCTCAGATCAACGAACCATCAGGCGTTTCCTCGAGCTAGTAATGCCAAGCAACCTGTCGACGTCATTGGTGAAGCATGAGAGGTCAATCATTCCTCAATCATGGCATCCTAAGCCACTAATCCCCTTGTTCTGCCAAACCAACCATCCGATTCCGCCGGCTAGCAGGCATGTCACTGCGAGTAGGCCTCTCAGGCCGCCGAAGTTGCCGAACATGGCCAGGTATCCGACCAGGCCCAGCCCAATCCACAACAGCTTCCGAAGCTGGTAGGAGTCATATCTCTTCCCAAGCAGACGGTGGTTGGCCCAACATCTTTGAGCCCTTTCCGAGAAGGGTAGCAATCCTCTCACGATTGCCGGGACCAGTTTAAGTCCAAGTAAAACACCGAAAATGAACCAAATAGAGAGGTATCCCAAATACTGGCCAAAGAGGCGATGGTATAGAGGAAACATCAAGTAGCCGATCGCTGCGAGATAGATTTCATACAGCGGCGGCTTCCCAAGGCTCAACACGACTACTTCAATGCACCTCAACAGTCTCGTTGTCATGGCTTTCATGCTGTATCCCAGGCCCCGTACGATAGGTGTTTCACATCCACATGAATCCCTTACGCCACAATACCCCTGACTCACATCGTAGCTGGTACAACTACATTTTCCTGCTCCCCTTGAAATTGAGGCCACCTCTACGACATGGTCCTGCATGAATCGAGGAAGTGGAGAGGGCATCAGAAACCGCAGATCCCATTGAACGCTTGACTATGACGCCTAAGCGACGCGTCGCGACGGGCTGCCTGCGGTCGAGGACGAAGACTGGCGGGGGAAAATTGCTCCGTGGGGCCGAAACACCCAGCGGGGGCGGGCGAATGACGGAGACGCCGTGAAGGAGGAGCAGATCAAGAAGCTGACGGAGAAGCGGTGATTCGTACATCAATGGTCATCGAGCCCGCGCCCGCAGGTGTAGGGATGGTGAGTCGGGCAGGTCGCCGTAGTAAGCTCCCCATTGTCGCCTTCCTGGTTGAGAACGCTGCAGCTCAGCTGATTTTCCCAGCTTTGGGTGGTCTCGTTTTCTGGGAGGAGGTTACCAACAGTGTCTCCTTGACCGGAGAGCGCACACACCAGTCCATCTCTAACCAAACAACGCCAATTGCTCACACACCCCTGGCCTCGACGGACTCTGCCAGTTCGCTTAGGCGTTGCCTTCGCCTCACGAGTGCAGGTAAAGGCTCCATCCCCGCGAGACCGAGAACAATTTCCCACCTATATACCCAATCATGGTTAAGCAAGGACCCAACAATATTATTCTTGCGGATTCTCTTCTGCCAATCAGGTTGCAGGTCTATCTCTTCCATTACCTTATCTACATTTTCAGAATTGTAAGGCAATGGAATCACTGCATCGGGCCAAGGGAAAAACCCTCTCAACCCCTCCTCTCCGGGTATTTCTCCGATTAGTATGCATCCTGAAGCGGCACCCTCAAAGTATCTTGCGCCAATAATGAGCTCCCTACCAATGGCTTCAGGCTGGTCGATTTTGCCTGGGTTGACGATAAAATATCGGCTCCGTTTGCATAAATTTGCATATAAGAGCCTGTGTTCTGCTGGAGAGCTTGTCTCAGTCCCATTCGTGGAATCGAATACATACATGATTCGATTGTCTTCTGCCATTCGTATCAACTTTCTATGGGTTACCTCTGACCTTCTACCTATACTTAACACATCAATCCCCCTTTCAGGGCGATGGGGAAATGGGGAAAATTTGAATGCGTCCACACCCGGCCGCGAAAAGATACATTCGCCCTGAATTAGTGGTTTTATTAGGTCTACTCCCTGCTTACACCCAACTATAACGTGATCAAATTGGGATATCAGCTTCGCCAAACAGGCCCGATGAAGACACTCACTCAACAAAATCTCATCTATCCAGCACACTGCTTTACCGCATCGCTCCCGCCAGCCTTTCAAGGCCTTTAGGGCTAACAAGTCCTTGACGAATTCACACACAGTAAAAAATAAATCATATCTGCCTTCTACAATAATTTCGTCAATTCCTGGATTTAGAGCGATCGGAGTATCTTTTGCCAGTCTCTGTGAAATGCGCGTGCCGTATTTAAACCATTTCTTTGGCGACGGGACGATTGCCGTCACTGTATCTATTCGGCGAATTACTTCCTCGAACTCGTAATTGATACATCTGACGAGCAGCTTATCTGCAACATTGCCATGCGAGAACATGAGCACGCGAGAGATGCCGCCGCTTGATGGGACAGAGTTTTTCATTTTCTAGGCGAATGCCTTTTGGCTGGCCCCTCCACTGCCCTGAGCCGTGCGGCTAGATTATCGTCCCAGATCTCACCCGCAGTCGCTCGTCAAGTAATAGATACGGCCTGATCTCCTAAATACTCTCTTTACCCAATTACAATCTTCCGGCCATAAAAAGCTTCAGCATACTTCTCCGTCGCGTATGATTCGATGCCTCGAAGCCGAAGCAGCGCATAGAAGGTATCCTCTGTGAACCACTGCCTGCTTCGCTGCGAAGAAAAGCCAGTCATGAGTAGCTTCACCTTGGTTTTGCACACGGCGTCCGTTAGCGGCACATACAAATTCGGCTGGCCGAGATCGCCGTCGTATTTTGGTATTTCGAACTCAAGGATCTGATGCCTACGGAATGTATTCCACGTTAATTCACAAATGATTCGGTGGTCCTGATGGCAATCATGACGATAATGGGTAAAAATGATGTCTGGGGAGATCAGTAATTTGAGACTCTCAAAATATTCCTTGATGACCTCACCATGGTATGGAAAGAAGCTTTCCTTGAATGACTTTGCCTCGATACGTGCAGAGCCCGCTTGAGCAAGGTAGGCTTTCGCGCTAGACATTGCCTCTTGCTTGCGCTTTCCCCTTGCACTGAATATCACCCACAGTACTTCGCTGCCAGGATGTTCGCGCAAAAGCTTGAGCACCGTCCCACCACATCCTATCTCGATATCGTCGGAATGTGCTCCGAGGCATAAAACCTTGAGAGGTTTATGGGGAACCTGAAAAATACCCTGCACGGGCATGAGCCATTGACCTATGACGTTATGGTGTAACCTGAGGAGCTATCGAAGATCACACAGTACTTGCCCGATTCGCCTTCCATAATTCCCAAGGCGCATCTCCTCGTCCATACATCTCATCCAACCGTTGTTTATCCTTGAACGTATCCATGCACTCCCAATAACCATCATGCTTATAGCCAAGCAACTGGTGCTCTTTGATCAATCTCTGGAAAGGCTCGACCACAAGTTCTTCCCCAGGCTTGATATAGCGAAATATATCCTTCCTGAAGATAAAATATCCGCCATTGACCCTCATGTTACCCTGGCTCATACCTTCGATTTTTTCAACATGATCGTCTTTGCCCATAGAGATGATGTGATAACTCAAGGGCGGGATGACGCAAATACAGCTCGCGAGCTTCCCATGCGCACGAAACTGTTCGATTTGAGCAGGCAAATATAGATCGGTTAAGCCATCGCTGTAATTTGCCAAGAATATGTCCTCCCCTTCCAGATATCGCTCAACGGCCTTCAGTCGTTGACCTATATTGGAGGTCACCCCGGTATCTGCGAACGTGATGTTCCAATCTTGAATATCCGAATTGATCAGATCGATATGCTTTCCACCTTGGGAAAGGACGAAATCGTTCGACTGACATTCGTCGTATTGCAAAAAATAACGCTTGACGATATCCGCTCCGTGCCCCAAACATAGGATAAAGTCCTTGTGTCCGAAGTGAGCGTAGTACTTCATCACGTGCCACATGATGGGTCGATACCCGATCGGAACCATCGGCTTTGGAATCGACTCCGAGTATTCCCGCAGCCGCATGCCCAACCCTCCGCAAAACAAAACGACCTTCATGAATTCCTCACTTGTCGGATGGCCGACGTGTCAGACCTTCGCCGCACCTGTCCCCAAACGATCCAACACTCTTTGCGCGGCATTCTCGCCGCTCATGAACGATTCATCCGTCCAAATATATGCCCAATCGCCGTAGCGCCCGCAGTAGGCTATCTCGATGTCGTCAAGATAGCCATGAATGGTCTTGACCGCAGAGGCACGTTCTAAGTCGAAGATCACGTTCGCATACGGCACGAGCATCGCGTGTTTGAAGAGAATCCTATCCTCTTCACGCAAGATGCCGCAGCGCTTTAGGTCGTTGATCACCGGCTCAATACAGTCTTCAGGTTTTCGGTCGAGCGGGCGATACTTTGCGGAATAGTAACACTCAGCCTGAATACTCCCGCAACCCTCCGGCACATTGTTCGGTGACTGCAAATGTGGCGTGCTCAGCCGTGTAAAGAAGTAGTCACGATCATAAAAATATGTCCAGTGCGCGTCAATCAGATCGGCGCGATCAACCCCCACGCTCACAATCACGACTGTACTGCAAGATAGTCTCTGAGAAGCGTCCAGCACGTCGGTCGGCGCTCCGTCAACCATCTTGATCAAATCCGGCAGGGGGATGGATGAAACGACGTGGTCATACGCGACGACATTCCCGTTCTTGAAGCGGAGTTCTTTGCGCTTAGGAATAATTTGGATGAGCTCATGATCGGCCTGAAGCTCCGCTTGTTTCATGAACATTTTCAGATAGGATACAAAACCTCCGTGAGATGGATAGCGGAACTGGTCGATATAATGCACGTCAGGTGTGGATGGCGAGAGCGCACCGCGCAACACCTCTTCGATCTTCGCTCGGTAGAGTCGCGGGCCAACCCAATCTGTACTCATGTTTGCCGCTGTCGTGGTGTGGTACTTGACCGTGTATTCCATAGGAAAGGTTTCGGCGAATCTTTTACCGAAGCTCGCATAGAGCCAGTCCTGATAATTCTTGATCTCACCGTACTCCGTGTGCTGAGCATGGATAAAATCCTTCAGTATGTCGACGATGAGGTCCTGCGGAAGGCCGTAGAGATTGCACTGAGCCGGGTGCTTGATCCAGTGCCCTTTCCAATGATTGTTGACCTTCGTTCTGAGACGCTCAAACTTTTCGTCTACGCTCGCTGCAAGAAGCTTTTGAATTCGTTCGACTCGGGTAAACGAGACATGCGGTCCTTCGTCGATCGTAAATCCGTTGGCGAAAGAGTAGGAAGCCGTGTGCCCGCCGTAGTATGGACGCTTTTCGTACAGAGTCGCTCGATGGCCTTCAGCATGGAATCGATGTGCGGCGCCGAACCCCGCCATTCCTGACCCCAAAATCGCGATCCGTTCCACTTGTCCTCGTTACCTGTTTTCCACGAACGAGTGTCGCCACCACTCGATCGTGTGTTTGAGCCCTTCTTCTATTGAAAACCTGGGCATCCACTTCACCTCGGTGTTCAAGCGTTCGACATCGGCCACCACAAGCGGCGCATCGTTTGCGCGGCTCGCAATGGCTCCCAGCTTGACGAGATCTCCCCGGCCCAATGTGCAGCCGATCGTCGCGATCATCTCTCGCAACGTGACGGCTGTGCCGGATCCGATATTGACGTCGCCTTCAATTCCACAGTCCAGGACAGACACGATCGCATCTGCCACATCTTGTACATGAAGATAGTCGCGAATCTGCTTCCCGTGAGAACATCGCGCTTCTCGACCTTGCAGAAGTGAACGAATGACGGATGACACCAAGCGATCAGGATGTTCGTTCGGGCCATACAAAAAGAAGACCCTGGGCCACGCCTGGCTAACTCCATGCATCCGGCAATACGCCTGAGCCATCACGTTCAAGGCGTGTTTACACACTCCATAAATTGTATTCGGCACCGTCGGCGTTCTCGTTTCGTGGCAATATCCGAAATTCCAGTCGTATTCATAACTGGAGCCGGACATGACCACCCGTTGCCCTCCCTGCTGCTGAAACGCCCTCAATAAGTCCATGCTTGAACGAACCCAATCGAAGTTGAGATCGGACGAAATCAGTTTTCCCGGAACGACGTACCAGGCAAGATGAAGCAAATGTGTCGGCTTTATCGATTGCATCAGATGTAAAATAGATGAGTCGTCTAAAAGATCTGCCCGATGCCAGACTATCGACGAGTCCGCTTTCATTGCCAATTTCGTCGATACTGCGTGAATTTCGTAGCCTCGTTGGAGAAGAGGGGCCAGACAATGGGACCCGATAAATCCCGTCGCTCCCGTTACCAGTACTCGTTTGGATTCGTCAGATACGCTCATGACTCCCGCCCAGTCCTCTTAGTAATCAGGCCAATTGTCGTCCCCACTTGACACAACGCTCACGGGCAGCGGCCAGGCAATTGCAAACGCCGAATCGTTATACCGCACGCCTTTCGCAGCTTCCTTGACATAAAACTGCGAAGTTTGATAGACGAGGCGCGTCTCATCCTCCAACGTCTGATATCCGTGTGCGAATCCTTCCGGCACGTAGACCATGCGCCCGTTGCTCGCAGTTAATTCCACACCAACCCACTGACCCCTAGTAGAAGAGCCCTCCCGCAGATCGATAATTACGTCGTACAACGATCCCCTATTGCAATGCACCACTTTCACTTCGGCGTAAGGAGCAATCTGGAAGTGCATGCCTCGGATCGTCCCCTTCTTAGTACTATGTCCAATATTCACCTGCGCTATGACGGGGCTCAATCCATGGGATGAGAATTCTTTGGCACACCAGCCTCGCGCGAAAAATCCCCGTTCATCTGTAATTCGCTCAAGATCGATAACATACGAGCCCTTGAGCTTCGTTTCCGTAAAGATCATTTCGACTCAAACCCGATCCCTTCGTAACGCGCAATGGTTGTCTTATCGAGGAAACGACGACCGTCAACGAAGAGTGGCTGCGGGACCTTCCCCTTTATCAGCTCCGGAACTTTCCTGAATTCATCCCAACGGGTTACCAGCACGATAGCATCAGTTTCCGTCAGAGCATCGGAAAGACTCTCGCTCAATGCCAAATCTTGCAAGGAGAATATCTTCCTCGCCTCGTCTGCGGCCACAGGGTCGTAGCCTTTCACCACTGCTCCTTCCCGCAGCAACCTCCGCACAATTGGAATGGCTGGCGACTCCCTCATGTCGTTCGTGTCGGGCCGGAACGCTAGACCGAGAATCGAGACTCTTACTCCTTCTAGCAACGTAAAATGCTTCTTCAGCAGTTGAATGACCCGTGCTGGCTGCTGTTCATTCACCTTGAGGACCGAGTCGAGTACATGCATGGGCACATGAACTCTTTCGCCATGCGCCGTCAGAGCCTTTACGTCTTTTGGAAAGCAGCTACCGCCGAATCCGCACCCTGCGGCCAGAAAGGACACAATCTGTGGCTGAACTCTTTTCCCATCCGGCATATCGACACACAGGTAGCGACTGGAATGGACTCCGCGCATGACGTCAAGGACATCGACATCTTTTACGGCTACGCAGAGGTTGGCTATTTCATTGGAGAATGAGATCAAGCTAGCTAGTAAGGCGTTTGAAGTGTACTTGATCATCTCCGCTGTCTTATTGTTCGTTCGAAGCACCTCGACCCCTGGGAATCCTTCGTACAGTTTCGCCTGCTCATCGGTGGTTGCCTTATCCAATCCCCCGAGAACGATCCGGTCGGGAAACAGGAAATCATGTACGGCCTCCCCCTCTGTGAGGAATTCCGGGTTCATCCCGACTCCAAAATCAACCCCGGCTTTCTTGCCAGAGGCGTCTTCGAGGATGGGACACACCACGTCATCCGTCGTCCCAGGAACCACAGTACTCTTGACGATCACGACGTGATAGCCCAACTTCGTCCGCAATGCCTGTCCAATTTGTCGCGAGACGGCTTTGATGTGAGTAAGATCGATCTCGCGGCCGTCAAAAGGGGTCCCGACCGCGATCAAGGAGAGATCTGTCTGTTGCACAGAGCCTGAAAGATCCGTCGATGCGCGTAATCGTCCACCAACATGCTTCCTAAGTAGATATTCCAATCCTTGTTCATAAATAGGCGGCACCCCTTTATTAATCGAGTCCACTTTGGCCTGATCGACATCAACACAGGTAACGTCATGCCCCTTCTCGGCAAGACAAACTGCCGTTACAAGCCCAACATAACCTGCTCCTATGACCGACACCCTCATGCTATTCCTTTCGACGGAGCAAGAATCTGGGGCGACTCTCAATTACTTCAACGGCCTGTCATACTTTTACCGCAGACGCGCCACCCTGCTAGGCATCCGGCGCGTCCCGATTGTCGTTGTACCAAATCAGTGATCGCTTGAGGCCTTCGCCTAAGATTACGGTAGGATTGTATCCGAGATGCAGCCGTGCCTTAGTGATTACCGGGCACCGCCTGTTAGGATTATCGATCAAGTAATTCGTGTCTGGGCTAGGTTGTCGAATCACCTTTCCTTTGTACCCAAACAATTCCTTCGCCAAGCTCGCGAGTTTCTCAGCCAACTCGGCCATCGAGATTTCCGGCACTTCGACACCAATATTGTAGGCTTCCCCAACATGGCCTTTTATCAGCACCTTGTAGTAGCCAGTAACTGCATCTGCGGCGTAACAAAAGGTTCTACGAGGGGATCCGTCTGAGAGCATCACAAGATCTCGACCGTCCATAATATTTCTCGCAAAGTCAGGGATCACTCGACGATCACTGATTTTTAGCCCAGGCCCGTAGTTGTTGAACGGCCGAGCCACCTTTACAGGAATTCTAAACTGGTGCGCAAAATTCACACAGAGAGTTTCACCATACCGCTTCGCTTCATCGTAACAAGCACGGGGACCGGTACATGAAACTAAGCCTCTATAGGTTTCAGGGGTTGGAATGTTCTCCGGGGAAGGGTCTCCGTAGATCTCACTACTTGAGAAGAACAAGAAAGCCTCGACTGGCCTCCCCTTCTCGTTTTGCCCTCGAGCATATTCAAGCAACATGCGCAACCCGTTCACATTCGCATCCATCGTACCGATTGGGTCTCGTTTGTAGTACGTCGGTGACGCGATCGAGGCTGCATGGATGATGAATTGGAAATCACCTGCATCGGCCGGAAGAGGGTTTCTGATGTCGTGTCGAACCAACACAAGGTTTCGATCGGCTTCTATTCTTGACAACCACTGTGGCATTCCCCGGACAAAACTGTCATAGACCACCACCTGAATTGGCTCTCCTTGGGCGTGAACATGATTATTCCAATGAAGCGCCGACTGGATGAAATAGTGTCCAAGAAATCCGGCCCCACCCGTAATCAAGAGCCGCCTGCCGGACAAGCACGAGAACTCTTCCTTGAGGTCCGCACACATCGAGTCGAGATCAAGCCTTACCACTTCATCCGCGTTCATCTATCCGTTCCTTCGTCAGTGAATGTACGAGACATCCGCCACATTACAGAAGTGGCCATCGATATGATTGCTTCTAGCTACCGATCGCCAGATGTGCATGAATACAACGGGCATCCTCGCACTTGGACTGAACATCACCCCTTCCGATCTGCAATGACCAACCACCAGTGACAAGGTGTGTTCAAGTCGCCAAATCGGCCTGTCAGTATGAACCACAAAGCTGTTCTCGTTGGGAGATAGACGCGCTTAATATAATGCCCTGCCTCTGCTTTAGCGTCGTGCGTGCCCCCCCCTTCAGGGCTGCCTTCGGGAAACTCTTCAGTGAATCCCTGAATGCTCAACTTTGTGGTGTAGAGACGATCCCGCTTATATTGATTAGGGACGCTGAATGTACCGTACACGTGATGGGGGCCACGCCACGGCTGAACAACCGTCTGCGTCGCACGGAACCAATATTGCCTTGTTGCAGCCGGCGCTTCCGAACGGCACCCGGTGAGTGGCGGCGCACTGAGCAGCACCGCCGCAATTACCAGTAGCACAAGAGCGACTGCGGCTATGATCCATGCTGCCCGACTCGGCTTCAATGTACTCGACCAGCTCCAGCAAAGAATCAGGCACGCGACGTTACCGTTGCGTGCCTAATCTGAAGATTCGTCTTGAGGGCTTCCTACCTCGATCCGCTGCCGGGAGCAACTGCCAGAGACTTCAGCACTTCGGCCACAACTCGATCCTGCTGTCGGGAAGTGAGTTCTGGGAACATCGGAAGCGACAGCACCTGTGAAGCTGTTTTCTCCGCGATCGGGAAATCACCAATGCGAAAGCCAAGCCCTTCGTAAGCCTTGGTCAGATGAAGTGCGATGGGATAGTGAATCCCAGTACCGATGCCGGACTCGTCCAAATGTTTCTGAAGCTGTGTCCGATCATCCACTCGCAACACATATAGGTGGTAAACCGAACGAGACCACTCCGGCTCATGAGGAAGCGTCAAGCTTCCTGCCGTCCCAGCAATGAGTGCGTTGTAGCGATGGGCAATCTCTCGACGTTGCTCATTCCACTTCTTTAAATGCCGGAGCTTAACTTGCAGAAAACCGGCCTGAATGGCATCCAGCCGGCCGTTGTAACCTTCGATGTCATGCCAATATTTTTTCGACTGGCCATGGTCACGCAACAGCCGGCAGGTCTGAGCCAACTGTTCATCATTTGTAGTAATGGCGCCGGCCTCTCCACATGCACCCAAGTTCTTGCCTGGATAGAAGCTGAATGCCGCCGCATGGCCTATGGACCCTGCTTTGCGCCAACGGTTCTCCTTCTTGGAGAAATACTCCGCACCGTGAGCTTGGCATGCATCTTCGATCACCTTCAGGTTGTACCGGGTGGCCAAATCAACAATAGGGTCCATATCAGCCATCTGGCCGTACAGATGCACAGGAACGACAGCCGTCACCGGATTGCCCGTTTGCTTATGGAAGGCCCGCTTCGCGTCCGAATCCCACGAACAGTCCTTCTCCAAATACCGGCGGAGTCTCCCTGGATCCATATTGTAGGTCCTCTCATCAACGTCGACAAAGTCAGGACGCGCTCCCGCCTGGGAGATCGCCTCGGTCGTCGCGATAAACGTGTTCGGCACGGTGATCACCGTGTCCCCTGATCGTACCCCTGCAGCCATGAGAGCAAACCTCAAGGCGTCCGTGCCGCTGCTGACTCCCACGCAGAACCTTGATTCGCAAAACTGAGCGAAGTCCTGTTCAAATCCTTGAACCATGGGGCCGCCGATAAATCCTGCGGTCTTCAGTGCGGCAGTCAGCACTTCGACCAATTCGTCACGCAATTCCCGATGAACCGTGACCAGATCGAGAAACGAAATACGCTCGTTCGTCATGGCTGTCCCCCTAGCCCGCAATATCGCACCACCTTGCCTGGATTTCCTGCTACGACGGCATACGCCGGCACATCCCTCGTCACAACCGCACCGGCCCCGATCAGCGCATGTTCCCCGATCACCACACTGGCAAGAATCGTCGCGCCGGACCCGATCGAAGCGCCCCTCTTCACCACTGTTGTTTCGACATTCCAATCCGCCTCGGTCTGTAAAGAGCCCGCCGGGGTGGTCGCGCGAGGAAAGGTATCGTTCACGAAGGTGACGTTATGTCCGACGAAGACTTCGTCTTCAATCGTCACCCCCTCACAAATGAAGGTATGGCTCGAGATTTTGCACCGCTTCCCGACCTTGGCGTTCTTCTGAATCTCAACAAACGCTCCGATCTTCGTGTCGTCGCCGACTTCACACCCGTAGAGATTGACGAACTTGGAAAATTTCACATTCGTCCCGACCTTGACATCGGGTGCGATGCAGCGATACCCGTCGCTCGGTACCACATTCATCGCCGATTCCAGGATGTGATGCGCCAGATGGGGAGCCGTTCCATTGTTGTTCTCGGTGTTCGAGTCCCTATGCCCGAGCACTCGTTGCGTGGTATGTTCCATCGAATTCTCCGTAATGATGAGATCGGCTGTTGTGAGCCCGGAAGCCTTGAACAAAGGCGCTGCTGCAGTCGGAAGAGGAAGCGGGAACTATTGCGGCCCGCAACCGGGGGTATGAGCCGTGAGGACGATTGCTTCAGCTTACTGCCTGGCATGCTCGACCGAAGGGTCACGACCGTAGGACATAGAATATCCGTACAGATAGTTCGACATGCTCTGCGCATCGAGCCCGTTGAGAATCACTTGCCGTCGCGTGGTCAGGCTCAGCATCGTGAAGGCCTTTTGCACCAGATGTTTGGGCGAATGTCCCGCACGGATCACCAACACAAGCTCATCAGCCAGGCTCGCCAAGATGCTCGTGGTTGCGCTGGACAGAACCGGTGGCGTATTGATGATGAGATATTCAAATTGTACGCGTAGCTCCGGCAGGATCGATTTCAGCTGCTGAATCATCCCGAGTTCATTGCGTTCGCCGCACGTTCCCTCGTCTCCCCCGGCTGTCAGAATTGAGCATGGATTTTCGTCGATCACCGACAGACAATCATCCAGTGACGCCTGGCCATCCAGCAATTCAATCAACCCGGATCGAGCAGGCGTCCTGACATAGTGATGGAGGGCCGGCCGTTGAAAGTCGCACTCGATGAGCAGGGTCTTTTTCCCAAAGTCTCGCGCAATGACGTAGCCTAAATTTACCACGGTGGTTGTCTTGCCTTCGCCCATCAATGCGCTGGTGATTTCCACAATCGTGGAACGGCGACCCTCGGTGGAGAGGACCAGTTTCGTAGCGGCCATCTTATATTGTTCGGTGGCAATCGAACGGGGTTGCCACTTGGCGACTAGATTCAGGTTTGCCGGAGTGATCTCGTTCCTGTTCCCGGATGAGGTCCAGGAGATGCTTCTCGCCGCGCTTCTTACCGCCGGCACCCCGGATCTCTCGTCGCCGGGCACCCCAGGGCCGCTCTTCGGCATTGCGCTGATCTGAGGGTTCACGGTAAAGAACTGGGGTATGGTCGCCAACACGTGGATGCCGGGCATGACTTCTACGTCTTCTCGGCGTCGGAATGTCGGATTCAACCGATCCAGACCGACCGCAAGACCGACACCGAGTCCGCATCCTCCCATCAGGCCAAGCACCATGATCATCAATCGATTCGGCTTCTCCGGCTTCCGCGGAAGACTCGCGGGGTCCAGTACGCGGAACTGTTCGCCTTGTTGGCGCTTCTCAAGGTTCTCTGCCACGTGTGCGTTCAATCGTTTGTCCAGTAACGCTTGGTAGTTCTTTTTTCTGTTTTCGTAGTCGCGCAGCAAGATCATGAGCTCCTGTTCGCGCGACGGCGTCTGTCCCACAAACCGTTCCGTACTCACGATCTGTTCCACAAGCTTCGCTCGACGATCCTTGACCGCCGACAATCCCGTGCGTAAGTCGCTTTGTTGCTTTACCAGCTCTGTCAAATAGGGATCATAGATTTTCTGGCTCCCGCCGTTCTTGTCGGTCGGTTGCGCGCCGTATTTCTCAGCCAGCTGAGCCTTGACATGTTCGATCTCCCGCTTCGTAACGGCAATGTCGGGATAGGTCTCCTTCCACTCTGCTCTGAGCGAGGTCAGCCGCCGCTCCAATTCGTGCAAACGAGCGAGCAGCGGATTCAGCACTGTAGTTTTCACAGACCTCGGATTGTCTGAGTCCGCACTGGTGCCCTCGCTCGCTTCGTACTCCTTGATCGACTTTTCTACCCTGCGCAACCGGTCGGTTTGACCGTGCAGCAGATCATCGGTCGCGGTCAGTTCCGTTTGCAGTCGATCCAACGCTCGTAGATTCGCCTCCATTTGCTCCGGCAACTGGCCCATATATTGTGACTTATACCGGCTGATGGCCGCTTCTTGTGCCTCCAGCGCCTTGTTGGCCTCAAACAATTCCTGTTCGAGAAAACTGGACACGCCGGTCACGAGTTGTTCCCGTACTTTGACATTCTCCTCGATGAACAGCGAGGCGAGCTTCGCCGTCACCTGCATGGCCGTCGTCGGATCTTCATGAGCAAAAGAAAGCGTGACCGACTCGACGCTCCTGCCCCCTGCGCCAGGGGTGCCTACGGTCTCCACTCTGATCATTCTGCGAAATGTTTCGATGGCCGACTCGAGCCCCTCTCGGTCGACCTGTCCCTCATAGAGATCGTATTCGTCCAAAATCTGACCCAGGATAGTTCGGCTCATTACCTGTTGCTGAATCATCGTCAGCCGCTGCTCGACGCTTGCCCCTCCGATGCCCTTGACGTAATCCTCGGGGATCTTCTGATTTTCAATCAGGATCAGGGTGGTGGAGCGATAGCTTTTCGGCAGGACTGCGCAGAGCGTGGCCGCGAGAGCGGTCCCGGCCACAACAGAGCCAAGCACGAGCCATTTTCGGCGCAAGATGTTGCCCCAATACTCCCGCATCTGCACCGACAATGGCTCTCCCTGTGGATCTGGGACAGCGGGCATCTTGATTTCGTTCATGCTCATTTTCACTCTGTCGTCAAGCTGAGTTGAACCAGATTGCCGTCAAATGGGGAAGTCTGGAACGCGAAGGTGTGTTCAACACTCGCTTCCCGTTTTGACCAAGGCCATTCGCAAGCTGTTGTAGTCCACCCACAATTCGGCCACCTTGTTTTTCAGAATGCGATTTTCCCGCTCGAGATCGGCGACACGTCCCGCCTTTTTCGCCGGTTGTCGATCACCGTACTTTTCCAGCCACCGGCTGAACGTACGCCGCGAGATCCCGTAGCGTGCACACACGTCCTTTGGCGTTGCGAGGATGCCCTCCGCCACAATCCGCCGGCGATCGGCCTCTGTAAACGACGCCCGTTTTCGGGGTTTGTTGGCCATCGAGCGAGTTCGACGAGGAGAGTGCAGAGCGAGGTCGGTTACGCGGAGATGAGTTCTCCCGCATGCGTATCCAGCACGACTTCGTCCGTGTCGATATGGACGAGTGCCGCCTGCTGGATCAGGTGAGCGCGGATCACGAGGCAGTTGTGACTGTCTTTTCTGACCATCTGTCCCCGGAGTCCCTCCAGAGGCCCTCGCACGACTCGAACCCAGGCCCCTTCGATGAAGTACTCGCACGATTCAGCGTGACGTTGGCTCGTGCAGAGCTTCTGGATCGCGGCGATTTCATCCTCGGGGATCGGCTCGGGATTCAGACATCCGACGATGCGGACGATGCCCGGCGTTTGCAGGATCGCCAGGCGGTTCGACAGCGAGAACCGCGCGAAGCAGTATCCGGAAAAAAGGGGCAGAACCGTCCACACCTTGCGGTCCGTCCATCGACGAAGACTCTTCGTCAGAGGCAGCAACGGCTCGACGCCGATGGCGCTGAGTCGATCGCGCACCTGCTTTTCATGGCGTGAATGCGTCTTCAGCGCAAACCACTGCGGTTCGGGAAGCACGTTGCACACATGATTCGGTTGTTCGTGAGTTGTCAGCATAGCTTCGCCCCGTCAGTCCCATCCGGATGAGGCACTCTTTCTACAAGATGTCCGACTCGCCACGCATCGGATGAATGTGCTTTTCTCGGACAAGGCAGTAAGGAATCCAATCGGCACATATGTGCCGGCTGTGGGCAGCAAAAAAAACCGTGCCAGACAGGCCTCCGGATAAAGGCTGGCGGCCCGGGCTGGCAGAATATTGCAGCTATTATTTGGGAGACCGAAACATATCGAGCACTTAAGGACGTTGACCGAGCTTCGCCTCGGCGGCGGGGCCTGACGGATGCTGAAAGACGGTGATTATGTTAACAGGGAGGAACCATTGCCGATACCGGCAAACCGGCCGCTTTTCGTATTTCCCCCCTCCTTAGGTAGGGCTAATATGCCCTAGCGCCGTTTGGTATATTCGGCCCCGAACAGCGACCGGATGCTTCGAACCTTTTTCCCAAATCGAATTGCCCTCCGGGACCCAGCTGGTATCCAGAGGACTCGTCCATGACCATTGGGAAACAGGCATCGGGCATCAAGGTCCTGATCGTGAGCAGCAACACCTTCTTGAGAGTGGGTTTGCATCGCACCTTTGACGCCCATCCAGGAATCGAGGTGGTGGGCGAGACTCACGCCGGTCCCTCCGCACACGACCTGGTGCAGAAGACGCGTCCGGATCTCATCGTCATCGATCTCGATCAGGATATGAAGCGGGTCGACATCGTCACCATATTCCGGCAATCCGTTCCGCATGCGCGCGTGGTCGTGCTGGCCGGCTGGGGCGACATGGAATTGGGACGGCAGGCGCTGGAACTCGGCGCCGACGTGATCATGATGAAATGTCAGCCCGCGTCGATTCTCCTGGCCATTCTGGAGAGCATGGGCCGCCATCACACCACGCCGCCGAGCGTCACGCCGGCCCTCGCCCTAAGCGCGGCCACCAGTGAGAAGCCGCCGAACGGAAAGGTGGTGCCTGTGCCGGGTCCGAAGACCGATTCGTTGACCGACCGCGAGCGTGCCGTGGTGGCGCTGGTCGGACAAGGCCTTTCCAATCGCGATATCGGAGAACGACTCTGCATTTCGGAGACGACGGTGCGTCATCATCTGACGAGCATCTTCGACAAACTGGGCGTCTCGAACCGCCAAAAACTTCTTCTGTTCGCGCATCAGTGCGGACTGACCGAGATCACCGCGTCAGCCTGAGGTCAGTTTCCTTTTGCGTCATGCCCGCGAAGGCCGGCATCCAGTTCTCGATCAAGACTCAATCAATATTGAAGAGACGGCCTTCACTGGACTCCCGCTGAAGCCTGCCCTCCAGAGCGATCGGGGGCGGAATGTCAGACTTCAGGGCTTCTGATGGCAAACCGACCTGCCACCAATTTTCGGCGGGACCTTGATTTTCCCGTCGGTTTCTGCAAAAGTCCCTCCTCCTCAGAACCAATCCGCCATTAGGAGCGCCGAGGTAGCTCAGTTGGCAGAGCACAGCCCTGAAAAGGCTGGTGTCGACAGTTCGATTCTGTCCCTCGGCACCACACTTTCCAATGAGTTAGCCTGTTGCTTTTTGGCTCGCTTGGTTTTTGAGGTGGCACTTTCAAGCAGCGTCACAGCCCTTCTTAACGCTGATTTCCCACCATGCGAATAATCAAACGTCGTTCCTTTCACTCGATGCCCTGAAATCGCTCGCTACGCCCGAGTTCTCACTGGCGGAAGCAAGCACCACTATGCAGTTAGAGATTATTGAAAGCGTCTATGGAGAGGTTTGCCTGGCGGACTAGCTTTCGCAACAGCCCGATACCAAGCTCGTCATGTTGAGGGATTGACAGGGTATAATCGTACCCGGGTTTGACCATCATGACATGAGACCCGCGTTGCCGGGCCACTGTCCACCCTGCGCGTTGAAACTTTTTGACGGCTTCGGCCCCAGAACAGAGCCGAAGCGAAGGGGCCATTAAACCACGACCTCAATACTGTGGGCGGGGTCGAAGGTCTGCTTGGATTCCATCACCTCAAGCCACCCCTCGATAGCTTCCTTGACGTTCACCAAGGCTTCATCATGGGTTTTGCCTTGAGACAAACATCCCGGGAGCGCTGGAACCTCCGCTATATAGTACCCGGACTCATCCTTTTCAATGACCACGTGAAGTTTCATGGACCTCCCTCGCTTGTCTTAAAACAATAATACACGACTCCCTAACAAGCGCACAATTCGCATTACGGACTGCCTCCCCGAACTGTACACCTTGCGAACTGTCAGATCTGAACTATTGAAAGTTAACTGACATCCACTGCGTTGCCTCAAGCCACCGAATATATTCCATTGAACTCTAGCCCGTACTTATCGGACCGTTTCCGGGCTTGGAAAAGATTTGCCTCTGGGTATTTCTCGAAAGCAAACACATGATAGCGGCCTTGCTTTCAGAGGCAATATTGCATCCCAAATAGACTGCTTCGACTTCTTTCTCCAGGAGAGGATAGTCATAGTAAGGCGTTGACGAGGGCTGGGATCGCAGGTCCCAAACTCTCCATTCTCTCTCGTACCCCCAAACAGCACTCTTGACATAAGCATACTGGAAGTACAGTTCGGTGTGGTCAAGTTTGCGCACACCGAAGAAGCGATCGCACGCGATGATAGCCGCGCTTTGGTTTTCTGCTCCAACTCCCTTCATTGTTCGATGACACACGACAAGCCTCCGGCATCGTTCCCCTCCCATCACTGACGTGACGGCGATCAGCGAGTCGACGTCGCTAGCGTCGGTGCCACCTGTGGCACCACCGTCTGTAAGTTGTTGAATTTCAGTGGGGTCTGATGAGGAAGGCTCTGACGCTAACTCTGTGATATCAAGGAAGAGTATTGGACCTGAACAGGCTGGTGTCGACAGTTCGATTCTGTCCCTCGGCACCACAACCCCTTCAAAATCCCTCAAGCTCCCGCGCCAGATGAGGCGATGCGCGTGGGAGCGTTGTTGGGGTGTTTGGGCGCCTTTCGAGAACCTGGTTGGTCGGACGGTTGTCTCAGACGGATGGGCTGAAATCAGCCGAGAGGAGCCTCTCTCGGTTGCTGGCTTCTCAGGGAGTTGAGGGAATCGCCTGCGACACCATACATCCGCCTGACTCCGGCGAGAACCAGTGTGTCGATGAATAGCTCCGCCACCGTTTTCTTGCCCATGTGCCAGTGTCCTTTCTTCTTCGGTTCGCTCTCCGGCAAGCATGGTCTGGCATGCCGGCTCGCCCGACGCAGCCAATCTGCTGTCGCAGCAAAGCGTTTATGACGCATGTGGGTTAGGCTAGCGGGTATCCAATCGGACAGCCCGTGGTCCGGATGACCCTTTTAACGATCAGCGCCCACCACCCGGCTCGCTCCGTCTCCTCCTTTGAACGGCCTGCCGGCGAGGCTGGGCCGCCGAAACATCAAGATGGACGCCCCTCTGCTCCTCGCCGTCAAGGGAAACCAGGTTGTCGGCAGGATAGAGAATGCGCGTTCCGGATACCCGTGCGAAGGGCGTCAATGCATGCGCACGGGTGCGCGTCAGGTTCGTGATGTGCTCCACGACCAGGCCGCGGACGGTCAGCGCGTCGGCGATGAGTGATCGATGACAACGCCAGGGCACGGCTTCGGCGCACATCAGGGCGACCCGTTTCTCGGCCGCGGCCTTCATGAGTCGCTTCAACGCGGTTTCAAATTCATCGCTCTGCATATAATCGGCGTACCCGCGGAAGGAGGCGTTGCGCCAGCCCATGTTCGGAGAATCGGGCCGCGCCCGCCGCAGGCCTCCGAGACCGCTCATGTGGAGGTAGCCGATCTTCGCGAGCCTCAATGAGAGCGGCAAGGTCTCCCGATTGAATTGCGGATTGTGGCGCGAGCGCGGGATCGTCCGGACATCCACCACTCGCTGGACGCCGTGCGCGCGCAGCAAATCAAGGAAGGCTTCCAGCGATCGATTGCTGTGACCGATGGTCAGCACGACAGGCTTGTGCCGTTCGCGACGTTGATTCATCCCACCAATCCCCTTCGGTCGAGACCATCGAGCAGCAGATGAAAGTAAATCAACCCCGCATAGGGTCGCCACTTGCGCAGCACCTTGCGAACATGGTCATAGTCCGGTGACCGTCTGAGCTGTAACCAGCGTTGGAGACCCTTTTGCGCGCCGACATCATCGCCGGGAAACTGGTGAATCCGTCCGAGGCCGCGCAGCAACGTGTACTCCGCCGTCCAACGGCCTACCCCTCGCAACTCCATCAACCGACTCACGATCTCAGCGTCGTCCATGATTGTGAGACGATCGAGATCGAGCTTGCCTTCCTCAATCACTCGAGCCGCGTCAATCAGGGCCTGCCCCTTGCTCCGGCTATATCCCAACGTTCTCAGCGCCCTGACCTCGGCCTTGGCCACGTCTTCCGGACGTGGGAAGGCCCGGCCTTCGTCCCGGCTCCCTAACCCGTAGCGCTCCGTCAGCCGATTCATCAGAGTAATTCCGACCGTCAAGCTGAGTTGCTGGCATGAGATGGCATTGACCAGCGCTTCAAACACAGTGGGAAAACGAGGCGGTTTCAGCCCGTGAAAGCGCCGTGCCAACTGATGCAGCTTCGCTTCCCGAGTGGTCACCCGATAAAACTTCCGAAGGTCTACGCGGAGCCCCAACAGTTGATTCAATGCGGCCGTCACGTCCGCCTGTGCCCTAGACGGCAGGGCGGCCCCGCTCACGGTGACGGCCAGCGCGGCGCATGGCTGTTTGACGGCAACCTGAATCGGCAAGGCGTCGACGACGAGGGTTCGTCGATAGGTCCCGTCCTCCCAGCGATCCATGGTATTGTTCGGGCGCCGGCGCAACGCCCACACCGTCAGCGCAAGCCGAAACGGCGGAATCGGCGACAGGAAGAAATCAATCTGTTTCATACACTTCAGAAGTCCGAGAATCCTGGAGCAGTTTCACCGGCATCACCGGACAATCGGCACGGCGCAATACGGCTCCTGCAACACTTCCGATGAGCAGACCCGAGCCCTCATATCCTCTCCCGGCGGTAAGCGCTTATGACATCGGGATCCGGGTCAAGTCCCAGACCGGGGCCACGGGGGACCAAAATCCGTCCGTCCGTCGGAGTGAGGGCATCGCCATAGACGGACGCTTCCAGATCAAACCAGCGCCACTCAATCATGGAGTCAGCGGTGCCCAGCGCGGCGGTCGCATGGACCGCCGCGAGAAAGCCGGGGCCGTCGTAGAAGGAATGCGTCATCACCGGGATGTTGCGGAGAGCAGCGAGGGGGAAAACCTTACACAACTCGGTTATGCCGCCCATCTTGGCTGGGCTTGGCTGAACAAAGTCTACCGCTCCCTCGGCAAGCATGCGCTCGAATTCCATCAACGTAGAGACGTTTTCTCCACTCGAGATCGGAATGCCGGTGGTTCTTCTCAGTTCGGCGAGACCGGCAAAATTCTCGGGCGGCCACAGTGGCTCCTCGAGAAATTTGAGCCCGACGGCCTTGAGGTCTGGGGCGACAGCACGCGCCTGGGGCAGGGTCCATGGACAGCCTGCGTCAACGATCAGCTCGACGCCGAAGCCGGCCTCCTCGCGGGCTGCGTGGATCGCCGACATGTCTTTCTCGTGCAGCTTAAGCACTCGAAATCCAGCATCGATTGCTTGCCGAACCACGGCGCGGACCAGTCTAGGATCGAAATAGCAGGCCAGGCTTGCATAGCAGGGCATGACCGTCACTCCGCCGCCAAGAAGCTCGCACACGGGAACGTCGGCGAGCTTTCCGGCAATATCCCACAGCGCGATGTCCACCGCCGAGAGCCCATAGGTCAGCGCGCCGCCGCGACCGAACACGTGCAGCTTCCTTTGGACCTCCAGCATCAGCGGACCGATACGAGTGGCGTCCTGCCCGATGCATAGCGGTGCGATCAGTTCGTCGACGGCGAGCTTGGCCGCATCCACGGCGCGAAAACCGAAGGCTTCCCCCCAACCTTCCACTCCATCATGCGTTGTCACCTTGACGAGCAGCGAATCTGCGGCAGACATCTTGTCACCCCAGAGGGACGCACCGAGTATGCTGCCGGCCCTAAGCGGGATACGCAGCGGAACCGTCTCGATCGTAGCGATCACCGCGGTGCCGTTGGCGGAGGTGGGAGACATGCGCAACTCCTTTGTGGAATCCATAGAACTGTCGCATCGGACTTTCATTGTCGGCCCTCGACTCACCCCTGCACCGCAGCGTGAGTTACGGTGTAGAGTCGAGCACCTGTTGCAGTTTGTCGGCGCAGGTATCGATGATGCGACGAGCGCCTGCGTGGGATTAGCTGCTCCGCATTTCCTCCAGAATCGCCCCTTGCTGTCCGGTGGTCGTCATTCCCGCGCAGGCGGGGATCCAGTCTTTTCAGGTCATTCTGCATGCCCGCGTTCGCGGGCATGACCAGTTCTGACCGGAACACCCATTTTGAGATAGGTTCTAGACATGTTTCACAGTCAGCACCGGACAGTCGGCCCTGCGCAACACCGCCTCTGCGACACTCCCTAGAAGCAGATGAGATACACCGCGACGGCCGTGCGTGCCCATGACGATCAGGTCGCAGGTCTGCTCCTGGGCAACCTCCAGAATGAGGTCGGCGGGCAAGCCCACCCTGATCACGCACTGAGCGGCGGCACCTTCCGATTTCACCCGCTCCGTCAGCTCCAATAGCCGCGTCTCGACCGACTCTCGCAATTTTTCCCAGCCGGCGAAGGCGCTCATGCTGATGTCGCCCCCGAGCGATCGCCACTCCATCACATGAAGAATCGTCACCGAGGCGTTGAATGTCCTGACCGCCTGAAGGGCGTAGTCGACTGCCGGCAGCGACCATTCCGACAAGTCCGTGGCGAGCAGGATGCGACGCATTCTGATGGCATCAGTCGATTCACGAGCCGACGGTGCATTTCGGCCGAGATGATGAGTCCGCACCGTCAGAACCGGACAAGGCGCTCCTTTGACCACCCGCTCTGCAGTGCTGCCGAGCAGGACATGTTCCAGTTCGCTGTGTCCGTGAGAACCGACCACCACCAGATCCGATTTATGGGTTGCTGCCGCGGCGACGATCCGCTCGCTGGGTATGCCTTCATCCTGATGCGCCTGAGCACGCACCCCTGTTCGTCTCATCTGAGAGACCAGACTCTCGAGCTTGACCCCGATCTCTTGGCGGATGTGAGCAAGCCTCAGGTGGTCGAGCGCGCCCAGCAGGTCGACGTCGGGCCAGAGCGGGATCACGTGCAACAGATCCAGATGACTGTTCCATGCCGACGCAAAGAACGACGCATAGGCTGAGGCTTGGGTCGCGCCGGCCGAGAAATCGCTCGCTAACAGGATCCGCTCCATCTTGAACATCTCGTCCTCCCTGTCACTGTGATTTCGCCCTGCTGCAGGCGCAGCCGACAACTGGTGCTAGGCCGGCTTGAGCGCGCGCTCCAGATCGGCGACCAGATCTTCGATGTCCTCGCAGCCGACGGAGATTCTCACAAGCCCGCCCGTGATCCCCTGCCGATCCATCACCTCTTTCGGCGTCGTGACATGGGTCATCGACACCGGATGCTCGATCAACGTATCCACCGTGCCCAAGGATACCGCCAGCGTACAAAGGGTCAGGCCTTTCAACAGCCGCTTGGCCGCCTCGAAGCCGCCGGACAGCTCCACACTGAAGCACCCGCCGAAGCCGGTCATCTGCCGGGCTGCGACATGGTGGCCGGGAAACTTCGGATCGCCCGGATAGTACAGCCTGCTGACTTTGGGATGGCCGGACAAAAATTCGAAGAGCTTCATCGCGTTGTCGTGATGCCGCTGCATGCGCAGCGAAAGGGTTCTGACGCCCCGTAAGAGCAAATAGGCGTCGAACGGGCTGAGTATCCCGCCGGTGTCGCGCCGGTACAGGCGAATCTTATCGGCCAGCTCAGCGCGGCTCACGACGACACCTCCGATCACGTCGCCATGGCCGTTCAGATATTTCGTCGCGCTATGGAGCGAGATATCCGCGCCGAGATTCAACGGTCGCTGAAAATAGGGGCTTGCGAAGGTGTTATCGACGATCGTCAAGATGCCCGTGGGTCGGGCGAGTTCGGCGATCGCCAGGATGTCGGTGATCTTGCACGTGGGATTGGCGGGAGTCTCGTAAAACATCACCCTGGTGTGCTCTTGGATCGAGTTCTCGACCGCCCGCACATCCGAGGTATCGACCACCGTGGAGGTCACGCCCAAATCCGCCAAGCGCTTTGTGATCAAATGGAGGCTTGGACCATAGATCGCCTCTCCGCAGATCACATGATCGCCGGCTTTCAGCACGCTCAGTAAGCTCGCCTGGATGGCCGCCATCCCCGAGGCGAACGCGACGGCAGCCTCCCCGTTTTCCAGATCCGCGACCACCCGCTCGACGGCTTCGACGGTCGGATTTCCCATCCGGCTGTAGACATATCCGGTGCGGCGGCCCAGAAATAGGTCCGCGCCGGCTTCGGGAGAATCGAACGCAAACGTGGACGTCAGAAAAATCGGCATCGTATGGGCGTTCAACGGCTTCGTCCGCCCGTCGGCGTGCAGTTGTCTGGTGGTAAATCCATGCATGGAACGACTCCTCTCTCCGTATCCATCACTCCTGACGGACACCCTCACATCATCCAATCCGTCCTGCTCAGCGTTGGGACGTAGGGGGAACGGCCACATCCGTGACCTTGTTCTCGTCGTCCAGAAGCAGGATCACCGACTTCCCTTTCGGCAAATTGCCGAGCTTGTCCTCGACAAAGGGCCGAACTTCTACATGCTGCTCTTTCCCGTCGTTGGTGCGAACCGTCACCATCAAGACCGGCGGGCTGATGAGCGTGGCTTCGAGCCGCCGGTCCGGAGCTTTGGGAACCGATCGTTTCCATTCTTGGACTTGCCGGTGAGCTGCTGCTTCGTCCGCAAAGGTCGCATCCAGAATCTTGTTGGTCTCACCGATCAAAAAGAGTGCGGGTACGCCGATCGGGAGAGCCGCCAGCTTCAAGCGGGCCAACGGTCGAACGGCGAATGCCTCCTCTTTGCCGTCTTCCGTCCTGATCACCGCCCATTCGTATCCCACGACCAGCGGCTGCGCCAGTTGACCTTTCACGATCCGATGCCAACCCGGCTCATTGACCGGATGATAGTCGACCACGAGATTCTCCGCGCTCACCGCCAATTCGATCCGGTCGCCCTTCTTGATCGACCATTCTCCCTTTTCCAAGGCGGCCTTGAGCGGAATGAAGCGAGGCTCGAGCTCGCCGATATTCACTCTGATCATGCCGCCCTCGACGGCTTCCACGGTTCCGAGCACGATGCGTTCTCCGGGCAGCAGAACCAAATGGCCCGGATAGGCCTCCGTCTTGGTCGGGTCTTCTGCCCAGGCGGCGACCGTCATCACCAACGAGAGAACCAGGCTCATGCCGGCCCACACCGTTGAAGGAAGAACAGGCCTACGCTTCGACTGAACTCCTGAGACAGTCATAGATCGTTCCTTTCATGTTCGTACGGAATTGCCGCTGCTGCCGCGTCGTTCAACGAGTCGGCCAGTCGGCCGGTCGGCGCCGTCACGGCGAGATCCTATCGACGCACGGCCCGTGTTTCTTGCGGCGATCGGCTTGCGCTGTTCGCCGCCGCCCTGCGATCTCCTGCGCCTGCTTGACTTGCGACGGCGCTCGCCAGCCCGTCAGACATCTCGTTGACCCCCACGTCGACCTCATAGAACGCCTCCTGGCAACGAGGATCCAGATATCGCGGTGTTATGCCCAGTTGCATGACGGCTCCCTCATGTGCTTCCGCTCTGGAACGACCCCATCTCTGCTGCCTCTGCCGACAGTGCCGGCCTGCTCGGGTTCTTCATCCCGTGAGACTCCGCTCCACAGCACGGACGAGGCCGATCAGCGGGGCCGGATAGAGGCCGAGCCAGAACAAGAGCCCGCTAAGCATAGCGAGCACCAGACCGTCGGCGTATGTCACGCGCGGGGCCTGAGCGTGATCCGCTGCGCGAGCGCTGCGAGGCTCGTCGGCGGCCATCGCGACGATCACCCGCAAATAGTAGAAGAGGCCGATGACGCTGTTGACCACAAGAAGCAAGATAAGCAGCCAGAGCGAAGAGTCCACCCCTGCGGCAATGACGTAAAACTTTCCGATGAAGCCGGCCGTGAGCGGGATGCCGGCGAGCGACAACAACATAATGGTGAAGACCGTGGCGATCCATGGCCGATTCCAGAGGAGAGCGCGGTAGTCGTCCATGGCCTCGGCTTCGGCTCCCGGTTTGGACAAGACGCAGACGACACCGAAGGCGCCCAGGGTCGTGATGACGTAGGCGACGAGATAGAACGTCACGGCTTCGATCGCCAACGCCCCGCCGGCCAGAAACGCGACCAGCAGATACCCCATGTGAGCGATCGACGAATAAGCGAGCAGGCGCTTCACATTGTCCTGCAACAAGGCCAGCAGATTGCCGGCGAACATGGACAGGGTCGCAATTCCCGCCAAGGCCCACCAAAGGATCTCGGAACGAAAGGCCGCGATCTCCACGAAATAGCGGAGCAGCAACGCGACCATAGCGCCTTTCGAAACGGTCGCGACGAAGGCGGTTACCGGAGCCGGCGCGCCTTGATAGATATCGGGCGCCCACATGTGGAACGGCACCACCGCCAACTTGAAGCCGACGCCGGTCAGGATGAGCACCAACCCGACAAGAAAGGTGGACGAAAACTCACTCGCGCCGGCCAACCAAGCCGCAGTGCGGACAAACTCCATCGTGCCGGATTGGAAGTAGATCACGGCCATGCCGAACAAGAGGAACGCCGACGAGGCGCCCGACAGGATTAAATACTTGATACCGGCTTCGAGCGGACGAGGATCGGCGCGCAGATAGGCGATGAGCACGTAGAGGGACAGGCTGAGCAATTCCAGCCCGAGAAAGAAGGAAGCGAAATGCGACGCGGCGGCCAGTGTCATGGCCCCCAAGGTTGCGAACTGCAGAAGCGCGTAGAATTCCTCGCGCTCGCCATCCTGCTTCTTCAGGTATCCGTAGGACAGCATCGTCACGGCGAGGCTCGCGCCCATGATGAGCCCGGCATAGAACAACGCGTACCTGTCGATCATCAGCAACCCCGTCACGGGACGCGGCGCGACCCCGGCTGCGACCGGGAGTGTCAGCAATGAGATCGTCAATCCCAGCGATGTCACGATCGCGACGACTGCGTGATCCCGATGAAACGCCGCGAGCAGGAGCACGACCAACGACGAGACGGCCGTGACGAGCAGCGGCAGCAGCGCGATGAAATCCGCCTCGACCATGCCTTATCTCCTCGAGAGGACGGCGGTCCTGTCGCCGAAGCCGCGCAGACTCTCCAGCGCCTGTCCCGCCGTCTCCAGCACCGGTTGGGGATTGAGGCCCAGCCAGACCTGAATGGCGATCATGGCGCCCAAGGTGACCAGATAACGCGCCGGCAGATCCGGCACCGTCCGGCTTTCACCGACCAAGCCGTGAAACGTCCGTTGGATCAGCGCCAGGGAGTACACGACGGCCGCCACCAGGCCCAGGGCGGCGAGAGCCGTCATCGGCACATCGACTCGATAGCTCCCGAGCAGCACCAGAAACTCGCCGATGAAGTTCCCCGTGCCGGGAAGTCCCAGCGAAGCAATCGCAAACACGAGTGTGACGGCGCCGAAACGAGGGAGGGTCGCCCACAGCCCCCCCATACGGCGCATGTCACGGGTGCCCAGCCGCTCCTGCAGCGCGCCCGCCAGGATAAACAGGGCGCTGGTCGTGATCCCGTGGGCGATCATCTGCATCACCGCTCCTTCAAGCGCGATCGCATTTCTAGAATAGATGCCGAGGAGCACGAATCCCAAGTGGCTGATGCTGCTATAGGCCACGAGCCGCTTGAGATCGGTCTGAGCGAAGGCCAGCAACGCTCCGTAGAGAATGCCGCTCACGCCCAACGTCATGCCGATCGGCGCGAACGTCTGCGCGGCATCCGGAAAGAGCGGCACCGCGAACCGGATCAGGCCATAGGCGCCGGTTTTGAGCAGGAGTCCCGCGAGAATCACGCTCCCGCCGGTCGGGGCTTCGGTATGGGCGTCAGGGAGCCAGGCGTGAAACGGCACGGCCGGGAGTTTCACCGCGAAGGCGGCGAAGAATCCCAACATCAACCACAGAGCCACGGTCCGGTCCATCGGAGTCCCCAGCAATTGCGGGTAGTCGAACGTCAGGCTACCGGTCTGCCGAGCGTGGACGAACGTCAGGCCGAGGATCGCGATCAGCATCAGCAGGCTGCCGGCCTGCGTAAAGAGAAAAAATTTGACGGCCGCATAGACGCGGTGCTCATGCCCCCAGAGACTAATCAGAAAATACATGGGCACCAGCATCACTTCCCAGAAGATGAAAAACAGAAACAGGTCCATGGTCAGGAAGACTCCCAGCACGCCGGCCAGGACCCATAGCAGGTTGCAGTGAAAGAATCCGACGCGCTCTCGGATTTCGGTCCAGGAGGCTACGACCGCCGTGAGGCCGAGAAAGAGGGTCAGGAAGACAAGAACCACACTGAGACCGTCGAGGGCCAGATGAACCGTGATGCCGAAGCGAGGAATCCAGGGCAGGCTCAGTTCGGCGAGCCAGACGTCTTGACTCGAGAGCGAGACCCTGGCTGCTCGCTCGACCCAGAGGATGAGCGTCAAGACAAGATCGATCGTCAGCGCACCCAGCGCAATCCAGCGCGGCCACTGCGATCCACGCCGATCGAGCAGCCAGGCCGCCGGACCAGCCGCGAGCAAGAGCAGAATCAGCCATCCGAGGATCATGAGACCACCACCAAGGCAACGATCACGACCGAGCCTACGGCAAGGACCGCGGCATACCAACGGACCTGCCCTGTTTGCGTTCGATGCAACGCGCCATAACACTCCCGATTGAGCAAAGCCAGGCCTTCATAGCCTCGATCGATCAGGTCGTCCTTGTTTGCGCCTGTGACCCACAAGAACGGACGCACGAACAATAGGTCATACAGCCGATCGAAGCCCCACCCGGCAAACCACACACACGAGACGGTACCTCCCCACAGCGTCTCGGCCAGCGCATCGACCAGGCCGGTACGACGCAGGAACAGCAGGTATGCGGCGGCAATCCCAAACAGCGCGACGAGCATGGTGAGAACCTGGAAGGTCAGCTCCGTGGTGACGGAAGCCGTCCCCTCAACAGCCGGCAGGGCCGTCCCGACGAATTCGCCGAACAGAGAAACATTGCCGAGCGTGTTGGGCATCTGCATGAATCCCACAAGCAGAGAACCTCCCGCGAGCGCAACCAGCGGGAGCGTCATCACCCAGCCGGGCCTCGGCCCGACCGCCGATTTCGCCTCCCCGAAGAAGACCCGGAACACGAGGCGAAAGCTGTACAACGCCGTCAGCAAGGCGCCGATTATTCCGGCGCCCCAGAGCCAAGGACCGCCGATCGGCGAAGCCCAGGCTTCCCACAGAATCCAGTCCTTGCTGTAAAAGCCGGCGGTCACCAGCGGAAACCCGGCCAGCGAGGCCGCCCCGATGAGGAAGGTCCAGAAGGGCACGGGAAGCGTCTTTCGCAAGCCGCCCATTCTGAAGATGTCGTGCTCCTCGTGAAGGCTCTGGATCACGGCGCCGGCGGCCAGGAACAACAGGGCCTTGAAGAACGCGTGCGTGGTGAAGTGAAAGAGCGCCGCCGCCCAGGCTCCCACTCCCAGCGCGAGGAACATGTAGCCGATCTGGCTGATCGTCGAGTAGGCCAGCGCGCGTTTGAGGTCGCGTTGCACCAGCGCACTGGAGGCGGCCAGGAGCAGCGTGAGCGCCCCGATGGCGGCGACGAGAGCCTGTATGGAGGGCGCGAGGCTGTACAAGACATGGGTGCGCGCGATCAGATACACGCCCGCCGTCACCATCGTGGCCGCATGGATGAGCGCGCTCACCGGAGTCGGACCGGCCATGGCGTCCGGGAGCCAGGTCTGTAACGGAAGCTGCGCCGACTTGCCGACCGCGCCGCCAAGGAGCAAGGCCGCGGCGGCGACGGCGAGCCCGGACCCGACCGGCCATTCTCCGGCCGCGCGGACCATGAGGTCTTGAATGTTCAGCGTGCCCAGATGCGTGAACAGCAGGAAGAGTCCGATCGCGAGCGCCACGTCGCCGAGTCGCGTCACGATGAAGGCCTTTTGCGCCGCCGCTCCGTTGGCCGGCTCGCGATACCAGAATCCAATCAATAGGTAGCTGCAGAGTCCGACCCCTTCCCACCCGAGATACAAGAACAACAAATTGTCCGCGAGCACCAGCGTCAGCATGGCTGCGACAAACAGGTTCATGTAGGCGAAGAAGCGGCGGTACCCACTGTCGGCTTCACCCGCCCGCCCCAAGCCGGCCGAGACCGGCTGCGTCCCGTGGTCGATCATGAACTCGGCCGAATAGACGTGAATGAGAAACCCGACCACAGTGATGACCGCCGTCATCACGAGCGACAGCGGGTCCAGATAGAAGCCGATGGCCGGCGCGAAGCCGGGCACGTCCAACCAAGTCCACAGGGTTTGGCTGTACGCCCGCACTGAGGGGCTCGAACCGATGAATGCGACCCCGACGAATCCGGTCAGGGCCATCGAGAGGCCCACCGACCCGACTCCGACCGACGCGATCATTCTGCGTGAGAGCCATCCGCCGGCCACGGCCAAGACGAGGAAGCCGATAAGAGGAAGCGCCGGGATCAACCAGAGAAGATCAAGCATGTCATCCCCGCAGGCGAGACATCGCATCGGCGTCGAGCGTGCCGACGTGGCGGTACAGTTGCAGCACCAGCGCCAGACCGACCGACACCTCCGCCGCCGCCAAGGTCAGGATAAAGAGAAACATGACCTGCCCGTCCGCCTGTCCCCAATTGGCCCCCGCCACGATGAAGGCCAATCCGGCCGCGTTCAACATGATTTCCACCGACATCAACATGAAGATGAGGTTCCGTCGAACCAGGAGCCCGATCAGTCCGAGCGCGAACAACAGCCCGGCGAGCGCCATGCCGTGCGCGAGGGGCATCGACAGAGACACGGTATTCACCTCAAGATTTCTCGCACTTCAAGCGTCGACCCAGATGATAGGCGCCGACGAGGCCCGGCAGAAGGAGCATGGAGGCCAACTCCACCCCGATCAAATAGGGGCCGAGAAGCACGACGCCCACCTGTTTGGGATTCTGAACCGCGATGCCGCCGGCCTGGTTCAGGGCACCGGCGCCGAACAGATAGAGCCATTCGCCGACCAGGATCGCCGACAGAATTGAAGGCCCGATCCATACCCCCGGCGTGAGCCACCCCGCTTCCTGCTCGATCGCCCTGCGTCCGAGGTTCAGCATCATGACCACGAAGACGAAGAGAACCATAATGGCGCCGGCGTAAATAATCATTTCCAACATGGCGATGAACGGCGCGCCGAGGATGAAGAAGACCACGGCCACGGCCAGGAAGGAGACGATCAAGTAGAGCAACGCATGCACCGCGTTCAGGCTGGTGATGACCAAGGCGGTCGCCACCACCGCCACCACCCCCGCCAGGTACCATGCGCCCGTCATGGCAACAGGCTCCGTACATCGACGGGCGCGGATTCACGCTCCGCCTCGCCCTTGTCTTTCCCGCCGATCTGAATCCCGGACACCCGATAAAAGTTATAGCCGGGGTATTTGCCCGTGCCGCTGATCAGAAGATCCTCCTTCTCGTAGACGAGGTTTCGCCGGTCGTGCTCGCTCATCTCGAAGTCGTTGGTGAGCTGGATCGCATAGGTCGGGCAGGCCTCTTCGCAATATCCGCAGAAAATGCAGCGTGAAAAATTGATCCGGAACCACGCCGGATAGCGACGGCCGTGCTCGTCTTCCGTCGCCTGGAGCGCGATGCAGGCCACCGGGCAGGCGACCGAGCAGAGATAACAGCCGACGCAGCGCTCCTCCCCGTCCGGATCGCGCGATAAAATGATCCGGCCCCGCCAGCGAGGCGGCAGATAGGGTTTCTCGTCCGGATACTGCACGGTGACCGGCCGCTTGAACAGATGGAGGAAGACCAACCAGA
The DNA here is from genome assembly GCA_029194535.1 of Nitrospira sp. Classification (NCBI taxonomy): domain Bacteria; kingdom Pseudomonadati; phylum Nitrospirota; class Nitrospiria; order Nitrospirales; family Nitrospiraceae; genus Nitrospira; species Nitrospira sp. Next base: position 1,616,229 of record JARFXR010000001.1, on the reverse strand, counting down.
TTCCCTTGAGCAGCTTCAGCATCCCAAGCCTCGTTTACAGGCCGGACCGGCCGGCGACGACCAGACCTCCGGTGATCACCAGGTTGACCAACGCCAGCGGCAGCATGGCCTTCCATCCGAACGCCATGAGTTGATCGAACCGCAGTCGCGGAAGCGTGGCCCGGAGCAGGATAAACAGACAGATGAACAGGAAGGTCTTCATCCAGAACCACACCGCGGGCGGCAGCCAAGGACCCTGCCAACCTCCAAAGAACAACACCGTGATCATGGCCGATATCAGAATGATGCCGAGGTATTCCCCCACGAAGAACATGCCGAACTTCATGCCGGAATATTCCGTATGAAAGCCTGCGACCAGTTCGGCTTCGGCCTCGGGGATGTCGAACGGAACGCGTTTCGTTTCGGCCAGACCGGCGATCAAGAAGAGGACAAATCCTAAAACCTGAGGGATGCAGAACCAGAGGTCTCGCTGGGCCTCCACGATGTCTCTGAGATTGAAGGACCCCGCCAGCATGACGACCCCCATGAGCGACAGCCCCATGAAGACCTCATAGCTCAGCATCTGCGCCGAGGCGCGGAGCCCGCCCAGCAGCGAGTACTTGTTGTTGGAGGCCCAACCAGCGAGCACGACGCTGTAGGCGGACAACGACGACATGGCCAGCACGAACAGGAGGCCGACGTTCAGGTCGGCCACGACGATCGACGGCGTGAACGGCACGACCGCAAACGACATGAGGATCGTGACGATGATGACGGCCGGCGCGATCACGAACACCGCCTTGTCGGCGAACGGCGGCACCCAGTCTTCTTTCATGAAGATCTTGATCATGTCCGCCACGACCTGCAGCAGGCCGAACGGGCCGACGCGGTTCGGGCCGAACCGGTCCTGCCAGAATCCCAATAGCCGCCGCTCCAGCCAGATCAAGAGCGCGCTGAGGGTCAGCACCGTGACCAGCACGCCCGCGATAATCAGGAACTGAGACGCGACTCCGTTCATGGCTCCACAACCCGCATGATCGGACTCCAGATCGGGAGGGCCGCATCGGTGAAGCCGGGAACGATTGCGAGCCCCGCGGTTCCGCGAGGAACATCGGAGCCGAGCTTCACAGGCACACGATACGATTGACCGCCGAGCGCGAATTCCACCCGCTCGCCGGACTTCACTTGAAGTCTCGCCGCATCGTCGGGGTTCAGCATCAGGGCCGCTTCCGGAATCCGTTCTTCGACGGCTGAGGCGCGCGCGCTCAGTTCCTCGCTCCCAAAAATCTGATACCGGGGCAGGATCAGCCAGCCGTGGTCGCGAGCCTCGAAGGGCTTCGGTGCGTCGCCAAAATATGTCGCCACCTTCGCGCCCGACGGTTCGATCAGACGGAGGCCCGGCATCTCCTGTCGCAGGGAACCCCCGACTTCACTCTGGAATTTGTTCAACGCTTGGACCGAATTCCAGCCGGGAGCCCAGTAACGATTGATCAGTGGAGACGGCGGTTGCTCAAGATAGCCTTCCATCGAAAACGCCAACGGCGAGTCCGGATCATCCGCCGGTTTGGGTTCATGCATCGTCAAAGGAGCGTGCATGGCGGTTCGTCCCGTGAACCGATGCGTCTGCCGAGGGACCTTCTGGCCGACCAGGCGGAGATCCTCCGGCGGCGCCGCCTCAGTGAGACGCTGAAATGCCGGGATCGCCTGCGCAAGAGCCGATACGACGTCATCCAGCCGGTTCCAGGCCGCCATGTCCGGCTCGGCGGGATGACCGGACGCGGCCGCCACATCTCGGATCCAGCGCCAGCTTTCCTGAATCTCCCCCTCGGGAGGAAAGACCTGGTAGAAACGTTGGGCTCGCCCTTCGTTGTTCACCAGCGTGCCGTCCGATTCGGCGAACGTGCCGGCCGGGAGCCACACATCGGCTTTGGCCGTGGTGTCGTGTTCCAGGTGATCGAGGATGATGACCTTCTCGGCGGCATTCAGACAGCCGTCCACCGGCGCAACATCGGCTCGGCGGTACAGATCGTTCTCCAGGATGAGAATCGCGTCTGCCGCTCGATCCTTTACGGCGCCGAACACCTCCTCGAGGCTCGTGCCCCCCAGCAGGACGAGACCCAGGCTGTTCGCCTCCGGAAGGGCATAGCAGAGCTTCGCAGCAGCGCCGCCGTCGCACAGCGCCCAGGCCACATTCGCGGCTGCGCGGATCACCGCATCGCTCCGGCAACCCGTCCCCGAGATGACGACGGGACGGGTCGCCCGTCGCAGAGCGGCGGCGATGGACTCCGACAGGGACTTGATCCGAGAAGAGGGAGCCTGAGCCGGCGGCGCCGCCTGATCCAGTTCATGTGCGACCGCGAATCCGAGAGTCGCCAGATCATCCGGTGCGCCGTGATAAGTTTCCGCCGCGATGTCGGCAAACCAGGCCCCGTATGGAGCGGCAATGAATACCGGACCCAGCCGCGCCTGGGTCGCCTCCCGCACGGCGGCGTCATGCCAACGGGGAATGCCCAGCTTGTCGACGAGCTCCATCGGTTCCTGGCGGACCGACTGCCGCACCGCCAAGGCCAATCGTGGAGCGGTGTTGATCAGGTCCTCGCCCAGGACCAGCACCGCGTCCGCCTGCTCGACATCACGGATCGAGGCCGAACAGGCCGGCCCCCGTCTCAGAATATCTCCGATGAGGGAAGCCAAGCCGGCATCGCGCGCGGAAAGTCCATGAGAAAACCGTTCCGGTCCGACCAACTCGCGAAGCGCAAAATTGGATTCGAGCGAGGCGCGTGGAGAACCGATGCCGATGATGCGGGAGCGCTTCTCGGCCAGCAGCGCTCCCAACTCGCGAAGGATCAGATCCTTTTCCATCGGGAGCGTCCGGTCGCGGCGGTTCTGACGGACCCTCGGACGGCGGATCCGCCGCTCGCTATTCACGAAGTCGTATCCGAACCGTCCCCGATCGCAGAGAAAATACCCGTTGATCTCGCTGTGATACCGGTTGAGGATGCGCCGGAGGCTCCCGTAACGCTCGCCGGCGATCGTGTTGCACCCTAGGCTGCAGTGGGCGCACAGGGACGGCGCGGTCTGCAGGTCCCACTTGCGGGTATAGTGCCGCATCAACGTCTTGTCGTCGAACACCCCGGTCGGACAGACCTCGACGAGGTTGCCGCTGAATTCGTTTTCCAACGTGCCGTCTTCGTGCCGGCCGAAGTAGACATGGTTGCGCGAGCCGAACGCGTCGAAATCCCGCCCGCCTGCATAACCTCGGTAAAAACGCACGCAGCGATAACATTGAATGCAGCGATTCATTTCATGGGTGATGAACGGCCCCAAGTTCTGATTGCGGAAGGTGCGCTTGGTGAACCGATACCGGCGGTAGGCATGGCCGGTCATCACGGTCATATCCTGGAGGTGGCACTCGCCGCCTTCGTCGCAAACCGGACAATCGTGAGGATGGTTCGCCATCATCCATTCGATGACGCTCGCGCGAAACGTCTTCGCTTCGGGATCCTCGATCGAGATGCGCGTGGCATCGGCGGCGGGCGTCATGCAGGCCATGACCAGGTGCCCTTCGCGGTCGCGCTCGTCCCTGAACTGCTTCACCGCGCACTGGCGGCAGGCGCCGACCGAGCCCAACGCCGGATGCCAACAGAAGTACGGCAGATTCAGGCCGAGCGAGAGGCAGGCGTGCAGGAGATTCTCGCGCTCGTCCACCTGGTAGGGGCGATCATCGACGATGATGGTGGCCATGTCCTCGCTCCGGCTACGCCGGCGCGCCCGCCACGCGCGGGCAGCGTTTCTCGTGGATGTGCCGCTCGAAATCGGCTCGACAATATTTCAAGATGCTCTGCAGCGGGTCCATCGCTCCAGGCGCCAAGGCGCAAAAGGTTCGCCCGGGACCGATCAGCTTCGTGTGCGCTGCGAGGAGATCAATGTCCTCCATCCGCCCCTGTCCGTCCTCCAGGTTCTGGAGGATTCGCTCCGTCCAGGACAATCCTTCCCAGCATGGCGTGCACCACCCGCAGGATTCCTGCGCGAAGAAGTGTTCCAGGTTTTGCGCGAAACCGACCGGGCAGGCCCGATCGTCCAGTACGATCATCGTCCCGGTACCCATGCGGCTGCCTCCTCGCGGGATCGATTCGAAGTCCATCGGCAGATCCAGGTGCTCGTCCACGAGCAACGCCGTCGAGGCGCCCCCCGGCAACAGGCCGCGGAAGGCGAAGCCGTCCCGCATGCCTCCCGCATGCTCCTCCAAAATTTCACGGATCGGCGTGCCCATGGGAAGCTCCCAGGCTCCGGGCCGTTTCACCTTGCCGCTCACGCCGTAGATTTTGGTCCCGCCGTCTTTTCCACGGGCCAGGCCGCGATACCACTCGGCGCCGTGAACGATAATGTGCGGGATGTTGCAGAGGGTCTCGACGTTCTGGACGATCGTGGGTTTGCCCCAGAGCCCGACGACTTGAGGAAAAGGCGGCTTGGAGCGGGGGATTGCGCGCTTCCCTTCCAGCGCATTGAGCAGGGCGGTTTCTTCACCGCAAATGTACCGTCCCGCGCTCGTGTGGAGGTACAGCTCGAAGCAGAAATCAGATCCGAGGATGTGCCGTCCCAAATAGACGTGGGAACGAGCCTCGGCGATGGCTTTGCGTAAACGCTCGGCCGCCAGACGGTATTCCCACCGCAGAAAGATGTAGCCGACGTTCGCCTGGATCGCATAGGCGCTTACGATCATGCCCTCGATCATCTGGTGGGGGTCCCCTTCCAGCAGAAGCCGATCCTTGAATGTGCCCGGTTCCATTTCATCGGCGTTGACCACCAGATATTTGGGACGAGGCGCGTCCGGCCCCATCGGCACGAAGCTCCACTTCCTGCCGGTCGGAAACCCGGCGCCGCCGCGCCCGCGCAGGCCGGAGTCGGTGACGAGCTTCTGCACCTCTTGGGGAGCCATCGTGCGCAACGCCTTGCGCACGGACTCATACCCCCCGGCCTTCTCGTACTCGGCCAGCCACAGCGGCTCGGCGTTCGGCCTGATGTTGCGGGTCAGCGGCTGTTCTCCCATCGGCCGGTCCTCTTATGGATACCGTTCAAGAATGCGATCGATGCTCGCGGCGGTCAGGTCTCCGTGGAGATCGTCGTCGATCATCATCGCGGGGGCTCGGTCGCAGGTTCCGAGGCAGACGATCGGGAGCAGCGTGAATCGACGGTCGCCCGTCGTCTCGCCCATCGAGATCCCCAACCGGGTTTGGAGACCCTTGCGCAGGGCGTCGCACCCGCAGACCCAGCAGCTGATGCTGTCGCACAGAAAGATCACATGCCGCCCGACGGGCTTCCGAAAGATCAAGTTATAAAACGTCGCGACGCCGTCCAGCTCATCGGGCGTCATGCCGAGCAGGGCAGCGACAGTCTTGAGACTCTCGTCGGAGACCCAGCCTCGATGTCGCTGGACGACCTTCAACGCCTCGACACAGCCTGCCTGTCTATCCGGATAGTGCGAGAGCTCTTCCTCGATTTCGCGACGTTCGATGTCAGTCAGCATAGGCAAACCGTTCAGGGTCGTTTCACCGGTCCACGTCCGCGAGTACGAAATCCACGCTGCCGAGGATGGCCACAAGGTCCGCGAGCAAAAGGCCGCGCGAGATCAATGGGACCATCTGCATGTGGGGAAAGGACGGCGTCCTGATACGCACGCGGTAGGGCCAGGGCGTGCCGTCGCTGATCAGGTAATAGCCGTTGTTGCCCTTGGTGGCCTCGATCCCGACGAACGCCTCGCCGGGCGGAATCACCGGACCCCAACTGACGCTCAGAAAGTGCGTGATCAGCGTTTCGATGTCGTGCATCGTCCGTTCCTTGATCGGGGGCGCGGCCAACGGATGCTCCGCCTTGTACGGGCCTTCCGGCATGTGGTCGAGACACTGCTCGATGATCCGGAGACTCTGCCGCATCTCCTCGACGCGCACGACCGCACGGTCGTAACAGTCGCCGTGCATCGCGATCGGAACATCGAATTCGAACCGCTCGTACCCCGAATAGGGCCGCCGTTTCCGAAAGTCCCACTCGAATCCGGTCGCGCGCAAACCGGGGCCGGTCACTCCCCATTCGATCGCTTCTTCCCTCGTATAGACGCCCACACCCCGTGTGCGGGCTTTGAAGATCGCATTGCGCATCACCAGGTCGTCGTATTCCGCGAGGCGAGGCGGAAAATAGTCCAGAAATTCACGGACCAGTCTGTCCCAGCCGTCCGGAAGATCCTGAGCCACGCCGCCGATGCGGAACCATTCCGGATGCATCCGCCCACCGCAGATCGCCTCCACGATGTGAAAGATGCGCTCCCGATCGGTGAACATGTAGAAGACCGGAGACAGCTGCCCGACATCCTGCGCAAACGTTCCGTACCAGACGAGATGGCTCGCGATGCGGAAGAATTCCGCCATCATGACCCGGATGACCTGAGCCCGATCGGGAATCTTGATGCCGGCGAGCCGTTCCACCGCCAGCACATAGGGCAACTCGTTCATGACGCCGCCCAGATAATCGATCCGGTCTGTATAAGGAATGAATGTGTGCCAGGTCTGGCGCTCGCCCATCTTCTCCGCTCCGCGGTGGTGATAGCCGATGTCCGGCACCACATCGACGATCTCCTCCTGGTCCAGTTGGAGCACGAGACGCAGAATTCCATGGGTACCGGTGTGCGCCGGGCCCAGATTGAGGAACATGAAGTCCGATGCCTCGCGCGAGCGCGTCATCCCCCATTCCTCTGGGTGAAACTTCAGCGCCTCTTCTTCTGCTTCCTGCTTGTCCTCCGGCAACGAAAACGGGCCCATTTCGGTCGCGCGGGCAGGATGATCCTTCCTGAGCGGATGGCCTTGCCAGGTCGGCGGCATCAGAATCCGGCGGAGATGCGGATGCCCGCCGAAGGTGATGCCGAACAGGTCCCAGACTTCCCGCTCGTACCAGTCGGCGGCGGGCCAGAGATCGGTGACGGTTGCGATGCCGGGAGTCGTTCCCGCCAGCGGCACCTTGAGGCGGATGTCTTCGTTCCGCTCGAACGAGAGCAGGTGATAGACCACCGTGAATTCGCCCGGAGGCTGATCCTGTCTCACCCGCCGGACCCGCTCGTCGATCGCGGTGAGGTCATACAGCATCTTATAGGGTCGATCCGCCTCATCTTTGAGATACCGGAGCATCTCACGCACCCGACCTGTCGACGTCCAGACAGTGGGAAGCGCATCGCACGTCGGTTGAACCGAGAATGCGTCCCGGCCGAATCGTCCCCGGAGTTCATCGACGATCGTGGTCCGGCTCATGTCCATTTTTCACGTTTCAGCTCGGTCATCGGCAGGCGATCGACCCCCGGGAGGTCCGTCGCTCGTTCTCGTTCGACTCGTTTGTGATCGCGCTGCGAAGGCATCAGCGGCTTCGATACCTGTCGGTCGCCGATCACCCAGCTCAGCGGCCGCCGTTCCCGACCGACCTGCTCCTGCAACAGCAACAGGCCTTCCATGAAGGTATGGGGCGGCGGCGGGCAACCGGGAAGATAGACGTCCACCGGCAGGAAAGAATCGACGCCTTGCACCACGGAATAGATGTCGTACATCCCGCCGGAATTGGCGCAGGATCCCATAGAAATCACCCAGCGAGGCTCCATCATCTGTTCGTACAGGCGCTTGATGATCGGCGCCATCTTGACGAACACGGTGCCGGCGACCACCATCACATCCGCTTCGCGCGGACTGCCCCGGACCACTTCGGCGCCGAAGCGCGCGATGTCGTACCGGCTCGTGAGGCTGGTCGCCATCTCGACGTAGCAACAGGACAAGCCGAAGTTGAACGGCCAGAGCGAATTTTTCCGCCCCCAGGCGATCAGGTCTTCCAACCGTCCCAGGACGACGCTCCGACGCACCGCGTCCGCCGGCGTGCCGTCGCCGATTCTGCCCATTCCGTCAGCCGATCGGTGATCGTCCGCCGGCTTGCTGAGCCACCAACGCATCGCGACCTTTGCGCCTCCGTACCGGTACCCGTTGGAGGGAGGTTCCCCAATCGAGCGCGCCGACCCGCCACAAATAGGCCAGCGCGATGAACAGCACCGCGATAAAGACGAGCATTTCTCCAAACCCGAGCCAGCCGGTCTCGGGCACCGCCACGGCCCAGGCGAAAAGATAGACCGCCTCCAGATCGAAGATGACGAACAACATCGCGATCAGGTAGAACTGCACGGGCAAGCGGATCTGCGCCGAGCCCGTGACGGCGATGCCGGATTCATAGGGTTCGTCCGTCGCCTGCTCGCGATGCCGCTCGCCCAGCACAGCGGAGATCCCGATCATTCCCGCCGCAATCGCCAGGACCGCGAGGCCGTAGACGGCGAAGGGCCAGAGCTGTTCGGTCACTGCAGACCTCCTTGAGAAGACGTGTTGCGAACAGCGCCGCCTGCTTGGCTCCGGCGCCTCGTACGATCGGATACATCGGCCCGTAAGTGCAATGAGAGATGCAACTCACGATCCCATCACGCTCCGCTCGAGTCGCGCCACGAAGGGACGGAACTGCCGGCGCAACCCTCTCGACGCTCTACGACGCGCGTTCCGTATCGTGCCGTTCGAGCAGTTACGCACAGGGCGTCGAGTGCGCGACCGCTCGCCGACGAATCGACCATGAGCCGTGCTTCGCCTCATGCTCTTCTCGTTGATCCGCTCTTCGTGTTCTTGCGACGGTGAAATCTCCGCAGGTGCTCGATGATCTTCTTTTCGTCGCCCGCAATGATGACGCCGCAGGACGAATCCACCAGCGTCGGCGTCTCGTTGTGTCCGGATATTCGCTTCAGGCGCTCGCGCTTGGATTTGTCCTTCGAGACGTTTCTCAAGATGCAGTCGATCACCCATTCGGACATCTTCAGGCGAACCTGCGCGCTGTACTCGCATTCTTCAAACTGATACAGCTCGAGCATGGGTTCCTCGTCTCACCTCTTCGTTCAGCGGGTCGCGCTGTCCTGCCTGCTCACGACGACCTGCATGCCGTCGGGCGTGCCGAGCTTCGACAGGCCGCTTATCCGGATCCATCGCCGGCCGCTTGAGACGTGAAAGACGCTTCTCGCCGCGGCCATAGTGTCATCTGTACGAGATTGAAGCGGCGCCGACCATCCGACAAAGCTGGAATTGTTTGTCCAACTTCAGAAGCATGACCCTGTCGTCATCACGAGGACAGAGGGACGAGGAGAGAGGAAACAGGAAGGCGGTGCGATTCAATATCCACGGCCGCCGGATCGCTCGACATATCCAAGGGCTCGAAGACATTCGTCGATGTGGTCCTGCATGGATTGCACATTGCCGGTATGCGGGTCTCCTTCCTGCGCCAGATGCCCGGCCCGCTCCTCGCACCCGGCCCGATCTTGTGGCAAGCTCGATGTCCCTTTCACCGGATGTTCCCACACCGTCTTGGCGCAGCCTATCGGCAACCCAACGACACAGCCGGCGCAGAGCAGGACACCACTCAGAAGCCGGACAACGGTCACGCTCACCGTCTGAAACTCACGGGACAATACGGGTCTTGTCCTCTTAGCCTGGAGAGACGGCATCGTGGCTCTTTATGAGATTGCAGCCGGAATGTGAACGGCTCAATAGCCGAAGAATTCCTCGGCTCGGATGTCTTCGTTCTTGACGCCGGCCTCTGTGAGCATGCTCTGCAGGCTGCCGACCATTCTCGGAGGTCCGGCCACGTAGTAAATGGGACCGACGAGGTCCTTCAGGAGTTTGTCCAACATGTGCCGACTCACCTTGCCCCGTTCACCCTGCCAGGAACGATACGAGTGCTCCGCCTGGGTCATGGTTCCGACGAACGTGTACCGCGGATTGTCTCGTTGCAGGGCTTCAAGCTCATCAAAGAATGCTGCGTCTTCAGGCCGCCGATTCGAGTAAATGAGGACCAGGTGATGAGAGAGTTCCGCTTTCGCCGCATGCAAGAGGATGCTCCGAAACGGCGTAATGCCGATACCCCCGGCCAGGAACACCGCAGGCCGCGTCGCATCAGTATGGAGGATCAAGTCGCCGAACGGACCTTCGATGGAGACCTGAGTACCAAGAGACATGGTTCGTAACACGCGCTTGAACGCCGTGTTGCGCAACCTTGTCGCCACCATCAGGATGTCGTCTTCGGGACTGCTTGCGATCGAGAAGGTTCTTTTATTGCCCTTTGCGTCCGTTTCTGGAGAATCCACCAGGGTCATGTCGATGAACTGACCCGGCGTGAACGTAAAATGCGCCGGCTTCTCGAAGCGAAAGGCCATGGTGTTCTCGGCCACCTCGTAGCGATCAATCAGTTTCACCCGGTACGTGGTGGACCACGCTTCAACGCTCATCCGTCTCTCCTGATCCGCAATCGGCCGCCTTTCCAGGACTCGGATGCGTCGGTGGTTTGCCTCAATGCGTTCAAGGGAAGCAGCGCCCGTTGTGTGCCGGTGCCGGTCAACCCTTGATGTACAGCGGGCTACCGATATGCTTGAGATTGAGATCGTTATACCGCAGACACACGCTCTGATCGGCCTCCTTTAGAGAGGCCGGCGCATCGTCAAATCGGCAACGGATCGCGATCGGTCCCGGCTTGTCGGCACAGTCCCATCTGATCTGACCACGAGCACGTCTTTCTCCTCATGGCTTTCTTCCGTGATTTTGGCATGTCAGACGACGCGACTTACCTTCTCAGATTAGGGTTCAAGGCCCATACCCACCCCTAGACCGATTCGCGCCCGTAGGAGATCGTGCCGGGTGACGGAGTACGCGACTACTCCGTCACGCTCGACCGGCAGGCTTACCACCCGATGCTCCTGCATCACCTTCGCCGCGTGGGTAATTGCCGTCGAGAGGGAGATCACCAGTCGATCCTTGCGCATGATCTGCTCCGCCGACAGCTTGTTCAGATCATGGCCCGCATCGAGCGATTTCATGACATCGAATTCATTGATGAACCCGAGATACTTGCCATGGGCATCCACCACCGGGGCGCCGGCCGTGTGGGTCGATAACAACGCCAGCGCGACCTCCATGCCGTCCTGCCCGGCATGAAACACCAACGGATTGGTGGCATCAATCTGACCCACGGTCTTGAGCCCGCCGACTGGGACGCCTGGCTTGTTCATGAGTTCCTCCTTTACTGGTTGTAGAATGACCTCGTTGATCGTTTGCCTCGGTTGTCTCGCCGATTCAGCCGCCGCCCCGCATCAGGGACGGCGGCTGCGGTTGACGTCTCCGCCTCTTTACTGCTGCTTCCCCGGTTCAAAGGCGACATCGGTCACTTTGTGTTCATCGTCCACCAGAAGCACGGCGACATCCCCTGTGGAGAGTTCCGCCACCCTCGGCTGAATGAGCGGCCGCACCTCGTACGATCGCTCTCTGCCATCCCCGGTGCGAATGACGATGGTATTGTCCTTCAAGGGCCTCACGATTCTTCCAGGAACTTGGGCGAGGTTGCCCTTCAGAGGAGACTTCTTCTGCCAGAGTTCCGCCGCACGATGGACCCCATCCCTGCTGTCAAACGTGACATCAACGATTCTGTCCATTTCATCGATGAGGAAGACGGCCTCCACGCCGACGGGAACGGAGGCCACCTTGCTTCGCGCGACCGGCCGGATGAAATAGGACTCTTCTCTGCCGCCGGCCGTGCGCAGCACGGCCTTGTCATGCCCGGTCACCAAGGCCTCGGCAAGCTGACCTCGAACGACGGCATGCCGGCTCGACTCGCCCATCACATGCGCATCGACAAGAAGATTCTGGTCGTTGACGGTGAGCTCGATCCGATCTCCCACTTTCAATTCCGGTAGCCCCTTGGCCTTTCTGACCCCCATGGGAATAAATCGCGCTTGCAGCTCGCCGGTATCAATTCGCGCCTGATCGCCTCTGATTTCCTCCACGGTGCCCAACAGGACCCTGTCGCCGGGAAGCAGCTGCGGATGCGCCGGCTCCGCCTGAGTCCCCGCGACGCTGAATGATGCTGTTGCGAGCCACCACAGGGCTAGGATCACGAGTCGCGTCAACCTGTTGCCTGCGGTGAACCGTTTCATTTCGACAAGCTGATGAGCCCACATCTTGATGCCCTCCTTCTGACGGATCCGCGCACGCCGACGGATCCGCGCAGGTTCACAGATTCTTTCTCAGCCGGACGACCTTTCCACGCACGGCGTCCCGGTTCGTCACCGGAAGATCGTCATACCTCCGGTTCTGCGGATGGAGAATACATTGACTGCCGATGCGTTTGACTTGACGAAGGAGCATGGCGTCAGAATTTCCCTCCCGGTAACGGGCGATGACATAGTCGCCGGGCTTCCACTCGAGGTCGGGATTGACGAATATCATCTCTCCTTTGCTGAACAGAGGCTCCATCGAGTCGTCCTGGACTTTCAGAGCGAACGTGCGCGTGCCCGATACATCCGTCGCCTCGATCATCGCCTCGGCATGGAGCACCTCGGGGAGTCTGTTGCTTGTCAAGATCTGACCCATGTGATCCCAGTGCAGCAGGGGAACCTTTCGGATTTGACCTGTCGCGGAATCATGTGTCTTGGCCGATAGTTCAACCGTCGTTCTCTCGCGCGCAGACACCCCGGTGCGCAGGAAGTCCGCATCCATTCGAAAATATTTCGCAAAGTGTTCCCAGACCGCAGGGTCGTTCGGGCTTCTATCGGCAAGGATATTCGTAATTGTTCGCAGAGGGACGCCGACTGCCTCGGCCAATCCTCTTTCAGTCAACCCTTCACCCAATTCCCTATAGATGAGGCCTTTGAGATTCAACGCAAAGACTCCTCGCCTGACTCGACCGAGGGCATCCCTCAGACGAATCAATAGGGGACTTGGCCGAACACTCCTTCCTCCACGGTCCTCGCGCGGGCGTCGTGTGATTCTTCCCGGACGCCAGGACCTTCTTCCTTTTCCGAGGAAGAAGGTCCTGACTCATGTTGAGCCCTAGAAGGAGAGCGCCGCCCGCTCATCCTGGTCCTTCACCGCTGCGGCAAATTTTTCGACCCGCGCGATCAACGCCTTCTCCTCAGGATCCATCTTGCTCTTGTCCTTCATCGGCACCAAGACGGCGTACGGCGCCCATTTGACGACGGTCGCGAAAATCACGTGCGCCGACTCGGTGCTGATCCCACCTTCTTTGGTCTCCAACATTTCGAGGAAGCGGTTGATGCCTTTCCGTTTACCGGTAAAATCCCCCTGGACCGCCGCTTCGCTGATCACTTCCAATTGTTTGAAGTAAGGGGCGAAGTTGCCTTTCGGGTCCAGATTCTTTTGAACCATGACTTCCATGGACACTTTGTCGATCCACTGCGGAGGAACCCAGGCCTCAGCCACGACGGGACGCAGCCAAAAGGCCGACATCACGAGTAAGGTGCAACCGCCCACTATGCTGAATAAACGTGTCGTCATCTTCTCCCCCCTTGATCCGGAAGTTAACCGCAACAAGCTCTGGCGTCTTATTGATCCGTCTCGATCCATAAGAATTCCGGAGCCGACATTGATACGCCCATCCGTCTCTGCCATTACACGAGCTCCTGCGATCGAACTGCCCACTGTATGGCTCTGTGTATTCCATTTTGCAGATTTGGGCCCGTTGTACCATCATGAAAAACAGGTTACTTTTGTCGAATAACGCAGCAAGAGCTCTGTCATTCTGTTCAGGACAAAGGCAGAGAACAGGAGGGAGATACAGGGAAAACTAGAGAAGACGCGCGATCCTTTCCTCTGGAAAGACAACCCCGCCGCCGGTTCGTCTGTTACCATCTCGCCGGACAATTCCTGTCCAACAAGCTTCAGCAGTCGTGATGAGTCCACTCACGGAGGGCCGCCTGCCGATCGAAACGCAGGCTGTATTCGTCGCAGTAACTTTCGCCCGGACCGTTAAGATCTCCACCGGTGTTGGTCCAGACTTGATACTTCCACAGGGTCTCGCCGTTGGGTAGAGATTGGGTATCCTTGGGAACTCCCAACCGTCGTTTGACTTCGGCTTGGGTGGCGTGAATCTCCATGGCCTTGTTGAGATAGATCACCTCCTCTTCTTCAAATAACACGCACCCAGCCAGCACGATCGACAGATACGCGACGAATTCGACGCTTCGATACTTCCATAGTCCGGGTTTGTGTGTGCGCGCCATGATAGGCTGCGGCCGGCGCGATGGAGGTTCGACACTTCCCGTACCCGCCGAACGCGCCACACTGGAGAGCCGATCATCGGACAGCGTGGTCGCCGCGCGCTTCCACGATCGTGCGTGAGCCAGGCTCATCACTCGACGACCCAGACGGCGCATCCGCTCGCCTGTTGCAAGAGCCGCCGCGTGATACCACCGAAAAAGAGTTTTTTCAGGCCGGAAACGCCGCGCCGGCCGACCACCAGCGTACCGTAACGGCCCGTTCGAGCCTCTTCGAGAATAGCTCCGGCCACATCGTCTTCATATCCGAACTTCAGGTGAATCCGGGAGCCGCGAAACCCCGTGGTCTCGATCGCCCGGCGAGCTTTCGACAGAATAGGAGATTCCAGTCTCTGCTCCTTCCGGTACCAGTCCTTTCGCTCTCTCCTGAGTTGCCTGCCCAACTGTTCCTCACGAACAGGATCTTCGGACCCTCCGTGCTCACGCAAAATCGGTGGCAGCGGGTTCAGCACATGAAAGAGCGTCACGCTCACGCCGGGAGTGGAGCGCAGGAGCCGTCCCACATATTTCACGGCTCGCGTTGAATCCTTGGAGCCGTCAACCGCAACCAGAATCCGCATCGGAAGGTCGCTCAGATCGGTTGAGGACCGCCCCTCGACTTTGCTGTTGAATGTGCTCCGGTCGGCTCGCTTCCGCAACAGACGTTGAGGGGCGGAAGGCGAGACAAGGAACTTCGGTTTCATGGTGAACCTCTCTCCTCGCCCTCTCTCAAACGGAACGGGAGTTCCGGTCCGAGGGGCGTCGTCCTCATAGACGTGAAGCGAAATTGAGCTTGGCTCTTGTGCATGTCTTACGCAGGGATGTTAGAGGCTCTCGCGTCATTGCGCCATCGCGAGTTTTGGATTCGCGCCTGTCGTGAATTCTTGGATTTTCAGTGTCCTTGTGGCAGGAAGCGTTGCGACGAGTCTGATCTGATTCGACCTGCCGGGAGTCGACTGATCCTGTCCGATCCAGCACTCCGGGAGCAGAAAATGAGAAGACACCGTGACCATGACTGCCGCGACCTTGTAATAAAGGATCTGAATTCGTTTCAGGTGGCTGAAGACGTTATCTTGCAAACATCACAGGTCCTCATGGACGTCGATCGTATGAAAAGCCATCACGGCCTGAAATGAGAGCGATGGGTTGAGGGTTTGAGGTGGGCTTGATCAATTCACCTGTCACATCGACAGGACATGAGAGGAGTGGCGATCGAACCATCCTCTCTGCCGAGAGGTCACCTTATGCTGGATGACGCTCATGTAAGTGAGAAAGGTATCTGATCCGAGCATTTTCGCTCAACTCGCACAGTGTGAAAGAGGAACAACGCTTCAAATAATGATCGACCCCATCAACATCGATCGCTCGTATGCTCGCCATCCTGTTGCTTTTGAGCCTCTTTTCGAACAAGTTCGGAACGCCTCTGTCGCCCAGTCAACCGGGACCAAGACTTGCCTTGTTCTCGCACTCTCTAAGAGAAGAGAAGGATACACCACTCAATCTGCGGTTCGAAGGATCCTGTCTGAGCAAGGGAGGAGTCAATGCTACAAGAAGCCACCACCGGCGATCGGATTCTTGACATGGTGAGAGCAAATCCTGACTGTACGTTGGAGGAGGTCACGCATCGGTTGCCTGAAGTTCACTGGTCCGACGTGTTTCTCGAAGTGGAACGTCTGGGTCGATTGAGCCGATTGAGGCTGACCCATCATAGCTTATTGTTTACGACCACCCTGCGCCTTCCCTAATGTCCTGAGTCTGCAATGCGCGGAATAAGTCAGGGGCATAAAGTTGTCATCAGTCAAACAGTTGGCTCCAAGAATTATCATGTGAGCTTCAGACTCAGGACACGAGAAGCTATCTCAGAATGGGTGTTCCGGTGAGAACCGGTCATGCCCGCGAAAGCGGGCGTTCAGAGTGACCTAAGAAGTCTGGATTCCCGCCTGCGCGGGAATGACGACAACAGACTCCATCCCGTCATGAACGACTTTTGAGATGGGGTCTAGGGATTGTCCTAGATTGTCAGCTTGAACGTTTTAGCCTAATTCTATGTCGATCCGATGGACCTCCGAGGCTGAGACTTTTCGACGAACGCAAAACCATCCGTCTCGACCTCAGACTCCTGGAAGGACAACCCACCGTGAGCGTTCACGACACAATGGGAAAAGCTCGCGCCACGCTGGTGGTGACCCACGCGCAAGATGGAGAACCCGATTCGCAACTTCATGCCCCGACGGGCAACGTCATCCGGCCGACGCCGGCACATCGCCTGGAAGTCGTCAATTGAGCGAGGCGGATCGTCCGGAGCGGACACTGGGTCGGAGATGATCGAAGATAAGATCTCCGAGCCGACGGAGTATGACGGGATGGCTCCCTCATAATCGTCGAAGGGACGATCCTATGCAAGACACCCAAGTTTTTGTGGAATGGAAGCGATTTCTCTCCGGCTCGCCGACCGACATCGCGGTGCGTCCGGTCATCCTGGATTCATGGACTCGTTGCGTTCGATTTGGAATGTCCGCCGAACCTCAATCGATCAACCCGCAGCGAGTCGCCGACGACGAGCTTGCCCAGCGCCTGCAAAACAACGACGAGCTGGTTGAGACCACCCGACGATACCTCCGCCTGATCTCAACGGCCCTCGAACCGATCAAGCACGCGGCCTATCTTGTCGATCGTCAAGGCATTGTCTTGGAGAGCTGCGGGAACGCTCCGGATCTCAGTCGTAACGTTGGACTCCTTCCTGGCTATGACTGGTCGGAACGCGCGATGGGAACCAACGGCCCAGGGACGGCGTTGGCGACGGGCCGGCCCGTTGCGGTGATCGGCGCCGAACACTTCATGCGTTGCCTGCACGATTGCGCGTCCGCCGCCGCACCCGTTCATGATGCGTCCGGAGCCGTCATCGGAGCGCTCACGGTCGCCACCTCCGCAACGGACGCGGCGCCGGATCGTCTGCAACTCGTCGTTCAATTCGCCGCCGCGATCGAGCAGGAGGCGGCCTCAGTCGGCCGCAGCAAGGAGGTCATCCGGCGCATCCGAGACCAGCGCGCGAGACTGGAACGGCAACTGACGAACTGCTCCTGGACCGGGGCGGCCTTCATGAGTAAAGAGCCGGCCTGCCGCGAGTTGATCGATTTGCTCCCGGTCGCCGTCTACGTCTGTGATGCGGATGGAGTCATCATCCACTACAACCGGCGCGCCGCGCAGTTCTGGGGCCGTGAGCCTCGATGCGGCGACCCTGTCGAGCGGTTTTGCGGGGCGGCCAAACTTTACCTTCCGGATGGGAGCCTGCTCTCCCACGATCGCGCTCCCATCGCGGAGGCTCTGCGCACCGGACTCCCTCAGCAGAGCCGCGAATTGATCGTCGAGCGACCTGATGGATCGCGTGTCTTCGTGCTCGCCAATCCGATTCCGATCAAGGACAAGGATGGACAAGTCACGGGCGCGCTCAATTGCCTGCTTGACGTCACTGAACTCAAGCGAACCGAAGAAGCGTTGAAAGAGAGCGAGGCGCGGACAAGGGCCATTCTGAATCACACGTTGGACGCCGTCATCGGAATGGACGAGCGGGGAGCGATCACCTATTGGAACTCGCGCGCCGAAGTGATCTTCGGCTGGACCTGCCACGAGGCCGTCGGCCGCCGACTCTCCGAGTTGATCATTCCGACCCGCTACCGGGAGAGGCATCAGCGCGGCCTGCGGCATTTTCTCGCGACCGGCCATGGCCCGTTTCTGAACCAACGCATCGAGACGACCGCGTTGAACCGTGACGGCAAGGAGTTCCCCGTGGAACTCATCCTCGCCGCGTTTAGCGAGAACGGAACATATACCTTCCACGCCTTCATCGAAGACATTACCAATCGAAAAGAAGCAGAAGACCAATTACAGCAGTCGATCAAGCAATTGCGTATGCTCTCCAGGCGCATCCAGGAGGTGAAGGAAGAAGAGCAAGCCAGGCTTGCTCGAGAGATCCACGATCAATTGGGGGTCCAGATGACCATGTTGAAGCTGGACCTCGCAGGAATGGGTGATTTGCTCGCCGGCCCGGATGTCCGAACGGCGGCGACCGCCTTACGCGGCAAGATCGACGCGATGGATAAAACGCTGGATCAGACCATTGCGATCGTCCAACGTGTCACCGCCGATCTTCGCCCCGGCGTGCTGGACGACCTCGGTCTTTTAGCCGCGATCGAGTGGCAGGCCAAAACGTTCACGTCTCGAACCGGAATTCATTGCGAGGTGATCACCGACACGGACGATCCGCAGATTGATCCCAAAAAAGCCACGGCGTTGTTTCGTATCTGCCAAGAAGCCCTCACGAATATCGCTCGACATGCTCAGGCGACCCATGTCATTGTTCGAATCGGCGAGACCCTAGGACAGATGCTGCTTGAGATAGAGGACGACGGTCGAGGCATTCCCCCCGAGAAACTCTCTGACCGCGCCTCGCTCGGACTGCTCGGCATGCGCGAGCGGGCGGAAATCCTCGGAGGAGAATTCCATGTTTCGGGAAACCACGGCCAGGGGACGATCATCACGATTCGAATGCCGACCGCTCGCGCGCAACGGGATGAGGCGGTCCAGACTCTGTGAGCCGTTGACTCGGCAGATCCTTCGAGGCGACTGTCCCCGGCGTTTGACGCCATGAACCGACGAGAGGCTCATGTTTAAGATCCTGGTGGCGGATGACTTTCCCATCTTACGGGAAGGCGTCAAAGAGGTTCTGAGCAAAGTCATGCCCGTCACGATCGGGGAAGCCAGTGACATCCCCGAAATGCTCCGACTCGTCCGGACTCAGCCCTGGGACATCCTTGTCCTGGATATCAATTTTCCGGGAGGAAGCTCCATCGACGCCCTCCGGGAGGTCAGACGCGACTATCCCAACCTTCCGGTCTTGGTGTTGAGCATGTACCCGGAGGAGCAGTATGCGCTGAGGATGTTCAAAGCCGGCGCCAATGGCTATCTGACGAAAACGGCCATCCCCGGTGAATTGGTACAGGCCATCAAGAAAGTCCTTGGAGGCGGACGATATGTCACCCCTCACGTCGGCGAGCAACTGGCCATGGCCGTCGGATTTCCCACTCCGCGCCGCGACCAACTCAGCAACCGCGAGTTGGAGGTCTTGCGGCTGATCGCGTCCGGTAAGCCGTGCTCGGAGATCGCCGCCCAATTCTCGTTGAGCGTGACCACGATCATCACCTACCGAGCCCGCATCCTCGAGAAACTTCACCTGAAAAACAACATGGAACTCACGCGGTACGCGTTGGAACAGAAATTGGTCATGTGACCGATCGGCCGGTTCATCGGTCAGAGAGCACGATCATCTTCACGGGGACGGATGACCCAGCGGCGTTTCGGCTGATGTGACGCCTCAGCAAGCGGCCGATAGGTTCCATCGGCTACCTGGCCCAAAGGATATGGTGATCTTCAAGCGGGACCGCCGCCTCCGGGTGGGCCGCTACGACGCGAGGAGTGAAGTGATCGGGCGGCCGCTCAGACTGGACGCTTCCATAATATAGATGCCAGCCCGGTGCGGTTGATGTCGTTTCATCCCTGACCAGCGGTTGACATAGACGATCTTGGTCTTCGTCCGGATCCGCATAGATTTCGACCCGAACAGAGGCAGGGTCCATCCCGTCGAAGTAAACCGGCACGATGAAGCGCCACGAGCTTCCATCACGCGTGATCCGCGCTTCTCCGAACCGGATGCGAGACCAGTGTTGATCCAGCGTCGCTTGCCACGTCAGTAGATCCTTCACCAGGCTCCCGCCGTCCTCGATCCGCTTCCGATAGTTCCGGGTCGCCGGAAGGTAGAGGGTCTCCACATACTCGCGCAACATGCGACTGCTGCTGAACAAGGTCGTGAGCCTGCCCATGCTTTCCCTGATCCTGGCGACCCAGCCGACGGGGATGCCTCGTGCGTCTCGGGCATAGAACTCCGGCACAATCTCTCGTTCCAGCAGATCATAGAGCTGCCCTGCCTCGACCGCATCCCACGCGGGATCATCGTGTTCCCGGCCGTCTCCGAGCGCCCAGCCCACCTCCGGCGAATAGGCCTCGGCCCACCAACCATCGAGTTCGGAAAGGTTGAGTCCGCCGTTGACCAGCACCTTCATCCCGCTCGTCCCGCACGCTTCCCACGGACGCCTCGGCGTGTTGATCCACACGTCCACGCCCTCCACCAGATGCTGAGCCAAGACCATGTCGTAATCCGCAAGAAAAATGACCCGCTGACGGACCACCGCCGAACGCGCGAACCGCACGAACTGTTGAACGAGCCGCTTGCCTTCTTCATCCTGCGGATGAGCCTTTCCCGCCACGACGAGTTGGACCGGTCGCTCGGAATGATTCAGAAGCCGGGTCAACCGCTCGGGATCATGGAGCAGCAACGTGGGACGTTTGTAGGCGGTGAACCGCCGGGCGAATCCGAGGGTCAGGGTCTGGGGGTCGAGGGCCTGCCGGATCGCCGAGACCGCCTCGGGATCGGCGCCGAGCAACTGATATTGGTGCACCAGCCGCTGGCGCGCATAGTCCACGAGCGCCTGGCGACCTTGCGCGCGCAATCTCCAGAGATCCTCGTCCGACCGCCTGCGGATCGCTTTGGGAAGATCGTCCAACACACCTTGCCACCACTCCCTGCCGCACGCCTCTGTCCAGAGTCGTTCCGCCCCCTCCGAATCCCACGACGGCACATGCACCCCGTTGGTCACGGACACAACCGGCACCTCGTGCTCGGGCCACTGTGGGTAGAGCGGTTGGAACAGTCGGCGGCTGACCGCCCCGTGCAGTTTGCTGACCCCGTTCACCAACAGGCTTCCTCGCATGGCCAGCGCCGCCATCGTGAAGGGTTCCTCCGCATTCTGCGGATGCGTCTGTCCCAAGCGAAGCAGCGCGTCCATCGTTATTCCCAACTGCGCGACATACTCGCGGAAGTAGCGTTGCATCAAGCCCGCCGAGAAGACATCGAATCCAGCGGCGATTGGAGTATGCGTGGTGAACACGTTGCCGGCCCGCGTGGCGCACAAGGCTTCGGCGAAGGACTGTCCGGTTCGCTCCATGGCGGCCCGGGCTCGCTCCAACACGGCAAACGCCGGATGTCCTTCGTTCAGATGACAGATCTCCACCTCGATCTCCAGGGCGACGAGCACGCGCCACCCGCCGATACCCAACACCATTTCCTGAACGAGGCGAAGCTCCGGCCGGGCATCGTACAGCTTACTCGTGATGCCCCGGTCGGCGGCGCTGTTGAGCGGATCGTTACTGTCCAGCAAATACAACTTCACCCGCCCGACCTGCGCGGACCAGACACGAAGAAATACGGTGCGTCCCGGCAGTTCGAGCGGCACACGAAGCCATTCGCCGGTGGACAGCACGACCGGTTGAACCGGCAGACTCAGAGGATCATTATATGGAAAGGCTTCGACTTGCCAGCCGTTCGAATCCAGAATTTGGCGGAAGTAGCCTTCTTGATAGAGCAGACCGATGCCGACGAGCGGCACGTCCAGATCGCTCGCGATTTTGAGCACGTCCCCTGCCAGCATTCCCAGCCCCCCCGCATAGAGCGGCAGCGTCTCGCCCAGCCCGAACTCCATGCTGAAATAGGCGATCGTCTTGAGCGCCTGCCCGGGATAGCGCTCGCGACACCAGCCGCGTTCGGCTAAATAGTTGCGCCTCGCTGCGACAACCTGTTGCAGTTCCTCTCTGAACTCCGGATCGTGCGCCGCCTGTGCCAACCGTTCGTGCCGGACATACTGAAGCACTGAACGAGGATTACGCGTCTGCTCCCAGACCTCGGGATCGAGCATGGCCCACAGCTTGTCGCTGCTATGAACCCACGTCCATCTGACATCGAGCGCCAGTTCCGCGAGGGACTTCAATTCTTCAGGCAGTGCGCGAAGCATCATGGGTAGGTGCTCAGTCATGGCATGTCCCCTATCTCATGTGAAAGGTGGTCACCGACATTCTCTCCAACGGCGTACCTCCGTCTGTCGCGCCGATGCTTCACTCTGGTCTCCGAGAGACGGTCAACCGGTCCGAGTCCGAACCGCCGTTTCATCTCGATCTGCGCCGCTGTGCTTACCCAGAGGGTTATGCCAGCCGTCGCCTCCAATGAGCCGATCCGCCTCTTGAGGCCCCCAGGTGTTCGGGTCGTATTCGTACAGCGGCGACGCGGATGTGAGGATCGGATCCACGGCGCGCCAGGCCGCTTCCACTCCGTCTTCGCGCGCGAAGAGCCAGGCATCGCCTTTCATGGCGTCTCCGAGAAGGCGCTCGTAGGGATCCATGTCGTCGCCGGAGCCATGATGCGCGACGAGTTCCGTTCGTTTCCCCACCATCGCCTCTCCCGGAACCTTGACGTTGGTGCCCAGCGCGATTGATACCTCAGGGCTGAGCTGAAACCGAACATAGTCGGCGAGCGGCGGCTCGTGCTCATCCAATATGGGGCAACACGGTCGTTTGAACTCGATCAGCAGCTCGGTCGCGGTCACGGGAAGACACTTGCCGACGCGCACATAGAACGGCACATCGGTCCATCTGTCGCTGTCGAGGAAAAAACGAAGCGCAGCGAAGGTTTCAACCGCCGAGTCGGGAGCCACGCCCTGTTCCCGGCGATAGCCGCGGAACTGCCCGCGCACGATATCGGAAGGATTGAGCGGCCGGATCGTGTTCAGCGCGTTCACCCGCGCCCCTCGTATCGACTCATGATCGTTCCCGGCCGGCTCCGGCATGGTCAGGCAAGCGATCACCATCAACATGTGGTTTTGCACCACGTCGCGGATCGCTCCCGCCTCCTCGTAGAAACGGCCGCGGCCGGCCACCCCGAAGCGTTCCGCCATCGTGATCTGCACACGCTCAATGTGACGGGAGTTCCAGACCCCTTCAAAGATCGGATTGGCGAAGCGGAAGTGGAGGAGGTTCTGGACTGGTTCCTTTCCCAGATAGTGGTCGATGCGAAAGATCGACTGCTCTGGAAACGAGGCGCGCAGTGCGCGGTTGAGCGCTTGCGCCGAAGCCAGGTCCCGACCGAACGGCTTTTCGACAACCACGCGGGCATCCCTCACGCAGCCGGCCTTCGCCAATCCTTCGATCACCGTCACGAAGACGCTGGGAGGAACCGCTAAATAGTACAGCGGGTGCGCGGCAGCGCCGAGTTCCTTCCGCAACGCCTCGAAGGTCGTCGGCTCGCCGTAGTCTCCCCTGACGTATCGGAGCGATTCGGAGAGCTTGGTAAAGGACTGAACATCCATGCCCGCCTGTTTTGCCAAACTGTCGCCGACCCTGGCCCTGAATTGCTCGAGACTCCAATCGGTCTTCGCCACCCCGATGACCTTCGCGTCGAGGCGACCGCGCCGGACCATGGCCTGTAAGGCGGGAAAGATCTTCTTGTATGCGAGGTCTCCACTGGCTCCGAAGATGACGAGCGCATCCGATTGTGAGACTGGCATGATCAGGCTCCCCGTGGGCAGACTCCCCTATCCCAGTGTCCCCCACACGTGTGTCTCATGACCGACAGTCCTCGGTCATTGTGTTCCAAGGCCGGCCGCCAGTCCTTGACCACGAAGCATCTGAGCCTTGGCGGCGGCGACGATTTGCTCGGGCGTAAAGCCGAACTTGCGTTGCAATTCCTTGAGCGGCGCCGAGGCGCCGAAGGTCTTCATGCCGATGGTGACTCCCTCGCGTCCGATGTATTGCGCCCATCCAAAGACCGAAGCCTGTTCCACGGCAACGCGCGCGCCGACCTCCGGCGGGAGCACGCTGTCGCGGTAATCCTGGCTTTGCCGTTCGAAGAGTTCCCAGGACGGCATGCTCACGACCCGAGCCTTGATGCCTTCGGCCTTCAACTGCTCGTAGGCCGCGACACAGAGCGCGACCTCGCTCCCGCTGGCCAGCAACAGCACGTCCGGCGCGACGCCGGCGTCGGTGAGCGCATAGGCGCCCTTGGCCACACCGGAGGCCGCCGCATAGGTCGTGCGATCCAGCGTCGGCATCGCCTGCCGCGACAGGATCAAGGCCGCCGGCTCATGTCGCAACTCCATGATGACCCGCCAGGCCTCGACCACTTCGTTGGCATCCGCCGGCCGGAGCACGATGAGGTTGGGGACGGCCCGCAGCGACGCGAGTTGTTCGACCGGTTGATGAGTCGGACCATCTTCACCCAGCCCGATCGAATCGTGGGTGAAGATGTAGACGACCGGAATCTCCATGAGGGCGGAGAGGCGGATCCCGGGCTTGGCGTAATCGCTGAAAATCAGGAAGCTGGACCCATACGGCCGCACCTTGGATAGCGAGAGTCCGTTGAGCACAGCGGCCATCGCATGCTCGCGGATGCCGAAGTGGAAATTCCGACCGCCGTAGGATTCAGCCTCGAAATCTCCCGCCCCATCGAACGTGAGCCTCGTCTTGGTCGAAGGGGCCAGATCCGCCGAGCCGCCGATCAACCAAGGGACCAGCTGGGCGATGGCGTTCAGCACCTTGCCGGAGGAATCCCGCGAGGCGAGCCCTTTGGCGTCCGCGGGAAAGCTCGTCAGGTCCTGGTCCCACCCGTCCGGCAGGCGGCGGTGTTGCATCCGATAGAGTTGGTCGGCAAGTTCCGGATGGTGCCTCTTGTAGTCGCCGTACTTCGCCATCCAGGCTTCGCGCGCCTGCTGTCCCCGCCGGCCAATCAACGCGTGAAAGTGCTCCCGGACCCCCTCCGGCACCAGAAACTTGGCGTCCTCCGGCCAACCGTAGTTGCGCTTCGTGAGCCGGATTTCTTCCTCCCCTAGGGGCTCGCCGTGCGCCGCATGCGTGTCCTGCTTGTTGGGCGAGCCGTAGGCGATGTGGCTGTCCACGATCATCAAGGTCGGGCGATCGTTCGTGTGCTTGAATGTATGGAACGCTCGGTCGAGCATCTCCAGATCGTTGGCGTCGCCGACGCGGGTAACGTTCCACCCGTAGCCGATGAAGCGCGTCGCGACATCCTCGCTGAAGGCCCAATCGGTGTGGCCTTCGATCGTGATTTTGTTGTTGTCGTAGATCCAGCAGAGGTTTGAGAGTTTCAGATGGCCCGCCAGCGAGGCGGCCTCGCCCGACACACCCTCCATCAGGCAGCCGTCGCCGCAAAGGGCGTAGACATCGTAGTCGAACATCGTGAAGTCCGGGCGATTGAAATACTCCGCCATCCACCGGCTCGCGATCGCCATGCCGACGCTGGTCGCGACGCCTTGGCCCAATGGACCGGTCGTGGTCTCGACGCCGGAGGTCCAGCGGTATTCCGGATGGCCGGGACACTTGCTGTCGAGTTGGCGGAACCGCTTGATGTCGTCGAGCGTGACCGAGAGCCGTCCGAGCGTCTCGTACTGGGGATTCACTGCTTTGACGCCGCAGAGGTGGAGCAGCGCATACAGCAGCATCGAGGCATGCCCGTTCGACAGCACGAACCGGTCGCGGTTCGGCCAGATCGGATCGCCGGGATCGAACCGCAAGAGCCGTTGCCACAGACAGTAGGCCACCGGCGCCAGCGCCATCGGCGTGCCGGGATGGCCCGAATTGGCCGCCTGCACGGCGTCCATTGATAACGTGCGGATAGTGTTGATACACAGCATGTCGAGGCGGTTGTGGTCTGGAGTCATGGTGTCCTCTCTTGTTTCATCCGGCGGCCGCTTCACGCCGAGACGGTCCTACTTCGACGGAACGAGCTCCGGCGCGCCGGATGAGACGGCATGACGCCCCCTCCTTCCTTCAACGGACAACGGACTCACGGGTGGTGGTCTCAAGAGCCGATTCAATCGTCTGAAACAGCGCCGCCAATCCGCCGGAGACATCCTCGCGCATGTGGACCCGCAGCACTCGTCTCCCGTGCTTGCGCAGCGATTCGAGATCACCGAGCGCCTGGGCGCGTTTCAACTGGCCGAAGGTATACGGCCGGTCGGGAATCGAGATGTCGCTCGCCTCCTCTGCGGTGATGTGCAGGAAGAGGCCGGTATTCGAGCCGCCTTTGTGGAATTGTCCGGTGGAATGGAGGTAGCGCGGCCCGTAGCCGACCGTCGTGGCGATACGCAGCCGATCCCGCAGCAGTTCCCGGATCATGTGAAGCTGTTGCTCGATGTCCGGCCGTTCGGTGAGATAGGCCAGGAGCGCCACATAGTCCCCCGCGCGTGCGCGCTGAAAAAATCGCCGCAACAGGTCGGACGCGGAGCCCCCGGGCTCCGGCGCGTAGACCGCCAATGGTCCTTCGACGAGCGTCGGGGATTCTTCAGGCAATCGCCCCCCCTGACCGACGCTTGCGAGCAGCCGCTCGGTGTTATCTTTGCTCTCTTGGACACTCGGCTGATCGAAGGGGTTGATCCCCAGGATCGCCCCGGCCGCTGCCGTGGCCATTTCCCATCGGAAGAACTCCTGTCCAAGATCGAGCGGGTCTTCCAGTAGGATGCTCACGACCGGTTCCCCGGCCGCTCGGAGCGCGGCAAGGCCTCGATCCATCGACTCGTCCTGCTCACCGCGCGCGCGGATGGAGACAAACAGCCGATCTTTCCCGTAGACGGATGGATCGCCGAGCCCTTCGCCTGCGACCGGGAGCAGTCCGAGACCTTCCTTGCCCGTGCTTTCCGCCAGCAATTGTTCGAGCCAGAGTCCCACTGCCCGTAGCGAGGCCGACGTGAGGAGCGTGACCTTGTCGCGCCGGCGCAAGGCCAGTTCTCCCATCACCGCTCCTAAGACGATTCCGGGAGCTTCCTTGGCCGGTACGCAGGTCGCATGGGCATGCGCCATCCGGAGGGCCCTCACCAGCAATTCAGATACGTTGACGCCCATCAGCGCCGCCGGCACGAGACCGAAATACGACAGAGCCGAATATCGCCCGCCGATATCGGGGAAGTTCAGAAAGATCCGCCTGAACTTCCGCTCTTGAGCCTGCCTGGCCAACAGCGTGCCCGGATCGGTGATCGCGACAAAATGACCTCCCGCCTGAAGGCCCTTGAGCTTCTTGAGCTTGGCGAAGAAATAGTCTCCGAAGGCCAAGGGTTCGGCCGTCGTTCCGGATTTCGTCGCCACGATAAACAACGTATCGGCTAAGGATTCGTCCCGCTCGATCTTTAAGATTGTCGCCGGATCGGTCGTATCCAGCACCGTCAACGGGAGTCCGTTTGTCTCCGAGGAACACATTCGCTGGAAGACCAGCGGAGCCAAACTGCTGCCGCCCATCCCCATATGAACGACGCGCCGAAAGCCGGCGCGGCGCACTTCCTCCCTGAATCCTAAGAGCGCATCGAGATGGTCTTCCATTTTGTCCGCCACGTGCAACCATCCCAGGGAGTTGCGGATGACTTCCTGATGCCGTGCCTCCGCCTTCCACAGGCTCGTCTCCTTCTGCCAGCAGCGCGAAAGGAACCGAATATGCTCCAGATCGTTCAGCCGGTCCTGAACGGCCGGGCCATATCCGGGCAGATCCTCGGCTTGCTGATCCAGCGGCTCCTTCAACGCCGCCGCTCGCTTTCGTTCGATACTCTCCCCGACACCGTCGAACGCCGCGATGAATTTCTTGATGCCGTCGCCCTCGAGTTGCTCGCTCACCCTCTCCAGATCGATCCCGATCTTCGAGAGGCGATCGAGCGCCTCACGCGCTTCCGCCGTTCCCTCCGTCAGTCGATCGATCGGCCGGCCGTGATCGCGATAGGCCTGCAATGTCTCCAGCGTGAGCGTGTTCACCGTATCGGGACCGATCAGCGCCTCCACATACTTGACGTCGCTCTCGCTCGGATTCTTCGTGCTCGTGCTGGCCCAGAGCAGGCGTTGCGATCTCGCGCCTTGACCGGCCAGGGCGCGGAAGCCCTCTCCGTTGAAGCTCTCTTGGTAGATCGCGTACGCGGCCTTCGCGCAAGCGATGGCCGTTTGTCCGCGAAGGCCGCCGTGAGACTTGTCGCTGTTCTCCTCCTGCCGGCGCCGGTCCAGCAAGGAGTCCACGAGGAGGTCGATCCGGCTCAGGAAAAAGCTTGCGACCGAGGCCACCTTGCCCAGCGTCAGCCCTTTCGCCATGCGCGCCGCCAGCCCCTCGAGATAGGCTTCGACGACCTCGCGATAGCGGGAAAGCCCGAACAACAGGGTGACATTGACATTGATGCCTTCCGCGATGAGTTGGCGGATCGCCCTGACTCCTTCGCGAGTGCCGGGCACTTTGATCATGACGTTCGGCCGATCCAGCGCATGCCAAAGCCGGCGCGCGTCTTCGACGGTCTTGGCGGCATCGTGCGCCAGTTGCGGCGAGACCTCCAGGCTTACGAAACCGTCTCTTCCCTCCGTCTGCTCGTACACGCGCCGAAACAGGTCGGCGGTTCGTTGCACATCGTTCAGCGTCAGGTCTTCATACGTGTCCCTGGGCGACCTGCCCTCCAGCGCGAGGGCGCGAATTCTGTCGTCGTAATCGTGACTGCCTAGTATGGCCTTCTCAAATATAGACGGGTTGGATGTGACTCCCCGCACATCACATTCATGGATCAGGCGCTGCATTTCTCCGGAGGTCAGCATGCCTCGTCGAATGAAATCCAACCAGATGCTCTGTCCGAACGTCTGAAGATGAAACAATGGATTTCTCATGGCGTCCTTCCCGCGTTAGAAATCTTCCGAGAGAAGAGCCGGGGCATTCGCGCGCTGCGGATCCGACCGACGCGTTGACTGATCGTTCGCCGCACGACGCCCGGAACTCCGCTTTCCAGAGAAACACCCTGGCCTCGAAGCGACGTAAGGAAGCACGCCGTACAGCAAGGTGACGGCGCCCTTCCAGGGATGTCACTCCTTTCGTCCGCCGCAACCACGGAATTGATATATACGGGACTCAGCTCGCCGGACATCGTCAAAGCTCTTATCGCTCACGTCGAAATTCAAACCCTCCGAACGTCCTCCCATTGAGGACAAGGAACGACTTGCCCGCTGATTTCCAAACCTGCGTACCAGGCGATCGCTTATGGGGGGGGGGTGGGCGTTCATCAGGACGCTCCGCCCTCAAACTGCAATCGTTCTTCTTCCTCCTTCCACAGCGCTGTGATCATCGATTCCTGCACCAGTCGTTGCGCCTCTGCCCGCTCCGCCGCCGTCAGGCAGCTCTTGGCGTCGTGGACGGCCGCCGCCAGCAACGCCGAGGCAAAGGACGAGGGACTCTGAGAGAGGACAGAAGCCATCGCGGCGACGTCGGCGTAGATGCTCTGGTCAAGATCCAAGACGAGTTGTCTTCCCCGGAGCCGGGTGGCCTCCGGCCCGATTCCGGAACCGGACCGGATCGTTCGGATC
Source organism: Nitrospira sp. (assembly GCA_029194535.1). Lineage (NCBI taxonomy): Bacteria > Pseudomonadati > Nitrospirota > Nitrospiria > Nitrospirales > Nitrospiraceae > Nitrospira > Nitrospira sp. The sequence continues at coordinate 1,586,837 of JARFXR010000001.1, read as the reverse complement.
ACGGCCGCCACAGAGTGGCTCTGTTCGAGCCCAAACATCACCAGGTTTAGAAAACGACTTTCGAACTCCTTTTTCGCTTCATACACCCAGTGCCCCTGCTTGAGCCCGGTGACATCTCCCACCGGTACCCGGAGCGCAGCCATATAGGCGGCATCGTCCTGTCCGTTCTCCATCACCCGCTTCATGCGTTCTCTAGCCGCGCTGTGGAGAGGCCAGCCGTGTAGGCTGGCAACGAGGTTATGGCAGGCGATGCGCACCTCCTCCTGAATCGCATCCACCGTTTGGGGGAGACCGACCTCCACCGAGGTCGGGGAAGCCTGGCTGGGCGCGATGCAGATCCCCGCCGCGAAGACGTTCTCGTATCGCTCGCTTCGCAAGTAGTGATCGACCTTGAGCAACCCACGGGCATCGGTCGGGAGCGCGCCGGCGGCGACGGCCGGGATGCCGCCGAACCGCGGCCAGCAGACACCGAAGCCGTATGGGATGTCTGCTTGTTTCGCGACCCCATCGTCCATGTGCCTGGCGAGACGGATGTTCTCCTCTGTCGCGCCGACGATTTCCGCGTTTCCGATCCACCGAATGTCATGGGCCGCCAAGGCTCGGGTCAGCGGTTCTCGGAGAGCCGAACCGCCGAGGCCCAAATGCCCCGCGTACGGCTCGGGAGTGATGACGGTGATCGAGGTCCGGCGCCTGATCCCTCGCCTCCGAAGATCGGCATCGACCAGAAACGCGTACTCATAGACGGAGCCCAGAATCGCCGCGCCAGGCGCGGCCCCGATCGCAATGGATCCGGGCCGACTCAGGAACCGTTCGTAGGCGTGCCGAGTCGCCAGCGCCTGTTCGAGATCAAGTACGGTATGGAGCTTCGTCAGCCCTGGAACCTCCTGCCACCGCGGAACCGCGCCGCAGGCGATCAGGACGTAATCGTACGAGAGTTCCTGGGACGTACCGACCACGATGCGACTGCGATCAGCGTCAATGGCGGTCACCGATCCGTGCACGAAGCCTATCCCGCGCCCCTCCAAGTAAGGTCCGATAGGGATGGCGATGTCGGACTCAACGCGCCAGCCGACCGCCAGCGCCGGATTGGACGGGACGAAATGAAAATACTCCCGGTCCGCGATCACGGTGACGCGGGCCTCGACGCCAAGGCGCCGTTTCAGTTCATAGGCGGCCGGCACCCCGGCGATACCGGCGCCGATCACGATGATGTCCGGCATGACTTCCCTCCGATTCTGATCCCGCTCTCACCTCGCTACCGCCGGCGCGACCCCGCACGCACCACCTGATACGGCCGCAGGAGGTAGCCCAGTAACGCAAATCCGCTCCAGATGTGGACCAATCTGGTAAAGGGAACGAGCGCGAACAGCGTCATCCCCAAGACCAGATGAACCTGATAGACCAACGGCACCTCTACCGCCAAGGACGCGGCGCCGCCCCGCAATGTGACGATATGACGGGCCCATTGTGACAAGGGGATCAGGTACCCTCCCGAGAGCTCGCGGGCGGAAAAATACAGAGTGGACAGGCCGAAGGACAGGGTGAGGAGAATCCAGACCAGCACGACCAGATCCATCACATGCGTCGTCGCCCGGATTCTCGAATCCGTGACCCGGCGATGAATGAGCAGGAGGAGCCCGACCAAGCAGGCGGATCCGAAGAGCCCGCCGCTGATCATGGCCACCAACTGATGCCCGCGCAGACCGATCCCCGCCATTCCGAACACCTCCGGCATGAGGAGGCCGACAAGGTGTCCCAGAAAAAGAAACAGCACGCCGACATGAAAGAGATTGCTGCCGAGCCGGAGCGTGCCGCGCTTGAGCAGCTCGCTCGAATTGCTCGTCCAGGTATACTGGCCCCGCTCGAAACGCAGTAAACTCCCCAGGAGAAACACGGAGCCGGCTATATAGGGATAAATCTGAAAGAAGAACTCGTGGACATCGCTCATCGCGTATCCTCATCCCCTCGCATCGTGCCGGGGCTCACCAGATCCGCCAAGGCCGACCGAGTCTCTCGCCAAAGCCCACCCTCTTGAGGTTCCGATCGCGTTTGTGGCGCATTGTGGGGAAGACCGGGGCCAGCACCGCGCCGGGGATCAGCGCCAGAAGAGCCTCAAACGCGCCGGCATAAGGAGAGCCGGCATCTCCAAGCCGGCGGCGCAGGAGCTGCACGATATCGTCGATCTCGGCGAGTCGTCGTCGCGAGTCCTCGGGGGGAATCAGCGACAGGAATTCGAGGAACACCGGAAGAAAATCAGGCAACTCCTGACTCGTCACTTCCAACCCGGACCGGCGGTACTCCTCAACCAAGCGAACCATCGCGTCACCGCGATCCCGGGATTCTCCCAGTCGGTGTTCGAACATCGACAGGGAAAGGGCGGGATTTCGATCGAAAGTCTCGACGTAGGCCTCCTGTAACTCGATCAACGGCCCGCGTTCAAGATACGTGAACAGCCCGCCAAGCCGGCGCCCCGCGCGCCGGCTGCGTCCCGTCTCGGCGGAGACGGTCGTCCGCAACTCCCCGATCGATCGCAGCCAATCCTGTTCGGGATAGGTCAAGAGCACGGCGATGACCTTACAGAGTCTCATGGTCTGCGGTTCACTCTCCGGATGTCGTTCACACTGATGAATTGGGCGCCCGTCCGCTCCTTACCGGCGAACAGACTGGCGCCCGTGACTCCTTCGGAAAATCTGGTGTCGGCGGAGAAACCGCAGGAGCCCTGGCCCTCGAAGCTGTGCGACACGGCCTCCTGATGACTGGTTGGAATGACATACCGGTCGTGATAATCGCCGATTGCGAGGTACCGGTACATCTCCACGACCTGAGCCTCGGTCAGTCCTGTCTGCCGGATCAAGGACGCGTCGGCTTGGCGCTCCAGATCTTTCTTCCGCATGTACCGGCGCATGGCGAGCAATCGATCGATGGCGCGCACGATCGGCTCTTCTTTTCCAGCGGTGAGGAGACTGGCGAGATACCGCACCGGAATCCGGAGGGAAGAGGTGTCCGGAAACGGCTCGGATCCCGGAGGATCGGTCTCGACGGAATTGGCGGCCGGTGAGAGCGGCGGAATGTACCACACCATAGGCAACGTCCGGTATTCGGGATGGAGTGGAAATGCCAGACGCCACTCGACCGCCAGCTTATAGACGGGAGAGCGCGTGGCCGCTTCCAGCCAATTGTCGGGGATCCCGTCCTGTCTTGCCTGAGCCAGCACAGCCGGATCGTGGGGGTCCAGAAACAGGCCAACCTGGGCCTCATAGAGATCCGGTTCGTGCTCGACGCTCGCCGCCTGTTCGATACGATCCGCATCGTAGAGGATCACGCCCAGGTAGCGGAGGCGGCCGACGCAGGTCTCCGAGCAAATCGTGGGCTGGCCCGATTCGATGCGCGGATAGCAGAAGGTGCATTTCTCCGCCTTCCCGGTGCTCCAGTTAAAGTAGATTTTTTTATATGGGCACCCGCTCACGCACATCCGCCAGCCGCGACACTTATCCTGGTCCACGAGCACAATGCCGTCTTCTTCGCGCTTATAGATCGAACCGGAGGGACAGGCCGCGACGCAGGTGGGATTCAAACAATGTTCGCAAAGCCGCGGCAGGTAGAACAGGAAGGTATTTTCAAATGAAGCCAGGAGATCCGGGTCGATTCCATCGCAGTTCACGTCTTTGAGGCGTTCCGCCGACTCGCCGCCGAGATCGTCCTCCCAATTCGGCCCCCACTCGATCTTGTCCTTGACGTCACCGGTGATGACGGACAGAGGTCGCGCGGTGGGCGTCGTCGGTCCCTCCGGCGCGCGCTGGAGCCGGTCGTAGTCGAACGTGAACGGCTCGTAATAATCGTCAAGCTGCGGCAGGTGTGGATTTGAAAAAATGTTGGTCAGGATTCGCCAGCGCGCGCCCTGTTTCGGCTGGATCGCGCCGTTCTGTTTTCGCTCCCACCCGCCCTTCCAGCGTTCCTGGTTTTCCCACTCGCGCGGATACCCGACGCCCGGTTTGGTCTCGACATTGTTGAACCAGGCGTATTCCACGCCTTCGCGCGAGGTCCAGACGTTCTTGCAAGTGACGGAGCAGGTGTGGCACCCGATACATTTGTCGAGATTCATGACCATGGCCACCTGCGCGCGGACTTTCATAGGCCCTCCATTCGTGACCGGCCTAGCCCGGCGTCGGACCGGCGTCCCATGTGACATGTTCGAGCTTCCGCACCACGACCATCTCGTCCCGATTCGTGCCGACCGTTCCGTAGTAGTTATAGCCATAGGCCAAGTGGGCATACCCCCCGATCATGTGAGTCGGCTTCAGCACGATCCTCGTCAGGCTGTTGTGGATGCCTCCTCGCCGGCCCGTGGCCGGAGCCAGCGGCATGTTGATGATCTTGTCTTGCGCGTGATACATCATCGCCACTCCGCGCGGAATCCGCTGGCTGAGGATCGCCCGCGCCACCAGTGCGCCGTTGACATTGACGACTTCGATCCAATCGTTGTCTCGGATGCCCGCTTCCATGGCTTCCGTCTCCGATAACCAGACGATGGGACCGCCTCGTGACAAGGTAAGCATCGGACTCGTCTCGCTGTAGGTCGTATGGATTCCCCACTTCTGGTGGGGCGTGATCCAACTGACGACGAGGTAGTTTCTCTCTTCATCTCCCAGGCGACGGCGCAGCGCGTCAACGGATCGGGTATCCACGGGCGGCTTGTACGCGCAGACCTGCTCGCCGAAGAGGCGCATCCAGGGATGGTCCTGGTAGAGCTGCTGGCGTCCGGTCAGGGTACGCCAAGGGATGAGTTCCTGGACGTTGGTATAGCTCCCGGTATAGGTGATGTGTTCCGACTCGATACCGCTCCAGGTGGGAGAGGGGATGACCCTCCTGGGCTGGGCCACCAAATCATCGAATGTGAGTGACTCCTCGGCCCGCCCCTCGGCCAGATGTCTGTGCGATCGACCGGTCCGCTGTGAGAGGGCGTCCCAGGCTTTGACCGCGACGTGGCCGTTCGTCTCCGGCGCCAACGTCAGAATGGCCTGCGCGGCCTGCCGCGCCGTGTCCAGTTTCGGATAGGGCTCTCGCTCGTCCGGGCTCGCCTCTCCGTTGACCCGGCGCAGCGCTTCGACCTCTTCCTTACTGTCCCACACGATGCCTTTCGCTCCGGTCCCCAGATCGCGCGTCAGCGGCCCGAGCATGATGAATCGCTCGTAGGTCTCGCCGTAGGGTCGCGTCACCACCGTCATGGTGGGCATCGTCTTCCCTGGGACGGCGTCGCAATCCCCGCGCTTCCAGTCATCCGCCCCCATCGGCTGACCGAGTTCGCTCGGGGTATCGTGCAACAGCGGCGTCAACACCAGATCCTTGCGCGTCCCCAAGATGGGCCCGGCGAGCGTGGAGAATTTCCGGGCGATTTCTTTAAAGATGTCCCAATCGGACTTGCTCTCCCAGAGGGGATTCACGGCTTCGCACAACGGATGGATGAAGGGGTGCATGTCCGAGGTGTTCAGATCGTCCTTTTCATACCAGGTGGCGCTGGGCAGCACGACATCGGAATACAGACAGGTCGAGGACATGCGAAAATCGAGCGTCACAAGCAGATCGAGTTTTCCGGCGGGGGCCTCATCGCGCCACGTCGCTTCGCGCGGAAGCGGCGCGCCTTGTTCCTTGAGATCGGGCGCCAGGACGCCGTGGGGAGCACCGAGCAGATGCTTGAGAAAATATTCATGACCCTTGGCGCTTGAGCCGACCAAGTTGGAACGCCAGACAAACAGATTCCGAATAAAGTTTTGGGGGTGATCGGGATCTTCCGACGCGATCGCGAGCTTGCCGCTTCTGAGCTGCTCGACGGTGTAGGCGATCGGGTGCGTTCCAGCCGCTTCCGCTTCCTTTACGACATCGAGCGGATTTCTGTTGAGCTGAGGCGCGGAAGGAAGCCAGCCTCTGCGTTCAGCTCGTATGTTCCAATCGATGATATGGGCGGCATCCGCATCCGGATCGTCCTTGGCCGTGGGCGAGAGGACATCCGCCGGTCGCAGGGTCTCATACCGCCACTGGTCGGTATGGGCATAAAAAAAGGACGTGCCGTTCATGTGCCGAGGCGGCCGGATCCAATCCAGCGCGAACGCCACGGTGGTCCAACCGGCGAGCGGCCGCACCTTTTCCTGTCCGACATAATGAGCCCACCCGCCGCCCGATCGCCCGACGCACCCGCACATGACCAGCATGTTGATGATCGCGCGGTAGACCATGTCGGTGTGGTACCACTGGTTGATCCCGTTCCCGAGAATGACCAGCGAACGGCCTCGGGTCTTGTCGGCGTTCTCCGCGAACTCACGGGCAAGGCGGATGATCTGACGGCGGCAGACGCCCGTATGTTTTTCGGCCCATGCCGGCGTATAGGGCGCGTCCTGATCGTAGTTCTGTGCCGTCTGATCATCCCCAAGCCCTCGATCGAGACCGTAGCCGGCCAGTAGAAGGTCATAGGCGGTGACGACGAGCCTGTCGCCGTGAACGGTGCTGAGCCGCCGGGCCGGAACCAAACGGCGCATGATCGATGGGTGATCGTCCCCAAAGTAGGGAAAGGCGACGGGCACGATCTCCTCGGCCTGCGGCAGCATGCTCAAGGCGGGCGTGATCCTACGCCCGGTCGTCGCGTCGATCAGATCGAGATTCCAGCGTCCTTTCTCGCGCCACCGAAAGCCGATGCTGCCGTGAGGAACGCACAGGCGCCCGGTGGCCTCATCCACGATCACCGTCTTCCAGTCCTGATTATTGGATTCGCCCAGTTGGTCCTCGAAGTCCGACGCCCGTACGAAGCGGCCAGGCTCATAGCCGTCTGCGGCGGGGCGCAGGAAGACCAACATGGGCATGTCGCTGTATTGGCGGCAGTAGTCCAGGAAGTAAGGACTGCGGGCGGTCAGATGAAACTCTTTCAGGATGACATGGCCGAGCGCCAAGGCCAACGCGGCATCGGTGCCCCGGCGCGGGGCCAGCCAGAGATCCGCGAACTTGACGTATTCGGCAAAGTCCGGAGCCACGGCGACGGTCTTGGCGCCTTTGTACCGCGCAGCCGTATAGAAATGGGCATCGGGGGTCCGCGTCTGCGGAATGTTCGATCCCCAGACGACGATGTACGAGGAGTTGTACCAGTCGGCGGCCTCGCACACGTCGGTCTGTTCTCCCCAAACCTGCGGCGACGAGGGGGGCAAGTCGGCGTACCAGTCGTAAAACGACGGGATGGCGCCGCCGATCAACGACAGATAGCGACTGCCCGCCGCGAAACTCACCATCGACATCGCCGGGATGGGAGAAAATCCCGCGATGCGGTCCGGACCGTACCGTCGGATCGTGTAGACATTGGCGGCCGCGATCAATTCCGTGACCTCGTCCCACGTGGCACGCACGAAGCCTCCCTGTCCCCGTACCGACGTATAACGCTCGCGTGTGAGCTTATCTTCGACAATCGACGCCCAGGCCTCCACCGGCGCCAGCGACTCGCGAGCCTCGCGCCACAACGCCATCAAGCGTCCGCGCACCAACGGATACTTGACGCGTTGCGCGCTGTAGACATACCAGGAATAGCTCGCACCCCTGGGACATCCGCGAGGTTCATGGTTCGGCAGATCCGGGCGCGTCTGCGGATAGTCCGTCTCTTGCGTCTCCCATGTGATCAGTCCGTTCTTCACGTAGATTTTCCAGCTGCATGAACCGGTACAGTTGACCCCGTGCGTGGACCGCACCACCTTGTCGTGATTCCAGCGATCACGATAGGCATTCTCCCAGGCGCGATCCTCCTGCCTGACCACCCCGTGTTTCCCCGCGAACGTCTCGAGGTTTTCACGAAAGAACAAGAGACGGTCCAAAAAATGGCTCATATCTGACTCCCACGGAATGGAACGGGAACACGCCTCAGGATCTCCTCGAATCGGCCTTTAGACTCGATCACACCAAGGCCTACGGCCTGTCCTATTCGATCGAAATTGTTCGACAATCGCTCCAGTCGTTCGCCAGTAGTTCTCCGGGTTGGCGATCCCTGAGAGGCTTGATGATAGTGGCAACGCACATCCGCCGCGCCGTGGCATACGTGCCAGGGATCGACGGTTGTTATGCTGGACTCACTTTTATAGGAAGGCTCTGAAGGCCGGTACTGGCGGAAGACTCATTCTGAGGTCGAAGTTGCCACAATTCTCTTGTCCTATAAAAAAGGACAGACCGTCTCGACGTGGTGAGAGAAGATGGGCGGAGCACCATTTGCTGAGCTGTCAGCCGGGCACAGCAGGACTCCGGCCTATCCCGTGATCCGAGATGATCTTGGCGAGCATCGATCGGGACCAGGCCACGAATTAAAGCCTAAGTAAGGAGTATCTTATGGCCAAAATCTTCAAGCGAGGCGATCATGTCGAATGGAATTCTGAAGCCGGTCTGGTACGGGGTGTGATCATCAAGAAAGTTGTTGCTGACGTCTCATTCAAGGGGTATGTCCATCATGCATCGAAGGACGAGCCCCAATATTTCATCCAGAGCGACAAGACCGACCATGTGGCGATCCACAAAGGGACAGCGCTCACGCTGATACCGGCTTCGACGAGCCGGACAAAAGACAAAACAAGATAACAACCGCCCTCCCGGAAAGTGCGTCGGAATACACCTTGCACGAATCTTGACAAGCATCAAGACCCTCTCTACCCTCTCACCGCATGTCCAAGTCAGTAAGTGTTCTTCCGACGAGCAGCATGCTGCACTCCTTCTCCCTTGCACAATTCCGGTTCGCGCTGGAGGCCGAGGACCGACTGGCACTCCACCCTCGCAATCCCGGCAACACGCTGCGTGGCGCCTTCGGGTCCACATTCCAGAGACTGGTCTGTCCCACGCCGGCAGACTGCCGCGAGACCTGCCGGATGAAAGCCACCTGTCCGTACGGACAGATCTTTGAGCCGAGCCCTCCGCCGGACAGCGACCGGCTGAGCTTGAATCAAGACATTCCCCGCCCTTTCGTGTTCCGTCCACCGAACGGCATCGAGACGATGGCCCGGCCCGGCGAGGCTCTCCACTTCGATCTCATCCTGATCGGCAAAGCCCTCGAGCACTTCTCATATTTTTTGGTCACGTTCCGAGAGTTGGGAACCCAAGGCATCGGACTTGGCCGAGGGCGCTACAGGATTGTTCAGGTGTCTCTGCTCAGCGAAGATGGGAACGAAGTCGCAGAGATCTATTCGGGCCGCGACAACGTCGTTCACCCGTCGCCCCTCAGGATTACCTATAAGGACTGTTGCCGTCTCGCGACAGAGCGATTTCTCACACAGGCCCAGCGCGTGACAATCCGCTTTCTCACCCCAACTCTCCTTAAAGCCGACGGCAAGATCGTCACACGCCCCGACTTCCACCATCTCATCAAGCGCCTGCGCGACCGGATCAACGCCGTCGCCCATTTCTACTGCGACGACACACTGGCGATGGATTTCAAAGCGTTCGGACAACGAGCAGAAGCGGTCCGAACAGTGCACTGCAACATCAGATGGGAAGACCGCGATCGCCGGTCACGGAAAACCAGCCTCACCCACGACATGGGCGGCTTCATCGGTGAGGCGACGTATCAAGGGGACCTCGAAGAATTTCTGCCGCTCTTGATCCTGGGGCAGTACACGCATGTGGGGAAGTATGCGGTGTGGGGGAATGGGCAATATGAGGTGAGCGTTATATAATGGTCGCGCGTTGAACCCCAGATGATCGAAAGACCGAAACGAAATGATTGCTGTCCCCAAAGAGCTGCTGTGGGATTATCGCGACCCTCCCCAAGATCTCGTGTGGCGCTTACAGCGGATCGCGGACTTCTTCCCGCTCTACGGGAAAGACCGCGACACGGTGGCTTTGCTCTATGCCTACCGCAATCAACTGAGGGTGGACGAAGCTACCAAAGCGCTCATTGAAGAGTATCACCGCATCTGGGGGAGCCGGCTCTGAACTCGATCGCTGACAACCCGATTCTGACGGAACCGCAAAAGATTCTCTTGTCACGCTTCCGAACCTCACCGCTTCGGGAGCACTTTTACCTGACCGGTGGAACGGCCCTCTCAGCATTCTACCTTCGGCATCGATATTCTGAAGACCTCGACTTCTTTACCGAGCAGGAGGTCGAGCTTGAGTCTGTCCTCGGTTTCCTCCGAACGATTCCACACGTGGTCAACATCCAGCATGAGCGCAAATACGATCGCCGGTTGTTTCTGCTTCACTATCACGATCGGCGGACCATGAAAGTGGAATTCACAAAGTATCCATTTCTCCCGCTTGAGCGGCATATGGTCGTTGAAGACGTCCAGGTAGACAGTTGTCGAGACATCCTGGTCAACAAACTCATGGCGCTCACGGATCGAAAAGATTTCAAGGATTATCTCGATGTGTATTTCCTGCTTCTCGAGTTTCCGGCACTTCGCCTGTGGGAGGCGATCCAGCAGACTCAAGCGAAATTCGGCGTGAAAGGCATCGACCATATCCTCAAAGGAAGATTCCTCGAAGCTCTTCCTCCGCAAGGAGAGTTGCCGATGCTCAAGCCCGCTGAACCGGCGGCAATGGCATCCTTCTACAAGTCGCTGGCGAGAGATCTGATCGCGCGGTCATTGGAGGAGCCATGAGGATCTCCCCGAGGAGGAGCTGCCATCATCTGATTGCCATGAAACTGCGACCGCCGCTCCTGGAAAACCGGCCTCCCTCACGACATGGGCGGCTTCATCGGCGAGGCGACGTACGAAGGAGAAATCGAAGAATTTGTGCCGCTTTTGATCCTGGGCAGTACACGCATGTGGGCAAGTACGCGGTGTGGGGGAATGGACAGGATAAGATTGTGTCTTATAATGGCGACCACGATACTCAAATTAGTACAGGGATAAAAGCCAAACATGAAAACGGTTGAGGAGCTGTCGCAAGCAGAGCGCGCCGTTCTTGAAGGCCTCCGAGTGCGAATCCGTCGGGAGTTCCCCGACCGGGCATTTCAGATGACCCTCTTCGGGTCGCGGGCCAGGGGAGACGCCGAGCCGGACTCGGATATGGACGTCCTCCTAGAGATTGAGCAAGAACATATCTCGTTTGCGGAAAAGCAGCGAATCCGCCGGGCTGCCGGAGAAGTCTCGATCGAGACTGAAATTGTTCTCTCCCTCCTGATTGTGGACCAGCATATGCGCAAGGAACGCGGTGACTTCTCTGTTTTTCAGAATATCCGTGAAGAGGGAGTCCCGCTTTGAGCAGGAAGGAAATCCACGAACTCATAGACAAAGCCCGGCGGAGTCTCCTTGCGGCACAACGGCTGTTTCGTGATGGCGACAGTGACTTTTCGGTCTCTCGGGCCTACTACGCCATGTTCTACACCGCACAGGCCCTCCTGTTGTCGCGCGATATTCGTCGCTCTAAACACTCCGCCGTCATTGCGGCATTCAACGAGCACTTCGTCAAAAGCGGAGAGGTTCCCGCGAAGCTCTTTGCTCTGCTCCGAGATGGCTTTGAAGACAGGGCCGAAAGCGACTACGGCCTGGCGGTGATCACAGACGAACAAGCGCAGGCCGGGATCGCGGCAGCCCATGAATTCGTGGAAGCGGTCAGTCGCCGACTTGAGCAGAGTGTGGACAGTGAACCATGACCGGCATAAGTGCTGGGCGAAGGGAGTCTAGCGAAGGCCCGGTCATGGAAAACCAGCCTTGCCCACGAGATGGGCGGCTTCATCGGCGAGGCGACGTATCAAGGGGACCTCGAAGAATTTCTGCCGCTCCTGATCCTGGGGCAGTACACGCATGTGGGGAAGTATGCCGTGTGGGGAAACGGGCAGTATGAGGTTGTACGGTTAATGGACCGATCAGGAGTTATGGAAAGGACCGCAGTGTGGATGCAGATACGTGTCCGGAAAGCAAGCCCACCAAAGAGTGGGACTACGAGTAGAGCCTGTTCGAGTAGCTGGGGTTAGCATGACGCACGGGAACCACACAGGCCTGACGCGGCAACGTGCCCTTCAAGTTCTGCGCGAATGTGGCTTCCACCTGTACCATGCGAAGTCCTGGAACGAGAGTCTTTTCATCCACAGCTTCAGCGCGTACGCGCTCGTCGATGGTGTGCTGCCGTTTATGCAGGTGTACTCTGAGTCGGACAAGGAACTGATGCGCTGGGCAGCGCTTCTTCATGACTACGGGAAGACTTCTGCAAACTGGCAGAAGTCTCTGCGAGGGCCACACAAGGTGACGCTTGAGGATGTGAAGTATGGGGAACTGAACGCCATTGTTGGCAGCGGAATCCAGAGGTACTCGCGGGATCTTCTCACCTCCGCTGATATTGACGACATTCTCTTCATTATTGAACACCACCACGGTTCCGGTCGGGCCGCTTCAACTCCAGCACGAAACCGGATGAAGGATGTGGTCAGCGAATGTGATCGTGCGATCTCACAGACGCGGATTTCCGAAGGCCTAATCCGAACCCTCAACGCAATCATCGATACAGTTCGCTACCGCCTGTTCACCGTTGAACTCATCGATCATCCGATGTCGGCGCTCGCCATCGGAGCCTTCGACTACATCTTCGCAGAAACCGGAAGGATCTGGCCGCTGCTCTACTCGGCAACCTCAACTCTATACCTCGCAGAGGTCGATGCCACATTGCCGTCGCTCGATGAGGCGAACGCATTTCTTAATGAGCAGCTCGGCGGCAGTAAAGGGGTCCTTCGATACGATGACGGCAACGCACGAATCTACACAGATGAGTGCAGCTTTCTGAAGCTGGCATCGGATCCAGCCAAGTTCGTCGAACAGGCCACTTCCATTGCCAACAGTTACTGTGCTCGCAAGCGCAAGGTGGCCGAGAAGAATCCTGCACAGTGGTCTGACGAACGGGAGGAGGTGTACCTCTATGGCCGTGTCTGTGGAATCACGTACAACACCATCCTGGACTTGTGTAACATCCCTGAGAAGGAACGGCACCGGGCTTGCCTTATGGCAGGTGGACGCCATGGCAGGGTTACAGTGGAGTCCCTGAAGGTCTTTGGGTTCTTGAAGCCACCAGCCACCTATGAACGGACATTGGATGAGATCCTCCAGGCTTTACAGTCCTCCGTGCAAAAAATGTTAGGGGCGTCCCGATCGGATAATCCCGGCGCTGACGCCCGATCGCTTCGGTATGATGTGCGGACTCTTCTCGTACCCGACACCGCCACATACCCACTGCAGTCCCCGTTAGACCCTAAGGCGGACGCGCTTGCTGATTACGAGCGATACAAGAGGAAGGAACCGCTGGACGTGTGCCCCGCGTGCCATCAGTTTGCACAGGGAAACGTGACCGCAGCGGCGTTCCCGCAGAACTCACCGCTGGGAGGAACCGTGGAGGTCTTTTACACGACCCATATGCGCTTGATCAAAAAGGAGGGTATGGCAAGGCGCGGTGTATCCTTCTGCGATTGGTGTGCGAAATGGTGGGATCTCATTTCAGTGGACGCCGAAGGCAAGCGCCACCTGTATCACGTGTGCGTAATGCCGCATCACCTTTTCGCACGACTTGACTGGGGGGAAATTCTTCAACCTGATTCAGGAAGTCCTCTCGTCGAACTTGGTGCGCCGGGCACGATATTGGGAAGTGGAGTGTACCCTCACATAGCCGTGCTCTCCTTAAAAGGACGCGACCGGGAAACGCTGCTGCAAGAGCTGACGGCTGATCCCAACCGGGGGGAAGAGCAGATTCTGGATCGGCTCTATCGCTACGGGCTCAAGGGTGCAGTGATAGTCACGACACCCACCAACTCTCGAAGTCTCCTCACGTGTGGAAGCATCAGCGTTGGCACTGAAGCATGGCCTATTCTCAGGCGAGCATTGCGGCTCCTAAGCTCCAAGCGGCCATACACGAGCACGATCAGAGTCCTGCAGCAGAGCCCTTACGCGTTCGGAACTCTCCTTGCGGACGGTTCAATTCGCGTTACGCGGGAATCAAAACCGGAGGTTGAGCGAATGGTACAAGAAATTGCGGAAAAGACGGGGCTTACGTTCCTGGCCGACATCTGGATAAGCGGGAGAGATCGCGAAGATGGTGCGGGCAAGGTCATCCGTGGAATGAACGAAACCCTGCGGCGACTGAAGGGTAAAGAGGACGATGCAAGCCTCGTTGATGCAATGGTGGCAAAAGGACTGCATCTTGCCATCTCGACACGAGATGGCAAATGGCGGTCGCGTGAGAACCAGCCAAAAGAGGAGGCGGCGTTGAAGAAGGCAGCGGAAAAACTGCTGCGGTACAAAGACCAGACATACCGCCGCACAGAGGTTGTCCGCGCAATGATCTATACACTTGCCTATTTCAGCAAGCCAGAGACCAACCCGCAAACACCGAATGCAGAAGTGGCCCAGACCATACGTGCGGACGCTAGTCAGCAAGGAGGGGGACAATGAAAAAGTATCAGGTGGTTGTTCTCAGAAGCCTGAAAGGGTTTGGGCAATTCGTGACGGAGTCGCGTGACGAGACGAACACGTATGAGTTTGGGGATGATGACGAGCGGCCAATCATCTTCGGCGAGAAACTTAAGGCAGTCGAACGCCGAACGATCATGCGCAAGGTGCGAGAGGTCCTGAGTGTCCGCTGCTGGCTAACCACGGCGAAAAAGGGCGGAGATGCAGGAATCTCTGGCCTGTGTATGTCTTGTCCGGCATGCGCCTTGTTTGGTGGAACCTATGCCCCAAAGAAAGGTGGCGGTAGCGGCCAGAAGAACGCCATCGAAATGCGTCGAGCTTTTTACACCGCAGCCTTTCCGTTCGTGGGCGGCGGCATTCGAGACGTCACATCCAACGCCGTGGATGAACGAACCGGTCAGACGGGCACATCGCTCTTTACTAATCAGATCATCGAACCGCGTGACTTTATCGATGTCGTGACGGTAGAGGCGAACGACGACAAATGGGTGAAGCTTCTGATTTGGGGGATCGAGCATAGCGACCGGTACGGTGCAAACACGAGGATCTATGGCGAGGTGCACAATTCGATTTTGGGAGTAGTCGAAGATACACGCCTGCGCATCGCGGCGATTGACTTAGCCCGTCTCAAATCTAAAGACAAGATTCAAGATCACATCAGGGAAAATGGTCTAACCTTGACCACCATCACCTGCACCGACACCGAGGTAGATGAGTTGATTCGCAAACTCGCTCAATCGGCAGAGGTAAGCGAACTTGCTAGACGTAGGAACCTGGTCGATCTCTCCATCCCAGACTATTTCGAGGAGGTGTCGAGACGGTTAGCACCCGAGCTTCTGAAGAAGAAAATCAAAGATGCTAGCAACAAGGACCTGGAGTGGAAGAAGTGGGACGTAGCGACAAGACGCACACAAATCTGTGAGGAAGTGAAAACATCACAAGATCTGAAGAATGCGGCAAATACTCTCCTAAAAGCCCTGGACGGGCCGAAAAAGGAAGAGCCGCCTGATGACAAAATTGCAAGGTTCCTGAGTACGGAGTATGGGATGGCCCGGTTAATTGAGTCTGTGGTCGGTGGAGAACAGGAAGAGGACGAAGAGGCGGCCGCATGAGGCTTTTCCGCGCGAAACTGGAGGCGAAGGGATATCTTCATTTCTATGCCTCCGAGTATCTAAAGGTTACCCGCGTCTCGGACGTCCTTCACAACTGGGCGTTGATGTTCGCGGTGAATGATATCAGACCGACGCCGAGGGTCGAGCCCGATCACATTTGTGATTTGCGCGGCATGAGGTTCTATTGCACCCCTGCGATTCCGCTGATTGCCGAGCGACGCATCTACAAGCGGAACCCGGTTCCGGAAGACACTGGGGCCGGCAAGATGGGACTGATGGAAATCGAGTACTACATTCCCGGCTCTACCTTCGAGTTCTATATCCTGTCTCGAGACGATTTTGAGCCACCAGAGATCATCCACTTCGGCAAGAAGCGAACCCCCTGTGCGCTGTTGCCGCCAGATCCATCCGTCGCTTGGAAGGCCGCTGAGATTCCGTTTCGGTCGCATGGCCGGATCCTGGTGCGGCCGGGTCACGTGGTGAACCCAATCGACTACGAGGAGATATCGTCGGTGACCTATGCGCGGAAGGTACCAATGAAACCATCACCGCTCTACTACCTTTCCGGCATCTTCTCGAAAGTCCTGGTGGCTGACCGCATGAAAGTTGTTGTTCCGAACATTGAGGAAGCGCATCAGTGGAACTAGCTGCGGAGCGACTGCCGGTTTTTCGTGACAAACGGCTCTTGCGTCCTATCTATGCGCACCAACACTTCCTTCTGCATGAGGCAGGCTTCCAAAAGCTGAAGGTACATGTCCCAACCGCCGGTGGCAAGACTCTCGGCGCCGTACTCTTTGCTCTTCGAGACACGTTCGAACGACCAGACACACTGGTCAGAACGATCCTGACTTACCCAACGAATCTGTTGTCGCGCGATCAGTTCGAGCGTTCCGTTGTTCGCGCCTTGGTCGAGTGGGTCGGCGCAAAGTGCGTCGCGGTGGGAGCGATTGATCCCATTCAGCGGTGCTTCGTTCGTGATACAGCGAGCTTCGAGCAAGTGGTGAGGCGAGGAGCCCCGACGTATGTCTTCAAGCTTCCCCAGCATCTTCGCGGGCGAGACCTCTACGTGACGGTGCTTACTGGCGAAGGTCTGCAGCACTTGTTCTCAGAGGAGAACATTGTTGAGCTTGGGCGCCGGAAGGGAACCTTTCTTCTCGCGGTCCTGGACGTCCTCAATCAGCGCGACCACATCATTCTTTGCTCGCCAGACCTCCTGGGCTATGTCGCGCAACGCTGTTACTCCGTCACAGGAAACTTCTACAACACTCGTTGGCGAGACGAACTCGAACTAAAGCTCGCTGAGCACCAAGTCGTAATTGACGAGTACCATTTCTACGATCCGTACACCTATCTGAACTTGTCAGGAGCGCTGGAGAAGCTGGGGACGGTGAGATGGCTCTGCCTGTCAGCGACTGGCAGATCCGATTATTTCTCCGACGCAGATACTTTCGATCCAGGCGGATCCACGGCAGCATCGCCGGCAGAGGAGAGGATCGCCTCGCATCCAATTGAGCTGTACCTACACCGTGACGATATTCGGATTGTCGACAGGTCGCCGCAGCATCGCGTGATTTACTTTTATCATTCGGTGATTGCCGTCCACGAAACGGCGGAGGCACTTCGATCAGCGGGGACACGACTGATTGAATGGACTGGAATCCAGAAGACACACAACGACGAAGCACGGCTAGTTGTCGCGACGTCCGCTGCCGAAGTTGGTCTTGACCTACCATTCCGAGAGGTCCACACCGAGTTCTGGGGGAATAACTGGGAGGTTTCTTCCATCATTCAGCGTATCGGTAGAGTTGGGCGCTCTGACGAAGCCGGGAGATCGCAGGCCCATATCTGGATCACTGGCCGAGAGCCCGGGCTCCTCTTTTCACTACTCAACAACAAATCTACACTGACGAAGGGAGAATTCGGTGAACTCCTGCTAAAGACGTTCGGTGAGCTAGCTTTTCGGCCTGAAGACTACGTCAGCTACTACCTCTGGGACGAGGACAAGGTGCGAGCGCTGCGCCGCTTCTGGCAGGTTCCTCCAGAGGTCCGAAAGTTACGCTTTCATTTCCGTCCGCCGAACTCGCAAGCTGTGTTCAATTGGCACGGCACCCGGTTTGCCTACGACTGGGTTCCCATTGCCAATCGTTACCAGTTGGAGTCTGTTGCGGATCTGACCGACCTGCCGTTCTGGCATGAAATGGGTTACTCAGAGTGGCGAGTGGCTGCTCCGCTAGAGAAACGCGAGTACCATCAACGATACGAGGGCAAGAAAGACAAAGAGCATCGACGATGCTTCTGGGAGTCAGGTAATAGATGAAGTGAGAAGAAGGCGAATTCAACCCGCCTCGCCTTCTCCGGCGCGGCCCGCCTGCCCGAGCGCGGGCAGGCGCTGCTGCTCTTGGAACTCTGGCGGCGGCTGAATTCGTGTCGAGCGGAATAAGATGACGGACCGGTATACTTCGGCGATAATGCGTACCAGGCTCTGTGGCAGGGAAGGGAGAACAGGTCATGAAGACCTATAAGGGAATTGTGAAAGGCAACACGATCGTGCTTGACGAGAGGCCGGATCTTCCCGATGAATGCCCGGCCCTCGTGGAGATCAAACCGCTTGATCAGGCCGCGAAAGACCAGGAGATCGCAAGGCGTCAGAAGGACTTGATGAGGCACGCTCCGCGGGTTGGGAAACTGCTCTATAAGAAGCGGGAAGAGCTCTATGAACGGTGAACCCTCCCTCATTGATACCAATGTGCTGGTCCACGCCTACTCCGTTATTGATCAACGGAAGCATGAACAGGCGTCATCCTGGTTAACACGGATTTGGGAGGGTGAGAGAGCAGCTACAACCTTACAGAACCTCTCTGAGTTCTTCTTTGTCGTGACGCGCAAGGTCGTTAAACCGCTCGCACTGGATCAGGCAGAAGCCGTTGTGTCTGGAATCCTTACCGGATCGCAGTGGCACGTGCTCGACCGCAATGCCGACACGCTGTTAAAAGCCATTGAACTGGTGACGCTCCACCGAGCTTCTATCTGGGATGCCCTGATCGCAGCCTGCATGCTTGAGCATGGGGTCAGCACTATCGTGACTGAGAACGAACGTGATTTTCGGAGAATCCCAGGGCTTACTGTGATCAATCCCTTTAAGCCGTCATCGAAACGCTGAGAGAGGCATAAAGGCCTGGGCCAATCACTTGATGCCAACTCCAAACGAGGCGACTGTTTTATGAGCGCCCAGTCTGCAGAACCCGATCTCCTCACCCGCATTCATCCCGAAGTCTCAGCGCCTCAGCGTATTCGCGAACTGCCGCCTGCCCAAATCAATCTCTTCACCGGCGAGCCGGAAGCGGTGGTCGTGCCGATCGAAACCGAGCCGCCGGACGGTGAGGAACGCGTGATCGACGAGGGCATCCGGATGGTGAAGACCGGCGACACATCCCAGGTGGTGCTCTCCGGCTTCGGCATGTTTCTCTCGAAAAAGAGCGAGCGGTTGCTGGTCCGTCAGAACAAGACGGTCATCTATGAATTCCCCTTCTTCCGGTTGAGCGAGGTGGTCGTGGCGTCGCGCGGCGTGACGCTTTCGTCCGATGTCGTCGAAGAGCTGTGTCAGCGCGGTATTCGGCTGAGCTTCCTCACGCACGGAGGCAAGCCCTATGCGATGCTGTCCTCCCCTATGCTCACTGCCACGGTGATCTCGCGACGGGAGCAGTTGGCCGCGATGGGAGACACGCGTGGCATAGAATTCGCCAAGCTGATTGTGGCCGGAAAGTTGACCAATCAAGAGCGGCTGCTCCGCTATTTCGGCAAGTATTTGAAGCAAGCTGACCCGCCCCGGTTTGAACACGTGGACCGAGTCGCAGATCAGATCGCGGACCTTCATCCAGCCATTGAGCGAATCGTGGGCGCGCATCTTGACGATGTGCGAGATTCATTAATGGGCTACGAGGGAACAGCAGGACGTCTCTACTGGGATGGTGTGAAGGAGATCATCGGCCAGCGCGCTGAGTTCATGGGACGCGAGCATCGCGGCGCGACGGACGTGGTGAACAGCTTGCTGAACTACGGCTACGGGATTCTCTATTCTCAAATCTGGGGCGCTGTACTCAATGCAGGCCTTGAGCCGTTTGCCGGCTTCCTGCATGTCGATCGTCCAGGCAAACCGTCGTTGGTGCTGGATCTCGTTGAAGAATTCCGCCAGCCGGTCGTGGACCGCACCGTGATCGCGCACATCAATCTCGGCGAGGCCGTCACCCTTAAGGCCGGGATGTTGGACGAAGAGACCCGCTCGCGCTATGCGGCCAAAATCCTGGAACGGCTGGAATCCACCGAGACAGTGAAGGGCAAGAAATATCAGATCAAATCTATTATCCAGATGCAGGCACGGAGCCTGTGTACGTTCTTGCGTCGAGAAGGCAGATATAGCCCGTTCACCTTTAAGTGGTAGCGGTATCGGTGTCTGTTGAGGAAGTCACCACCTACGTCTTGTATGACATTCCGGACGATGGTGTTCGCACAAAGATTGCCGATGTCTGTAAGGATTATGGCCTCGAGCGTATCCAATTCAGCGCGTTTTGCGGTTCGCTGACGCGTAACAAACGGGAAGAACTCTTCCTTCGGCTGGGTGACGTGTTGAGCAAGCGGCCGGGCAAGATCCTTCTTCAGCCGGTCTGCGAAAAAGATATCCGGCAAGGCCTACATGTCGACAATGAAGATGCCGACACCGAACGTGACGCACCCCAAGCTGATGCTCCGGGTGAACGATCTGAAGCAGTTTGACTACTGCCCGCGCGTCGTCTATTACCAATACGTCATGCCGGTCGAGCGGAAGGCAACGTTCAAGATGGAGCATGGCAAGTCGGCTGAGGAACGGCTGGATGAATTGGAGCGGCGGCGAGGGGTACGTCGGTACGGGCTGCCGGATGGCCGGCGTCACTTTCACGTATGGCTGACTTCTGACATCCTTGGACTGTCCGGCAAGCTGGATTTGCTGATCGAATCGTCAACCGGCCGGTATCCGGTCGATTTCAAGGAGACGACAGGTCCCGCACGATCAAATCATTTCTTGCAGCTGTGCGGGTACGCCTTGCTTGTCGAGGAAGCATATGCGGGTCCGGTCTCGCGTGGATTCATTTACTTGATTCCCGGCGATCGCGTTGAACCAGTTGACTTGACCGGCGAACTCAGGTCAGAAATATTCGCGGCGCTGGATGGTATTCGAGAAATGATCCTGTCGCAGCGCGTGCCGGCGGCGACCGAGGTTCGAGCCCGCTGCACAGACTGCGAGTATCGCAACTTTTGTGGGGATGTGTTTTGAGCGCTCTGACCGCGATTCGCTACCAGTCACCCGCTTTCCGCGCTGGCGAGTGGTGCGGGGATCGCAAACCACCCAGGGTTTGTGGCAAGAATGAGGTTTTCGAGGAATTGGCTTCAGGGGCTGTTAAATTGGCTAGGTTTATTGAGCCCTTCGTGAGCGGTTGAAGCACCCTTCCCTATGAAGAGGGAACTGAAAGCGACAAAGCTAATCGGTGTGCGCGTGGTGCAGGTGGTTGAAGCACCCTTCCCTATGAAGAGGGAACTGAAAGGCGGCGATCGGACGGATGAGACGATCCGCGCAAACCGTTGAAGCACCCTTCCCTATGAAGAGGGAACTGAAAGTAGGACGGCGGGAACGTGCCGCTGGCATGCTCAGTCGTTGAAGCACCCTTCCCTATGAAGAGGGAACTGAAAGTGGGAAAGAAGGGTGGGAAGGCACGAGCCGCTAAGCTGTTGAAGCACCCTTCCCTATGAAGAGGGAACTGAAAGGAAGAGGATTCGATGATTAAGACCGGGGTGGATTTGCGTTGAAGCACCCTTCCCTATGAAGAGGGAACTGAAAGCGTTGTCGAAGCCGCTCTATGCCGCCTCCGAAATCGAGTTGAAGCACCCTTCCCTATGAAGAGGGAACTGAAAGTGATTGGTCCCTATTTTCAAACGAATGCCAATAGCCGTTGAAGCACCCTTCCCTATGAAGAGGGAACTGAAAGCGGGGCAATATGGGTGGCTGATGCGTGACGGGGTGTTGTTGAAGCACCCTTCCCTATGAAGAGGGAACTGAAAGTGCCCGTGATCGGCACCGCCGTCAGGGGATTGCGACGGTTGAAGCACCCTTCCCTATGAAGAGGGAACTGAAAGGTTGCACGGCTATGCCACGTCCTGGGCTCAGGTCCCGTTGAAGCACCCTTCCCTATGAAGAGGGAACTGAAAGTCGCAATGCCCTCAGTGAGGAGCAAGCGATCGCCCGTTGAAGCACCCTTCCCTATGAAGAGGGAACTGAAAGAGTGGCTGACCACCTTTCGAGCCGAGATCGTCAATCGTTGAAGCACCCTTCCCTATGAAGAGGGAACTGAAAGCTCGAAGCCGTCCTCGTTCGAGCCATTGAAGACGGTTGAAGCACCCTTCCCTATGAAGAGGGAACTGAAAGAGCGTGTGCGGCACGGTCGCCCAATCATTCATGATATTGTTGAAGCACCCTTCCCTATGAAGAGGGAACTGAAAGCCGATGCGGCCTGCGCCTTCATGCGCTGCACCTCTGTTGAAGCACCCTTCCCTATGAAGAGGGAACTGAAAGAGGCGAAAGCGGCGAACGTGCAGGATCGCGCGCCGGTTGAAGCACCCTTCCCTATGAAGAGGGAACTGAAAGAGTGTTGCGCCGGTGAGTTCCGTCACATCGCCGTTGGTTGAAGCACCCTTCCCTATGAAGAGGGAACTGAAAGTGCAAAACTGCGTCACGATCGTCTCGCGTTGCGTGGTTGAAGCACCCTTCCCTATGAAGAGGGAACTGAAAGATAGTCCAGGACCCTGGACGCGCGAGGTGTTCCCGGTTGAAGCACCCTTCCCTATGAAGAGGGAACTGAAAGTCGCCTCATTGGCGGAAACCATCTTCCGCTATTTCAGTTGAAGCACCCTTCCCTATGAAGAGGGAACTGAAAGGAGTTGGGCTTTCAGTCGGGAGTCGCGGACCTTTTGTTGAAGCACCCTTCCCTATGAAGAGGGAACTGAAAGCCACCATCTCGTTCGTATCGAGCCGGACCACGCGCAGTTGAAGCACCCTTCCCTATGAAGAGGGAACTGAAAGAGAACCATTGTTCCGTTGGCGAGAGGACCGGTCGCTGTTGAAGCACCCTTCCCTATGAAGAGGGAACTGAAAGGACGCCGGGGCGTTCACACCAGATCCGCATGGAGGTTGAAGCACCCTTCCCTATGAAGAGGGAACTGAAAGAGCTTCTGACCCACAAGCACCGCCTCGTAACTCCGGTTGAAGCACCCTTCCCTATGAAGAGGGAACTGAAAGTTTCGTCTCACACCATCAACGGGCAAACGGCGGACGGTTGAAGCACCCTTCCCTATGAAGAGGGAACTGAAAGTGCAATAGACCCCGGCCCCGGCGATTTGCTGCGCCAGTTGAAGCACCCTTCCCTATGAAGAGGGAACTGAAAGCGAACAAGTATTGATCCATACGCTTAGCCTCTCCTGTTGAAGCACCCTTCCCTATGAAGAGGGAACTGAAAGGAATACGGTCAGCTCGTTAGAAGCCACGGTCATGCGTTGAAGCACCCTTCCCTATGAAGAGGGAACTGAAAGCGAATCAAAAATCCGCGCACGACGCGGAGGTCAAATGTTGAAGCACCCTTCCCTATGAAGAGGGAACTGAAAGTGCAAAGCTGCGTCACGATCGTTTCACGTTGCGTGGTTGAAGCACCCTTCCCTATGAAGAGGGAACTGAAAGACTGGTCGCCTTGCTGCCGTCAAGCAGGGTCCGCGGTTGAAGCACCCTTCCCTATGAAGAGGGAACTGAAAGACAGACAAAGATCACGCCGCCTCCGCTCTGGTGTTTGTTGAAGCACCCTTCCCTATGAAGAGGGAACTGAAAGGAAGAGTCCTCCCGACAGGCTCGACAGCTTCGGCAGTTGAAGCACCCTTCCCTATGAAGAGGGAACTGAAAGACGCATTCACACTTGCCGTGTTGGTCCCGTCCCAGAGTTGAAGCACCCTTCCCTATGAAGAGGGAACTGAAAGGACAGATCAAAGCTGGACAGCGCCCCGCCCGCTGCGTTGAAGCACCCTTCCCTATGAAGAGGGAACTGAAAGGAATGGATTGAAAGTCCCACACGGGCGGCATCGTCGTTGAAGCACCCTTCCCTATGAAGAGGGAACTGAAAGAAGATGGACGGCACGCCATTGACCACGGCAATGGGTTGAAGCACCCTTCCCTATGAAGAGGGAACTGAAAGAATGGATCAAGGACGACCTCGCCTGGCCGGGTATGGAGGGTTGAAGCACCCTTCCCTATGAAGAGGGAACTGAAAGGCGTAATCGCGCCGCCCTGCCAGAGCTGCATGAGCTGAAGGTTGAAGCACCCTTCCCTATGAAGAGGGAACTGAAAGGTCCATCGTGATGTGAGTTCAAATTTCATCGTCCCTCGTTGAAGCACCCTTCCCTATGAAGAGGGAACTGAAAGATGGAGGCGGGACACCCGTGTTCGAGCCGATCGAGACGTTGAAGCACCCTTCCCTATGAAGAGGGAACTGAAAGATAAATGGACGGCACGCCATTGACCACGGCGATCGATGTTGAAGCACCCTTCCCTATGAAGAGGGAACTGAAAGTGCAGCAAGTGAAGGACTCGACGGCAGCGGTCAACCCGTTGAAGCACCCTTCCCTATGAAGAGGGAACTGAAAGTGACAGTGCTCGAGCATTCCATCGTCCGGCGCTGCAGCGTTGAAGCACCCTTCCCTATGAAGAGGGAACTGAAAGTCACGGCGGGAACCGTATAGCGTGCTCGGGCAGTGTAGTTGAAGCACCCTTCCCTATGAAGAGGGAACTGAAAGATTAATCAAGACGGGGAAGTGATGCCGATTCTCTGGATGTTGAAGCACCCTTCCCTATGAAGAGGGAACTGAAAGGCCGAAACGTCGCCCGCGCCGCCTGAATCCCCTCCTGCGTTGAAGCACCCTTCCCTATGAAGAGGGAACTGAAAGAATGGGCCCCTTGTCCCAGACGACCATTTGCTTGAAGTTGAAGCACCCTTCCCTATGAAGAGGGAACTGAAAGCGCATCATGCGGCAACCAGTGCGTCGCATACCGGACGGTTGAAGCACCCTTCCCTATGAAGAGGGAACTGAAAGGCTACAAGCTCTATCATACGCCGGTCGATGAGATTGTTGAAGCACCCTTCCCTATGAAGAGGGAACTGAAAGCACGCATATATACACACAGGCTGATGCCACGGCTAGCGTTGAAGCACCCTTCCCTATGAAGAGGGAACTGAAAGCATCCGCTATCATCAAGCCGCCGCATTTCACGCATCGGTTGAAGCACCCTTCCCTATGAAGAGGGAACTGAAAGCGGGGTCACCCTCAATGTCGTCGCCTGGCCTGAAATCAGTTGAAGCACCCTTCCCTATGAAGAGGGAACTGAAAGCTCACGGCGGGAACCGTATAGCGTGCTCGGGCAGTGGTTGAAGCACCCTTCCCTATGAAGAGGGAACTGAAAGCTACACGCTGCTACCGCGTCAACAATCAGGACGGCTGTTGAAGCACCCTTCCCTATGAAGAGGGAACTGAAAGCGCAAATTCCCGGCTTGCGCCAGTTTGCGACGCTGGTTGAAGCACCCTTCCCTATGAAGAGGGAACTGAAAGGTTCAGCACGGCGAGCGCGGCGTGAAAGCCAGACCGTTGAAGCACCCTTCCCTATGAAGAGGGAACTGAAAGTGCAAACGACGCAAGGGTGAGCTGACCCCGATTTCATGGACACCGAGTTAAGGTAGACGCCTCGCCTCAAACTGCATGGGACTGACATAGCCCAGCGTCTGATGGAGGCGCCGTCGGTTGTAGAACACCTCGATGAATTCAAACACGGCCGCTTGCGCGTCTTCACGGGTATGAAACCGCTGCTCATGCACCAGTTCATTCTTGAGCGTGCTGAAGAAGCTTTCGACCACTGCGTTATCGAAACAGTTGCCCTTGCGACTCATGCTGGCGATCACGCCACGCTGAGCCAACAGGCGTTGGTAGGCCACACTGGTATAGAGCGCCCCCTGATCGGAGTGATGAATGAGCCCGGGTGGCGGACACCGCTGTGCCAGCGCCATGTGCATCGCCTGGAGCGCGACGTGCTGATCGGGCTTGGCACTCATCGCCCAACCGATCACTCGCCGAGAATACAGATCTAAGATCACGGCGAGATATAGCCAGCCGGCGCGGGTCGCGATCGCGGTGAGATCGCCCGCCCAAATGCGATTGCTGGCCGGGGCCACAAAGACCTGCCGGAGTCGGTTCGGCGCGGGCGGGGCAAACTCATGCCGTTCGATCGTCATGCGAAAGCGCCGAATGCGTTGCGCCAGAAGACCGTGTTGCCGCCGCAAGCGCGCCACGCGATGTCGGCCACACCGCACGCCGGCCAGCCGCAACGCCCGCCATACCTTCACAGCACCGTAGCGCGCCTTCGTCTGTCGATGGAGTTCTTGGATCTGCTCGAGCAAACGCGCGTTGGCCGTCGCCCGCGCACTGGCGGGGCGCTGGCGCCAGGCATAGTAGCCGCTTCGGCTGACGCCCAGCGTGCGACACAACCCGGTGAGCCGGTATTCCGTGCGATGCGCCTGAATGAAGCGATATCTCATGGCGACTCCCGCGCAAAGAACATCGCGGCTTTTTTTAAAATGTCGCGCTCCTCACGCAGCCGGGCATTCTCGCGTCGCAAGCGCGTGAGTTCATCGGCGCTGTGCGCGCGGCCGCCTTTGCCAGGGAACGCCGCCTCCCCAAAGTTCTCAATCTCGTGCTGCCATTTATAGAGGTGATTGCGTCGCAGGTCCAATTCTCGCGCGACGGCTGCTGCCGGTCGTCCCGATGACTTCCACAGTCGGACGGCCTCCAGCTTGAACTCTTTCGTGTATTGCTGTCGCTTCCCCATCGGACACCTCCCGGAACCTATTGTCCCCTTTTTGAGGTGTCCACGAAAGTGGGGCTAGCTCAAGGGTGCGTCGTGCAGTACGCGGTTGAAGCACCCTTCCCTATGAAGAGGGAACTGAAAGGAAGATGTGGCCGAACGGGGCGACGTTGCCGACGATGTTGAAGCACCCTTCCCTATGAAGAGGGAACTGAAAGTTGAAGAATGGTGGCGGGCAGAAACGAAACGTTTGAGTTGAAGCACCCTTCCCTATGAAGAGGGAACTGAAAGTACGTGAAGCTGTCCGCACCGTTTCAGACGAGTCCGTGTTGAAGCACCCTTCCCTATGAAGAGGGAACTGAAAGGCTGGGCTTCACGGAGCTGACGGACATTCCCGACGGTTGAAGCACCCTTCCCTATGAAGAGGGAACTGAAAGTGGAGCGCGCCTCCCTCGCCCCGCAGGGCCCGACGGTTGAAGCACCCTTCCCTATGAAGAGGGAACTGAAAGCGTGACGATTTTCGCGGCGTCCTCGACGACCCAGATCGTTGAAGCACCCTTCCCTATGAAGAGGGAACTGAAAGTTGCACAAGACAAACTGAATCAAGTGGGGGCAGGAGTTGAAGCACCCTTCCCTATGAAGAGGGAACTGAAAGCAGTATGGTGGTCGTTCGGGAGCATCGGGAAAGGCCGGTTGAAGCACCCTTCCCTATGAAGAGGGAACTGAAAGTCAGGGGATTGCGACGAGGCGCAGGCGGACCCAAGGGTTGAAGCACCCTTCCCTATGAAGAGGGAACTGAAAGTGGAGCGCGCCTCCCTCGCCCCGCAGGGCCCGACGGTTGAAGCACCCTTCCCTATGAAGAGGGAACTGAAAGCGTGACGATTTTCGCGGCGTCCTCGACGACCCAGATCGTTGAAGCACCCTTCCCTATGAAGAGGGAACTGAAAGCGCGCAGGTCGGCCCCGCGCAGGTCGGCCTCGCCCAGTTGAAGCACCCTTCCCTATGAAGAGGGAACTGAAAGTGCGGAAGCGGCGTACAGAGCACTGCCTCATCCCCAGTTGAAGCACCCTTCCCTATGAAGAGGGAACTGAAAGGACGGCCTCATCGTGCTCGATTATGTCGCCATCCGCGTTGAAGCACCCTTCCCTATGAAGAGGGAACTGAAAGTAATCGTTTCATCGCATTCGCCTTCCTGACATCGATCTGTTGAAGCACCCTTCCCTATGAAGAGGGAACTGAAAGGCGCGACCCGAGCGGCCTGCGCCTCCAGCGCGGCCCGTTGAAGCACCCTTCCCTATGAAGAGGGAACTGAAAGGTTCATGGCTTGACTCCATGCGTCCACTTGATCGTCGGTTGAAGCACCCTTCCCTATGAAGAGGGAACTGAAAGCCGACCTGGCAAGCGATCTCGTGTCCGCGCTCGCCGAGCGTTGAAGCACCCTTCCCTATGAAGAGGGAACTGAAAGCGTGGAATAGCGAAATACGAAGGCTGGTGCCGACCGTTCGATTTGGTCCCCCGGCGCGGCTTTGCCGGTTCCCGCACAGCGCGTTCGATCGTCGCGACCCTATTCAGTCGACAAGGGTTGTGCAGAATCGGGCAAGAATCTGATCTCGGATCAATAGCAGTCCGTATGAACCACTCCACCGACCATTCTACTTGTGCAGGAGATGGGTGGAGACAACGGCGCGACCGGCATCCCCAGACCAGGCTGAACCGGTTTTACCACTACGGGGAGCTTAGAAACCGACAGGGACACCGACGGTTGAACCTGTCCGCCTTCCGCACCTAGGCCCACGAGGGAGAATTCGTGTTCATGCGGACGCTGTTGCTCAATTGCGCGAGCCTGCTCTCTCGTTTCAATACGCGCTACGGCTCGCTTGGCACGAACTGCCGGCTGCTCCCCCGCAAACTCGTCAGGATGACCGAGCCGAACGAGTTCCGCCTCGATCCCATCGAGACAGCGGCGAGCTGTCGCCGGATACGGTGCCCGCTGACAGGCTGCGGTTCTGATCCCTCTCAGCCATGCTTCATGCTCGGTCCTGGTCCACAGGCGGCGGAGTTCATCGGCTCCCTTCGCTCGGGCCAGTTCGATACGGAAATGGTCATCACGCGTCAAATGATCTCCGCGGAGCCTGGCTAACGTACCGTCGAGCGCGAGCACACATCCCTTCCGGCTCTCAGGTCCCGGCAGCCGAGTGCAGGTTTCCATCATAGGGCCGCGGAGCCATGTTCGTGTGACCGCCACATCCTGCACATTGCGTTCTGCGGGAGTAGGCGAGCCCCCTGCACACCCAGTGATCGCAGCAAACCCGAGGACAATGCCGATGCCTCGTCTCATGCTGTTCCCTCCTTGAATGGTGACAGGATCAGGCGCGAGCGCGCCTATCTTACGCCTGACTTCCAGGGATTGCGAGCTACAATTCACCGAAGTCGTGGGTTTAGAGTGACTGTTTCGGGAGGCGCTGTAGGACATGCGCGGCGATGGCGACTGTGGAGGCGACATTGAGCGACTCCATGCGCCGGCTCAACGGAATGGTCACGCGGCGGATGGCGAGCGTCTTCGTTTCCTCGGAGAGCCCCTGTCCTTCGCTGCCGACGGCCAGAATCACGCGCGGCGGCACATGCTCGATCTTATCCAATTCCACCGCGTCCGGCCCGCCGACTTCGGCGGCAAACAGACAACAGCCCCGGCGCACCAACGGCGACACCGAGCCGGTGACGAACACCGGCAGGCAAAGCAGCCCCCCGCTCGTCGCCCGAACGACCTTGGGATGGTATCGATCCGCCGAGTCTGGCGTCAGCCACAGGGCGCTCACACCGAGAGCCGCGGCGGTTCGAATGATCGTGCCGACGTTCAGCGGATCCTGAATCCCTTCCGCATAGATACCGAACAGCGTCGGACGGTCGAGTACCTCTGCCTCGTTCCATTCGGGCCGGATGGCGATCGCAAGAATGCCCTGGGTGGTGTCGAGGTCGGACACTCCGGCAAAAACGCGTTCGGGACAGGTATAAGAAGGGCATGCGGCGGCGGCGCGAAGCCGGCGGTCGCGCGGTTGTTCCCGTTCGCGATAGCCGGGCGTCGTCACGACGGAACGGACGAGCGACGGATGATGGGCGAGGAGATCCCGCACCGCTTTGGCGCCTTCGATCACGAAGGCGCCGTCGGCTTCCCGAACATGTTTATCCCGGATGAGATCTCGAATGTGCGCGGTCTGCGCGCGGGTCAGTGGAGAGTCGGCGTGGGACACCCGATGTCGCCGTAGGGGCGGCGCTCAGCGGCGCTTCCGCCCCGAGGCTGCCTCTGCCGCACGGATGCGCTGCGCGCGGGCTTTGGCCCGCTTCAAGGCGGTCAGCTTGCCGCGCGTGCGGTCGTCTTCATGCTGCAGCTGTTCGAGTTGCGACTTGAGGTGAGCCTTTTCCTGACGATGGAGGGTCGCGCACTCTTCCTTCGACAATTGGATCCAATCTCCGCCGGTTCTGGCTCTCTTGATTCGCTGTTCTAACGATTCGCGAAGCTGCTTGGACCTCATAGACAGCAGGGATTTCAACGCTTGACGTCGGCGCTGAACCTCTTCTTCTTCGGCCATGATTCCTCGGATATCTGTTCCCAACATGGCTTCCTCCTCACCGCAACGAAATGGATGACGTGCCCGTCATTGTACCTGATTTGGAGGCTCATCTGCCACTGCTGGATGGCCCGAAACGCCCTGAAATCCCGGCCTCTACCTCGGAAATGGCCTAGTCCGCGCGGTTGCGGGAACCGGTCCGTTTGAGTATGATTCCGCCATGGCGGTCGGCGCATATATTCAGGCCTGGAGAGCATCCCGTGGCCACTCGCTCGAAGCCCTGGCCGCCGAAGCTCAAATCGACGCCTATGCCCTTGAAAAGATTGAGTCCGACGAGGTCGACCCCGGCATCTCAACTCTGGAAGCCCTGGCGGGAGCGCTCAAGATTCCGGTGGCTTGGCTCTTTACTCACCCCACCGGCTTCCAACAGCTCTTTGCGGACGACGGTGGTGCAGAGGTTCCTCCCGGTCCGGACCCGGTGACTGAACGGATTCTCTCAGGCTCCCGCATGGATCGGTCGCTCTTTATCCTCCTGACGACCCTCATCCAAAGCGCGGAACCGAAGCTGCTCCGAGCCGCCGAGATGAGCCTACGGAGCCTGGTCAAACAGTCGAAGCAGGCTACGGTTCCCTGGCAGAACAGGCCGTCGGGGCACTTCGAGCCCCCCAGCGACTAGATAGGGCGCTGAAACGGGCCTTCAGCTTCGTTCTCGCCACACTCGGAGGCTCGACATACCCAACAACGTATGCCTCGCCTCTTCGTTTGCTGCGGCCTTGCTGAAGAACCCGTTTGAGCGCCCTCTGGTTCCGAGAGATCCGAGTTCTTGAGTCTTGGATTTCAACCCCAACCCCCTTACGCTCTCTACAGTACTTGCATGATGCAGCACTTCAGGTAGCGGGTCTCGGGCATCGAGGCAAGAATCGGATGGTCGTCCGCTTGTCCCTTCTGCGCCAGCAACCGCACCTCACGGCCGGCATCTCTGGCCGCCCCACGGATGGCCTGCCAGAAGTCCTGCTCCGACACATGGTGCGAACAGGAGCTCGAGACCAGAAACCCCTCCGGTTTCGTCAATCGCAGACCCAGAAGATTGACATCCTTGTAGCCGGCCAGCGCACGAGCCACCGCCTGCCGGCTTCTCGCAAACGCGGGTGGGTCCAGCAGCACCACATCGTAGCGGCGACCCGACCGTTCCAGCCGGCGCATTTCCTCAAAGGCGTCGGCTTGGCGGTACGTGCACCGGTCCTCGACCTGGTTCAGAGCTGCATGACGTCGCGCGGAGGCGAGCGCCTCCTCTCCGACGTCGACTCCCTCCACGGAGACGGCGCCGGCCAGCGCCGCATGGATGCCGAAGGCGCCGGTATGACAGAACACCTCCAGGACATCGGCCTTCGGCGCGAACATGGCCGCGTCAAGGCGATTTTGCCGTTGATCGCAGAACCATCCGGTCTTCTGGCCGCGGCCAAAATCCACGACGAATCGAGCCTGCCCTTCATGCACCTCGACCGTCGTGGCTCCGCTGCCCTTGAGAAATCCGGTCTCTACAGGTAATCCTTCGAGCGCCCGGCTCTTGGCATCGTTCCGCAGGAAGACGCGCGCGGCTCCGCTCTCTTCGCACAACAGCTCGGCCAACCGTTCCTTGCGCCGATCCATGCCGGCCGAGAGCGTTTGGAGCACCAGCACGTCTCCGTAGCGATCGGCGATCAGTCCCGGCAAGAAATCCGCTTCGCCATAGATGAGCCGATAGGCATCCGTACCGGATACGAGGCGTTTCCGCAGCCGGACGGCTCTCGCAATCCGTGCTCGCCAGAACGCCTCATCGACCGGTTCATCCTGGAAGGTGAGAATCCGTACGCGGATTTTCGAGGCGGGATTGTAGAGTCCTCTCGCGTAGAATCGGCCGTCCGGCCGCACCACGTCGACGAGATCGCCCGCCGCGACTTCGCCGCTGGCCGGTTGGACAAAACCGGCATAAATCCAATAGTGGCCTGGCTCCGATTGGTCGCGTCGCCGTGCGAGCACGAGTTTCGCCGCGGACGGTTCGCCTGAGATC
This sequence comes from Nitrospira sp., assembly GCA_029194535.1. NCBI lineage: Bacteria > Pseudomonadati > Nitrospirota > Nitrospiria > Nitrospirales > Nitrospiraceae > Nitrospira > Nitrospira sp. Next base: position 1,554,786 of record JARFXR010000001.1, on the reverse strand, counting down.
GTCATGGGGTACTTATCCGACGGCGCGAGCGCCGCGTCAAGCCCTTGAGAGCCGACGTTCAGCTTGACGATTGCTTGGCGCTGTGGTTTCCTGCAGCCAGACGCGCCGATTATTCACGACACCACGCGTATCAACGACACCCGACATGACCAACCCAGCCACGATCGGTTCCGCGGTGATCGAGCGACTGCATCAACTAGGCGTGCGCCATATCTTCGGCATTCCCGGTGACTACGTCCTGAGCCTGTATCAATTGATTGAGCGGTCGCCCATCCGCCAGATCGTCACCACCAGGGAGGATTCGGCCGGTTTTGCCGCCGATGCCTATGCGCGTATCAACGGCATCGGCGCCGCCTGCGTGACCTATTGCGTCGGCGGGCTGAACACCGTCAACGCCATTGCCTGCGCCTACGCCGAACGGTCGCCCGTCGTATTGCTGACCGGATCACCCGGTTTGTCCGAGCGGATCACGATGCCCTACATGCACCACATGGTGCGCGAGTTCTCGACGCAGCGTGACGTCTTCGAACGCATGACGGTCGCCGCCGTCTCGCTCGACGATCCGATTACGGCCGAGCGTGAAATGGATCGGGCTTTTTCGGCCCTCTTGCGCTATCGCCGGCCCATATACATTGAGATTCCCCGCGACCTGGTCCACACACCCCTGGCGACGCCGCTGAAGCCCCTGTGCCTGAACGATGAGCCGAGTGATCCCGGCGCGTTGGAGGAGGCCATCGGAGAGGTGAAGACCATGCTTGCCTCCGCCAAGCGGCCGGCGATTCTGGCCGGGGCGGAGATCGGGCGCTTCGGACTTCAAGATCATCTGGCCCGCCTGGTCGAACGGATCAACGTGCCTATCGCCTCGACCCTCTTGGGCAAATCGATCATACGGGAAGACCATCCGCTCTATGTAGGCGTCTACGGAAACCTGATCGCCCGCGATGAGGTCCAACGATTCATCAACGATTCCGACTGTCTGCTGATTCTCGGATCCATCCTCTCCGATATGGAAGGTCTCGACTCGCAGTCACCCTTGCTGTCCGAGGGACGGACCATCCACGCGACGGCCGATCGCGTCTCGATCAGACATCACCGCTACGATTCGATCCGGTTCCAGGATTTCGTACAGGCCCTGAGCGCTCATCCCCTTCCAGGTTTCACGTCCCGGCCCCTCCCTCCTCCGCTGCCGGTGGAGGACAAGCCGGTCGCGCCGAAGGCCCAGGTCTCGCTTCGCGGACTGTTTCGGCATCTGGACAGCGTCCTCAACGCCAAGACCCTGATCGTGGCGGACGTCGGCGAATCCCTGTTTGCAGCGGCGGATCTTCATGTGCACCGGCGATTCGAGTTCCTCTCCCCCGCCTACTACACGTCCATGGGGTTTGCGGTGCCGGCGGCCGTGGGGGCCTCGTTCGCCGACCCCCATGTCCGACCCATCGTCCTCGTGGGAGACGGCGCCTTTCAGATGACCGGCACCGAACTCTCCACCGCTGTGCGCTACGGGCAGGTTCCGATTGTGATCGTGCTGAACAATCGAGGCTATTCGACGGAGCGGGAGATCCTGGATGGGCCCTTCAACGACGTGCATGAGTGGCATTATGAACGAATCTGCGACTTGATCGGCGGCGGGGTCGGGTCCAGGGTCAGGACCCAGGAGGAATTTGAACAGGCCTTGGCCGGTGCGCTGGCCGACACGACCCGGCTCCACGTCCTCAATGTTCTCCTCGACCCGGCCGACCGCTCTCCCGGAATGGTCCGGCTCGCGCGGCGGCTCGCGAAGCGTCTGTCGACCGATCGACCCTAGTGTTGGGCCCCTAAGTTCCGGTCACAATCCGTTCGCCCTGAGCCGGTCGAAGGGCGCCCACGTTCAAGGAGTTCCGTTCACGCCGTTCGACCCGGCTCACCGCAGGGTTCGACAGACCTGTCCTGAGACCACCAACCGTCTCCTTCGAGAGCCTCAGAACGAACGGTTGGTGCGTCGAAGAGCGCATCACGAACGAATTTCTGGAACAGGCTCCTAGCCCACATGATTCATGACCGTGGGCTAGACCTTCTCGAACGCCGTTCCTGAGGGTGTGTCAGCCGGGTTTCTTCGAGGCGAACACGGTCGCGTCGCACGCGACGTATTTGATCTGCTTCATCGGAATGATTACGACTTCCTTGGGGGAATCGACTTCCAGCACTTCCATGTCGTCGCTGATCGTGTGCCGGATCGCATCCTTGACGACCAACTCCTGGTTATCCACAAACACCACCTTCACCCAATACTGCACGATCGCCACCTCCCACGATGTCCAACACGTCGCCTGCTTGCACCGGCGGACCGCGGCAAATCGCGGCTCCGTCGCTCACTGATTTTCGAAACCCAGCTCTGCCGATCGTTTCGCCGCCGCCTCGACCGCCGATGTCACGGTGGCGCGAAATCGTCCCAGTTCCAAGGCGTGAATGCCTGCGATGGTGGTCCCGCCCGGCGACGCGACTCGGTCCTTCAGTACGCCGGGGTGCTCGCCGGACGCCAGCAACAGCCGTGCGGCGCCCACCACCGTCTGCGCGGCCAGCAGCTGGGCCGTGTGGCGCGGGAGCCCCATCTTCACGCCTCCGTCCGCTAGGGCCTCGGTCATGATGTAGACATAGGCGGGCCCGCTCCCACTGAGCCCAGTCACGGCATCCAGCAGCCGTTCCGGCACTGTCACGACGTGTCCGATCGATTCGAACAGAGACCGCGCCGTCGCCAACTCGTCGGCCGGCACGTCGTCGTCGCAGGCGATGGCCGTGACTCCCTCCCGAATAGCGGCCGGCGTGTTGGGCATGGCGCGGACAATCTTTTTCCGTTTCACGCCGCGTAGATGGCGGGCGATGCGCGCGATGGGATACCCTGCGGCCACCGAGACGATCAAGGTCTTCTCCTGGACGATATCGGCGATCTCCGTCAGGACATGGTCGAGCACCTGCGGCTCGACGGCCAGCACAAGCACATCGGCGCCCTCGGCCGCTTCGGAGTTCCCAGCCGTAGTCGCAACGTGGTACGTCCCGCTGACGGCGTCGCGCGCGGCCGGATCGATGTCCGAGGCGATCAAATGCGAGGGAAGGACCAGTTTCGCATGGAGCAGACCCGCAATGAGGGATTGGGTGATGTTCCCCGCCCCGATGAATCCGACTCTTGCGGTATGCTGCAGCATGCGGCGATTATACTGACGCCTTTCGCGCCCTTGCAACTTGGGTAGCGGGTTTGAGGAGAAGACCTTGACTGGATTCCCGCTTCTCCGAGATGACAAACTGACCCATTACCCCAATACCTCAACTTGCAAGAACGGCGTCTGGTTGGATACAGTAGCCCTATGCCCGTGCGAATCCTTATCGGCCTGTTGTCCGTTCTGACCCTCCTCCCCGGTCCAAGCTGGGCCCGCCGCGAATCGTTCACCGAGCAGCAGAAACAGCAGGTCAAGAAGATCGACCGGGTGCTCCTGGAGGTCATCGCCCTGACCGACAAGGGACCGGCCGATACGGCGCCGTTCCAGGACTTGATCTCGAAGCGGCTGCGCGAGTTCGGGTACACCGTGGTGACGGATCCGGCCCGGCCGCATGACGTACTGGTGCAGGTCAAATGCGAGCAGCGAAAGACGTGGGAAGGTACGACAAAGATGGGCAGCGACGCGGATCTCCCCGACTCGCCGTCCCGCCTGTGGAAAGGTCCGGCCTGCCAGCTGATCTATTTCCTGGACGGCAAGCGAATGGGATGGCACAAGGAGGTGCGGACGGAGTTTGCGGACTCGGAGCAGGCGGCCGCCGCGGCAAAAGCGGAAGACGCGGGAGCCTACGCGATGAGTCAGTTGAGGGAACGCTTGGACGACTACGACTTCCCGGCGCTCATCACGGCCGAATGGGGACAGGAAGAGCGCCTGTTCAAGCTGTACGACGATCCGGCGACGCCCGTGGCGCGGAAGGTCAGGCTGGTGGGTCTGTTCGGCTATTTGTTTTCCAACGAGGCGGTCCCGCGCCTGCTGGCCGGTCTCAAGGGCCCCGATCTCGACATCGCCAAGGCTTCGGCATTGGCGCTGGGTAACATCGGCCAGAAGGACGCGGTGCCGGCTCTGGTCGAGACGATGCAGACCGGTCGTCCGGAGTTGCGGCCGTCAGCGGCCAAAGCCCTGGGCATTCTGGGAGCCCTGCACGGCGACTTCAGCATCGTCGATCCTCTCCTCGAGACTCTCAAGACGACGGACGACCCGGCGCTCAAGACCGAGATCGTCTGGGCTTTGGGCAAACTGCCCGACCGGCGTGCGCACGAACCGCTGCTGGCGCTCCAGAAGTCCCTCTACAAGGTGCGGGAGAACGACGCCGACCCGAAAATGGTTAAGCTGAAGGAAGCGGTGAACTGGAGCATCAAGCAGATCGATACCTGGGAGTATCTGCAGTAGCCGGGATCCCGCCATGCCGAGTCATGCCATCCTCGCCCGCATGCGGATCGGCCTTGCCGTCGTCCTCTGTACGTTTCCCCAAGTCCGGACCGCTTGGAGTCAGGTGATCGGCGCAGCCGCCGAGTTGGACCGACTACGAGCCCGGGCGGAAGAAGCGATCGGCAACGACGATCCGGACGGCGCCGCGCTCAGCATGGGCCGGGCCGCGCTCATGGCCAAGCAACTGGCCAAGAGCCACCGCGACGAGCCGGCAACCGCACGGTTCTATCAGGGAGCGGAACCGCTCTTCCGCGCGCAAGAACACGGCTACCGGGCCGTCGCATTGTTCCGGCGGGCCGGAGGGCAGCTGCCGGCGTCCTCCGGCGTCTGCGGCAGCTTGGCGCTGGCGCAAGGCAGCCTGCAGCAAGCCCTGTCTCTGCTGGTTTCCGACGAGCAGGCGCCGGCCGATGTGCAGGAACACACCAAAAAACTCCGGGAAGCGGCCGACGACTGGGACATCGTCGTCGCCTCGATGATCACCGACTACCAATGTCCGTAGGGACCGGCTCTCGCCGTAGCTTGGCGAAGGCGGGTGCCGGTCCCGGCCTTCCATTTCCCCTTAGTCTTCTTCCGGATTGATGATGTGCAGCCCGGCTGTCTTGCTGGCCGCGAGCAGCTGAACGTCCGCGCTGACGACCGTCAGCCGGAGCGGCTTCAGTTCCAGCGCCAGCGCCAGATGCATCACCTGTTGCGCGCGAAGGAACGGGTACTCCATCACCAATTCCTTGGTGGCCAGGTAGGTCTGCATCGTCGGGACGATGAACTGAAACAAGCCTTCGACGGATTCGCGTTCGAATTTGTGGATCACGGAGTAGCAGTCGTCCCTCGTGATCTCTCCTTGCTGCGCCCGGTTGGAAAAGGAGGAATACAGTTCCGTGACGGTCCAGGTCGGCAGAATCGCCACCTTGCCGCGCTTGACCATCAACTTGTTCACGATGCGGGTGCCGCGCTCCATGCTGTAGCGTTTCACCAGGGCGGTCGAGTCGAAGTAGTAGTACGGCATGGCCTCAGATCCTCCCCTTGAGAATGACGGACGCCAAGGGGCCCTGCAGCTTGGACAGCCGATCCTGCAGTTCATCCAGCGGGAGTTCCTCATATCCTTCTCGGCGGAGCTTGTCGGCAAGATTGCCCTTGTTGAACAGCGCGGTATCTTCCTTCAGCCGTTCGCCGAGCCGCCGCTTGGCCAGCCGGCTCGGCACTCGCTGTTGCGTCGCGGTCAATCCACGCCCTCGGCTTCTCGGCGCCCGGCTACTATTGCTCAATCTGCTCATACCTGCGATCTCCCTCCTGCTGTTAGTGCGTTGCTGCCGCCGGCTTCGCTCCGGCCCCTTCACGCGGACAGCCGGCGGGGCGGGCCGCCTCCACCGGCAACTCGGATTCTCCATAGATGTGGCCGGCGATCGCCTTGGCCACATCGGACGACAACTCTTGTTGCATCACGCGAACCGCCTTGGCCGTCGCCTCCCGCTCCGACAGGTGTCCCTCTCTTCCACCCTTTGCAATGGCGCCGACCAGCCGCTGTCCCTTCACCTCCACGACTTCAAAGTCGCCGCACCAGCGGACGTACATGAACTGCGGATCGCGCACGTCGATCGGCCAGACCCTGACGAAGCCGCGCAACAGCAACTCCGGCGCGGGGCCTCCCGACGCGCCGCCCGAAGCCGCATCCGCGGCGGGACGGTCCACGATCTGCAGACCTTCGCGGATCAGGCCTTCGCTGAGGGCCCGCTGCGCGGCCTGAGCCTGATCGCCGGTCACCTCGATCGCGAACAACAGGTTGGTCGCCAGAAACTGCTCCAATTCCATCGTCAATTCATTCACCCGATAGGGAGACCCGATCCCCTGTCCGCTCGGCCGGACGACACGGAGGTCCGCGTTGTAGGTTTCGCGGAGCACGAGGTTGTGCGCCGCTCGCCGCAGCCCGCGGACCTTGGCCAATGGGTCCGCCGACCGGTGGGCGTCATCGACGTCGGCTTGAATGGCCCGATCCAGCTCGGCGATTTTCTCCATGAAGGCCGTCTCGGCCTGTGCCCGCTGCATGACCGCCAGGGCATAGTGCAGCTGTTTCTTCGAATCGAACCACCGGTCGGCGATTCTGACGTTTTCGAGCACTTTGTCCGTAGAGACCTTGGTGAGATTGTCGACGGTCAGACGCCGCTCGTCTCGGCTCTGTCCCCGCTGCTCGACGACCAGATACGATTCCCAGTCTTTTGCCTGGGCTGAGACCTCCGTCTTGAACACGCGGGCCAGGGCCGCATAGGCCTGATCTTCCGCCGTCGCGCTCCTGTCGGACTGCCCGACGCCGGTGAGATACTGTTCGGGCGGATACTCGTGGCTCATCCCATTGACCCATGCCGGTTTGGCCCGCCCGCCGAACAAGGAACATCCGACGAGCAGCAGACTGACCGTCCAGATGAAGAATGTGGGCACCCGCACGGGTATCCGACCGATCATTGCACCACCCGCTGAACCAGAAACACCGTTTGCCCGGCCGCCAGCGACAGAGAGCGGCTTCCCGGCGCCCCATCCCCGGTGAACCCGGCTCCCTTGACGTCATACTGACCGGGAGCCACCCACCGGCGGGCCAGATGGATTTGATCAGGTAAGGTCCGCCAACTGCGCTTGTCCGCCTCTTCCGAGGCCACCGCATAGCCGTGGGCGATCAAACTGACCAGGAGTCCGACCCAATCGGCATTCTTTGATCCCGCGGCGCTCTGCGATCCCCTCGTCGCGGCTTCCGCCATGGCGTATTTTGTCGCCGCCCGGGCGACGGCCTTCACGGCGATGCCGGGCAGGCGCTCCGACAACGCTTTCTCCGCGAGCGCGGTCACGTTCTGCACCGGCTCGGTCTTGACGGTGACGGGGCTCCCGGCCGCGCCATCGAGCCTGACGGTATCCACCGGAACATGCGTGGGCTGTGGAACCAACCGTGGCAACGCCACGCGCACGACGCGCCCGTTCAAGCCGTACAGGACGCTGTCCGCGGCGCGGTTTTGCGGCGTATTCGGGTTGGTGAGCGCTCGGTTGATCAGGACCAATTGGAGCGCATCCATGCTGATGGGCAGGTCAAGAAACTGGTCCTCCTTCCGCGGTGCCCGGCCATTATAGCTGATCACGACCACTTGGGCGAGATTCTGCTGCGCTTGAATGGACTGCCACGGCACGGTCGGAAAGGCCCGCTCGTAAGCGGTGAATTCCTGCGTCAGATGCAGTCCGTCCGTCGTTCTCAGCAGGTCGCTCTGCAACTGCGCCGGCTCCCCGACCCGCGACCAGCCCTTCGTCGAGTCGTAGGTTTCATAGGCCTTGCGATAGGCGATGAACGCGTTGTTGATGTCGCCGGTGCTCTCATAGAGGATACCGGTGAGATAGCGGGCGAACCCGTCCTCCCGATAGGCGCTCTTGTCTTTGACCCGATCGGACAGCACGTTCAGGCGATGATCGATGCGCCTAGCTTCCACCAGCGATTCCTGCCAGAGACCCAGCATGGCGTAATTCAGCGCCTTGACGACATTGATCATGACCTGTTCGTAAGGATCGCCCTCATAGGGCAGCAGGTTGTCGTTCGTCATGAACGCGGCGGTCTCGGTGCGAACCTTTCTGGTGTAGAGCCGCTCGACCTCGTCGTCCGACTGTTCCAACATGAGATTGCTCAGCTTGTAGTCGCCGGCGAGGTGAAGCGTCATGCCCCGATCCATGCCGTACAGGACGCGGCTTCTGTCGCCGTATTCGTCTTCCGCCTCTTTGATGGCCGCGTCGGCCCGCTGGTAGTCGTGCGTCAGCAGGCTCTTATCCGCCTGTACGTAGTGCTTCCCCGCGGAGCCGCATCCGCTTGCGACAAGGAGCGCGGCGAGGGTGAGGGATGTTGACAGACAAACGCCCCACCGTGCAGGCGCCTGGACGGTGGGGCGTAAGACAAAGCAGCTCAACGGACTTCTGGCTATTAGAAAACGGTGCGTTTCTTTTCGATCACTTTCTTGATTTTTTTCTGCCCGAACCAAACTTTGGCGTTGCTTTCCAAATCCACCATCTGGAGATCCACCTGGTAGAACGTGGCTTTGGTGCCTTCGGCCTCGTCGAGAATCGTGGCGATGGTGCCCTTCATCATGAAATCGGCGCCGATTTCCTTTCCGGGAGCCTTCTGCGTATCTTCACTGGCGTACATCGCCTGTTCCTTCCGCTCGTTGCGGACTTCCTCCCGCTCGCCCTTGTTGGCCACGAACGTCACCTTTTGGGAGTTCGTCAGTTCGCGCTGGAGATCCATGACGAAGGTCTGCACGTTGATGTGCTCGTGGCTGTTGTTGAGCACCGTGCCCACCACCACCACAGGCGGACGGTTCTTGGCCTGGTTGAAGTTGTTCAGCCAGGGATAGTCGAGCGCTTCCTTCACCATGGTCTCGGCTACCATGCGGGAATCGGTGTCGTTCCAGCGGCCGCTGAGATCGGTGACCACGCCTGTATCCACACGGGTGATTTTCGTTTCGCTTCCGCAGCCGGCCAGGGTCAAGAACCCGAGGCACAACACGGCCGCTGCTGCCGCGCCGCCACACCTCCGCCCACCTGAGATCCCCATCGTTCGTCCGCTCCTTCGGAACCGGTTCACGAATCGCGATCAACGGATTGCGCGTTTGTCTTCTTCCTTTTCAAGACGCTCAAATGCCTTGTCGGCGTTCTTGCGCACGTAGTCTCTGACTTCCGCGTTGAGTTCCTTGGCGTGCTGCAGATTGTTTTTCATATCTTCCAGGTTGAGCTTGGTAAGGACGTAGTAGGTGCCGGTCTTGTCGTCCTTGTACCGGTCAATCGGACGCACACCGCTCAACGTCGTCGTGGTGAGGGTCTTGATCGCCCGCTCGACGTTCTGCTCTTCGGCGTTCCGGGTAAAATCACCCGCGGTCGTCGAGGCGGCATAGTCCCTCATCAGATAGCCGGTATAGGTCTCGAACGTCTTGGCGATTTCCGCGCGGCCCCGGTTCTCCGCCGTATCCCAGGCCAACGGCTCGTTCCTGACGCCGGTGACGGATCCCACGCCGTAAAACGCCTTGCTGTCCTTTTCGCTCATCGCGCCAGACCCTTGCTTGACCCACTTCGGAGGGCCGCCGCACGCGGCGAGCCCGACGATCAGTACGAGAGCGACCCCACCACCGGCCAATTGTGAAAGGATTCCACGCGGCTGGCTCATGCGACTTCCTCCTTGCTCGGTGAACAACGCGCGGTGAACAAACACGAGAAATTGAGCGGGTTTATGCTAACATGCACGACCAGTTGAGTCAACGCGAGGGGTCTCGAACGAACGTCATCCTGAGTCCTGGGAGAGAGGAAAAACCACTATGGCGGACGTACAAATTGAAGACGGCATCATCCGGATCGTCGGACTCGACGTGCAGGACCCGAAGGCAGCCGCAGTGCTGGCGGAATATCCTCAGGTCCGGTGGGCGGAGATCACGAGGCGCGCGCTCAAGATCGGCTTGGGCTATCTGAAAGGCGGTGGAAAAGATTAGGGCTAAGGTCTTGCCGGTACGGATTGGTTGCCACGCGCGACGGCCTCGCGGGCCCGCACGTGGTTGCCGCCGAGTTCCAAATACCGCTGAAACGCCTCGACGGCCTTCTGGTTGTTCTTCAATTCATCCTCATACAGGACCCCGAGCGAAAAATAGACATCTACGTAGGTCGGGTTGACCGCGAGGGCGTCCAGCATGGCCCGCTCGGCTTCCGGATACTGTCCCCGCTTTTCATAGATCAGCCCCAGCGTGTAGTGCGAGTCCGGATTCTTCGGGGCATGCTGCACGGCCAGTTTGCCGGCCGCCAAGGCCTCGTCGAGGTCGGGCAGGACCTCGAGTTGCACGTAGCTCTTCAATACATAGGCGTCGCCGAATTCGGGATCATATTCCACCGCGCGGTTGAGCCGCTCCAACGCTTCGTCCGCCGACTTTCCGGTCTGCAACAGCGCGAAGGCCTGCTCGTACTGCAGCTTGGCCGCCTGTTTCCGCTCGGCCGGCGACTGCGGTTCTCCTCCGAGTCTGAACGCCGCCTTGCGGCCTTCGATCAGAATCGTATCGCCGTCCCCTTCGAGCTGTGTGAAGAGCGGGTGCTGGGTTCCCTTGGACTGCTCCCGGATCTGCTGGGCTGTATAGCGCCCCAGTTCCGAGGCCATCAGCCACCCGTTTTTGTCCAGATCGGCGGCGCCCGACATTCCTTTGGCGAGAACCTGAACGAACAGGCTTCGATCCTGCGTCCTGATGACCGTCTCCCCCTTGTCTCCCGCCGTCAAGACCTGAACCGCCCGCTTTTCCTGATCGTCCTCCGGTGCGACGCGCCCTTCCAGCGACAAAGGCTGCGCGACGCTGACCTCCCAGCCTCGCACGGCCACGTCGAGCAGCAAGAGTGTGTGCTTCGAGGCGCTGCGGCGGCTGAATTCCTTGAGCTGATCGAAGGTCACCGCTTTGGACACGTTGTTGGGCTGCGCATCCCAAGGGACCAGATAGCCCACGTCGTTGCCTGATTGGTCCCGCGTCACTCCCGCATGGCCGACGAAATAGATGACGAGACGGTCCTGACGGCCGACCTTGCGGGGAAGAAAATCCGACAGCAGCTGCTGGAGGCGGCGGAAGCTGGCATCATTGTCGTACAGCTCCACCACCTCTTCAAAGCCCAGCCCGCGCAAGACCTCAGCCATCGCCTTGCCGTCTGCTCTTGCGCCGGGCAGCTTGGGGGCGACCACGTAGTTTTCGATTCCGATCACGACCGCCCAGGATTTGTAGTACAACCCCTCCGGTTTTCCTATTTGAGCCCAGGCGGAAGATGCGGCCGAGACGAGAAGCAGGCAGGAACACAGCGAGCGAAGGAGGCTGCGGGCGCGACTGGCAAACCGTGGCGACATAGGTAAGAACGGGCGTGAGATCACTCTGAAAATTCAGCCTACTCTTGCCTTCCCGTAACTGTCAAGAAACACTCCGACGGAGGACGCGCCGCATCTTCGAGCCGGCGCCGGTTCGGAGCGATCGGTCCTGTGACGATCCATCACATACACAAAGGCGCACACCGGCACATGCGCCTGGGTCGTGGATCAGTTTGCCATCAGAAGCACTGAAGTTTGCCATTCCCGCCCCCGATCGGTGTCGAGGGCAGGCTCCAGCGGGAATCCAGTCAAGGCCTACTTCTCATACCGGCATTGAGTCTTGATCGAGGAGTGGGCGCCCGCCTTCGCGGGCATGACGCAAGAGGAAACTGGCCCGCTACCCGGCGGATTGCATAGTTCTCCGGAGCAAGGTATGGTTGTGGCCGATTCATCGGTAAACTCGTATGCGGACGAGGGAGCGCGCGTATGGCGGATAACATCGATACCCTTTTGAAGGAAAGCCGGGTGTACCGGCCGACCTCCAAGACGATTTCCGCGGCCTACGTTCAGGATTACGAGACCGCCTACCGGCGATCGATCGCCGATCCGGAAGCATTTTGGAGCGGTCTGGCCAAGGAATTGGAATGGTTCACTCCGTGGAAATCGGTGCTCGAGTGGAACTATCCGTGGGCCAAGTGGTTCGTCGGCGCGACCTGCAACATCGCCTACAACTGCCTCGACCGTCATGTTGCCAGCTGGCGAAAGAATAAAGTCGCGCTGATTTGGGTGGGGGAAAACGATCAAGAGCGGATCTTCACCTATGCCGAGTTGTACCGGCAGGTCAACCGGTGCGCCAATGCTCTGAAAAAACTCGGAATCCGCAAGGGCGATCGTGTCACGATCTATCTACCCAAGATCCCGGAACAGGTCGTGGCCATGCTCGCCTGCGCGAGAATCGGTGCGATCCACAGCGTCGTCTATTCGGGGTTCAGCGCTCCGGCTCTGTCGAGCCGAATCACTGACGCGGAAGCGAAGCTCGTCATCACGGCCGACGTGGGGTTCGATCGCGGCAAGGTCGTCAATCTCAAGCCGGTCGTCGATGAAGCCGTGAAGAACTGCGCCACGGTGGAACACGTGGTCGTGGTACGGAGACAGAGTCCGGGGCAGACGTTGTTCGCCCCTCAGGAAATCGACTGGCACGACTGGCTCCGGCACGAGACGCCGCACTGTCCCGCGGAGCCGCTTGACTCGGAGGCCCCCCTCTACATCCTCTACACGTCCGGCACCACCGGGAAACCCAAAGGCGTCGTCCACGTGCACGGCGGCTACATGGTAGGCACCTATGCCACCACGAAGTACGTCTTCGACCTGAAGGACGACGATGTCTATTTCTGTGTGGCGGATCCCGGCTGGGTCACGGGTCACAGCTATATCGTTTATGGTCCGCTCTTGAACGGAGCGACGATATTGACGGCCGAGGGAAAACCGGACTACCCGACGCCGGGCCGCTGGTGGGACTTGATCGAACGCTACGGCGTCTCGATCTTCTATACGACACCAACCGCCATCCGACTGTTGATGCGCTACGGAGAGGACTGGCCGAAGAAATCCGACCTGTCCACTCTGCGTATCCTGGGCAGTGTCGGTGAACCCATCAACCCGGAGGCCTGGGAATGGTTCCACCGGGTGACGGGCGGCGACAAGCCCATTATGGACACCTGGTGGCAAACGGAAACCGGCTCGATCCTGATCACGCCGCTCCCCAGCGTCCCGCTGAAGCCGGGGTCGGCGACGAGACCCTTTCTCGGCATCGAAGCGGACGTCGTCGATCGGCAAGGCAACAGCCTTCCCGCAAACGCCGGCGGCTTCGCCGTGATCAAGAAACCCTGGCCCTCGATGATGCGGACCATCTACAAGGATCCGGACCGATACAAGGCGTACTGGACGACGATTCCGAATTGTTATACCGCCGGCGACGTCTGCCACAAGGACGACGACGGCTACATGTGGTTCATGGGCCGCGCCGACGACGTCATCAAAGTGGCGGGTAATCGGCTCGGAACGGCCGAGGTGGAGAGCGCGCTCGTCAGTCACCCCGCGGTGGCCGAGGCCGCGGTGATCGGCAAGCCGCACAAGACGGTCGGGGAGTCCATCAAGGCCTTCATCATCCTGAAGCAGGGCGAGAAAGAGACCCCGGAACTCATCCACTCCATCAAAGAACAGGTCAAACATGAACTGGGAAAGATCGCAGTGCCGGCTGAGATCGACATCGTGACGTCGTTGCCCAAGACCCGTTCCGGCAAGATCATGCGGCGGGTGCTCAAAGCCAAGGAGCTGGGACAGGATCCCGGCGACATCTCGACCATCGAAGAGTAACGCGGCGAATTTTTCAAGCAGACTGTGATCGTGACCAACAGGAGGCCGGTATGATGAAATCCGTGAATCTTGCGCCGATGGCACTCATCGGCGTGGTGTTATGGTTCTGCCCGACGTTCGCTCCCTCGCACGTCTTCGCGGCGGACAAAGACACGCAGGCCAAGCCGCCAAAGTCAGCGTCGCAGGTCAAGGCCTCCAAGCCCAAGCAGGACAAACCGAAGTTTCAGTCGGCCGAAACGGCGAGCAAAGCGGAGGCCTGTTTCGGTGTTGCGCCCAAGATCGAGCAGCTCACACCGGACGAAGGCAAGGCCGGAGAGAGCGTGACCATTAAGGGAACCCGCTTCGGTCCGGCGAACTGCCTGCGCGGCGTGTCGTTCGGACCGGGCCGTCCCGCCAAGTTTACGTTCAAGAACGATACGACCGTCACCGCAGCCATCCCGTCCGGCGGGCGCAAGGGGCTCGCGATCCTGACCGTCACGACGGCTTCCGGAGAGGACTCAAAGGCCTTTCTGATGAAGTGACCATCCCGCAGACCGGCGAAGCGCCGTCGATCGTCCGAACATGAAGGGGTCGAGAAAACCGGGAGAACCGATTTACCAGCGACGGCACATGGTGGCCCTCTTCCTGGCCGTCTGCCTGCCGATCGTTCTGCTCCAGCTCTATAAGATTTACATCGGGCCGATCAGCTTTGCCGTCCAGCTGGCCCTGGCGATCGTCGTGTCCGTCATCGCCGGGATCGGCCTTTATCTGCTCTATCGCGCCTCGGCCCAGAACGAACCGTAAATACGCCCGCTTCCCGTCTAGTCCCAAAAAGGCGTGCCTTCCAGGACACCCCACGATGCCTCAACGGAATGTCAAAGAAAAGAGGAAGCGTTCACGAGCCTATGACCGGCAACCCGCTCGCTTTCGCTGCTGTGGCCAACGCATCGTCATGCGTCGCCATGACAAATGGCGTACAGGAACTACCGGCTCTCGGTCTATCTCGTAGTATACCCGCCGTTGGCAAATATCGTCTGTCCGGTGATCCACCATCCTTCGGTGGCCAAAAATTTGACGATTGGAACGATGTCTTCGACCTTCGTCAAGTCACCGTTCAAGGCCTGCGATTTGTGGTAGGCCACGCGCTGGGGCGTTTCCTGCCCGTAGAAAAACGGGGTATCCATAGGACCGGGACCGACGGCCGTGACTGAGATGCCGCGGGGCCCGAATTCCTTGGCCGCCGCACGAGTGAAATGTTCCACCGGCGCCTTGCCGCCGGCATAAGTGGAATAGCCGTCGGTGAACGCCGCCAACAGCGAGGTCACGATGGTGATGATTTTGCCGTGGTCATTGAGATGCTTGCCGGCTTCCTTGATGAAGAAGTAGGCGGCTTTGGCGTTGATGTCGAACATGGAGTCGTACTCCTCCTCGGTGGTGTCAACGATGGGTTTGCGCAGCACCTTGCCCACCGTGTTGATCGCAATGTCGACGCCGCCGAAATGTTTTTTGGCTTGCTCGAACAGCGCGGCAACATTGACCGGCTTAGTCAGGTCTCCCTGGGTAGCATAGGCTTCGCTGCCCAAGGATTTAATGGCTTGCACGGTGGACTCGGCTTCCGGTTTGGTCGCGTGGCTGTTGTAATGCACTACGATCTTGGCCCCGCCCTTCCCGAACTCGCGACTGATGAGTCCGCCAAGATTCTTGGCCCCCGCCCCTACCACCACCACTTTCCCCTGCAAAGATTGCGTCGCCATACTTTCCTCCTTCAGCAACTCGATCCTCCGTCTCGATGACGGAGCACATTACGAAACATTTTACGAATGCAGGCCCGGCTCTGTCTTGAACGCAACAACTGTGATTGGAATGTCTTTTTCGGACCGATCGGATTCAACTGCTCCGTATTCGGCTGGGAGTCAGTCCGGTATGTCGTCTCATCATCCGCGTGAGATGGCTTTGGTCCGCAAATCCGGCCTGATCGGCGATATCGGCGATGGATAATCTGGTCTCGGTCAATAATGCTCTCGCTCGCTCGATCCGTTTCGCAATGACGTATTGATGGGGTGCGAGTCCGGTCGATCGTTTAAACATGGTCAAGAAATAGGACGGGCTCATACCGGCTATATCCGCAATCCCCCTCAGGCTTAAATCGTCGCTCAGATGCCCGTGAATGTACTCCACTACCTGCGAAAGACGTCTCTGGGGGAGACCGTGTCTGGACAGTTGCGGGCGAACCCGCGTCTTGGAATATTTTTTGATGAGATGGACAATAAGGGTATGGGCCAGTGAGTCGGCATAGACGCGATCAGGCGGCGAGGGTTGTTCGAACTCCATCACCAATGTTCGAGCGAGCTGTTCCAGCAACGCGTCACGGAAATGAAATCGCGGCGTGAGTTCCACCGGCTCGCGAGATCCCATCTCTTTGGCGATGCGATTCATGAAGCCCGGTTGAATTGCCATCAAGAGCAATTCGACGGCCGCGCTCCAACGAGGCGCAATGAACAAGCCGGCTGGGTTGATAATGGCTTCCCCACCGGAGAAGAACGCTTCCTGAGATCGACCATCGAATCGCCATGTCAGCGTTGCGGGATAGGCAGAATGGAGGACGATGATATGCCTGGGAGCCTGATGGCTTGGGCGGTAGACGCCTGAATTCGGCTGCTCCAAGTCACGCTCGACAATGATGCCCTCCAGCAATGTGCCGCTTCCAGACAGATTCTTGAGATGTGACTTGATGAGCGAGCGTGCCGGATGCATGGACGTGACCGACTCCACTCTGTTTGTAATACGACTCGGCATGTATCGATCTCTCCTCGTGCGATTATACCCGGTGGGAGGCCCACACGCTCAAGGTCACGGCCCGCGAGTGCGTCATTCTCTTGGATGACCACGGCTTCATCGATAAAGTTGCGGAGAGGTTGGTCGGAACTGCCTGATAGATCTTGGGTTGATCGGCTCATAGTAATTTCCTGCAATAGACCGGTTTGATTCTATTGGTAGAAACGCTCATCTCTCCCCGAGCGGTCACTACCGAGATCATCCGGCGGGCTGGTCATTCAGCCCGCGACTCTTGCCGCTCGAAGCTTTGGAACGCGCTCGCTCGCGGACAACAACAGCCATGTGACGAGCACGAAGGGAAGCGTCAGCGCAGGCATGCCCAGCGGCTGCAGTGCAGCGGAAAATGCCGCGAACACAAAGGGAGTGGCGATCGTCGCCAGCAGCGCATAGGCGAGCGATGCGCTTCCCGGCACAAAGAAGACGCTGCCCAAGGCGACTGCGACCAGCACGCTGTTGAATCCGAACGCACCCGAGCGGATCGCAGGTTCAGCGGCACCCATGCCCCAAGCCACGAGCAGCCCGCTCAGGGAACCCGACAGCGCAGCAGCACAGGCCACCCTTGACGCGATGAACAGACCAGCCGCAAATAGCATGCCGGTGACGATGCTTTCCTGAAAAAAGACCTGAGCAAGACCGTTGAAGAGGCCTTCGACGACCGACGACGCGGTGACGACTCCCTCGACCGCCACCGTCTTGGGCAGCCCGGCCGTCGGGAGGAGACCCGTGGTCTGGAGTCGCCCAAAACGCGCTGTCGCCAGGAAGAAACAGAGGGAGATGAAGACAAATGGCGCTGTGAGTGCGGGGATTTTCCAGCCATCCAGCAGGGAAAGCAGTGCCGCCATCGCGATGGTCGAGCACGCCGCCGCAAAACCGACGCAGCCCCAAGTCAACACATTCGGTTGCAGGAAGTAGAGCAAGGCGATGCCCACGAGCCCGCCGTTGAAGCCGAAGAGCCCTGCCCGGACCAGCCTGCGATCAACGCCCAACAGCATCGCGGTGGCCGTGCTCACTGCACTGCCGAGCAGAAGGGCGGCCCCGAACAGCAGGGAGCTGTAACAAACTCCTATGACGAAGAGCAGACCGGTATAGCTGTTGTTCTGTAGCATTACCTGCCCGATGCCGCGCAGTACGCAGTCAAGAAACCCCAACAGAGACTGCGAAACACCCTGGCCTTCTATGATGAGACCTGTCGAAGAGAATCGCGCGGCCATACCGTCAGAATCCCCTGTGGCTGGTCTGCGCGTCCGGTAGTTGATGCTCAAGATACAGACCTGTGCCCTTCGCACGGTGGGAGGCGAGCATGCCATTCCTCTCCAGAATCACGCCGTCACCTCTACGCCGAACGTCGTTGCGGCAATCACTGCCATCTCGCTCTTATGTGCACAGGGTGAGACGCGGCCTCTCCTTGCCGGCTATTACGGCTCACGTGGCGGGTGAGAGGCGGGGCGTGCCGTGTCCTTCTCAACCCGATGGTCAGGCCTGTTGTGAATCAATGATCCGCTGGATGCTACGTTTCAGTTCTGGCAGTTTCTCGCACACCATATCCCCTACCAGCTGATAGTCCACCCCAAAGTAACCATGGAACAAGCGGTCGCGCATCTGAGCAATCGGACGCCACTCACCCTCAGGATGCGATGCCCGGAACTCATCGGGCAGGTTCTTCACCGCATCGCCGATAATTTTCGATAATTTCCAAGCTGCGCACGAACGCACGCCGCAACGTGTCATCCGCTGCGAAACGCTCATAGGTCGGAGGCTGACTCTGATTAAGGAGGCACTCGACTTCCACGAGAATATGCCGCAGGTAGTCACGCGGCTCGAAGGACATCCGTTGCCTCGGCCAAGATGTGCGGCCCAATAAAAGGCGAGAGGGACTCAGTGGTGACCACTTCAACCCGATGCTCTAAAGTGTCTTCGAGCAGATCCGCCAACGCCATGAAGCGATCGAACGTCTTCTCTGTCGGAACGAACTCGACAAGCACATCAACATCACTGTCGGGGCGAGCCTCGTTGCGACGCACGGATCCGAAGAGCGCCAACCGACGAACACTGAGCCGCCGAACCTCGGGCTCGGCCGTTTGGAGCTGCCGGAACGCCTCGTCACGGGTGAGGGACATTTTGCTCATGCGGAGAATATACATGAAACATCCGACTGACGCGAGGCAGAAGGGCTAGCGGAGCGGCGGCAGAGCCGCGAACGCGGCCATCGTACGCAGTCGGACCGGACGGTCGTTCATGCGCTGGTCAACTCCAGCGGCGGGTTAGGCACCCACGCGTCGGAGTTCGCCGGGGCCGATGCCGCCGAGGGCCCTAAGAATCTCGAACACCAACGGTCGAAGGTGAACCATTCGGTTCGAAGGTGCCTCAATGAGGACGATGCCGAAGGGCTGGCCGGCAAGGTTCTGCTGGTGCGGGAGGTTCCTGTCCATCGTGACGAGTGCGTCGAATGTACCCTGCATCCGACGCAAAAGTTCACCGTTCTTGACACCATCCCAACCAAGCCCGGCGACAGTCTGGGCGTCATGGCCGCTCAAGAGGCCGGCCAAGTCCACGGGGATGTTCTCGTCAAGTAGGACGCGCATCGGCCAGGAGTGAATCGCGGGCCATCTCCAGCGCGGCTAGGGCCTGCTCACGCTTGACCGAAGGGAACTGGTGAAGAAACTCGTCGAGTGTCTCGCCACCTTCGAGATAGTCGAAGAGCGTCCGAGTGGGCACGCGAGTCCCCACGAATACCGGAGTTCCGCCGAGGATCTCTGGGTCGCTGTGACTAACGGCGGTCTTCGAGGTCATGGCATGATTCCGAGGTAGCTGTCCGGTGGATTATACACCGGATCGAGGTTTGGTGACTAACGGAGCGGCGGCTGAGCGGCGAGCGCCGGCCCATCGCCCGCGCTCAGGGGCGGCCGCGCAGCGGCCGTCCCGCAGGAGCGCGTTGTTAGGCGCCCAATGGTTTGACATAGAGCGCATACGGAACCCCAAAGATGGGCGCAATGTCGCGCTCCAAGCGAAAGCCCATGCGCTCGTATAGTGGAAGCGCAACTTTCATGATGGGACTGGTGTGCAGCGCAATGAGCGGCGCTTCGTCTCGGACCGCGCGGCGGACAGCCTCCTCAGAGAGTGCTCGACCGATGCCAAGAGCCCTCGCTGAGGGGTCAGCAACCAGCATGCGCAGCATCGGCCACTCAGCCGGATAAAAGGACGGCTTGGGCTGACTCGCTCCAACATAAGCGACCGCACCGACAACGACTCCGTCGCGCTCCGCCACAATAATCTCGCTGTGTTGAGCGTTCTGCACCATTTGCCCCAGACGCGAGGAGAAGGCGGGCCAGTCTGAATACGCATCGCGGTACTGATGGAACGCGCTCAGCACGAGCGCGTCTACTGCCCCAGCGTCGGTGGGTTGAAAGTCTCGAAGAATGAACGGTACTGACATCTATGGGTGCCTAACAATGTTTGGACAGACTGTATAATCCCGTTACGGCAGCGTGTCCACATCTGCCTAAACCGGCAGGTACGCACCGCATGCCAGCCTTAAGCACTTGCAACGAGGGCAAGTTCCGCTCCATTACCGCTTGCGGATACTCGTCGTATACAGTCTGTATAAGACGGTTCATAGACCATCGACCGGACTCCTCACCCCGTGGCCGCCTTTGTTCAACACGTGGGCATCCCTCATGGTAGTGCCGACGTCCTTGACGGTTCGATGTAGAATCGTTTCGTGAACGTGCGGCCGACGAAAAGGGTCGGGAGTCTTAAATGCCGACGAGCGGTCTAGAAAAGACTCCCGACCCCTTTGCTCCCGCCGTCCCTTTGTTCCAGCCCGTTCACATACAGATCGCAGCAGCCAGCGCGCGCAAGAGCTTCGCGCCGTCGCCGCGCCATGCGCTGCCGTGCATGCAGGCGAGTGTTGTTGGGCGAGTGGACGCCAATCGCTCCAGCATGTGGCGCGCATGCTTTGTATGCGAGAAATAGTCCATTCCGTGGCGGAACGCCTCGCTCGGCCCGAGGATGTCCGACTCGGTCATGGCCGGATTGTCGGCGCCGCCCTGAGTGAAGAGGTCACCGCACAGAAGCGTCCCGGTCGTTTCTTCCATTAGGAAGCCGCATTCCCACGCGTGCGGCAGGTGAGGGGTGTCAAACCACCGGACGGAGTGTTTTCCCAGTGAGAGCAACTCGCCGTCAGCGAGCGCTCGAGGCGGTCGGTCCGCAAGGTCGTTGATGGAGACCAGCGCCGCAACGGTTCCGCATAGGGGCGCGGACCGCGGGGCGGCGGCCAGCCACTCATTGAGCGATCCGCACTCGTCAGCCTCGACGTGTGAGAAGGCAATGTGACGAAGTCGTGGGGGCGGAAGCACGCGTGTAACCGCCTCGTGCACGAGCGGAAACAGCTTCCGCGGCCCTGTGTGAAAAATCAGTGGCTCGTCGTCCACGATGAGATACTGGTTGAATGAAAAGCCGCTGCCCGACATGATCACCGGCGTACTGATGCGGTAGATCCCGTCCGCAACTTCCTGAATATTGGTCCCGGATTGCTTGTTCGTGATCGTCATTTCGGTCTCCTTGCTCCTTCCCGTCTCGTGCACGCAAGAGGTCGGCGCACGTGGACCATCCGGGCCATCCCTCATATTAGCCCGCGTTTTTTCAGATAGTCCTTGTCGATGGCGGGCGTCGGCTTCGACAACTGGCTCCGGTCCTGGAGCAGGCGCTCGACATACCTGCCGATGAGATCGGATTCAAGGTTCACCGGATCGTCGACCTGCTTGAGCCCGAGCGTGGTCACCTTGGCGGTGTGCGGAATGATCGCGACCGATATGGTCTGGTCGGTTACGTCGTTGATCGTCAGACTGACGCCGTCGACCGTGATCGAGCCTTTCAGTACGCAATAACGCAACACGTCCGGCGGCATGTCGATGGTCACCACGACGGCGTTGGCGTCGTGACGGCGGCTGCGAATCCTGCCGACCCCGTCCACGTGGCCTGCCACGAGGTGCCCGCCGATGCGTTCGTTCAGCTTCATGGCCCGCTCTAGATTCACCGGAGTGCCCGCCCCGAGGCGGCCGAGCGCCGTGACCGAAAGCGTTTCCGGCGAGACCTCTACCGCAAACCAAGCCTGATCCCGTTCCGCCACCGTCAAGCAGGCGCCGTTCACGCTCACGCTGTCCCCGACCTTGAGGTCGCTCATGACCGTCGTCGCAAGAATCGTCATTCGCGTCCCGGCGAGCGTCTTGTCGACGGACCGTATCGCGCCCATTTCTTCGACGATCCCGGTAAACATAACAGGATATTGAAAACGGCTTCCTTCTCGCTTCTCGCCGACCTTCGACGTGCCTAGAAACGGTACGCCTCGGCTAGCCGCTCGCCACGGCCTTGACGGAGGCCATTTTGAGTATCCTGAAGAAGCAGAGACATGGAGCTTATTCCCCTTTCTTGCTGAATACCTGTTTGACGACGTACACGAAGAGCACAATCAACACGACCACGCCGATCGACGCCAACACGCCGATCACGAGGTTTTCTGTCGCCACGTCCTTCATGAGCCGGGCATTATAGCACCGGGGCTACATCCGTCTCATGGTGAACCAAAACGTCGCCGCGGCGGCGAGTTGCAGGCCTGCGATGACGGCAAAGGCGCCGGCATAGCTCATCGCGGCGATCAGGATGCCGGCCAGGAGCGGCCCGCTCGCGTGTCCGATGTCCATGATCGTGCCCTGCATGCCCATGCCCGTTCCCAGCGTCTTGAACTCCGAACTGTCCGCCACGAGCGCCGAGGACGACGACGAGACGACCGCCTCCCCGAACCCGAACCCGGCGGACAGCACCAGCAGCAGCAAAAACATGGACACGTGCGGGATGCAGATGAATGTGCCGGCGCAGATCATCAATCCCAATATGATGAGCGGCTGCCGTCCGGCACGGTCGGATACCCGCCCCATGATCGGCTTGGAAAAGAATGACGTGAAGGCCTGAACACTGAAAAGGAGTCCGACGTCTCCGGCATTCAGTCCCACCGACAGGCCGTACAACGGCAAAAAGGCCATCAAGGCGCCGTTGGCGATCATCTTGGCCGCGTCCGTGGAACTCGTGATCAGAACCTTCTTGTTCTTCGCGACCACCGTAAAACCCTTCCATATTTCCGCTGTGATCGCCGAAAACCCCTTCCCCTGCATGCGCGGCGGCGCCACGTTCAGCCGCAGGCTGTAGAAGAGCACGATCGCGGCGCATCCGAACAGGCCGGCGGTCACGAACGAGGCGGAAAATCCGGCCGCGTACACGAGATAGCCTCCGATGAAGGGGCCCAGCAAGGCGCCGGACTGCGTGCAGGCCGTATAGGTGCCGAGTGCGGCCCCGCGGCGTTCCCGGTAGAGTTCGGCGACGGTCGCCAAGGCGCTCGGCGCAAAGATCGCCGTTGCGAGGCCGTGCACGAACCGCAAGGCCGTCAAGGCATTCAGATCCGTGATGAACGGGTACAGGAACGGAGGCAGGCCGAACGCCACGACGCCGATCCGCAGCAGCATCGTTCGTCCGTACATGTCGGACAGCGCGCCCGACGGCAGCTTCAACAGCACGCCCGTCAAGGTCGATACCGACACGATCAATCCGATCCGCTCTGGGCCGGCGCCGAGCGATTCGGCGAACAGCGCCAGGACCGGCATGCGCACCATGTTGTAGCTGATGAAACAGAGCACGCCGACCGTGCAGATCAGGAGGAAGCTGCGCGCGGAGGTCATGGAATCATCCGATCACGCCCGCCGCGCGAAGCCGCCGGCAGCTGTTCCAGATCGGCCAAGGCCTGCCGCAAGAAAGCGATATCGGCGGCGTCCAAGGCCGGGGGATCCATGGCTTCGAACAAGACTCGATCCGGATGCCGGCGCATTTCCAGCCCGAGGCGATTGACGGTCTGCAGCCCCTTCACCAACTTCCGCTCCACCGTGCCGCCGATGAGCGGCCGCAAGAGTGACAGGAGTCCCGCCACGAAACGATTGTCGACTCTCGTGTAGGAGACCAGCGTCGTGTCCATCGACTGGGTTCCCTCCGGCTCCCGCACGGCGTTCATTCTGAGCAGCACGACGGCCTTACCGGTCAGGCTTGGCAAGAGCCGGCTGTGGTGGGTTCCTTCGAGAAAATAAATCCGCGACGTGCGGTCATGATAGATGAGGTGGACGAGGCCTTCGGTCCCCTCCCCGTCATTGCCCCAGTACAAGCCGGGCCCTCGAGTGTCCGCCTTGTAGAGCCCTAGATCCAGACGATTGATCAGCGCCGCCGCCGTCGGCGGGCGATCGAGCAGATAGGTGTAGAGCGCTTCCGTCAGCGCCGTCCGCACGGGACCGATCTTGTTGGCCGTCGTATAGTCGCCGACGACCGGTTGCAACCGGCAGATCCAAGCGGCATCGACCTTGTCGACGGGAAACGTCAGCCCGGCATGTTCGGCCGGTACAGCACAGGCCTCCGACCGGGCAGGCCCGGCCGGCCAGCACGCCACCGTGCCGATCACGACCGCGGCGAGGAGCGGAGCCGCGCCGGGCGGTGCGGACCTCATGGCGCCTGCGCCGAGATCGTGAGGTGGACGGAGAAGAGCTGCCGTGGGTCGTCGCGCAGCCGCATTTGCCGCAGCACGTGCTCCACCGAGGGAGTCACGAGTCCCTCGAACGACACCGTGCCGTTGGTCAAGACCGTCAGCGGCTTCGAGACATCGATCATGCTTCCGTTGAGAAACAGGCTGTAGCGCCGCACCCGCTCCGTCGTCACCTCGATACGATCCGGCGCGACGATGGTCGCGTCGAGCTTGGCGTACTCTCGCCGACGGATCGCCTCGTCACGTTTACTGACCAGATCGTCGGCGAAGGCCGCGATGGGATCGGTCGCGTCGACCCGCACCCAATCGAACGGCTGAAAGTGGCTGGCCTCGCGCACGACCGTCAGTCTCGCGGGCAGCGGATCACGGCGCTGGCGATTGAGCCAGGCCGACAGTTCAGGGAGTTCCTCGCGCGGAAAGTAGTGGCCGCCGGCCACCGGATGCTCGCCCTGATGTTCCCGATACACGTGCGGATAACCCAGCGCCGTCAGCTCACGCGAGATGGACCGGCTCAGCTCCACCGGCATGACCTGATCCTTTTCGCCGTGGATCATATACACGGGGGTGTTGCGGAGATTCGCCAGAAACGGCATCAGGACCTGATCCAGTCCACTCGCCATCGGAGCGATGCCGGCGAAGAGCGGCGCATGATGCATCCCGATCAGCCAGGTGCCGATACCGCCGTTCGACATGCCGGTGAGGAAAATCCGATCCGGATCGACGTGGTAGCGACGCCGCACCTGCTTGATGGAGGCCAGAACGAGCGTCTCGGCGCGTTTGGTGAACCAAGCGCCACCCGGATACGTCGGACAGGCCAAGAGATATTCATCCTCCAAACGGGCCCGCCATCGCTCAAGATAGGCCTCGCCCGTGAACCCCGCGCCGTGTAGACACACCACCAACGCGTAACCCTTGGACGGTTGATAGGTGAGCGGGATGGACAGCGCGAGCTGGTAGGATCGGTCGTCGACGACGACCTGCTCATCCGGCAGGGTGCCGATCGGCTGTGATGAGTACGGGTATTCCGTTTGGATGATCTGCATGACGGTCTCAATCGAGGCCTCCGGGTTGGCCACGATCGTCGGCAGCAGTCGCTCCGCTTCATCGGTGTCCTGGGAGTCCAGATATCGGAAGATCAGCGGGGCGAGCGCGTCGGCATCCGCGACACGGGACGCCGGCTCACTCCGCAGGCCGGGGGCGGTGAGGAAGCTGAACGCGGTGAGAACGATCAGCGCGAGCATCCACCGGATCACAACTCTCCTTCGACCAGAAAATCATTGCCCAGAGATCGAACCTTCATGTCGCGCAATCCCGTCGCCGAGACGAGCCGTGCCGGTCCTTGACCTCCGATGAGCCCTTTGGCGTCGGCGCCGCCCAGCAACAACGGCGCGACATACAAGCATACATGATCGATGAGCTTCCCGCGAAGCAGCGACGCATTGATCTCGCCGCCGCCTTCGACGAGCACCGACGTGATACCGCGATGACCCAGAGTCCTCAGCAATGAAGGAAGCGACACCCGTTTGCCGGCTGCGGGCAGGGTGAGGGTCTCGATTCCGAGCTGCTCGAGCGCGCGGCGGCGGGACGCCGACGCGGCCCCTGTCGTCGCCACAAGGGTCTTGGCGGTTTCCTGCTCCATCAGCACGTGCGCGCCCGGCGGCACCCGGAGGATACTGTCGACGACGATGCGCAGCGGCTGCCTGTCGGCAGGCCTCGCCAGGCGTGCGCCGGTCCTGGCGATCAACGACGGATCGTCCTTCAGCACCGTGCCCACTCCCACCAGTACGGCATCGACCTGCGCGCGCAGCCGGTGCGCGTCTCTGCGAGACGGCAGGCCGGTGATCCATCGGGACCGGCCCGCCGCCGTCGCAATCTGTCCGTCCAAGGTCATCCCCGCCTTCAAAATCACATAAGGCCGCTTCGACGTGACCCAGTGGCTGTAGGTTCGGTTCAGCGCTTGGGCCTCGCGCTCCTTCACGCCAACCGTGACCGGAAGACCGGCCCGCCGGAGCGCGGCGACGCCTTTGCCGTCGACCAAGGGATTCGGATCGGTCATCGCGACGACCACGCGCCGCAGGTGTGAGTCGAGCACTGCCGGTACGCAGGGCGGCGTACGTTTCTTGGTATGACAGCAGGGTTCCAGGGTGATGTAGAGGTCGGCCCCTTCGGATAAGGGTCCCGCCTCGAGGAGAGCCAGAATTTCCGCGTGGGGCAAGCCGGGACGGAGATGGAATCCGCGGCCCACGATGCGGCCCTGCCTGACGACCACCGCCCCGGCCATGGGGTTGGGGCTGGTTGTTCCCCGACCCTTCTCCGCCAGGCGAAGCGCATGGGACATGTACCGGTCGTCGTCTTTGGGATCAACTCGCATGGTTCACGAAGATGCGCAGGTGAATCGGGCGGTCCCTCCGCTTAACCATGCAACCGATCAGCGCTTCTTCTTGCGAGCCGCAGGCGAACGGCGCGCGGATCGCGCGGCTGGCTTTGGTTTCGGGCTCGAGGAAGCCGATGATCTGGCGGCCTTCTTCGCATCGGCCTCGGCCAACGCGGCGTGCGCCGCGGCGAGCCGGGCGATCGGCACCCGATAGGGCGAGCAACTGACATAATCCAGGCCCAGCTCATGGCAGAACTCGACGGAGCTCGGATCGCCTCCGTGTTCTCCGCAGATACCCAACTTGATCGCGGGACGGGTCTTCCTGCCGGCAGCAATCGCCTGCTTCATCAGCGAGCCGACGCCCTCCCGATCGAGAACGGCGAAGGGATCCGCGTCCATGATGTTGACGGTCTTATAGTGGTCGATGAATTTTGCCGCATCGTCGCGCGAGAATCCGAACGTGGTCTGCGTCAAATCATTCGTCCCGAAGGAAAAGAATTCCGCCTCTTCGGCGATGCGGTCGGCCGTCACCGCGGCGCGAGGCAACTCGATCATGGTGCCGACGAAATAGGAGAGCTTCACGTTGTACCGCTTCATGGTCTCCTGCGCGACTTCGCGGACCAGATCCTTTTGAGACTTCATTTCCGAGACCATGCCGACGAGCGGAATCATGATCTCTGGAACAATCTTCTTGCCCTCCTTCGCCAGCTCGCAGGCGGCTTCCATGATGGCTCTGGCCTGCATCCGCGTGATCTCAGGCATCGTGATGCCCAACCGGCAACCGCGGAGCCCGAGCATGGGATTGAATTCGTGCAGCTCTTCGACGCGGGCGAGCAGCCGGCGCTTTTCCCCGAGCGTAGCGGCATCGCCTCCGGTCAATTCCAGTTGCGCGATCTCGACCATCAGCTCTTCCCGCTTCGGCAGAAACTCATGCAGCGGAGGATCGAGCAGCCGGATGGTCACCGGAAATCCCTGCATCTCCCGATACAGCCCGATGAAGTCCTGTTTCTGCAGCGGCAGGAGCTGATCGAGAAACTTTTCCCGCTCTTCCTTCGTTCGGGCCAGGATCATCTTCTGCATGATGGAGATGCGGTCTTCCGCGAAAAACATGTGCTCCGTGCGGCACAAGCCGATGCCCTCGGCGCCGAATCCCCGCGCGATATTGGCCTGCTCCGGCACATCGGCATTGGCACGCACGCGCAGCGTCCGGAAGCTGTCGGCCCAGGAGAGGATCGTGGCGAATCGCTGGAACTTGTCCGACTTTCTGGGATCGAGCTTGCCTTGAATGACTTGGATGATTTCGGATTCGACGACCGGAATATCGCCTTCATAGACGTTGCCGGTGGATCCGTTGATCGACAAATAATCCCCTTCGCGAAACGTCTTGGCACCGATCTTCACCGTTTGTGCGTCCAGGACTTCCACCGATTCGCACCCGGCCACGCAGACCTTGCCCATCTGTCGCGCGACGACGGCCGCATGGGAGGTCATCCCGCCGCGGGCGGTCAGAAACCCCGCCGCGGCATTCATCCCGTGGATATCGTCGGGGCTCGTCTCCTGCCGGACCAGCACGACGCGGTTACCAGCCGCTTTCATGTCCACGGCCCGATCCGGCGTCAATGCAATCTTGCCGGCTGCGGCGCCGGGTCCGGCCGGCAATCCCTTGCCGAGCGGATTGGCCTTGGATTCCTCTTTGGTATCGAAAATCGGATAGAGATATTGTGCGAGCTGGTCCGGCCCGATCCGCTGAACCGCTTCCTGCCTGGTGATGGCCCCTTCCTTGACCATATCGACGGCGATCTTGACGGCCGCGATTCCGGTGCGTTTCCCGACGCGGGTCTGCAGCATGTAGAGCTTGCCTTCCTGGATCGTGAACTCCAGGTCCAGCATGTCGCGGTAATGCTTTTCGAGTTTCTTGTAGGTGTGCTCGAGATCCTTATAGGCATCGGGCACGTTCTTCGCGAGCGCATTCACGGGCAGCGGCGTGCGGATTCCCGCCACGACATCTTCGCCCTGCGCGTTCATCAGACACTCGCCGAAGAACGTCTTCTCGCCGGAACTCGGGCTGCGGGTGAACGCGACGCCGGTGCCGCTCGTTTCGCCCATGTTGCCGAATACCATCGCCACGACGTTCACGGCGGTCCCCCATGAATCGGGGATGCTGTAGAGCCGGCGATAGGTGATGGCCCGCGCGCCGAACCAGGAGGAGAAGACGGCGCTGATGGCCATGCGCAATTGATCGAGCGGCTCGTCCGGAAAATCCTTCTTGGTTTCCTCCTTGACCAGCGCCTTGAAGCTCGCGACCAGTTCTCGGAGATGCCTGGCGTCCAGATGCGTCTCGTGCGCGACCCCCACTTCGGCCTTCTTATGCTTGAGAATCGCTTCGAAGTGTTCGCGCGGCACCCCCATCACGATGCTGCCGAACATCGAGACGAACCGGCGGTAACTGTCCTGGGCGAATCGGTCGTTGCGGGTCTTGGCCGCCAACCCTTCGACGGTCTTGGTGGTCAATCCGACGTTCAGGACCGTATCCATCATCCCGGGCATGGACGCGCGCGCGCCGGACCGCACCGACACGAGCAACGGTCGCTCGGGATTGCCGAATCCCATACCCATGGACCGCTCGACGCGCTTCAGGGACTGCAAGGCGGCGTCCCACATGCCGGGCGGATATTTCTTCCCCAGCTTGTAATACTCGACGCAGGCGTCGGTCGAAATCGTAAAACCGGGCGGGACGGAGATGCCGAGATTGGTCATCTCCGCCAATCCGGCGCCCTTTCCGCCGAGCAGCTCTTTCATGTTCGAGGTGCCCTCGGCTTTGCCGTCCCCGAAGTAATACACGTATTTCTTTGCCACGGGTGCCCTCTCCTTCCGCTCCACGACCAGTGGAGAATTCATGAACTGCGCGGGGCGGCAATCTCCAGTTGAAGCCGATAGCGGCTCACAAGATAGCGCCTCACCCACAGGCCGAACAAGAGTACGGCCCCGACGAACAGCGCGAGAGCCAACAGCCGAAAATCAGGTCGGATGCCTTGATCGAAGTAGTACCGCCCGTCCGGCCCTTGCCGCACTTTGATGTCGCTCGCCAAACGGTGCGGTGCCCCTGACGGATCGGCCAGATTGATCCATTCGGAGCACAGCCGGACCGGTTCCGGCGCGCCGGCTACCCGCTCCCACGTCAACCGCAGACAGACATCCTTGGCCGCGTTGAAGAGATCCGGAGTCTTCACCAACTCGTCGAGATTCACGCCGCTGACCCAGACCCCGAACAGCAGAATGCCGTTGCACAGCACGATCATGCCGAGCGTGACGAGCATTGCATAGCGCCGCACCTTCGCCACGCGCGAATCCCGAGGCGCAGGCTCAGCTGTGGGGTACGGTCGTTCCATCCCCCTCCCTCAGGACCACAGGCGCGACTACCCACTTTGTACCATAATACGCGAAAAGTCTGCGAACGACTTGAAAAAGTCATCGACGGTCTTCAGCAGCGACAGACGATTACCGCGGATGGCGGGATCTTCGGCGTTGACCATGACCCCCGCGAAAAACGCGTCGATGACCGGCTTCAGCCGCACGAGATGACCCAGCGCCCGG
Source organism: Nitrospira sp. (assembly GCA_029194535.1). Taxonomy (NCBI): domain Bacteria; kingdom Pseudomonadati; phylum Nitrospirota; class Nitrospiria; order Nitrospirales; family Nitrospiraceae; genus Nitrospira; species Nitrospira sp. The sequence continues at coordinate 1,524,769 of JARFXR010000001.1, read as the reverse complement.
TCGTATCGTCCCTGCTCCATTTCGGCTTCGAATTCCTTTCGGCACGCGTCCGCCTGGCGGTGCAGCTCCGTTTCAGCCGGATGGTTGAACAGCGCCGGATTGACCGGCTCCCTGCTCCACCGTTCTTTCTCGACGATCCGGGACGCGCGCTTGAAGCCGACGATGAGCGGGTCGAACTCCGGTTCGAGCGTGACGGCTTGAAGCGCCTGCATCCGCTGGAGAATATCCGGCAAGTCGAGCACGGTCCCCGGTACCGCCCGCAGCACCGCGTCCATGACATCGTCGCGCAAGCGATGTACGGTGCGGCCGTAGTGGCGCACCCGCTCGAACAGAAAGTCGGTGATCCGGCGCAGGCCCTGCTGATCGGATTCCGCCGCGCCTTTGAAGCCTTCCGCGACGACGAGGGCTCTGGCCTGCTCGATGGAACGATGCACATCAAGCCGGAGGCCGCCCTCCAGGACGATGCGCACGACCGCCGTCGCGTGCCGGCGAAGCGCAAAGGGGTCTTCCGAGCCGGTCGGCACGAGACCCACATGAAAAAACGCGGCGATCGAATCGAGCCGGTCGGCCATCGACAGCAGCCGGCCTGGCAGCGAGCCTGGCAGTTCCCCTTCGAGCGCCTTGGGCAAGTATTGTTCACGAACCGCCTGCGCCACCGCGGCCGGCTCCCCGTCGTGACGGGCATATTCTCCGCCCATGATCCCCTGCAGCTCGGGAAACTCGCCGACGATGCCCGTCAGGAGATCGGCCTTGCACAAGGCGCCGGCCCGACCGCAGATCCGCGCCAACTCGGCGTCGCCGGGGGCGGTTTGCCCGGCGAGAATTTCCGCCAGTTTTCTGACCCGCTCCTGCTTCTGTCCCATCGTTCCCAGTTTTTGATGGAACGTCACGCCTCCCAGCTTCGCCACGCGCGCCTCGAGCGTCGTCTTTCGGTCTTCATCGAAAAAGAACTTTGCGTCGGCCAGCCGGGCGGCCAGGACGCGCTCGTTACCGGCTCGGATCAACGACAAGTCTTTGAGCTGGGTGTTGGCCACGGCGATGAAATGCGGAGCCAGAGCGCCAGTTTCCTTATTCCTGACCGAAAAAAACCCCTGGTGTTCTTTCATTGAGGTCATGAGAATGTCGGACGGCACGGCGAGATAATCCGGTTTGAAACCGCCGATTAAGGCCTGCGGCCATTCGGTGGTGAACACCGCTTGGTCGAGCAGCGACTCATCGGCCTGCATCGCGAAGTGGGCGGTCGCGCAGAGCCGATCCAGTTGCGACTGAATCAGGGCTCTTCTCCGTTCGGGATCAACCAGCACTCCGCCCCGCTCCAGCGCCGTTTCATACGACCTGGCGTCGCGCACCGTGATGGGGCGATTGCCCGCCTTCACCCGATGGCCATAGGTCCGGTTCCCGGCCGTGAGACCTGCGATCTGAATCGGCACGACGGCGCCCGCGAAGAGCGCCAAGAGCCAGCGCACCGGTCGCGCAAACCGAACGCCGCTGTCGTTCCATTTCATGGCCTTCGGAAACGTCAGGCTGTCGACCAGTTGCGGCAGCAGCTCCTGCAAGACCGCCTTGGCGGCGCTTCCGGCATCCTGCTTGATCGCAAACACATATTCGCCTTTGGGTGTGGAACGGACCTGGAGCGATTCGACCGCTACGCCTTGGCCGGCCGCGAAGCCCACGGCCGCTTTGGTCGGTTGCCCGCCGGCGTCGAAGGCCACCGTCTTCGACGGCCCCATGGTCTCCTTGACCACCGAGGCCTGCCGGAGCGCCAACGCATCGACGATGAGCACCAGCCGTCGCGGCGTCCCGTAGCTGCGGAGGGCGCCATAGGACAAGCGGGCCTCCGTCAGGGCCAGCGCCGCCCGTTCTTTGAGCGACGCGAGGGCCGGGACGATGAATTGATAGGGCAGCTCTTCCGTGCCGATTTCCAGAAGCAGTTCACCGCCGTCACGGCGAGCAGGCGCTTTGGAAGCTGGAGTGCGTGTCGCGTGTTTTTTCATCAGCCGTGACCTACTTGCGGCCACGAGAGCCGGCCGTGTTCGCCTGGCGTTCGATGAGCGGATGGCCCATAGCGGCCCGCTCCTCTATATACCGCTCGGCGCACTGCCTGGCCAACGCGCGCACCCGCCCGATGTAGCCCGTCCGTTCCGCCACGCTGATCGCCCCGCGCGCGTCGAGCAAGTTGAACACATGGGAGGACTTGATGCAGAAATCGTAGGCCGGAAGCGCGAGCCGCCGGTCCGAGCGACCGAGCAACCGCTTGCACTCCGCTTCGTACGCGCGGAACGAGTCCGTCAACATCGTCACATCGCCTTCTTCGAAGTTATAGCGCGAGAACTGCACCTCGGATTCATGATGAATGTCGCCGTATCGAATATGATCGGTCCACGCGAGATCGTAGACATTGTTCACTTGCTGCAAATACATGGCGATGCGTTCGGTGCCGTACGTGATCTCACCCGTGATCGGACTGAGTTCGATGCCGCCGATTTCCTGAAAGTAGGTGAACTGCGTGATCTCCATGCCGTCCAGCCGGACTTCCCAGCCGAGCCCCCAGGCTCCCAGCGTCGGCGATTCCCAGTCGTCCTGGATGAAGCGGATGTCGTGCTGTTTCGGATTGATCCCGAGGCGAGCCAGACTCTCCAGATAGAGGTCCTGGATATTGTCCGGCGACGGCTTGAGCACCACTTGATACTGGTAGTAATGCTGGAGGCGATTGGGATTCTCTCCGTATCGGCCGTCGGTGGGTCGCCGGCATGGCTGCGCGTAGGCCGCCTGCCAGGGTTCCGGCCCGAGGGCACGCAGACACGTGGCCGGATGGAATGTTCCGGCGCCCATCTCCAGATCATACGGCTGATGAATCACGCAGCCTTGATCGGCCCAAAACCGGTGTAATGTGAGGATGAGGTCCTGGAAGGTCACGAAGAGTCACGCCCCGATGCGGATAACGGATTTTCTCGACGCCGCGTGTGTGGAAGCTATCAAGAATCGAGCGGTTCTGTCAATAAACCTCCTCTATCATCAATGAGTTGCGCGATTCCTCCAGTGTGCGCTGTCCTCAGGGAATTCTGCGAAGCATACCGCAGCCAGACGATCTGAGGAAGCCTGTCTCCGTCTTGACTCGATCGAAGGCCTGGGCCTATTCTGCCATTCTTGATTAACTCACTTTCTTTCTAGCGACGATGAAATTGTCCAAGAAAAGCGAGTACGGTCTACGCGCCCTCCTCGAATTGACGTTGGCGAACGGAAGCAAACCATTGCAGCGCCACGAAATCGCCGATCGCCAAGGTATTCCCGTGGAATTCCTCGAACAGATTTTGCTGGCGCTGAAGCGCGCGGGCCTGCTGTCCAGCCGTCGCGGGATCCGCGGCGGCTACGCGCTGATCAAGCCGCCGAGCCAAATCACGCTGGGGCAGGTCATTCGAATTCTCGATGGTCCGCTGGCTCCCATCGGCTGCGTCAGCAAGACCGCCTACCAGAAGTGCTCCGAATGTCCCTACGCCGAAAAAGCGCAATGCCCGGTTCAGCATGTGATGGGCACGGTGCGCGACGCGATCGCCGACATCCTGGACAACTACACGCTCGAGGACTTCTCGTCCGGACAACGCAACGGATGACCATAGGGCTTTTGACGGAGTGGCGGTGGGATTCGGCTTGTCGCGGGTGCTCAGGGAGTTGGATCCGGCTTCCTCCCTGACCACCTACGGCATTCTGACGATCGTAATCCTGATCAACGACTATCTGTTGTTCCGGTTCTTCCGGGACCGGGAGCCTCCCTCCCTTGCTACTTCACCTCGATCGTGACGACGGATTCGGCCGCCAGCATCTTATGGTCGTCCGTCGCGGCCACAACCTTGATCTCGTGCTTGCCGGGCGGAAGATTGGTGAAGGTCCCCTTGAATCCCTTCTGATACTGCCCATCGAGGTAGACATGGGCATGATGAGCCTTCACACCTTTCGCCAACTCGTACTTGAGATCGAGGGAGGCTCCGTCGACAGTCGCGCCGTCCGCAGGCGCCGTGATCGTCACTTTCGATCCGTCCTCATCGCCCGCGAACACCGCCGACGCAACGCCGCTCACGGCCAACACCCCTCCCAACACGATCGCACACATCGTCCCTCGCATCATCATCTTACCTCCCGTTGATGTGGTTGATGGAATCGCGACGGTCGTCCGAAAAGAGGACGACGCCATTAAATGTTCTATACCGGAGCATCGTTCGGCGAGTCAAACCGCAAGGCCCAGTCCACGGTGGTCGCCCCGCCGGCCGCCGGCGACACGCTGTGTTCGGTAGCGGGTCTGGTTGCCGTCGAACGCACTGATGTTTGTCATTCCCGCGGAAGCGGGAATCCAGTGAAGGCCTTCTTCTCAGCGTTCAGTCGTGAACGAGGAGTGGATGCCCGCTGGAACCTGCCCTCGACACCGATCGGGGGCGGGCATGACGCAAACGGAAACTGACCCGCTTCCATGCCTTCCGATTCATTGACTCGCTCCGGATCCTTTGCTAGCCTACCCTTTCCCGAACGAGCGATTCGTCTCGCTCAAACGGGCGCTTCATCCCCGCCTCGACGAGAGGTTGCGATGACCATGCTCCTCCCGACATCCGGATTCTCCGTTCGCCCCGTTCATGCCCTGCTGCTGTCGCTGATGTCCTTTGCGCTGAGCGCCTGCGGGCAAGGCAACGGAAATACGGCTGCCGGCCCGGACACAGTGGAACCTGTCTCTCCATTGAGCGTCACCCTGGCCTGGGATCCGGTCCCGGATCCCAGCGTCACTGGATACGTCATTCACTATGGACGCTCGTCCTCGAATCAGCGCGGGTCTTGTGGGTATGAAACGTCGCTCTTCGTGTCGCAGCCACAAGGAACCGTGGGCAATCTGCATCCCGAGACACGGTATTATTTTTCCGTCAGCTCGTACAACGGAATTGAAGGGTCCTGCTCCGAGGAAGTGTCGACCGTGACTCCCGCGTTACCGGCATGATCATCGAGAGCAGTAGACACTCGGCCTCGGCTTCATTGACTCGTCCGCCTCCGGTTTGCTAGCCTGAGATTTCTCTTCTTGCCGCCGCGCGCGAGCGAATGGACACGAGACGCGTCCGGCGGAATTCCGAACGGATTTCCCGAAAGGAGATGCAATGGCCAGCCTGAGCCTCACGCCCGACCTCCTCACCACGCTCCATAACAAAGCCACGAAGCTCCGGATCGACAGCGTTCGGGCGACCAGCGAGGCCGGCAGCGGACATCCGTCGAGTTGCTGTTCCGCCGCGGACATCGTGTCGGCCCTGTTTTTTCACGTCATGCGCTATGATCCGAAGAACCCCAAAGCTTCCAACAGCGACCGATTCGTCCTGTCCAAGGGACACGCCGCTCCGCTGCTGTACGCCGCCTGGGCCGAAGCGGGTCTGTTTCCCGCCGCTGAATTGCTCAAACTGAGAACCCTGACGTCCGATCTCGAAGGCCATCCGACTCCACGGCTGCCGTTCGTGGACATGGCGACCGGCTCGCTGGGTCAAGGGCTTCCCGTGGGCGTGGGTATCGCGCTCGATGCGAAGTTCGTCGACAAACTGACCCGCCGCACATACGTGTTGATGGGGGACGGAGAATCCGTCGAAGGCTCCGTCTGGGAAGCCGCGGAAATCGCGCGCCAGTACGGCTTGGACAACCTCTGTGCCGTCGTGGACGTGAACCGTCTCGGGCAGAGCGATCCGACGATGCTGCAGCACGACATGGACGCCTACCGCGCGCGTTGGTCCGGTTTCGGCTGGCATGCGGTGGTGATCGACGGGCATGACCTCAAGGCCATCGTGGAGGCCTTCTCGAAAGCAGCCGAGACGAAAGGAAGGCCCACGGTGATTCTGGCCAAGACCTTCAAGGGCCGGGGCATCTCCTTCATCGAGGACCACGCCAACTGGCACGGCAAGCCCATCCCGAAGGGCCAGGACATGCAGAAGGCGATCGAGGAATTGACGAAGCAACTCAAGCCCAACGGCGCCGAGATCGCCATCACCAAGCCGATCCCCGCTTCGGCCGCCCCTGCAGTCGCGGGAACCGTGCCGGCTCCTCCGTATAAGATCGGTGATTCGGCGGCGACACGGGAAGCCTTCGGCGTCGCGCTCGAGGCGATCGGTGCCGCCAACCAACAGGTCGTGGCGTTGGACGCGGACGTCAAGAATTCGACCTATACGGAAAAATTCGGCAAGAAATTTCCCGACCGGTTTTTCGAGAGTTTTATCGCGGAGCAGAACATGCTCGGCGCTGCGGCGGGACTTGCCGCCTGCGGAAAGATTCCCTTCGTCGCCACCTTCGCCGCCTTTTTCACCAGGGCCTATGACTTCATCCGCATGGCGGCCATCAGCGGCTCGAACATCAAACTCGTCGGCACGCATGTGGGAGTCAGCATCGGCGAAGACGGACCTTCGCAGATGGGGCTGGAGGACATCGCCATGTTGGCCGCGCAGCCCGGTGTCACCGTCCTCTATCCGTCGGACGCCACCAGTACCTATCGGTTGGTGGAGGCGGCGGCCGCCCACAAAGGCATGGTCTATCTCAGAGCGGGCCGGCCGAAATCGCCCGTGCTCTACGGTCCGGACGAGCGCTTTCCCATCGGTGGATCCAAAGTCCTGCGTCACAGTCAAGCTGACGCGCTGACCATCGTGGCGGCGGGTGTCACGCTGTTCGAAGCGCTCAAAGCCTACGATCAATTGAAAGCGGCGGGCGTCTCTGTCCGCGTGGTGGATCTGTACAGCATCGTTCCCATCGACCGCACCACGCTGTTGGACTGCGCCCGCTCCGCGCAGGGACGCATCCTGACCGTCGAAGACCATTACGCGCACGGAGGACTCGGCGACGCGGTGCTCGACGCCGTCGGCTCCGAAGGGATCCGGGTGCACAAGCTCGCGGTTCGGGCCATCCCCCATAGCGGAAAACCCGAAGAGCTGATCGACCACTTTGGCATAGGAGCGCGCTCTATTGTCGAAGCGGCAAAACAAATCATCAAGTAGCGGAGAGGGTTCTGCGCTCTCGCCGGGGCTCGCACGCATCCCCCTGCTCAATATCCTGTCCGACACCGACCGCCTGCGCATGCTCGGCGAACTGTCCGAAGCCCGCTACGGCAGGGACGAATACATCTTCCGCGAAGGCGATCCGACCGAATATTTCCACATCGTCAAGGAAGGCGTCGTCAAGTGCGTCAAGTCGTCGCCCGGCGGCAAGGACTGCACGTTGAAAATGCTGATGCCCGGAGACCTGTTCTGCTGCGACGCCGCCGCCTTTGACGGAGCGTGCCATCCCGGCACCGCACGACCGATGGGCAACGTGAGCGTCCTCCGCATGAGGAAGAGCGCGTATTTCGATCTGCTCCGGCGCAGTCCGGCCGCCGCGCTCGAAGTCATCAAGTATCTGGGGGCGCGGCTCAACGAGGCGCAGGAGAAAGCCAAGCTGCTCGCATTGGATCGGACCGATCAACGCCTGGCGGCCCTGCTGCTCGACCTGGCCGAACGCAGCGGCGTCCGGGACCCGCAGGGCATCAGACTCGCCGTGCGGCTTACCCGCCAGGACATGGCTGATATGATCGGTACCACGACCGAGACGGCCATCCGCATCATGAGCCGCTTCAAGAAAGCCCGCCTGGTGACCGGCACCGCCAACCGGCTGGTCATCCGCGATCCGGCCCGCCTCAAAGCGTTTGCATCGGCCTGATTTCCACGCATCGGACGGGTTTTTTCCTAAAACATGACGCATGTCATGTTTTTATTCCGCTCTCCTTCGGTATCCTAGCCGCACATTTCGACTCATCACCCCACACTGGATGTCATTTCTAAGAAGGAGGCAGTACAGATGAAGATCCGTCGTTCCCGCTCGTTTCTGACCCTTGTCGGGTTGGGAACCTGTTTTCTGATTTCTCTATCGTTCGATGCAACCCAGGCCCGCGCGAAAACACACGAGGTGGCCATGACGGCGGTCGAAACCGATGTCGTCATCGAGGGCAGCGGCGAGAAGTACGCCGCCTGGACGTTCAACGGAACGATGCCGGGGCCGGTCGTCCGTGTGACCGAGGGCGATACGATCAAGTTCACCCTGACCAACCCCGCCGAGAACAAGAACCCGCACGCGATGGATTTTCACGCAGCCGAGATCGACTTTCTGAAGAACTATCGAGCCGTCAATGCCGGCGAAACCATCAGCTTTACCTTCGTCGCCAAAAAGCCCGGCGTGTTCTTCTATCACTGCGGCGCCCCGCCGATGATCCAGCACATCGCCCGCGGCATGTTCGGCGCGATCATCGTGGACCCTCAAAATGCCAAAGCCTGGCCCAAGGCCGATCGCGAATATGTGTTGATGCAATCGGAGCATTTTAAGAACCCCGGTGACGTGCAGGCGATGTTCGACCGGAAATACGACGGGTTGATGTTCAACGGGGGCATCTTCAAGTACCATCCCTTCGTCACGGGCGGAGGAAAACTGGAGGCGAAGCCCGGCGAGCGAGTACGCGTCTACTTCGTCAATGCGGGACCGAACGAGTTTTCCTCGTTCCACCCGATCGGCGAGATCTGGGACAATGTCTATGAGAGCGGCAACCCGGCCAACAAGCTCACCGGCGTTCAAACTTATGTGGTGGGACCGGGTAGCGCTGCGACCTTCGATGTGGTCGTTGAATCTGAAGGCGCGTACCCATTGGTCACCCATTCCCTGACCGGCGCGCTTCGCGGGGCCATTGCGGTGTTGGTAGCATCCCCCGATGCCAAACCGCAGCCGCTTATGCCGATGGTGCCGTGGAAGATCACGACACCTCAAACCGAAATTACCCCTGTTCCCGTGCAATAGCAGGGCGACCGGGCCGGCCGGCTCCTTCTGAGCCGGTCGGCCCTTGTATCGGGCATGGTATCGGGCATGGCTCTCCGGCCGTAAACTCTCATGCGTCTCAGGTCTGCACTCATCATCGTTCTCCTCATTGGCATCGGCGGAACTACGAGCTATCCGTCTCATCCCGCTTTTGCGCACTCATCGTTGGAACGCATCGCCCTCCTACTCGACGGTCCCGCGTGTCAGGGGCAACGGGCGAGCATCCATTCCGCTCTGTCGGCCGTGCCGGGAGTCCGGAGCGTCGATCTCTCATCGGTTCCCGATCACGCATTGGTCGATATCGACACGGGCGCGCTCAGCGCTCACGATTTGTCCACACTTGTCACCCGGACCATAGGATCATCGGCCTGCCGTGTGGAGCCGATGCAATCATGCATTTCGGCGGCGAGCCAGGCGGAAACCACCAGGCTCCACGTGACCACCGACAGGCTGGACCGTTCACCGTGACAGAACTGCCCTGCCGAGACTCGGACTGCAGTCCGGGTTACGCGGCATCATCCATCCGGCATTGGTTCTTCTTGCGCTTTCCCTCCTGCCTGCTTTCTTTCAACATTCGGTGTGCCGCCTCTGGCTCGTGAGCTGCTTCCGGCCTTGATTGAAGCCAGCAAGGAAGTCGTCCGCGATGCGTAGGTTGTGATCAATCAGCGCGGCGTCGGCTATAAGAATTTCATTCCCGCGACCTACCGACAGTCAGGCGGCGGCTCGCTGTTCGAAACGGTCTCATGTGCAGCTCAAGCAAACAGCCAGTCAACCGCGCAATCCGAAAAATGAAGCGGATGAGTACGAATCGTCGGTGTTGCGCTGGTTATCCGGCAGACCGAACGGCGAGGCCTACGTCAGCGAATTGACCGAGTCGGGCAAAACCTTCCATGTCATGATACCGATTTACTATCAACGAGAATGCCTGGCATGCCATGGCGAACCGAAAGGAGAATGGAACATTTCCAGCTATCCAAGGGAGGGTGCTCGAGAAGGAGAGTTGGCAGGCGCCATCAGCGTAACTATCCCGCTTGACCCGAAATTGCTCTGAAGATACAAACGATGTTTCGTCACCCATGAGCGAATACGCACGGGTCGGCGGCCCATTCTGCAACGTGCGGCCGATGGCATCCTGCACCAGCTTCCCGGCCGCAGGCTCGACAGTCACGACGCCATCCGCGTCCTGGTGAGCCGGATCACTTCAATAGACTACCGGAGGACGGTTTCCCTTCACCAGCAACAGTAGCCGCTCGAGTCGTAATGGCTGATCCGGATCCCGGGTGTAGTGCGAAGGGTCCGCCCCCACTTCCACCTTGCTGAGCGGAATCGACAACTGCTGTCGCATGTGCGGGACGTCGGTGTCCAACGCCAGGACCACCAGCTGATCGGTGCAATCCGTCACCTCGGCATTGAGATCCCGTGCGTCATCGAATTGCACGGTGATCCGTTCCTCCGGGTTGACCCACCGGCGGATCACCTCGGCTTTTTCCAGATTGCTCATCATCTATCCTTCGCTCCTTTCCCTCGTGGTCTCCTCAGGCCGCTCGCCCCGCTTCCATCATCTTCGCGCCGAGGGTTCGCTCTCTCCCTAGGGTTTTGGAGAGGGTCGGCATCTGCATCGACCGATACGGTACCTTCAACGGAGACGCACGGTCCATACCACCAACGAGGCATCACGACACTTTACAGCGATCGAACGTCTCAACCTCCGGATGTCACGAAATTCTTTCGTCGCGGCCAACCTGGCCTCTGGTCGAGCCTAACTGATGGTCTCAGTATTCCGCACAGTGTCGCGCGAGCTGGAGATCGACTCGAGCGATTATCTTGAGCGATATCGCACGGACCGCACGCATCGACTCCACTCATGCTTCATGCTCTCATACGCCCCACTCCCTCATTCAGCTCGTATTTCAGAGAAAACCAGAGATCGCCCGCCGAGATGCGCAGCAACCGCCTTGGCCTCAAAGTTGCTCTGCTCGTGCTCGACATCCGCGCAACTCACCTTCCTATCTTGAACGGAGCAGGATGATGGATTATGTGAAGCCCCACGACGTCGTCAAAGAGATGGTTAACACGGGCGCGCTGAAGCTGGATGTGCCGGCTTCGCATCTCCTCATCCGCGGCGCCCTGGCCGGCGCCTACCTGGGGATCGCCACCAGCATGGCCGTTACGGCGGCGGTCGAAACCGGCAGTTGGCTCGTGGGATCGCTGTTGTTCCCGATCGGCCTGTGCATCGCGATTCTGCTGCGGACCGAGATCATTACCGGCAGCTTTGCCCTGCTGCCCTGCGCGACGGCGGCCGGGAAGGCGAATGCCTGCGTCAGCCGGGTGCTCATCAACTGGGCTTGGGTCTTTCTCGGCAATCTGCTCGGCAGCCTTCTCTATGCCGCCATGTTGGCGATTGTGCTGACGACTGCGGGGGACGCCGGGCTCTCAGCGACCGGCACCAAGCTGATCGCCATCGCCGAGGCCAAGACCAACTACTATGCCTCTCACGGCTCGGCAGGCATGTTGACCGTGTTCACAAAGGCCGTGCTGTGCAATTGGATGGTGAGCCTTGCCGTCATCTTCGCGTTTGCAACGACTTCGTTGTCAGGAAAGATCCTGGCCATCTGGGGACCCACCCTGCTCTTCTTCTCACAAGGCTTTGAACATGCCGTCGTCAACATGTTCATCGTTCCGGTCGGCATGTTGTTGGGCGCGCAGGTCACGATGGCGGACTGGTGGATCTGGAACCAAGTGCCTGTCACCCTCGGCAACCTGGTCGGCGGGATGGTGTTCACCGGCTTGGCCATCTATTTCACACACCGACCCCCGGTTGCGGTCACGGCCGCGCCGGTGACGACGGGAGCCGCGGCCGCTTCCGATCATACGCGCGGATATTCTCCGTCATACTGATGAGACAGGACACGCCCTCATGAACCGCCCGCCGCTCTCCGCCGAATCTCGCGTCACGCGACTGCAGGGATGGCCGTTCGTACTGTTCAACGTCGTCTCCGGCCTCGCGCATATGGTCGTGCTGTTCAATGCGGGCTCCTACGTAGCGCTCCTTCCTCACGCGGCGGGAGACCTTGGAGGTGTGCTTCCTAGCTTCGGCACCTGGGCCCAGACGGATTTCATGATCGCCCTGGCGCTGGCGTTTCCGATCGCCCGATGGCTCGCGTCTCGCTTCGGCGAGGTGCGGGTCTTCGTCTGGGCCTTCGTGGCTTATGCCGCCGCATCCGGGCTGTGCGCCATCGATGCCACCATCCCCACGTTCGTGGCGGCCCGAATCCTCCTAGGACTGGCCGGCGGGCTCACCATTCCATTGGGTCAATCGCTGCTGCTCCAGGAATATCCGGACCGGCTTAAATCGATGGGCCTGGCGATTTGGGGTCTGTTCACCTTGATGCCCTTCACCATGGGACTCGCGACCGGCGGATGGATCGCGGACGAGTGGGGATGGCGAAGTCTGTTCTATCTCAACATCCCGCTCGCCCTTGCCGTCGCTGGGTTCACGGCGGCCCTGCTGCATCAGAGACCGTTCGAGACACGTTCGGAGCCGTTCGACCTCGTGGGATTTCTCCTGTTGGCCGTGATCTTGGGAGGCCTCCAGACCATCCTGAACGAGGGGAACGACTTCGACTGGTTCGACGATCCGCTCTTGCGGATCGTGCTGGTCGTCGTCCTGGCCGCGATTCCGATCTGGATCGTCTGGGAACTCGGCGAACGACGTCCGGCCGTCGATCTGCGACTGTTCACACATCGGAATTTCGCCGTCGGGGTCCTGTGCCTGGCGCTGGGATTTCTGTCCATTCAGGGACTCTTGGCATTGTTCGTCGTCCAGTTACAAGTGCTCATGGGATATTCGTCGACCCTCGCCGGCATGGTGTTCGTGCCCATGATTCTCCTGGGCATTCCGATGATCGCCGTCGTGCATGAAATCGCTAAGCACGTGGACGCCCGGCTGCTGGCCAGCCTCAACGCCCTCGGATTCGCAGCCACCTATTATTGGATCGGTCTGTTCGACGATCCCCACTCCTTCGACCAGATCTTTTGGCCCATGATGTTGGAAGGCATCTTTCTCGGCTCCTTCTTTACGCCCTTGACGGTGCTGACGCTGCAGGGCCTGTCCGGCGAGCAGATGCTGCGGGCCGCCGAAGCCGCGAACATCTTCCGGGTCGCGGCCGGCGCGCTCGGCATCACATGGCAGGGTGTCGTCCTCTTCCGGCGCTCCCCCTTTCATCAGTTGCGGCTGAGCGACCACTTCGGCGGCCGAGCCTCGGCCAGTTACGACGTGCTGCGCCCGGTCATGGACAAACTGGAGCAGGTCGGCCTCGCTCCAGGCATGGTCGAGCGAAAACTCCAACTCATCATGAAGCAGGGGGCCGGGATTCTGGCTCTGAACGACGCGTTTCTTCTCTCGAGTTACCTGTCCCTCGGACTCGCCCTCGTCGTGTGGTTCGCCCGCTCCACCCAGGAGCCTGCCCTGAGCAGGGCCGAGACGGTCAGAGCCCTACAGTCCGAAGAGCTCATGGAGCAACCGTGACGCAAGCCCGTCGCGCAGCCATTCGATCGCTTCTTTCGGTCGTCGCCGCCGGCGCCTTCCTGATCACCGCCGGCTGTGCGTGGATTCCCAAGGGCGAGGTTCCGTCCGCCTATCTCGACACGCCCGAACTCAAGGAAACGATCGAGGAGGTGTCGAGTCGGTTGCAGAAGTGGCCGGACGACCGCTGGTGGACACAGTTCGACAACGCCGAACTGAACGGGCTGATGGAGCACGCTCTGAAAGACAATCCCGGTCTGAAGGCCGCCTCCGCCCGGCTGCGCGAGGCGCAGGCGGTGGTCCGCGTCGAGGGCGCCAGACTGCTGCCGTTTCTGGAAGCCGACGCCTCACTGACCTACGAACGCATTTCCCAGCATGGCGTCTTCGCAGCCTTGAACCCCGAGGTCGCCGGCGCGCAGATTCTACTGGGCGTCATCAACCCGCTGAGCCTTCGGTACGAATTCGACTTCTGGGGCAAGAACCGCGCGACCATCGAAGCGGCGCTGGGACAAGCGGCCGCCGAAGAGGCCGAGAGGGCCGAGATCCGCCTCCGGCTGACGACCGGAATCGCCCGTGCCTATTTTCGCGGCCAGGCCCTTCACCGACAGCTCGAATTGGTCCGTGCGATCGTGGACCTTCGCCGGGGGCTTCGCCGGCTCGCCGAAACCCGCTACCAGCTCGGCCTGGACACCGATCTGGCGGTCAAGCAGAGCGTCGCGGAGTATGAGGCTGCGATCAAACGTCTGGCGGGGGTACGGGATCAGCTCGACGTCCAGCGTCACCTGCTCGCCCGCCTCATGGGGAAGGGACCGGATGAGGCGCTTCGCCTGTTCGGCAAATCCGGCGTCGCCATTCCCGAACAGATTCCCGTACCGGAGCATCTGTCGATGGGGTTGTTGGTGCATCGGCCTGATCTGGCGGCTGCCCTGTATCGCGCCGATTCGGCGGCCAGAATGGTGAAGGTGGCCAAAACCCAGTTCTACCCGACGATCGACCTGACCGCCTTCGTCGGCTTCAATGCGTTGACCCTCACCAAGGGGGCCGACAAGCTCGCCAACTTCTTGTTCAGCGGGCAGAGTTTTTCCTACGGCATCGCGCCGGGCCTGCGCCTGCCGATCTTCGAAGGGGGCCGGCTGCGCGGCGAACTCGCCGCGCACCGGGCGGAGTACGACGCGGCGGTGGAATTGTACAACGACACGCTCCTCGGCGCGTTGCGCGAGGTGGCGGACAGCCTCAGCGCCTGGCAGGCCACCCGCGAGATGCTCGAGTCGCACCACCGGCTCGTCGCAGCGTTGCGCGAGGATTGGCGGCTGGCGAAGGTGCGGCTGATCTCCGGACTGGACGACGATCGGGAGGTCTTGCGCCACCGCTACCCGGTGCTCGAGCAGGAATATGCCCTGCGGGCGCTCGAAAGCGACCAGCTGGTCGCCGCCGTGGACCTGATCGAAGCGCTCGGCGGCGGCTATCGCAACGACGACGTGAGCAAGCGGCCGGTGCAACAGGCCGGCTGAGCGTTGAGCATGGAACGACGAAGATGATCCAAGATTCAGGAATGGACGACGCGGCACTTCGACGACAGCGCAACCGGCGCCTGCTGGCCGTCACGGCCGCGCTGATCCTGGCCGGTGCGGCCTACGGCGCCTACTGGTGGACCGTCTCGCGCCACTGGGTCGAAACGGACAACGCCTACGTGACGGGCAATCTCGTGCCGGTCGCCGCGCAGGCGACGGGCATCATCACGCAGGTCCTCTTCGAGGAAACCCAATTCGTGAATCGAGGCGACGTACTGATCCGCTTGGACGAACACGAGGCCTACGCGACCTTGGGACGCGCGCGGGGACGCCTCGGCGAAACTGTCCGCCGGATCAACGCCTTGTTCCTCACGCAGCGGCAGGTGGGAGAAAAACTGGCCGCCCGCCACGCCAGGCTCGACGTGATTCGCCACGATGCGGAGCGCTACCGCCTGGCCTCCCCGACCGGAGCCGTCTCCAAGCAGACGCTGCAAAACGCCATCGACCAGCTCCAGGCGCTCGAAGCCGATGTCAGGGAAACGGAGGCGGAATACGAAGCCCTGGACGCCCAGATCGGCGGCACGACGGTCATGGAACATCCGGCGGTTGAATTGGCCAAGCACGAATTCATCGAGGCTCATCTGGAATATGCCCGCCAGCGGATTCTCGCCCCGGTATCCGGCTACGTCGCCAAGCGCAAGGCTCAGGTGGGCGACCGGGTGAAGCCCGGCGCGAATCTCATGACGATCGTGCCGCTCGATCACCTGTGGGTGGAAGCCAACTTGCGCGAAACTGAATTGGGCGAGATCCGCCCCGGCCAGCCGGCCGAGATCCGCGTCGACCTGTACGGTGACAAACATACCTTCCACGGAACGGTCGAAGGCCTGGTGCCCGGCACCGGAAGCCCGTTCGCCTTGTTGCCTCCCGACAATTCCACCGGCAACTTCATCCATATCATCGAGCGCGTGCCGGTCCGCATCGCGCTGGCGGCCGACGAGATCCGCGAACATCCCGTGAGGCCGGGACTCTCGACCGTCACCAAGATTCGTGTCGGCGAACCGGGCCGGTCCGTCTGGTCTTCGTTGGCCAAAGCCGATACCGACGAATACCGGACCGACGTCTACGGCACTGAATTGACGAACGCCGAATCCGTGGCCCAGGAGGTGATCGCCGGTAACGTGAGGGGCAGCGGCATCCCGATCGTCGGACTGCCTTCGGCGATCGTCCGAGCAATCGAGGATGGGACCTCAGCTCCGCGGGCGCCCACCACGCAGTCGGACCTCGGTATGCGGGACCGGTCCGGCGAGCGTCCCCTCGGCCGGAGCCTCGAACCGGACTCGGGATCCCACGTTCCGCCGAAAAGCCCGGACCTCGGCGAGGCTCATCTCCCGCTCGCTCCGGCCATCGGCCCCGGCGCGGACCGGCTCGGTCAGCAGGCCAGTCCTCCGGCCTTCACACGCCCCGCCATTCCGGAGCGAGGCAGAGGCGTCATGAGATCGACCGAACCGTGACGGGCCAAGGAGGCCCGCATCACCGCCATGGTGTCCGACAGTCTCAAACGCGCCGCGCCGACGCAATTGACAAGGCTTCTCGGCGCTCCTTACGATGATCGCCAGGAGCGGCACATGCTGATGTGGCGACGAATCTCCGGACTCTTCAACGATCTGCCCATCGCACGCAAACTGCTCCTGACCTCCCTGATTCCTCTTGTCGCGTTCCTCGTCTTGGGGTTGGACGCCTATCAACGGCTTGAAGCCTTGACGGAGGACGAAGAGCAACTCGATCGCGTGTACGTGGCGCAACGCGCCGCGGCGGAATACATGCGGTTGATCGTGGACTACGAAACGGGTTTCCGCGGATACGTGATGACCAGGCAGGAAGCCTACCTGGTGCCCTCGAGAAACGCACACCAGCACATGCCCTCGGTCGAGCAGACGTTGCTGGGATTGATCCGCCCCCACCGGCCTCAATACGAGGCCGTCGAGCAGGCCCAACGCCTGGTCAAACAAATGATGGAGGAGAAGGAAAACCTGATCCAATTGGTGAAGAGCGGACGGACGACGGAAGCGATCCACTATATCGAGCAGAGCCGAGGCCGCGCCCTCATGCAACTCACCCGTGAGCACATGGCGCGGTTCGACCGCTTAGAACAAGAGGCGCTTAACGACGCGCTCGCCAACATGGCCAAGTCGCGCAACCAGATGGTGGCTCACATCATGGGGGGCATCGCGCTGGTTCTCGTGCTGCTCATCTTGGCGCTTCAGCTCATCGCCCGCTCCATCACCGGCCCGCTGATCAGCCTGGCCAAGTTGGTCCGGTCGTCCGACGCCATCCTCCCGGCCGATGTGCCGGCCCTCGCGAGACAGGACGAGTTGGGTGAATTGACCCGCGGTATGAGCACCATGAGCCGGCAGGTGCGGGAGCATCTCGCGAGCGTCCAAAAGAATCAGGCCGAGCTGCGCGAGCTCAACCAGAATCTTGCCGCGTCGGAAGATAAATATCGCAACATCGTCGATCACGCGCCCTTCGGCATCTTTACGACCTCCGGCATGACGATCACCTTCAGCAACCGTTACAACAAATCGCTGGCCGGCATGAATCCCGACGAAGCGGGCGAACCGGAAGCCTTCCGTCACTGGATCCACCCGGACGATCGCGACCGCGTGCTGCGGGAATATGAGCAGGCGGTTGCCGACGGTATGCCCTACGAAACGGTCTTCCGCTTCGTGCGGCCAGACGGCACGGCGCGCAAGGTCCTGAGCCGGCGTATTCCGATCAAGAACGCGGAAGGACAGCCCACGATGTATCAGGGGTTCAACGTCGACATCACGGCGCTCGACGACATGCAGACGCAATTGAGCCGGGCCGAGCGGCTCGCGACGCTCGGGCAGGTGGCCGCCGGCATCGCGCACGAGATCCGGAACCCGTTGGTCGGCATCGGGTCCACCGCTTCGCTGCTGCGAGACGAGACCGACCCCACCGATCCGAAGCGCGCCGATCTCGATATCATCTTGAACGAGACCAGACGGTTGGATCGCATCGTCAATCAGATCATCGACTATGCGCGCCCTCGGGACCTGGTGCCGACCTCCTGGCTCTTCAAAGACGCCGTCGAGGACGTCTTGAAACTGTTGGACGCGAAGATTCACGCCCAGCACGTCACCGTGACGCAGCCTTCCAACGGGGCGATCATGGTCTATGCGGATCGCGATCAGATCAAGCAGGTGCTGCTCAACCTCTGCCACAACGCGTTGGACGCGATGCCCGACGGCGGGTCCCTGCAACTCGACGCGACCGAGACATCGCACGACGACAAACCGGGCGTGCTGATCGAGATCGTCGACACCGGCCCCGGCATTCCGGCGCGGGCCCTGGCCCAGGTGTTCCAGCCCTTCTTCACCAGCGGGAAGCAGCACGGGACCGGGCTGGGTCTGGCGATTTGCCGCAACATCGTGGACGCCCATGGGGGCGATATCGCCCTGGTCAGTCAGGTCGGGAGCGGAACGACGGCCCGGCTCTGGCTTCCGCTGAAGACATCGATGACCATGATGAGGGAGATCTTATGAACGCGACCATCTTTGTCACCGACGACGAGCCTGCGATCCGCTCGGCTCTCGCGAAACGCATCACCAGGCGCAACCATCGGGTCACGGCGTTCGCCTCGGGCGAAGACCTCGTGCAGGCGCTGGATCACGAAGTGCCGGATCTGCTGCTGCTCGACGTGAAGATGCCGGGGCTCTCCGGGTTGGATGCGCTCAAGATCTGCCGGCTGAAGGCGCCGTTCGCGCTCGTGATCATGCTCACCGCCTACGGGACCGTCCAGGACGCCGTCGAAGCGATGAAGCTCGGCGCCTACGATTTCGTCATCAAAACCGTGGATCTCGAAGGGGTGGAACAAGTTTTGGACCGCGCGCTCGAACTGCTGGCGCTCCGCCGTCGCATGAGCTTCCAGTCCGAGCAGGATATGGACCAATATGCCCTAACCCAGCTGATCGCCGACAGCACCGCCATGCAGGTCCTCCTGGCGCAGATTCGGGAAATCGCCCACAACCCGAAAAGCACCGTGCTCATGCTCGGCGAAACCGGTACAGGCAAGGAATTCGTCGCGCGCGTCCTCCACCATAACGGCGGCCGGGCGACCAGTCCCTTCATCGGCGTCAATTGCACGGCCATTCCCAGAGAGCTGTTCGAGAGCGAACTGTTTGGGTACGAGCGCGGGGCATTTACCGGCGCGAATCAGCGCAAGCTCGGCTTGCTGGACCGGGCGGAAGGCGGCACGCTGTTCCTTGACGAGATCGGGGATTTGGACCTCGGTATGCAGGCCAAACTTCTGAGGGTGCTGCAGGAGCGGACATTCCGCCGCCTCGGGGGGACGGACGACATCGCGGTGGACTTCCGGCTTATCGCCGCGACCAACCGGGATCTCAAGAAGGAGATCGCCGCCGGCAACTTTCGCGAGGATCTGTACTTCCGGCTCAACGTTGTGGCGCTCGAACTGCCGCCGCTCCGTCAGCGCGTGGAGGACATTCTGCCTCTCTGCATGAGGGCGCTGCTGCACTACGGCAAGGAGTTCGGGAAGGACGTCGCCGACATCGACCCTGAAGCGCGGGCGCTGCTGGAACGGTATTCGTATCCGGGCAATATCCGGGAACTCCAGAACATCATCGAGCGGGCGATGATCTTTTGCCAAGGGCGAACGCTCACCGCCAGCTATCTGCCACGCGAGCTCCACGACCAGGCCAAACAGACCACGACGACGGTCGCGCGCGGAGACGGGCATCTTATCCGGGTCGAAATGGAGGTCGGCAAGCAGACGCTGGCCGAGATCGAAGAGTCGGTGATCGAGGAAACGCTGCGGCTGGCCGACTACAACAAGAGCCTGGCGGCCAAACAGCTCGGCCTGACCCGGTTTGCGCTCGACCGCCGGTTGAAGAAAATCGAGAAGGACAGATAAGCGCCGACGTCCAAACGTACGGCCCTCAGGGATTCGGCGCGACAAAGACCAATACTTTGAGCCGCTGTCCGCTATCATTCTTTACCCCGTGTTCCTCCCCTGCCGGCGCCATCGTTCCTTGGCCGGCGCGCAGGACCTGCTGCTCCCCTCCCACCTGAAACGTCCCCTGGCCTTCGAGTACCAGATAGACCTTGTCCTGCTCACCGTGCACATGCCCCTTCTGCTCCTGTCCTGGCTCAAAACAGTAGACATCGCAGAAAAACCGCGACGTTTGAAAGATATTGTTCTTCTTCATCTTCTCATGGCTAAACTGTTGAAAGTCAGAGAGATTGATGACCTTCATGCGAGAGACTCCTTCCGGTGGACAAGCGGTGTTCCGCCTTCGGCATTCATGGGCGTGGCGAGAGGAGTATAGCCCGTGACGTGTTGGAAATCAGCCCCATCTATATCAAGCGGCTTTGACCGGCCCCTCCGGTTTCAGTTAGTGTGAACAGATCTACCATGAATCGAGCGGAACGACGACGGCTGGATGCGCGGAGAGGCACTCAAGATGTGACGCCTTGGCTGAACCAAGGGAAGGCACACCACCAGGCCGGCCGATTGGCGGAGGCCGAACAGGCCTACCGTCAGGCGCTCGCCATCGCGCCCCGCCATCCGGACGCGTTGCACCTGCTCGGACTGTTGTCCTACCGGATGAACCGGCTGGACGAGGCCCTCGAGCAGTTGACCGCCGCGGTCGAACAGCAGCCTGCCTCGCCCCTCTACTGGTTCAACCTCGGCGTGGTCGCCCAGAAAGCCGGCAGACTGCCGCACGCCGTCACGGCCTATGAGAAAGCAGTGTCCCTCAACCCGCGTCACCTGGAAGCGCTGATGAACCTCGGCAACGCGCTCCGAGACCAGGGCCGCCTCGATGACTCCGTCAACGTCTACCGACGGGCCTTGGCGATCAATTCGACACATCCGGAACTGCACAACAACCTGGGCGTCGCCCTCCAGGAACAGGGCGCGGTCGATGAGGCGATCGGCTCGTTCCGCCGCGCGTTGGAGGCGAAGCCTCAGCATGTGGAAGCGCTGAACAACTTGGGCCTGGCCTTGATGGAAGCCGGCACGCTGCATGAAGCCATCGCGTCCTTTCAGCAGGCACTGTCGTTGATGCCCGGCTACCAGAAGGCGCTCTATAATCTAGGCATCGCCTCCATTTGGGTAGGCAACGACGACAAAGCGGTATCCTGCTTCTCGCAAATCGCCAAAGCGCGACACGACCATGGCCAGGCGCCGACTGAACAGGCCACCTATCGCTCCCGGATCAAACACGAAGTCGAGCAGACACACCATCTCCTCGATCGCCGACTGCTCGGCGAGGAGTATCGCGCCCAGCTCGATTCGCTGATCCGGCTGCAGCGGCTGTTGGACGACGACACGACCGCCGGTAATCGCGTGACCATCACCACGGACGCGCTCGCCTCGGTCGCGCCGGCGTTCAATCGCATACTCTACAGCGAGCCTCCCCGGCGCATCGAAGGCGGCGCCCTCAACCGCGCGCTCGACGTCGCGGCCGTCGAGTCCCGCTATCTCGGCAAGCATCCTGAAGTCACGTTCGTCGACGGGCTCGTGAACGACGCCGCGCTGGAGGCGCTGCGCCGCTTCTGTCTGGACGCGACGATCTGGAAGAAGGATTACGAAAACGGCTATTGCGGAGCGTTCCTGGGCGACGGCTTCGCCTCCCCGCTTCTCCTGCAGATCGCCGAAGAGCTGCGCCTGAAGTTTCCCCGCATCTTCACCCACCACCGGCTGACGCAGGCTTGGGCCTTCAAGCAGGACAGCGCGCGTCGAGGGCTGAACATCCATGCCGACGCCGCGGCGGTCAACGTGAATTTTTGGATTACGCCGGACGAGGCGAACCGCGACCCCTCCGCCGGAGGCCTGGTCGTCTACGACAAGGAAGCGCCCAAGGACTGGAACTTCAAGGACTACAACAGCGACCGGAACAAGCCGAAGATTCTGGCCTGGCTCAAGGAGGTGGGCGCCGAGACGATCAAGATTCCCTACCGCGCGAACCGCGCCGTGATCTTCAACTCCGATCTCTTCCATGAAAGCGACCACATCGCCTTCAAAGACGACTACCTCAGCCGCCGCATCAACATCACGCTGTTGTACGGCCACCGGCTGAAAACTTAGCGGCGCAGGCCCGTTGGGATAGAACGATGGTGGGTCAAGCCGCTTGAGAGTCTTCGTCCGAAGCAGCTCGCTGGTAGGGATGACGTTCGAGTTGGGTGACGGTGTGCTGCAGGCGGGCCCATTCTTCCGGACCGAGGGTCACGAATTCCAGACCGAACTGACGCGGACGGCTCCAGCGGACGACCGCCTCCTGGACCTTCAACGGCGGCTCCTCATCTGCCGCCTGGATGCGCAGTTCCAGCGACGTGCCGGGCCGCACTTCAACCGCACTGTCGATCCGGCATCCACGCAGCGACAGATCGATCAACGCGCCGTCTCCCCCCACGATGTTCAGCGAGGTGAACGAACTGCGGAACCGAACCGGAAACCGCTGGCTGTGCCGTTGCTCCATCTCAGGACCTCTCAATGTTCGGCTGCCCACGTCACGCGCAGGACGCTCAAAAGACTGTCCGGCAAGGCCGTAGCGAGCGAAACCCGAAGCGTACGTCTGATGGTACGTTGAGGGTTTGAGCGATGCGAGAACGAAGCTGGAAGTCTTTTTCAGCGTTCTGCTATCCCTTAATATTGCCAATCGGCCTGAGTTCCGCCACTTTTTTTGTGATTCCCGCTCGATCGACCGTCTCGACCACCTCGGAGATATTCTTGTAGGCGAAGCCCGCTTCTTCTGCGAGCCCCGACATCGACACGGCCTTCACCACGATGCCGCGTTGTTTCATCTGTTGTTGGAGTTGCTCGCCTCGGACCGACTTCTTGGCCTGCGCGCGCGACATCGTTCGCCCCGATCCGTGCATCGTGGAGCCGAAGGTCTCCTGCACGGCCCGATCGGTTCCGACCAGCAGATAAGAGCCGGTTTCCATCGATCCGCCGCAAATAACTGGCTGGCCGATCTGCCGAAACGCCTCGGGCAACTCCGGATGTCCTGGCCCGAAGGCTCTCGTCGATCCCTTGCGATGCACCAGCAGCTCGCCTTCGACGTACCGTTCGACCTTGGCGATGTTGTGCGCGACGTCATAGACCAGCTCCATGCCCAACTCTTCCGCAGATTGACCGAAGACGGCGGCAAAGGCCTCGCGGATCTGATGGGTGATGACCTGCCGATTCGCGAACGCGGTATTGGCGGCGCAGTTCATCGCCGCGAAGTAGTCCTGGCCCTCGTTCGAGCTGAACGGCGCACAGGCCAGTTGCTGATCCTTCACCGAGATGCCGTAGCGTCGCATGGCCTTCTCGAACACCTTGAGGTAGTCGCTCGCCACTTGATGGCCGAAGCCTCGCGACCCGCAATGCACCATTACCACGATCTGATCGTGGCCGGTGATGCCCAGTGCGGCAGCGGCGTCCGGATCGAACACCCGATCGTTCGACACCACCTGGACTTCCAGATAGTGATTGCCCGATCCCAACGTGCCGAGCTGATTGATACCTCTACCCACAGCATGATCGGTCACCTTCGAGGGATCGGCGCCGCCAATACAGCCCCGCTCTTCGATCTTCGTGAGATCCTGGTGCCAGCCATATCCTTGCTCGATGCACCAGCGCGCGCCGTCGGTCATGACCTCTTCGAACGATCGGCGATTCAATCGGACAAATCCCGCAGCTCCCACGCCGGCCGGCACGCGCCGGAACAATTCGGTCATGAGTCGTTCCAACCGCGGCTGCACGTCGTCCAAGGTCAAATCAGTGCGGATCAGCCGCATGCCGCAGTTGATATCGAATCCGATCCCGCCGGGCGAAATGACCCCGTGGCTCACATCGAAAGCCGCCACGCCGCCGATCGGAAAACCATAGCCCCAATGGCCGTCGGGCATGCAGAGGGCATAGCGTTGGATGCCGGGCAGGCAGGCGACATTCGTCACCTGATCGAACACTCCCGAGTCCATGGAGCGGAGCACCGCCTCGGTCGCGTAGAGGCGCGCGGGCACGAGCATGCCAGATTTTTCCGAGACAGGAACCTCCCAGATTTCATCCGTGACACGATTCACCCGCATGTCCGTATGCAGTTTCATACGTCTTCAATCCGTACGCTTCTCAACCTCAACCTTAGCCCTAACCTTTCCTGTCACACATCCAATACCACCCGTACTGTCCAGTGGCCGTGCACCTGACGCAACGCATAGAGATGCTTGGTCACTCCCTTCACATCGTTGTGGAGCTCCTGTGTCTCTCGATCAACCGGCGCGCCGATCAGCCGCGCCTTCAGCACCCATTGCTCTTCTTCCCTGGCGAGGGCCAGCGGTGCATCGTGGAAGACGACGCCTGCCGCATCCTTCCAATAGACGATGTCGGAGAGCCAGTCAAACAGCAATTGCGGCAAGTCTGCGTCCCGACGTTCGATTGCCCGCTCCCACGACGAACCGACCGTGGCCGGATCAGCCAACGTCGTGAGCAAGGCCCGTGTGGCGCCGGCAAACAGCGCTTCAACTGAGTCGCCGTCGGCTTCGAAGGCCATATCAGCCAGCGCCACATCGTCAAGGAAGCGAAAGGAGAAGGTCATGCTTGGGTAGGCCTTGGAAGGGATGCGACTAGCGATGAGCCAGACGAATCGGAACTAACCCAATTCGAAGATCTTCGGAAAGTCCGTCAGATTCCGACACCCATCGCTCGTAACCAGCACCATGTCCTCGATGCGGACGGCACCCAAGCCCGGATAGTAAAGCCCCGGCTCGACCGTCACGACGTGGCCTTCCTGTAACAGCGATCCGGTGCGGCTGATGCGCGGGGCTTCGTGGATGTCGAGTCCGACGCCATGGCCGGTCCCGTGGAAGTAGCCCTGCATACGGCCGTTGACCAGGCCGGTCTTGTAGCCGGCTTTTTCGAATCGGTCGCAGATGCCGCGGTGGATTTTCATGCCGTCGGCGCCGTCTTTGATCTTGGTAATGGCCTCTTCCTGCGCATCCTTCACGGTCTGATACAGTCGGACGAGCTCGGGACTGGCCGTGCCTCGGACGACCGTGCGAGACATGTCGGCGAAGTAGCGCGTCGTCGCGGAGCGCGGAAACACGTCGAAGATGATGCTGCGGTACGCCGGCAATGGTCCGCTGCCTTCGTTGTGGGGATCGCAGGCCTGCTCGCCCCCGGCCACGATCGTGTGCTGGGCGACGCAGTCGGCCTCCATTAGCTTCACGTTGATCAGTTTCTTGATTCGCTCGGAGGTCAACGGGGCGTCGTCGAGCCACAATTCGGCCCTCACGATTGTCGCCCGGCGAAGCACGGTGTGGGCCGCGGCGACAGCCGCTTCCGTCGCGCGCTGGGCGCTCTCGATGTGCCGAACTTCTTCGGCGGTCTTCACGACGCGCTGCTCGTAGAACGGGTCCGGCTTCGCATGGACTTGATACCCCAATTCCTGCAGGCGGCTCGCGTGGCGGAAGGGAAAATTGCCCGGCACGAGCACCTGTTTGATCTTGGCGTCGCGCAACACGACGTGGACGATGTCCACGCTGCCTGGGGACGCGACCCCCTGATCGCGCGCGCGTTTCTCGATCTCGGAATAGGACAGCACGCGATCGACCGAGGCCTGGCTTTTCGCCCGATCCATCTCCAGATCGTTCATGACGAGGAGGCGCTCTCCCTTGATCTCCAGATAGATGAAGGGATCCGGCGCGATGAATTTGGTCGCGTAGTAGAGATTGGCGTCCGTCTCGCTGGCGGCGATGAACAGGACGGCTTTGTGTGATTGCGAAGCGGATCGAGACATGGCTTGGCTACCCGCTGGACCTTAGCACGGGGTCAGAGACCGGTCAAGGCGACGACGGGGCCGGGACGTCCTTGGGCGACGCCTTGTCCTCATCGGGCGTCATGAGATCAATCGGCAACATCACCGTGTTCTTCAAGACATCGACGGCGAGCTGCCCCAATCCCGTCAGTCCGGTGGCGAAGGACTTCATCGGCATGTAGGTCACCTCCGGATCTTCGATGCTGCCCTTGACGGAGAACATCGCCGTCGCCACGCCCTTGCGGTCGCCGGCAAACAGGCGCCCGAACAAGGGAATGGTCTTGAGGAACTGCGAGTACGACCCGAACGGGCTCACGGCCCAGACCATGTCGCCCTGGTCGGTCGGAAGATCGTAGTTGCCGGCTGCGGTGATCTTCACGATCGGACTGTCGATGATCATGTTCTCCGTTTCGAACAGGCCGTTGCGTACCGTCACGGTCGCGGTGATCTTGTTGTACGGCAGGCCTTCCTTTTCCAGATCCACCTTGCCCTGAAGCACGGCCGGCAGGTTCAGAATGCTGATGATCTTCCAGGTCACCCGCTCCTTCGATTTGAAGATGTGGCCGTTCTCGATTAGGATGTCGGCCTTCCCGTTCAGCGTGGGATAGACCCCGTGAGGGTTCCGGCCGTGGCCGCGGATCGTTCCGGTGATGCGGATCTCTCCGGTCACTCCACCCTCGTTCTTCCCCACGAGCCGCAGGATGTCGCTGACCGGCACGCCGGTGGCCCGCACGGAGATTTCCGCCTCCGCGGGCTCGTGGCGCGGCAACTGCACGGCGATCCGGCCGGCGACTTCACCGTCGGTCGACTGACCGGAGATCCGATCTACGTCGAGGACGCCGTCCTGGATCGTGATGCGGGCCGAGAGGCCGCCGAACTTCAGGTGCTTGTAGTGCCCGCGTGTGATGGAGGCCGTCATGGCGACCCGGCTCGTCGCCGCCAGGGTCTCCAAGAATTCCCGCATGGGCGACCGCTCGCCCTTAGGAATCAGCAGATCCAGATCCATCTGGTTGGATTCCATCTTCCCCGAGATGGCCGGCTTCGTCGCCCAATTTCGGATCATCGCTTCCATCACCAGGTCGCTGTCGAGGAGCCGGAAGGACAGGCGCTTGAGCTCGGCCGCGTCGCGATTGAACTGCAGGCGCACGTACAGGTCCTGGATGGGGCCATCGGCACCCCTGACGTTGACCAGCCCGTTGCTCAGGGCCAGCCAGCCGTTGGTTTTCCACATTCGCCAGTCGGCGCCTTTGCCCTTGACGTCGAGCGACACTTCAACGTTGCCCGCCTCGAATCCCCCCTTGGTAATCCATTCGGGCACCGTGGAGAGCGATACGGTGCCGGTCGCCAGGGACGCATCGATCGACACGCGCTCGCCGAGCCGGATATTCCCCTTTACCGGCAGACGCAGCGGCGGCACGTCCGCCTCGATGTGCGTGAGGGTCAGCCCTCCCTTCGGCGCCACATGCCCTTCGAAATTGATGGTGGCCGGCGCGCCGACAGGCTTCTCCAACACTTCCGGCCAGATCACCTTCGATTCCGTCAGCACGATCTCGCCCCGCATCTCGGGCACGGAGGTCAGACCTCTGAGCGCGACCGCGACGCTGGTCAGACCCTGGACCATTCCCTTGGGAATGTGTTTCATCGGCAGCACCTGCGTCAGGTGCAAGGAGTCGCCGGTTACCCGCACGAGCAGGTCACGGAACGAGCTGGTGCCGCCGCCCGTGATGCCGCCCTGGACCTGCACGGTCAAGTCGCCCAAATGGCCGCTGACCTGATCGAACTGCGTCTCCCCTTCGGCCAGAACGAAACGCCCTTGGATGTCCGTCATCCGCTCCGGGAGCGACGGATGGCTCAGGCTCACCTGTTGCGCCGTGATTTCGCCACCCGCGAACGTGACGCCTCCCGGCTGTGTCAACGGCCCGACCAGCCGGAACGTGGGCTTGGCCACCCCCTCCACGTCCCGGGCTTCCCCCAGCACCTTCGACAGCTGCTCCGACTCGACGGTTTTCGAGAGAAATTGCAACAGGTCCGATGCCGCCATCGTACCCAAGATTTCCATTTCCATCCAAGGACCTGCTTCCAGAAACGAGATCAGCCCCTTGCTGTCGGTCATCTGGATCGTTCCGTACCGCCCCCCCAAGTTCGTCACACGCATCCGGCCCGCTTCGACCAGGACGACCGCCGAGAGATCCTTGGACGGGACATGGCTGTCGCCGATGAGCGCTTCTCCCTCACGGATGCGGAATTCTCCCGTCACGGACAACTGCGGTCCTTCTCCGTACGACCCGGTCACGGTCGCCGAGACGACCTCCACCTTGCCGTTGATGCGACGGTCTTCGATTACGGCGGGCAATTGGGGATGAAACCATTCGGGTGGAATGCGTTTCAGTAAGTCGCTCAACTGCACCGGCGGCGCCGAAAAGGTAAGCGAGAAGGTCGGCTGCGTCGTCAATAGACCCGACAGGCTCGCGCGACCCTTCGCGGCCAGCGGATCCAGATTGGCCGTCAGATCCGACATGACGACATCGTAGCCCGCCACACCGGGAATGAGGCGCATGCTGCTCCGCACGGTGACGGCACCCTGCACGTTGGGCGGGACCGGGCGCGGCCCGAAAAAATCCGCCAGTCCGCGCAGGCTCAGCCCCACCGCCTCCACCGTACCCTCGAATTGAAACAGAAGCGGAGGCCTCGTCGTTTCGCTCATCTCGATCGACTGTTGATCGGCCCTCCGGACGGCGCCCGCCATCGACAAGGATGACCGTTCCCGATCGCGGATGTGGTCGGCCGAGATGTGCACATCGGCCTGGTTGCGCTCCAGATGAATGACCAGCGCGGCCTCGACGGACTCCAACTTCACCGTGCGGACGCCATCGGGCCTGGCCTCGTCGATCACGATGACCGTGCCGTCGATCACCGTGGCCTCCTTTATGCGGAACATGCGGGTCATCAGCTCGAGCGCTTCGTCGTCGCTCGTCGGAATGGGATTGGCGCGATCGAGCACGTTCCAGTGGCCGGCGGCGTTCCGCCGGAGCGTCAGGGTGGGCTCTTCGATCGTCAGCCGTTTTCCCACGATCTGCTTGCGAAGCAGCGGCACGAGCCGCAGCACGAGATCGAGTTTCTTGGCGGACAGAAAGACCTGATCGGAATTGCGTTCGTGAATGACAACCTGCGAGAGCTCCAGCCGGATTCTCGGAAAGACGGTGAACTTGATGCGGTGCACGTCGATCTTCCGTCCGAGGTTTTGCTCGAGCTGCCGCAGGAAGAAATCCTTGAGGTAATCGGCGCCGGTGAGCTGGGGAGACAGAAGCAGAAAGGTGATGCCGCCCACGACGACCAGAGCAATGACGGCGACCACCACGCGTGTGCGGGACACTCAATTTCTCCAGAAATCCGGCAGGGGTTCGTCGGCTGGATTCGTCTCCGCCCGCGTCGCGGCAGGCTGCGCACGACCCATGCGACGTTGGAATCATCTTACCGGAGGCCGGATAAGAAATCTACCAAGTCCGCGTCGGAATTGAGAATTTTCGTCGTCGTTCCGAGAATTTCGCTGGTGCCGTCATCGGTCGACCGGTATAATCCGATGCCCGCCCGTCCCGGCGGACGGACCGCTCACGTGAACGGATACTCCCCCACATCGACGCCGATC
Organism: Nitrospira sp.; assembly: GCA_029194535.1. Lineage (NCBI taxonomy): Bacteria > Pseudomonadati > Nitrospirota > Nitrospiria > Nitrospirales > Nitrospiraceae > Nitrospira > Nitrospira sp. Next base: position 1,495,408 of record JARFXR010000001.1, on the reverse strand, counting down.
CGCTGGCTTATTCTGGGATTGCTGTTTCTCACCAGCGTGGTGACGTACATCGATCGCGTGAACATCTCCGTCACGGCCCGCCACATGATGCCCGCGTTCGGGCTGACCGATCAGGAGATGGGCTGGGTCTTTTCCGCCTTCGTAGCCGGCTATGCACTCTTTCAGCTTCCGGGCGGATGGCTCGCGGACCGGTGGGGCGCAAGAGTCGTCCTGACCGGCGCCCTTCTGTGGTGGTCGGTCTGCTCGGCCTTCACCGCGGTGGCGGCGACCTCGGCCTTGGCCGAGGTCACCGGGATCCTCGGCGCGCTCATCGCCGTGCGGTTCATGCTGGGCGTCGGCGAGGCCGTGGCCCTGCCCTGCTTTAACCGCGCCGTCGCCAACTGGATGCCGGCCGACGCGCGAGGCGTCGGGATCGGCATCGCCATCGGTGGGATCGGGCTGGGTTCCGCCGTCACCCCGCCCATCGCCGCCTGGGTAATGGTGAATTGGGGCTGGCAGATCGTCTTCTACCTCTCTGCCGCAGTCGGCCTGGCCATGGCCTTGCTTTGGTGGACGCTGGCTCGCAACCGGCCGGAGGAGCATCCTTGGGTTGCGAACGGCGTGCCGAACGGGGCGACGAGACCGACGTCGCCGCGTTCGAAGCCGGAGTCCTGCGATCCAGTGCCCTGGCGTCGGTTGGCCCACACGCCCACGGTCTGGTGGCTGGTGCTCAGCTACACGTGCCTTGGCTATGTCGCCTATCTATATCTGTCCTGGTTCTACCTGTACCTGGTGAACGTGCGGGGATTCGACGTGTTGCGCGGCGGTCTCTACGGCGCTGCGCCGTTTGTCGCCATGCTGGTCGGCTGTCCGGTGGGCGGCTGGATCACCGACCGGCTGGCCTCGCGTTACGGCGTCACAGCCGGACGGGCGATTGCGGGAATCAGCGGCATGACGGCGGCCGGATGCGCAATCATCGCCGGAGGTTTCGCCGGCTCCCCGTTGCTCGCGATCGCCTGTCTGTCCGCCGGAGCCGGCTGCCTCTATTTCAGCGTCGGGGCCTACTGGGCTTCCACGACCGACCTGTCCAAGACCCACGCCGGCGCGCTGTCCGGCCTCATGAACACCGGCGCGAACGTCGGCGGCGCGATCTCGCCGGTCCTCACACCCTGGATCGCCAGCTATTGGGGCTGGCCCCTGTCGCTCGCCGCCGCCGGCGTCGTCGCCTTCACCGGCGCGGCTCTGTGGCTCCGGATCAAACCGGGAGAAGGGCTGCGGGAGAACAGTGCTGAGTCCTGAGTGCTGAGCGGCGATTGCAGAGGTGTGAAAGATGCTCCCTACCCAGTACTGAGCACTCAGCACCCAGGACTCAACACTGCCCCGAGGTCTTGCCTCGCAGAGGACCGGCTTGTTACATTCGGAGCATGGCGATGGAGTTCAAGAAGATCGATCCGCGGGCCACGATCACGACCAAGTTCGGCGAGATCAAGATCCGCTTCTATCCCGACGCCGCGCCGCGGCACGTCGAAAACTTTATGAACCTGGCCAAGATGGGGTTTTACGACGGAACCACGTTTCACCGGATCGTCCCCGGCTTCGTCTTGCAAGGAGGCGATCCGCTGAGCAAGACGGGAGACCGGCGCAGCCACGGCTCCGGCGGACCGGGCTTCTGGCTGAATCCCGAGCTGAGCGACCGGCCGCACAAGCGGGGCGCGATCTCCATGGCCAAGACGCCGCGCGACGGCAGCAGCACTCGGGATTTCAACGACAACGGATCGCAGTTTTTCATTTGCTTGGCCGACAACAGCGGGCTCGACCGCCGCTACAGTATTTTTGGGGAAGTGTTTCGAGGATTGGACGTGGTCGACAGGATCGTCGCGCTGCCGCGCGACGAATTCGACAACCCGCTCGAGTCGGTCACGATGACCGTGACGGTAAAAGACTAGCGCCCGCCGACTCCCGCCGTTCCGCTGCCTCGCCGCTCCAGACATTTCTCCTGCCCGACACGGCCGCGTAGCCCGCCGGAACCAGGAACAGCGTCACGATCGTGGAGACGACGAGCCCGCCGATCAGGACCACCCCGATTTGCCGCCGACTGACCGCTCCGGCACCCGACGCCAAGGCCAACGGGAGCGCGCCCAGGATTGTGGCGCTGGTCGTCATGAGAATGGGCCGGAGCCGTAGCGTGGCCGCCTCGATTACGGCGTCCACGCGGTCCATCCCCCGCTCGCGCAGCTGGTTGGCGAACTCGACGATCAGGATGGCGTTCTTGCTCACCAGGCCGATCAGGATCACCAGCCCGATCTGGCTGAAGATGCTGAGCGTGCCCTTGGTCAGGACCAGCGCGATCAGGCCGCCGGTCACGGCCGGGGGCACGGCCAACAAAATCGTCAGCGGGTCGCGAAAGCTTTCGAACTGGGCGGACAGCACCAGGTAGATGACTGCTAGGGCGAGACCGAAGGTAAAATAGAGATTGCGATTGCTCTCCGCATATTCCTTGGCTTCCCCGGCGTAGGTGCCCCGCATCCCCGAGTTCAACATGGTCTTCGCTTCGCGCTCGACATAGGCCACCGCGTCTCCCATGGTAAAGCCGTCCGTCAGTCCGGCGCTGAGAATTACGGCGCGCATGCGGTCGACGTGATTGAGGGATTCCGGCGCCGCTTCTTCCCTGACGCTGGCCACGTTGCTCAGCTGGACGAGTTCTTGTCCCCTGCCCCGCACGTACAGCTCGGTAATGTCCGACGGCTTCTCCCGATGCCGGTCGTCCACCTTCACGATCACGTTGTACTGGCGGCCGTTGCGCGAGAATGTATTCACGGCCCGCCCGCTGAGCAGGGTTTCCAGCGTGCGGCCGATCAACGCCACGGATACGCCGAGATCCGCCGCTTTGGCACGGTGGGCCTCGACGGCCAAGTGAGGTTTGTCCAGCACCAGATCGATCTCAGGCGCCACGAACCCCGGGTGCTCCGACAGCTTCGCCAGGAACTTCTCGGCGGTCTGTTCCAACTCCTGATAGTCCACGCCCCCGATGACGAACTGGAAGGAGCCCTTCTCCGACCCTTCGCTGATCGCCGGAGGATTCATCAGGAACGCCTTCACGCCGGCCAACTGCGGCATCTGCGCGTTCAACTCGGCCACGATATCCTGCTGCGAGCGCGATCGGTCGCTCCAGTCCTTCAGGGTCACCCACGTACCCGCGCGGTTGACGATGGTGGGACGGTCGCCGCGCGCGACGACGGTGTAGATCGAATCCACCTCGGGGATCTGCTTGATGAGCTTGTCCAGCTCCTGCGCGTAGGTATCCGTGTAGCGGATGGTCGCGCCTTGGGGGGCCGTGAGATGTCCCGCAAACCAGCCCACATCCTCCATGGGCGCAAGTTCGGAGGGCAGACGCAAGAGAATCAGCAGGCTGCCGAGGCTCGCGGCCAAGCCGATCACCAGAATCGCGATGTGCATCCGCATGGCGCGCACGAGCCCCTGCCGATACTGTCCCATGACCCGCCCCCACACCCGCTCGCTGAGCGCCTGATGAGACGGTCCGTCGGTCGCCCGCACCAGCCGGCCGCTCATCATGGGCGTCAAGGTGAGCGCGACGAACCCAGACAGCAGAACGGCCGACGCCACCGCGATGGCCAACTCGGCGAACAGCCGGCCCACAACCCCGGTCAGAAACACAATGGGGATGAACACCGTCACCAGCGAGATCGTGGTCGCGATCACGGCGAATGAAATTTCCTTGGTGCCCTCGACGGCCGCCTGAATCGCCGGCATCCCCTCGGCCATGCGCCGATGAATGTTCTCGAGCACGATGATCGCGTCGTCCACCACGAGGCCGACCGCCAGGACCAGCGCCAGCAGGGTCAGCACGTTCAGCGAACAGCCGGTGAGGGCCATCACCGTAAACGTGCCGATGATGGAAGCCGGAATGGCCACGGCCGGCACCAGCGTGGCTCGCGCGTTGCCCAGGAAGCCGAAGATCACCAGCGTCACCAGCAGCAGCGAAACTCCCAAGGCCAGATACACCTCGTGAAGCGACCGCTCGATGGGCACCGTGCTGTCCCACGCCACCGTCAACGCGATGCCTTCGGGCAGCGTGGCCGTGATCTCCGGCAGGCGCTCTTTCACCGCGCGCGCGACCGTGAGCGCGTTGGCCTTCGACTGCTTCATCACGGCCACCCCTACGCAGGGCACGCCGTTGATCCGGCTCAGTTTGCGCGTGTCTTCGGCCGCCAGTTCCACACGGCCGACGTCGCGGACCCGGACCGGATAGTCGTCCCGGTAGGCCACGATCAAATCGCCGAACTGGCTCTCCGTCTGCAGCGAGCCCTTCAGCGAGACGCCGAACTCCACCCGGTCGCTTTCGATCCGGCCGGACGGAATCGAGGCGTTCTGCGCCCGCAGCGCCTCTTCCACGTCCTGCACCGTCAGCCGCCGCGCCGCGAGCATGCCGGGATCGAGCCAAATGCGCATGGCATAGCGCCGCTCCCCGTCCAACACCACGTTCGAGACACCGGGGATGATCACCAACCTGGGGTTCACGAAGCGGTCCACGATGTCTGAAATCTCCAGCTCGGAGTGCCGGTCGCTTGCAGCCGCCAGCCAGACCACCTCGGTGCTGTCGGAGGCCGCCTTGCTCACCAGCGGCTCCTGAATCCCCAGCGGCAGCAGCGAGCGAACCGAACTGATGCGATCGCGCACGTCGTTGGTGGCCGAGTCCAGATTGCGGTTCAGTTCGAACTCCAGCGTGACCGTCGAGACTTCTTCCCGGCTGTTGGAGGTGATGGCGCGCAGGCCCTGGATTCCGCTCAGCACGTCTTCGAGCGGGGTCGTCACATCCGTCTCGATGACCGAGGCCCCCGCGCCCGGATATACGGTCCGGACGGAGACGACCGGCGGCTTGATGTCCGGATATTCGCGGACGTCGAGGACGAAGTAGCTCAAGAGGCCGAACAGAACCAGCAACAGGGTCATGACGACGGCGAAAACGGGCCGATGGATGGACAGGGTTGAGAGCCGCATGGAGGTTTGAACGACGGCGGGACCGTCTGGAACGTTACAACCTTCGCCGTATCCGGATGGTCATTTGGTCACGACGGCCATGCCGTCATGAAGTTTGTGGGTGCCGGTGCGCACGACCTGATCGCCGGCCGACAAGCCTTCCTTGACCTGCACCAAGCCCCGTTCATGAGCGCCGATCACCAGTTCGACCAGGCGGGCGGAGCCGTCTTGCACGCGGTACGTCATCGATCGATCGCGCTGGATGAAGACGGCTTCTTCCGGAATGAGCACCGCGCGGAGATCTTGACCGAGCCTCACACTGACCGTGGCGAACAATCCGGGACGCAGGCGGCCGTCCTGATTCGGCACGACGGCTCGCACTGCGATCGTCCGATTCACCGAATCGACGCGCGGGTCGATGGCCGTGACCGTGCCCTGGAAGGTCATGCCGGGAAACGCATCGGTGGCCACGCCGACGGCCTGGTTGATGGACAGCCGGCTGAGCCACACTTCCGGCACCTTGAAGTCCACGTGCAGCGTCTGCAGGTCTTCGAGATTGACGAGGTCCTGCCCCGGTTGCACATAGTCTCCGACCGAGACGCGGCGCAGTCCCATCGTGCCGGCAAACGGCGCTTTGATCAGGCTCTTCTTCAAACGGGTGCCGAACAACACGCTGTTGGCGGTCGCGGCTTGCAGAGCCAGCCTCGCTTCATCCACCTGCTGCGCCGGCACGATTGTGGTCTGCTGCGCCGACAGCCGCTTGAGCCGCTCGTACGTCAGTTGCGCCAGCCGCTCCTGGGCCACGGCCTGGTTGGCCTCCGCCTGCAGCTCTTCCTGGTCCAATTGCACGAGCGGCGCCAGGCGGTCGACCAGCTGTCCGTCCGAAAAATGAATCCGGCGGACAATGCCGGAAATTTCCGGCCGGATCATGATCGAGGCGATGGCCTGCAGGGTCCCGACCGCCTGAATCGATTCGTTGACGACTCCGACCGACGCCTGAACCGTCTCGACAAGCATCGACCGGCTGGACGTTTCCCGCGCGACGGCCGATTCTTCGGTGGAGCGCTCCCACACCCGCACGACCAACACGACGGCGAGTGCGGCGACCAGGAGGAGAACCGATAATCCCTTCACATTCATCCCTGCCGATCAGCTCCTGTCAGTTACGGACCCGCAACACGATTCATGGCGCATTGTGCGCGCTTTCTTTCGTCAACCGTAACGAATGATCGGGCCGATCCGCCACTTGGTTGCGTCACGGCGGCCGGTTTCGATCTCATGGCTGAATTCTCGCTGCCCCGGCCGGAATCTCGCTGATGCACTGGTGAACCTGAATGCTCTGGACCGCGTCCATGTGCTCGCCCACGATCGTCCCGGTTTCCCCCGAGCCCTTCGTACATCCTCTCCCATCGATGGGCGTTCCTCCTTGTCTGCTCAGCGTGGCGCCGGTTCACAAGGCGTGAATCGGTGCCCGTGGCTGGGCCAACTCCACGGCATGCAGTACCCGGAAAGTTTCCCGATACAACGTATTGGCGACCTTCAGGACGGCGACCGACGTGTCGGACTCCTCGCGGGACAGGAGCCAGGATCCGATCACACGCGCACGGCGATCTCACTCGCCGGACGTCAGCCCATACGCGTGAGTCTCCCGGTCCGGCATGAACGTATCCGCCGCTCGATCGGAGCAGGCGTCGGCTCTCCGGCGGGCAAAATCGACCAGGGTCTAGACGAGCCGAGACCTCGATGTATTCGTTGGGTAGCGGCTTGTTGTACGCGGCTGCCGTCCTGACTCTAATCCTGGTCTTCAAACCGCACATCGAGCGGCTGACACGTTCCACCATCGCTACCATCCTTCCCATTGACGGAACAGAAACCTGTTCCCTCACACGCGAGGCACTTTTCCCTGCGACCGGATGCAGGAAAGTGATGGCAGGAATTGTGCGGAGACCAATTCACAGCCCCTGATAGATTGGCGGGCATGGCCAGTACGGCTGTTCGAGCGTATTCTCTGCAAGGGTTTCTCCAAATGGATCCACACAGAGGGCGAACAATCTGGGCCGAAAGATAGTGCCGAAGCGTAGACACATTAGAGTCATACCGCCGCGAGAGGCCGTCTTGACCACCTTGGCTGAACGACATCTGGAAGCGTTGCAGAGTTTGAAAATCAGGAGATCGAACGATTACGGCAGGAGATTGCAGCAACGAACGGCTTCAGCCTGTCGGCTGAAAAACCGGAGTTGTACGCAAGTTGTGCTCTCTGCCGGCCCTCAGACAACTGAACCAGTCGTCCGACACGTCGCAGCCATACCGGTCGAATCTTTTCCTCCCGCCATCGACAACCCATGGTATCGCGCGCACTTTCAAGCTGCGAGAAGCTGCATATCGAGTGGCTCCCAGGGGTCGCGAAGAGGCCTGGGGTCTACGCGTGGATCAGTTGAACTCCAGCTTGATCGACCCCAGCACGGTGAGCGGAGCCCCGGTATAGATGATCTCCCGGAAGTTCTGAGCCCCTACGAAATACCGTTGGTCCAGGAGGTTCGTGAAGTTGATCGCCGCCAGCAAATTGGTCCTCGTGAATACTTCGGGCTTGCGATAGTAGAGAGCCCCATCCATGCGCACGAAGCCAGGCAACTGGAACTGTTGCTGACAGTCTGCTGGGTTCTGACATTGGAGAAGCCCATTTCGTTGACCTTGTGCATACATGCCAATGCCTGCTCCAAATCCTTTAATCAACCCCTCTTGGAAGAAATAGGTGGTCCATAGGCTGCCCTGACTCAGCGGGACGTTCGGCAGTCGGCTGCCAGTTTGAAAAAAATTGTCCTGAGTGACTCGTGCGTCGATATAGGCGTAGTTTGCAATGATGTCCCAGCCGGGCATGATTCGACCGGCGATATCGAACTCGACGCCCTTGCTCCGTTGCTCCCCTGTGGCGATCGAAAATCCGGAGCTGGGCCCCTGACTGACGTCCGGCGTGAGCACATTGGTTTTCGTAATATCGAACACGGCGACTGTTGACCGTAATCTCCCCTCGAACGCTTGGAACTTGACGCCTGCTTCGTATTGTGTTCCTCGCTCCGGTTTGAACAACTGTCCGTCGACGCCTCGCGCGATGGAGGATTGGGGGAGAAATGAGCGAGTGTAATCGGCAAACAGCGCGATGGCTTTGGTGGGCTGGTACGTCAAGCCGATCGACGGACTAAACGCGTTGTCGGACTGCGTGTCCGACCCTCCGTCCGGGCTGAACACGCTTGGCCGATTGATTTGCTTCTGTTCAAAAATATCGAATCGACCGCCCGCATGGAGGTGTAGGTTGTCGAGCAGGTCGATTTGATCACCGGCGTAGATACCCATGATGTTGTTCGTCGTCGAGGTATCGGACTGCAGGTCCAACGGATTCGACACGAAGGAGTAGACCGGATCATAGATGTTGATGGTGTTCAACGGTGCGGCACCGGCAGTATCGGAATACTGCTGCTGGCTGGCGTTTTCCCTTCCCAACTCCACGCCCATCATGAGCTTGTGCTTCACTGGTCCGGTCATAACGTTCCCGTGCAACTCGTTCTGCCAATAGTAGCTCTGAACAAGTGTGGGTATCTGAAACTGAGCCAGCTGTAAGATTCCACTCGCATCGTCCATAAACCATGACTCGAGGCTGTTGTATTTCTCAGACGACACAGCGGCACGAAATGCGCTCCGAACCTTCCACTGGTCGCTGAGTTGATGGAACATGATAATCGTTGCTTTTCCCTGGTTGATGTACCCTTGTTTGGTGGGGTCGCCGAGGAACCGGCTAATGGGAATGTTGGCCGGCCCGTCGCCTACCGCCACGAGCCCACGATCGATCGGTGACTTGTCGTACAGATATTCGCCTTCGAATCGAAACGTGGTCCGCGAGCCAAATTCCCACCCGAACGTCGGCGTAAGAAAAAGCCGCTCGGTCTTGACGCCTTGACGATAGCTCTCGGCATTTTCATAGACACCGTTGAACCGGTAGGTCAACGTCTTGTTCTCGTTAATTGGACCACCGATATCGATGTTCGGGCGGTACAAATTGTAGCTGCCGATGATCATTTCCCCGGAGTAATAGTTGTGACGGAGGGGATTTTTCGTGGTCTGGTTGATGATGCCGCCTGGGTCAGCCCGGCCGAACAAATAGGAGGGAGGTCCCTTGACGACCTCGATGCTTTCGATGTTGGCCACATCTCGGGCTGCACGCGCTGCAAACGTGCTGTCTTCCCTGAACCCGTTCTTGAACACGTTGGTGTCGCTTTGGAATCCACGTATCATGAAATCACCAGCTCGACCGCCCTGCGTGCTGGGCATCGAGGTTCCGCTGACATTGCGAAGCGCATCGTTCATGCGAATCAATTTCTGATCGTCCAGGACCTGTCTCGTAACCGTCTCCACAGAACGAGGAAGATCTTGAACGGGGACGGGAAGACGGGTCGCCGTCGTCACCTCATCGGTCGTATAGGAATCGCTCCGTTCCTTCGCCTCCTTGACAATCACCTCCGGCACCTTGACCGGCTTGGACTCCGCCAAATCGAAGGCTTCCGGTTGAGGCTCAGGCTGTACGGGCTGATCCTGACCTTCCAGCGGTACGGCCTCCGGAGAGGCCTGAACCAGAGTGATGGTCGCGGCATTCGTATACTGATAGGTCACTCCCGTGCCGACGAGAAGTGTTCGTAACGCCGCGTCCGGCGTATACGTCCCGCTCACGCCCGCGGTGGTCGCCTCCGCCGCCAACTGTGACGGGTAGCTCACTTGGACCCCGGATGTCTCAGCAAACGAGTTCAATGCTGAGCTTAGTGGTTGTGGAGGTATGTTGAACGACATGGGGACCGCCTGCGCAGAGCCGGATGAGACCGCCTGCGCAAATTGCGGCCACGTTCCCAAGGCCAGGATCAAAATCAGGCAGGAGCGAGCAACCCGCGGATGCCGACACCCTTTCCGCGCGACGTTGCCAGCTGGATTCGTCATATTTCCTCTCCGCAGAAGATAAGTCCGTATCTAGTGAAAAATGCAGCACACTAACCGACCGCCCCCATATGACGGAATACGAAAGGGGTCCCTCACGTCGCCTGCAATTTTTTGTGGTGGGAAGGCCTAGAAAAGAGCGACGACTCGACTCCCGAGATGAGCCATGTGTATCGGAAGGGTCTGGGCCAGGGTAGCGAGAATCTCGTCAGGATCAGTAAGGGTATAGCTTCCGCTTACCCTCATATCTCCAAGAGTTGGACCCCAGATCACGATCACCCCACGGTGGTATCGACGGATCTCATCGATGACCTCTGCGAGCCGGACATTCTCAAACATAAGACGCCCGCGCAGCCAGGCGGTCGCGGCCTGCACATCGACCTGGCGGATGGGTCCCATCACGTGACTGTCGACAGCGGTCTGTTGACCGGCCGTCAATTGAATAGGTTCCCATCCACCCTCGGTCGAAGCCAACTCGACGATCCCCTCTACGACGGTGACGCGAATTTCATCCGACTGCCGACGCACGAGAAACTTGGTACTTACAGCTCGGGAGACGATCTGCTGTCCTTCGACCAAAAACGGCCGGTCCTGATCCGGTTCGACCTGAAAAAAGGCTTCTCCATCGAGTAACCGAACTTTGCGGGCCATCCCGTCGAAGTTGACGGCAATGGCACTCTTGGTATTCAGGGTAGCCGTGGAGCGATCAGGGAGTTCGATCTGAAGCTGTTCGCCTGTGGCAGTCCGGTGGTCAGCCTTCAGCCGGACGACAATATCCAACTGATACGCCACAACGATCGCTACTGCGCAGGCGGTGGCGAGCGCACCCCAATGCCAAATCCGTCTCGTTCGTGCGGAGGTCCGACGCTGTGTCAAGGGCAAGAGCGCTTCCACAGCGGCCGCTGATGCTGCAGCGGCTTTCAGCGACGGATCATCCCAAAGCCGGCAGACTTCATCAAAGGCAAGCGCATGAGCGGGATTTTGCCGACGCCAGGACTCGAATGCCCGGCGATCCTCTTCTGGAAGGGTGTCAGACCGCAGCCGAACAAACCAAGCTATAGCTTGTTCTTCGAGAGTTCTGCCGATGCCGGACGAAGAGTCTATGTCGGAATCGGAGTCCGATGGTGTCATGCCTGCAGCGCGCCACGTTCAGACCCTGCCGGAGCCTGAGGAACCGCCCGAGTATATCGTCAGACGAATACCTGTGCCAGCCCCTCATGTCAGTCTGCATCGTTTTCTCGCAGGAATGTCCGGCAATGCAGGAGAGCCCGCATGATGAGCTTTTCTACTGCGCTCTCCGACACACCAAGATAGGACGCGATGTCTCGATACGGGCGATCGTGGACTCGGTGGAGAAGAAAAGCCTCGCGAGAGCGGTGCGGAAGCGAGTCGATCGCCCGGGAAAACACGCGAAGCCGTTGTTTGTCATACATGGCTCGCTCCGCCGAAGGCGCGCTGGACGGGACATCCGCCGCGTGATCCAATGTTTCACCGCTCTGCCGCTCCGACTTCCCCTTGCGAAGATAATCGATAGCAAGATTCGTAGCGGTTCGGAACAGCAATGCTCGTGGATAGGTGACAGATGTCGTCTGCCCTAGATTGACCAGGCGCAGATAGGTCTCCTGCGCTAAATCAGCGGCGGTTTGCTCACATCGCACCATTCGGCACAGGCGCCTAGTCAGCTCGAATCGGTGTTGGTAGAACAAACGCTCAATCTCGTCGCAGGTCAGATTTATCATCTCAGCCTCAGGTTGCAGCATAAAAAACCCACGCGCATCTCTTGATGCCGTGGGCTCTGTCCCGGAAGACGTTGGCCTCGAAAAGCGGCTAGCTATGATATTGAGAAACACTATCAGAATTTATTATAGCAAGGCACCGTGGGGCTGTCTAGCCCCACCCGCAAGATGGAAACCAGCGCCCAGCGACCAAGGGGACTTTGATACCGTGGGGGTGATAGCGCGCGGGTTGGAGATCAACTCGCTTTGCCGGCCAAAGCCATCAGAAGGACAAAGCCGCCTAGGATCGTCGCCGCTCGGGGCCGGAACGGCCATAGGAAAATCAGCGCCAGTCCTGTCACACCGATCATCCCTACCCATTCTATCGGACCAAAGGACCAGCCGTTTGAACCGACTGCGGAGAAGAATGAAGCGGCCACCGCCAACCAGCCGGCGGTTCTGAAAGCCCACCGAGAGACGTCCGTAGGCATATGGGAGAAAAGTTGTCGATAGTGCTTGGGCGTCGCCAAGCACAGTGCCAGCAAGCCGTTGTAGCACAGTGCGATTTCCACCGCCCTCATTCCTAACCTGCTTCAACGATCGGGGCTGATGTCGCGTGCGACTCGGGCACGGCAGGACGCCCGACACGCCATGCAATCCAGTACAAGAGCCCCCCGACTCCAAGACAGGTCAAATCGATGCCTGCCAATCGCCAATTGCCGACCGGGAGCGAGACCAACAGATGATCGCCAGTCGTCCCCACATTCAACAGCGGCAGGAGCGCAAACAGGGTGGCGGCCGCGCCTACTTGTTCCTTCCATGCCCATAGGCAACCTTTTCTGAGGAATCCGTGCGCGACGCATAAAGCCCATAGGAAAAAGAACGTGTTCATTTCCCACATCGCTCGTTCCGGTACGTTAAGAGGCCATAACCGATTAGCCCAAAAGAACGCGGCGATCGCGACCGGCAATCCTGCGACCACGGCAACATTCAGCGACTCGACAATTTGGTATCCGACAGCATCCCAGGCATGACGGTCCTTCCGTTTGATGACCCATAGGAGCAGCCCCGACGCAATCATGATGCTCCCGGTCAGCCCCATGAAAAAATATAGCCACCGAATCATGGCGTGATCAAACCATAGATAATGAAGTCCCAAGAGCACCGAATAGGTCACGAAGGCGGAGCCCTTCCCCTTCCACACGTTGAGCACTTTTCCGGTGGCTCCGTCGAACGTCACGCGATCGGAGATCAAGTCCACACGATCGTCTGCGCGGCGTACGACCTCCACCTGGGCATGCAGATCTCCTGGATGCCTCACGTGGATCTCCTCGGTGACGCCTCCGCCCCAGTAGGTCTTCGCTTGCTGTTCGAGCGCGGCAAGTGAGATCAACGGAGCCGGAATACCCGCGCGCTGGGGGTGGACACGCTGCTCTACCTCCTGCAGCATCTTGTCGAAGTCACCGCCGTAGAACAGGTCCACTCCTGCCGGCATATAGATCATCCAGAAGATGACGAGTCCCGTGAATGTGATCACAAAGTGGAACGGCAATATCAGGACGCCTGTGGCATTGTGAGCATCAAGCCATGATCGGTGAAAGGATGCCTCGGGTCGGAACGTGAAGAAGTCCTTAAAGATCCGATGATGAATCACAATGCCGGTAACGAGGACCGCCAGCATCACCATCGCGGCACCGCCGACAATCCAAGTCCCGAGTTGGTCCAAATGCAGCTGATAGTGGAACCGATAGAAAAATTCACCCCCTTGCGTCTCACGGACCGTCACGATCTGCCCGGTCGCCGGATCGAGCTTCCGTTGCTCTTGCTCCTCTCCCGGATTCTGCCAGGAGATCGTCAATTCCGGCGTCCTGGCATGGGGAAGTTCGATCCACCATTCATCCGCTCGCGGCGCGAGTCGGGCAAGTTGATCCGTAGCGGCCTGGAGATTGATAGGCGAGGTTCTGATCCCATGTAATTCCGGCTTCATCCAATAGGTGATTTCCTTGTCGAAGACGGTCAGTGTGCCGGTCAAAAAGATGGCGAACAGGATCCACCCGAACAGGAGCCCACCCCACGTATGCAGCCAATCCATCGATTGTTTAAAACTCTCTTTCATGACTGTAGCCGGGCGAATCTATCCGGGCACCAGTGCGGATTACCACTCACGATCCATACGAGCGGTAGAGGGCGCAAACCCCTGCCTACCCACAACCCACATCCAAACCTGTCGCTGTCTGGCTCTCAATTTGCGGCATCAATCTTGGACACTCGAAGCAGCATTGTCCTGAATGAAGGCAGCGATAACGGTGATGGCGTAGCAGGCGACGGAGCCCGTAACCACACATGAGCCTACGGCTGACCAAGATACCTTGTCCTGCCTATTTCCGCTGCGGCCGTTCTCTTGCCGGTTTGGACGGAGCACCCACCCAAAGCGTCAGCTTTGGACTATTTGAAGGCGGTGTACGATACCACTATCATTAGTGTTAGCTAACTAGGCCATATACCTCAAATGTGGATCACACCGAGTGTATGACGACTGGGCAGCCAATCCCCAATCCGCCATGTCTGGCGCCTTGCACAATATGCATGATATGCGTACACGATTTGCGGAATCGAGAGTCAGGTGAGTTAGCTCTTGATCCGCAGCTGACTCACCCATGCGCCAAGGGCGGCTATTCGAGTATATGCAGAATCGTGCTCTTGTTCCTTAAGCTCGATCGGACGCAGCGGATTCGCAGAAGACTCCGCTTTCGCAAGAGCGCCAGCCCCGCACGTGAGGAGTGGAGAGTGCGGCAAGGCTCCGGCTACTCATGAGCGCGCCGCCTCATCCTGCCGAACATGACAGAGCGGTCCGCGCAGTCCGCTTTCTCTCTTGTGTCGCGAATAGGAACATATTGGGCCACGAAATGGATGTCACATTTTTCTAGGGACGACTCATGAAAACTACCGTTCTAATGCCGCCGACAATAGCGTCCAGATGGATAGTGCCACGATGGCACCCACTAGAATTCCGAGCGCCACCGCGAGACTGATGAGCACTGGAAATGTGTCATTCCGAATGATGGAGTCAGCCTTCATCCTTTACTCCTTCATTCAGAGAGTCGAAGCCGTGCCGGCCGAAACGATCGCACTTTTTGACCGTCGACCTTCATCAACGATCAGCGCACTTTGTGTGATTGCGTAGCGGCAGATCGCGCAGGCCCAAAAGGCCCCCGTCTGGAAGAGACAATTCCGTTGACACCGAGGACAATGGCGAATTTTCATCGTTTGACTCCTCATCAGTGACACATGTGGACGCTTGATGAGCCTGCATGCGCAGACACGGAATCTAAAGAGGATTGTTTAAGCATTGAGGCCAGACGCCCGATGGAATCAGCAAATACTTGGAATTCTTCCCTCTCAAAATGCAGCGTGATCGACCCGTAAGTTACATGAAGTCTTCCGCAACCACATACCGCGAGTTTCAATTGCCCGTGGCCCTGCATGATTTCCCTCCTTGATTCATACCTCGATTCATACCTCGTGGTGTGACACCCGATATGATGCCAGCCTCTGACGCCAACCGCCTACTGTCTGCCGAAGCGGCGCTAAACAGGGAGAACCTCTCTGCGAAAGTCGGTAGACCCCTCCCAGGCTTCTGTAGGCTCGCTGAAGGAGAATCGATTGAGCACAACGAGATTGCGGATGGCCTGCAGTTCGCTAGATGAAAAATCATGGCGCCAACGTAATCGTACTATCCCTGCTTCATCCAAAAGCAGGGTTCGGCACTGAGAGCCAGATGAACCGGAGGCGAGGCCGAACATCCGATGCAGACGCCGACAAGGGTCGGCGAGCACCGTCGCACAGCGCCTCCTCTCTCGGTCTTGCCAGAGTTGGTGGTGAAGAGAGGCGTCCGACCCGACAATCAAGAGCTCAGCATCAACTTCCCGAAATCGCTCGGTTTGATCGTCCAGCGTTTCCGCCGCCGCGATGATGCCCTGGTCCGGCAAGCAGCACATCACAATCACGCGTCCACGAAATTGTTTTCCCGACAGATACCTCACCTCGCCTCCTACCAGGGCCGGCACGCGAAAATCCAACATGCTTGCTTCATTGAGCCTCATTGATATTCTCCTTTACTCAAGCCGTTCACTTGTACGCACCTCTCCCAATCGCACGCCTCTCGACTGCTGGCGACCAATGAAGATCACGCCGATTCCACCCGCAGTTCACACATCTCCATTCGGTCATTCGGTAGAAATCCAACACTACTTCGAGCACCAAGAGCCCGCCGCACTTTACACAGCTCGATTTCATCCTTTTCCTTCGGTTCATGACTAAACCGATTGCAATGGTGCAGGAGGATTAGCTCATCGTTCCGTCTAACGGGTGATGCTCTGCAGCTACCTGAGTGCCGCCGAGTTGGTGGTCGGCAGCGGAGCAGCCGCGGCATTCTCGACCTCCTCTTTTAGCCACCGGCTAAAAACCGGGTGGGCTAGCCGCTATTCCTTGAGCACGTCGACCAGACCGGCCGGCACCTTCCTGCAAGGACCGGAACCAGACAGACGAGTCGGGATGCTCAACACACGAGCATCTAGGATCGCCTCCCGCTGTGTTGCAGCGGTCATCCTGAGCAGCCTTCCTGCACTCGCTTCGAAAAACAAGCGCTGCTTGCACCCTTTGGTGCTTCCAGTTGACAGGTCATGAAAGTCTGTATTTGCAAAGGCTCACGTCATTGTTGGTATTGATATGTATTCTCAATATCATTTAACACATGCCCTTGTCAACCCTATTTTCTTCAGTGACTAACCTGATCTTAAGTGCGAATTCCGCCGACCAGCGTGAGAACCATCGCGGTGATGTACATGAGGCTGATGCCCAGAAAAACGCCTGAGGCAACCTGTAGTCGGCGCGTGACCGTATAAGAGATGGCGGTCAGCGAGAGAATGACATAGAAAAGCGAACCAGCGGCCATCGCATAGAATGAAATTGTGAAGTACGACGAGAGCCCCTGCCCGCTTAAGAGCGCTCCCAAGCACGTTGGAGCCCCAGCCAGGAGCCCGAGCACGAATATATCTTTCCCGGTCATCGGTGCTTTGCCCGCGGCACCCACAATTCCGAACCCCTCTGTCCCGTTATGGAGTGCAAACCCTGCCACGAGCAGCGCGCTCAGCACCCATTCACCATTCGCGTAGCTCGCCCCGATCGCCAATCCCTCTCCAAGATTGTGGAAGCCCATGCCCAGCGCAATCATGTAAGGAAGGGAGAGCATGCGATTCCCGGTTTTTCCCCCGAATATTTGGCTGGACTCTAACGAGACCAAGCCGACCAGACTGACTCCGAGGCTCCCCAGAAAAACCATCCATGAGACTGCATCACGGGCGCCTGTCAGTTCAATCGCTTCGTGCATGAGGTCGAAAAAAAGATAGGCCAACACGCCGGTAGCCACCCCGATGAGCAACCCTTCCCACGACCGAGGCAGCACTCGCCCCAAAAACAACGCCACGAAAATTCCTAGATAGACCGGGATGACACCGGCGATTGCACCGAGCCCTATGAGATCCATTCTCATGCTCCTTGATTAGAGACCGAGTCGTCGATATTCCGACCGTGATGCGAATAGAATCATGCAGGCACCAGAACCGCGGCTAGTCCTCACGCGCTACGAGGCGACGGCATACGGTCACAGCCATTATACCGAGAACCGACCCATTCCACCGGCCGGATTACACACCAGCATGCCTTCACCGGAGCGGCGACCATCAGACAGGGCGAACCACTTCCCGTGATGGCATTCCGGCTCGATGTTGTGACCTGGCGCACAAGCAGGCCCTTTTTGCTCGATCGCACTCGACGGCGTCGGAAGAGCGGTTGCTACGAATATCGTGCACGGATGCTCCTTCCCTGCCCTGCGCGGTGACCAAGCAGGGGATCGATCAGCCGACTGCACAACCCATCTTTCATGAAGCCGTAGTTTCGTGCATGTGTAGGCGGCAAGTCACTTCAGCGGACGACGGCTGGGAACAGCGGGAACACAATGACTCCGCAGCCGAATGCGGGAGACAGGAGACCGACCCAGGCACGCCGTGGCGTTGAAGCCGCAAACGCCCAGACAATAGCGCCGGTGTAGAGCACGAAGGAAAACATCGCCGCTGTCAGCACAGCCTCAGTTTTAGAGAGGGGCAGGAGGAGAGTCAAGCACGCCGTGAAGGTATAGGTCAGGGTGTATCCGCCGAAGGCCGCCGCAGCGATACGGGATACGACATTTTTCCAAGGAATCTGCTTCGTTCTGGTGGGGTTTCCCATCGTCAATCACTGCCTGCCAGCCTCGATCGTGGCAATTCCGGCAGCGGACTCCCCTCGTGAGGTTTCGCATCGTCGGGATTGGGATGCCGCGGCCCAGAATCCTCGACATAGGAATGCCCTTTGGATTGCATGCATCCGCTCAGATTGATGCCGATGCCGGGCATGGTGCCCTGGTGGTGTTCTTGCCCAGCCAGCGCTTCCGGCTTACAGATCTCCCAATCCCGTCTTCTGCTCCCCGGACGTAGAGCGTTGACTGAGGACTGAGTCATGGGTGGGACGGAGTCCAACGTTACTTGAACGTCAGCTTCCTGATCTCCGCCGCAGGAAGCTCGACCTCACCGAAATCGGATTGACCTCTGAAACTTCCGGCCATAGCCAGAATGAATTCGCCGATCTTTCCGTCCGCCAATGTGATAGTCACGTGGGGAGGCGTACTATTCCCCGAAGGTTTAAGATCGATGTGCTTGATGTTGTCAAACTTGATCTTGACGGTTGCGGTGCCACGTTTGACCGGCACTTCTCGCATTTCGTGCGGTACGAACGCAGTTTCGCTGATCTTTTCCTCATAATAGAAAATGACGTTCTTGACATCGGTTTCCACACCCTTGGCATCGGTCGCGACGGCGTAGAACACTTTGTCGCTCTTGATCTGCGCAATGGCGGATCCGTCGACCGGGAGCCCGCTCAGTACCCCTGATAGCACTGCAACAGTGCAGACAATCTTCGTGCGGCTCATGAGTCTTCTCCTTTGCAATTCTCTATATGGTGCAACCCCGATCACTGCCGTTCGCAGGAACGACCCAGGCAGCCACCGCTATCCATCCAATCGATAACTGATGGGAATAAGAATCGTGACCTGCGGCTTCCCTAAGGGATGCTTGAGTGTCAGCGGTGATGCCTGTCTCATAACCGAAAGCGCTTCCTGGTCGAGAATGGGCCGGCCTGAACTTTCGGCGATACGCAGTCCGACGACAGTTCCATCCTCACGGATGACCGCCGCAACGACAACCTTCCCTTCCCAGTGATTGCTCCTTGCCAGCGCCGGATAGCGCTTTAATTCCTGAATCCGATTCCAGAGAGTGTCTCGAAGCCACCCGTAATCCGCCTGGACTTTCCGATATTGCACAACACGGTGCTGCACAGTCTTTTCTTCTACCACTGGGGAATCCGATTGTGTAGCAGACTCGCGCGGCATCACGGCAGGCTGATGCGCGACGGCCACTTGTTCCGTCGCTGGTGCGGTCTCCTCCATTAACGCGTTTTCGGTCACCGGCGCAGTTTCCGTCACGACTTCAGACCCCCTCTGACTGGTCTCAACAACCGTCGTGGTCCTTGCCGCCTGCACCACAGCCATCGGACTTTCGACGCTCTGTACCTGGGGGCGGTGGATCGCAGTCTCAACCGGCGTGGCCGTTACCTGTTCAACGGGCATGGCAATATCTTGGACAGTCTGCTGAACTGTCTCCACCGTCTGTGTCTGGGCCGATGGACGCTGGTCACTGGTTCGTTGTACCTGAGGCGTGATACGAGGACGGGCTGGCGGCGTGAGAGGCGGAGGCGTTGGCGATTTAGGAGCCGGCTCTACTTTCGGTGGAGCCGCTACCATGACAACGTCCCACGCAAATGGAATGGGGCGATTAGGCTTTTCGAATTCCGCGACCAGTACAAGCGTGCACCAGACGCCCAGTACATGAAAAATTAGGGATGCCGACCAGCTATGAGCGTGATGCGTTTCGCCGCTACGTGTCAGCCTGGCAAATTCGATGGTCGTCATCATTCACAGTTCCGAGGATCCAGGGGTGGCAATCTTCTATGATCCTCACCGACAACCAGCCCTCATGATGAAATGCTCTTGCAACAGGAATCATCACCAAGGCGGAGCGTCCTACCGGAGGAAGCTTGGGTCAGGCTTGCGGTAACCAATCGCGGTATCACCGTATTCAGACCACCCTCAGAATTTCCGCTGCTCACTGCAGGCGCCGCGAAAGGGCCAAGCGAGCCAGGCAGTGAAGCGAGCCAGCGACCTCACAGAATCTCTCAATAGTCAGGCAAGCGCTCTGTCTGCAAACTCCAGAGGCCAGGACACACAACCACCCTCCTGCGCGACTACTCTAAGTAAAGACGAATCAGCGCGCCGATACCTCACCATTGGTCGAAGCATTGTTTTAGAAACGCCCAAATCCCCGTTTAACCGCTCACATACGATAGTGAATCTCCCATAGGCTGCCTCCTCTCTGGAGGAAGCCTCCGAGAGGGAAGCTCGTGGGATTCCACGACCGACCGATCTCCAGATACCGGCAATCGGACCAGAACCTCTTGCGATGGGGCTCTAGTGGAAGCTCATGCTGGCGTAGGTGACTGTGGAGTTGTATTGATCGGTAATGCCGCGGTCGTAGCGGAGCACCTGCCCCTTGTCGGCTTGGATGAGCCGAAGCAGGCAATAGATGGGCGAGAACCCGGAAATGCGGCGCTGGTCGTTTTCCTTCACGATGTAGGCGGCGAACTCTTCCGGCTTGAGTTCTTCCACCGGCTTCAGCATTTCGAGATCGTGCTGCATCGACCGGTGAAACGAAAAGTCGGTGGGCGGCGCGCTGTCGCCGTAGCGCATGCCGAGATGGGCTAACTCTCCCGCCGCAATCACGCAAGCGGTTTTCCCCGACGACACGATCGCGTCTCGCAACGCCGCCAGAAAACGATCGACTGTTCCTCGCACAGATGGGTTGCCGAGGCTCATCGCGGAAAATGAGGAGAGAATCGGCACGATGGTCACCGGCCTCGTGGTGCCGGTATTGGTTTGAAGAAACGGCAATTGGAACTCGATGGCATGTTCCGAGTCATGCGCGATGTCTTCGGCAAAAAACTCCGGCACGATCGCTTGAAGCCGACCCAATATGGCTTTGTCCGCCCGCACGACGCCGAGCGGCGTTTCAAAGTCTTTGTCCGTGACGGCAAAGATATTCTCAAGTCCCGCGTTGGCGGTGCCGACGATCACGCAAACGTCCGGTTGTTGCGCTTCCTGTAGTTCTTTATAGGCCCAGGCATAGACCGGACCCGCTTGTTTCAAGTCGTAGGTCGGCACAACCAGTCCTCGGATCGGCTTTCCTGAGTTTGGAGAAGGTTTGAAGTCCGGCCCTTCTTTCGAAGTAAAGAATCCATCGATTTGTTTTCGCAGCTTGGCGCCATCGGCCTCATAACTTCTTCCGGCGAACTGCGCATGGCGCAAGGGCCCTTGTCGATATGCCTGAAGCGCCTCCGCTCTGGCTTGATCAGTGCGCGGACCCTCGAGAAACAGTTTTGACTCCAAGTCTGCAACCAGCTGCTCGACTTTATTCGGCAGAAGGAACTCACCGAACCGCTTCAAGTACAAGCCGCCGATTTCCTGGAGGGAATGTTCACCGTCAAAATGCTGGATAATAAAGAAATAACTCAACGGCAGCACCAACTTGTCTTTGCTCAACCCGCTTGGGTCCCACAGTACCACAAACTGATCGTCCCCCTCCTTGATCGGAGAGAACTGGAGGTTTCGGAGCACAGGATACTGTGCGGGATCTTTGGGAGTGCCTGCCGTCATGACGACCTCAATTGTAATGGAGAGGCGGAAGAAGCTGCAACCGCGAAGGTCACCGGTCCGAGGTGGAGGGTTCATTCTCCCGCCGACGCGTCAGCAGGGCCAGAGCAGCAATGGTGAGAACCGTCAACCAGAGGGTCGGACGGCCGTAGGACGCATCCGAAAATTCGATCATGTCCGTCAGGCGACCGATCAGCAACGACATTCGGGCCATGACAGTGTAGCCGAATGCGGCGCCGAAGGCGGTCATCAGAAAGAACACACCGGTCCGGGCCACGACCTTCCCGGGCCCCTGGTGCTCAATGGAGAAGAAAAAATAAAACAACACGGAGCTCACGCCGATCAAAATGATGATGGTATTCAGATTACTCGCCGGATTGAGGAGATTCACCGAAAAAGCGACGCCGTCTTGACCGGCCAACGAGAGCAGCGGGCGCACGGTGTCTTCGATCTGCTTGAGAATGAACGAGGAAATCGTCCGAGGAATCGCAAGCCCCGACCCCACTCCGACAATGAAGGCAAACGCGTAACGGGACATCCAGGCGGCGTTCGGGACGTACCGGGTCAGCATCAGCAACCCGATCGCCACCGGAATCAACAATGAGAACTCACCTTGTTCGAATATGGGCTTTACAATGAGATGCAGGATCACCGAGTCAAAAGTCTTCACGATCGCATAGCCGACGGATACTCCGACGTACAGGTGCTCGGCAAGCTTGAAGAGGGGATTATCTTTGTAGAGAAACGAGAAAATGAACAGGGTTAAGCCTGTCGCCATCCACGCCCCTAGAACTCCGGCATCCATGGTAATCCCGACTCCTTACGATGATCTCTGGCTTTGAAGTTTGGCCTGCCTTCTGAGCGAAAAGTAGAACAGATTGCAGATCACCACCAGCACAATGATCGCGAGATGGGTTGCGGACTGGGCGTCCATCCCGGCGACCGCTCGTCCCTTCTGGCCGATCAGGCTTTCGTATTCTGCCGCGCCTCGCAGTCCTCCGATCAATCCATTGATTTGGCCGCTCCTGAGCAACGGATACAATCCCGGTGCCATGACACCTGTGCAGCCCCCGGCCAGTTCAAACTTGTACTTGTCCTTCCCGAAGACATACCAGGCTTCCACACCCGGCACGCCCGCCCCGAGACTGACGGCATAAGTCACATCCTTTAGACTGTACACGCCATCCAACACCGGCAGCCCCTTCGTGGCACGACCTCCATAGTCGCTGGGAAACGCCGTGTACAGATCTTGTCCCATATTGATGATGACTGCGGATCCGCCGGGACTCCATCCGAGAAACACATAGTCCTTCCCGTTCTCCTTCCCAGCCTCTTGCGCCATCTGGGTGACGAGCTGCTCGGCCATGCCGGTGCCGCTCACCCACAAGGTCATGGCGACCACCCGCAGATCCTTTCGAAATGCATGGCGGAGGAGGGCGACCGCCTGCGGATGCAACTCTGGCTTCGATGCCGGATCAAAATCAATTGAGAGCAGGAACACCGAATGGGGAGGCAGCGACTCCATGTAGTCGTACACGCTCCGCACTTCAGGTGAGATCTTGATGGGCAGACCGACGGGATAGAGCAACGGCAACAGCGTGCAGAGGCCGATCACCACAAAAATGATCCGCCGGTCGATTTTCAGCATGCGTTCAGAGAAGCTCATAAACCGTTCCACGTGAGGCGTGAAGCGTATTTCGTGAAGTACATGAATTTCAGGTTGCGGGTTTTGAGTCTCTGATACGGACGAACCCGAAACCTGAAACTCGAAACACGAGACGGTCGTTCACGTTATTCTTTCCCCCCTCCTAAATACGATCGTTCGACTCCGAATATGATCTTGAAGGACAAGGCGACGGCTCCGAGACTGACTCCTATCAAGATGGCCCGTCGAACGGAGGCATTCAACACGTTCAGAATCCATTGCGACACATCTCCGCTGATTGGAAGCATGTACTCACCCAATGGAACTCGACCCATCATCACGATCACGGCGGCGATCAGCAGCACCGCCGCCTCACGACTGCGCGCCCTGAACGACCTGTATGCGGCGGACGCAATGAAAAAAGCCAAAATGGCAAACATCGTGCCTTGTAAGGGCACCATCATGAAGGAGTACACCCATCCGAATGCGGTCATCGAGCCGTCGACGCTTTCTTTTCCATTGGCGAGCAACCCGGCGACAATCGTACCGACAATGCCTGCGTACAAGACGAGACTGTAGCCCCACCCTGATTCCTTCCGGCGAATCTTGACGGCATGCTGCTGAAACAGACTGGAGACACCCAGTATGAGTGCAAATCCTCCGATGATCTGCAGCCACTTTGTCACGGACGTCAGCATCTGCTCGGATTGCGGATGCGGGATGTAGTACTGCGCCGCAAACGTCAATCCTGCGATCATAGTGATCAGCAACGGCAGCTGTCGTCGCATGAAAATCATTTGAGATCCCTGAGGACGTCGATGATCAGATGGGGCCATTGAGCGCCCGTCACGACCCCGATTGTCGCCACCACGGTTCCGATGGCGATGGCGGACAGAATCACCGCCTTTCCGATATCCTGCCCTCGCAACGTGCCGATCTGGATCGGCTCTTTCGAGAGGTAGGCGCTGGCGGCATAGAGTTCCTCGCCGATCAGCGTGTAGTCGCAGGTGGTGACAAAGAAGGGCAACTGATGATCGGAATCAGTGCCGGCAATCTGGATCGCCCCCGTGCTCGCGCCGGTCTCAGTCAGCAGGAGGGATTCGGCGAAAAAGGATCCCATGAAGAAATTCGCGGCCGGCTTCTTACGCAGCATGATCCCATCGACCGCTGCCGTATAGCTGAATTGGTCGGATGTGATGAAGAAGTTGGAGTCATCCTTGAACAAGTCCGGCTTTCCCGCCTCCAAATACGCCTGCTTGGTAATTTCTTGACAGACCGCCATCGTAATGGGGTCTCGGTGCGGCACCATCAATTCCGTTTCATAGGCAGCGGTCTTCTTGGCGACGCGACCGAGAATGACCGCCGCGGCGATCGTCGAAGGATCGCTCATGTCATGGGCACCGGTCAGATAGAGAATGGGCTTCCCCAACTCCGTCGACCGTCCGATCGCTTCGTCCACGGCATCGAGACCGGCAATACGGCGGAGAAAAATGTCTTTTCGTTTTGCGTGACTGATCGTGTAAAAGACAAGACCCCCGAACCCCAGCGCGACCAGTAGATTGTTCGCCTGATTCCAGTTAAACCAATCAGGAGTCGAACTCGCCTGCAGGATCGACCCTGCCGCTCGCTGATCACCGCGGACCGCGACCACTGTGACGGCATAGACATGCCCGTCCTTGATCTCGAGATTCTTGCCGCTCTTGATCACGAATTGATGCCACGAAGCCTCTGCGCGTCTGGTCCACCAAGGAGCTTTCGTCTCTCGTACAAAATGGCTGTCGGCCGGGAATTCAGCAATGACCTTGAGCATCGAAGCGTCGGACAACCCTCCCTCACCCGCGAGCACCTGATAGCGGGTCTGGGGATCATCCGCCAGCCCGGGAGCCCACAGAACGGTCAGACTCTTCCCGGCATCGTTGGGGGTATCGAACACTTGAAGACCTTGCGGCGGAGGAAGCGGCTCCTGCGCCACCGCGAACACAGGCCACAAGCTCAGCAACCACGCGACTGCGAAGGTTTTCAGAATCAGCGACCAAGCGCATTCAGTCTTCACGCTTGTCTCCCCTACTCCTTGTCTTCACCCCGCTACCCCTTACCCCTCTAACCCTACTCGCCTTAGCCTCCTTCGATCACTTCAATGTTCGAGCGAGGAACCACCGCTCGCGTGCCGTCGGAAAACCTCACTTCGAGTACCCGAACCTCGCTCTCCGTGGGAATCTTCTTCAAATCATGCGGCAACGCCGACACCTCGCTGATCCGGCCGAAGAACGGGTCCCGGATGATACGGACCGAGTCTCCGAGCCTAACGCCCTCCTGCTGTCGGTCCCGACCGGCACCTGTTGACGCCGGTTCCCTGTAGGGCACCACGATTTCCGGTCTAATCACACCGGCCCGAATCTGCGTCGCCCCTGAAATCGACGCTCTCTGTCCCGCATGAGCGGACAACAGGCCGAAGGTCTTGGCGGCCATGGGAATCGCGCCGAATCCCTCCGTGAGAATCAACGTAAATCCGACTTGCTCCGTACCGGTGATGGCAACGCCCAGATCATAACCAAGCAGTTCGCGTAGGTCCTTATCATGAATACCGCCGACAACCAAGCCGGCCACTCCCGTCGCTTTCGCCTTCGCCATTGTGTCCGTGGAGAGAAACGACCCGCCGACGACGACCTTTCCCTTCATGGCAGGACTCACATGTGCCGGGAGTAACGGCTCGTCGCGAGATCCGACCGCCACGACAATGTCGCCCCAGGTCTCGCCCCCGATACCGAAGATGCCTTGCACCAGCGCACAATCGGCCTCGACTACGACGCCCTGATGGAGGATGATCTCCGCGACGATCCCGTCCACATAGGCGAGTAGATCCAGGACACGCGGAGGCTCGCGCAGCAGGACTTGCCCCGTCACGCTCGACACCGATTCGATCGTTCCCCCCACGGGCGACCGGATCTCCGTCTTAAACCATTTGATGATCGGCTTGTTCTCGGCCAGGATCTCGTCCTTTTGAATGGCATCCCCTTCGCGTTTGACGAGATACTCTTTAATCTCGCCTGGAGCCACACTGAGTTGATTTGCGAGATTGACCGGATACACTTTCCCGGGCAGCCGCACGCGGGCCACGGGTTGGTCGGATCGGACCTTATCGCCGATGTTGACCAACACCTCGCCGGCCAAGGGCAACAGTCGACGGCGATGAACCATCGTGCGGTCGGTAACGGTCAGTCCGGGCGTATAGCTGTGCGCCATACTACAAATAGTCCTGCGTGCTGAGTGCTACGCGCTGCGTGCCAAGCCGTGTCCGAATGCCCGTCTCGGCACTCATCCCTCAGCATCCAGCACTGGGTAAAGATTGACCGCGTTGAACCATTTCGTCAACGCCGCCGCGCGCGCAGTCCGCTCGCCCGGAAGCATCACAGGCCGACCTCGCCCATCCAGCATGAGACCGACGACACCGCCCCGCACCTCACGAGTGATCGTGACTCCCGGACCGGCACCGAGATCGGCCTGCTTGGCCGGACGCGCGGTGATTTTCGCCGTGGCGCCGGATTCCAACGGAAACACCTGAAGATCTCCGAATTTCAGATGAGATTCGATGATGCTGCCGTCGGAGAACGCGATGTCACAGTCCATCCAAGACTCCCCGTCCTTTCCTTGGCCGATGGGAGCGATGCACGTGCCGAGGTAGACCATACAATCCCGGACAAAGACGTCCACGGCCGCTTTCTCGTCGATGGTCGACAGCACTCCCAAATGAGGCATCATGAAAATACTGTCCACCGACAGTGCGGTGAAGCCGAGAGGTTCGTAAGCATCCACCATCATCAGCATCGATTGCACGCGACGGGGAGCGTGGGACAGGATGCCGCCACTGCCGACAATCAGATCCAATTGCAACATGTCGATGAGCGTCTTCCCAGATGCTTGTTGCTCGAACATGTCGGAAATCGTCCGTTCCTGCTGCACTCCTTTCAGCCCGCTTGCTAGAGACTTGTGATGGATCAATGCCAGCCTGAGCGCCTCCCGCGCGATCGCCTGTTCGATCTGCAACTCGTCGAGCGTCTGCGGGATGGTCGTCGGCCTAATCATCTTGTTCTTGATGCGATTGCGGATGGTCTGCTCGTCGATCGTGAAGGGCACCCACCGCATAATATTGGACAAGCCCGCTTCGGCCAGCACATTCGAAATACTGTAGGACATCCCAAGATTGGCGCTGACCGTGCGGTTAAATATTCCGCGGAACACCGAGAACACGTCCGTCGTAGCGCCTCCGATGTCGACACCGATCAGATTGAGCCGTTCCCGTTTCGCAATCGTCTCCATGATGACGCCGACCGCCGCGGGAGTCGGCATGATCGGAGCGCCCGTCATCTCCATGAGCTTCTTGTAGCCGGGCGCCTGCTGCATGACATGCTCCAGAAACAAGTCATGGATTTTGTCCCGCGCCGGCGCGAGATTCTCTTTTTCCAAGACCGGTCTGATGTTGTCGGTGATCTCCAAAGCGGCCTTGTCTCCGAGAATGCGCTGCACCTGGGATCGAGCATCCTTGTTACCTGCAAAAATCAAGGGTAGCTTGTAGGTCGCGCCGAATCGAGGACGCGGCTCGGCGGCAGCCACGTATTCAGCCATTTCGACGACGTGGGTGACGGCGCCGCCGTCCGTGCCGCCGGACATCAGGATCATGTCGGGTCTCATGGATCGGATTCGTTCGATTTTTTCATGCGGCAGTCGTCCATCGTTGGAGGCCAAGACATCGATGACAATCGCTCCCGCGCCGAGCGCAGCTCGTTGAGCACTCTCCCCGGTCATACTCTGCACGACGCCTGTGACCATCATCTGCAAGCCGCCGCCCGCGCTGCTGGTGGAAATGTAGATATCGACGCCCGTCTTGGGATCGCCTTGGCTCGCGCGGTTGGGCGTGATGATCTTGTCATCGTCCAGAATCTTTCGCCCGGAAAGCTCCTCGATCTCGGCGATCGCATTCAGGACCCCTCGCGTGACATCCTCGAATGGCGCCTCGACGGTCGTCGGCGCTTCCCCGCGATACGTCTGCCGGTATTCCTCGCCAATCTTTTCAATGAGGATGGCCTTGGTCGTCGTGCTCCCGCAATCCGTCGCGACGATCACGTTCAACGGCACAGCTGTGGAGAGCTTGGGAGGAGCAGACGCGGTCATTGAGCCGCTGCTCCCCGGGAGGATGCTTTGGCCTCGATGGCTGCGATTAGACAAGGCACGGCTTCTCGGCGCTCCATCAACCGAGCCAATCGCTCGAGATCCTTTGCGTCGACCGCCAATTCGAGAAGCGGAGAGCAGGCATGCAGGGCCTGACTGCCGAGAAAACTCATCGGCCCCATCGACTCCAGAAATACTGCGGCCGGAGCCGCCATGCCTCGGTTCACGATCGCACCGGCTATACGCTCCATCAACTCCCTCTCCTCTACAGAGAGAGGATCAGGCTCGGATTGCGTCGCGAAGGCATGCCGCAACCCGATTCGCAATTCGTGGAGTGTTTTCGCGAAGTGTTCCCTCGACAAGGGGCGCATCCGTGGAGGTCAGACCTGGCCAAAACAGAAGCTGAGTCGGCATTATATGGAGGGGGTGAAACAGAGTCAATTCAAGCCGAAGGTCACCCAACCGGAGAGAACCCGGACTTCGCATGTGGGTGAGCCCGCTTTGCCTTCGAGTGGTGGGTGAATTGCAGAATAAGTTCACTCTGTGCTCTTTTTGAAGTCATATCTGTCGAGTCGGCACAGGCCGGCTCGGATAAACTGCTGTGCATGAGCGAAGGATGGGCATCGAGCGCCAAGATCCTATGGATCGTTCAGGATGACGAGAGATCGACTATTCTTTGTGTCCCTGTCTGCATTGATCCTCGCGGTGCTTCTGGCATGGCTCTCCTTTATGGCAAGGAGCATCGGAGGCATGTGTCTCGCTGCTTTCTTCGGCCTGGGGTGACTCCTGCGGGTTGCACCTCTAACCAACGTGCTTGTCTCGATGAGCGCGATCATGCTCTCGTTGGCGTTGGCGGAATTTACGACGGGAATGGTCGGTCAGCCTCGCGTGACTCTCGGGAAAGACCGGACGACGTATTTTTCACCGGACAGCGATATGGTGAAACGGTGGGACGTGTATCACTCGATGTCCGAGCTTGGGTTTCTGCCGCTCCCAGGGAGGTACACGAGCAAGAGGCTGAGCGCGGAAGGCGAGGTTATTTACGATGTCATCTATTCCATCGGGGACGACCGCTTCCGCGTCACCTCTCAATCCAATCATGCCGCACAGCTCCACATGAACTTTTTCGGTTGTTCGTTCATGTTTGGGGAGGGTTTAAACGACAATGAGACGCTCCCGTACTTTCTCCATGCCATCGCGAACCATATCGACGTCAAAAATTACGAGATGTCGGGGTACGGAGTTCATCAAGCGTTGCGAATCCTCGAACGGAGCCAAGATGTCGCAGGAAACATCAATTTTCTGCTCACCGCTCCATGGCATGCCGAAAGGTCCGCATGCGTTCCAGCCTTCGGGCAGGGGTCCCCGAAATATATTCTAGGAGGAGATGACCGATTGGTCCTGGACGGAAGTTGTCCGAAGCCCGAGGATTGGAACAGCCTGGGCAGCCGGATTTTGAGTCATTCCAATCTCTACCGGCAGATAAACCAATTTATCCATGAACAGAGTCAGGACGGAGAAATTGAACTGTATTTGGCGACTATCAAACAGCTCGATCGCCTGTCACGCGCACGCGGCCAACGATTCCTTGTCGGGTTCATCATGGCGGACGAGGACTGGTTCTCCGGCACATTCTCCAACCAGAAAATCATCGACCGGCTGGCGGGAATGGGCATTGACATGATTGATTTGACGCTTGCCCCGGATACCGGAAGGATGGGAAGGGAGTACTACATCCACCGGCTCGATCGACACCCTTCAGCGAAGGCGAACGAGAGTCGCGCCCTCTTGATCAAGCACTACTTGACCAAAGACTCATCTCCATGAGCTAGGCTGTGGCCTTCTTTTCACCGATCTTGCTTTCGGTTCCCCTCCACAGCCTAATGATATTGTCCTTGTGCTTGACCCAGATAAGCGCGCTGACGACGATGGCAAAGATGAGAAACTCTTGTCGCTGCTCGTTGACGATTGCCACCACCGGAAACACGCCGAACGCAGCCAGCGCACCGCCGGAGGAATAGCGCCAGATCGCCACCGCTCCGAGCCAGATCAGCAACAACAAGGTTCCCATTGAGGGTGACAGACCCAGCACCGACCCCAAGGCCGTCGCCACGCCCTTGCCGCCCTTGAAATTGAGAAAGGGCGAGACCAGATGACCGAGAATCGGGGACAGGGCTACGACCATGATGTAGGATTCCACGGTCAGCCACTGCATCGCGCTCCATCCCATCACCCAACCTTTTCCCATATCCCCCAGAAGCGTGAGAATGCCGGCCTTCGCGCCGGAGACACGCAGGACGTTTGTGAATCCCACATTCTTGCTTCCCGCCGTGCGGGGATCAGGCAACGAAAGCGTCTGAGACACCACCACACCGAACGGAATGGCGCCCAGCACGTAGCCGAACGCTGTCATCAACGCACAGAGGAATTCTTCTGCCATATATCGGGGATGATGAAGGAGATGCACATAAACCGGAGTACGGCTAGAGCCCCTTGGCAACGACTTGTTTCCAGAAACTCAGGACATACCGACCGCCCGAAACGTATCCCAGCACAAGCGAGAGATACAACGTCACGATCCCGGCCAGATGGAGGTTCCCCCATTCTGAAACCTCGGTGCCCTCCAAGATCAGCATCGTGATTGCCACGACCTGGAGCGCCATCTTGTATTTTCCGGTGGTCTCCGCACTGATGATCATCCCCTCGCCGGCCGCGATAGCGCGAATGCCCGTCACCGTCACTTCCCGGGCGATGACCAAAATGGCCACGAGCGCGCTGACACGATCCACGTTGACGAGCAGGATGAGGGCGGAGAGCACGAGCAACTTGTCGGCAATGGGGTCGAGCAACTTGCCCAGCCTTGTAACCTGCCCGGTACGGCGTGCCACATAGCCGTCCAGCAAATCGGTCATTGCCGCGACCGCAAAGATCACCGCCGCGCTCAGAGAGCGGTCTTCGGTCGGAGTGATGAACAGCAGGACAAAAACAGGAATCAGCAGGATGCGGAACAGAGTGATGAAGTTCGGCAGGTTGAGGGATTCTTGGCCGACGGCTCTCCACATTTCGAGGACACGATTCATAATTCAGCATCCTGAGGGCAGGCGCCCGCTTCAAGATCAACAAACCAGTCTATACAATGCCGTGCTTCAACAAATCATGCAAATGAATCACGCCGACGATCTTTCTGGCGCCTTCGGTCACGACCAAGGTCGTAATCGAATGTCGCTCCATCATCTCCACCGCCTTAGCCGCCAGATTGTCCGGCCCGATCGATTTCGGATTTCTGGAAGCCAGTTCGCTTGCCGTAGCCTTCAGGAAGTCTCCGCCTCGTTGAATGAATCTCCGCAAATCGCCGTCCGTGATGACTCCGCTCAGCGCACCGGTTCGATCGACCACCGTGGTCATCCCAAGCTTCTTGGCCGTCATTTCCAGCATGGCCGTCGTGCCTGTGACGGACTCCTCCACTGTGGGTACATCCTGGCCAGCGTGCATAAGATCTTTGACGCGAACGAGCAAACGTCGGCCGAGCGCGCCGCCCGGATGGAACTGCGCGTAATCTTTCTCCTGGAACCCCCGCTTTTGCAGCAACGCGAGGGCCAAGGCATCGCCCAGCGCCAAGGTGGCCGTCGTACTGGCGGTCGGCGCCAGGCCCAACGGACAAGCCTCTTCGGATACTGAAACATCCAACACCAAATCGCTGTGTTTGGCCAACGTCGAAGCCGGCCGGCCCGTCATTGCGGCGACGGGAATACCCATACGTTCCATGTAGGGCAGCAATTGGAGAAGTTCTTGCGCCTCTCCGCTGTTCGAGATGGCCACGAGGACATCATGTCGGCCGACCATGCCCAGGTCGCCGTGAAGACCCTCTGCCGGATGAAGAAAGAATGCGGGAGTGCCGGTGCTGGCCATGGTCGCGGCAATCTTCTGGCCCACGAGGCCGGACTTCCCCATACCGGATACGACGACTTTCCCCTTACAGCCATACAGCAAATCGACGGCCCGCACGAATCGATCGTCCAAGCGATCGACCAACGCTTCAACCGCGCGCGCCTCAATTCTGAGCACACGTTTACCTTCGTGGAGACTGCCGCCCGACCGCTTGGCGAACACGGACGGTCGCGAAGGACGGCTCACTTTGCGGGTCTTGTTGCGTCGCATATCCGCATGACACGCTCAAGGAGCGTCTTCAATTGATGGAGCGGAACCATGTTCGGCCCATCGGACAGGGCCTGATCAGGATCCGGATGTACTTCCATGAAGAACCCGTCGACCCCGGCACCGGCAGCGGCGCAGGCAAGCGGCTCCACGAATTCCCGTTGGCCGCTTGACTTGGTTCCGCTCCCCCCGGGAAGCTGCACGCTGTGCGTGGCATCGAAGACGACCGGATACCCGAAGCTGCGCAGAATGGGAAAGGACCGCATATCGACGACCAGATTGTTGTACCCGAACGATGAGCCTCGTTCCGTGAGCACGATTCGGTTATTGCCGCATTCTTCCAATTTCTTCACCGCATTGCCCATTTCCGGAGGAGAGAGGAACTGACCCTTCTTGACGTTGACGACCTTCCCAGTCTTGGCGGCGGCGACCAGCAGGTCCGTCTGCCGGCAGAGGAACGCCGGGATCTGCAGCACATCGACGACCGTACCAGCCTCCGTCGCGTCCGCCTCGGTATGGACGTCGGTCAAGACCGCAACCCCGACCTCTCGCTTGACCTGTGCGAGCACCGCCAGCCCCTTCTTGAGCCCCGGTCCCCGGAAGGAATGGATCGAGGTTCGATTCGCCTTGTCGTACGAGGATTTGAAGACGTACGGCATCCCGAGGGCCCGGGTGATTTCGGCGATGCGCCCCGCCGTGTCCAACGCCAGTTGCTCGTTCTCGATCACGCAGGGTCCGGCGATCAAGAACGGACGTTGTCCCTGCCCAACCTTGAAAGCACCTATATCCACAAGCGTCGGCATTCTTCAACTCAGGTTAAGGCTGAGGCTGAGATTAAGGACAATTAGTGTCCCAACTTGCCACGCACCGCAGCCCCGACAAATCCGCTGAACAGGGGGTGGGGCCGGTGCGGACGAGAGTTGTATTCAGGATGAAACTGCGTGGCAAGAAACCATGGATGGTTCTTCAGTTCGACGATCTCCACTAGACGGCCGTCCGGCGAGACCCCGCTCAACACCAACCCCTTGGCCGTCAATTGTTCACGATACGCGTTGTTGAACTCGTATCGATGGCGATGACGCTCGGTGACTTCGCCGACGCCGTACATCTTCTGCGCGAGCGTCCCTTCGCTCAGCTTACACAGATAGGCGCCCAACCGCATCGTGCCCCCCTTGTCGCTGACCGATTGTTGGTCCGACATCAGATGGATCACCGGATGCGTGGCCCGCTCGTCGAATTCCGCGCTGTTCGCGCCGGCCAGTCCGGCAACATGGCGCGCAAACTCGATCGTGGCGCACTGCATGCCCAAACAGAGCCCCAAAAACGGAATGTGTCGTTCCCGCGCGTAGCGGATCGTGGTGATCTTTCCTTCAATTCCACGGGAGCCGAATCCGCCCGGAATGAGAATGCCGTCCGCTTCACGCAAGATACGTTCGGTTCCTTGCCGCTCAATGTCCTCCGACTCGATCCAGTCGATGTTGACTTTGGTTTCGTGGTCGATCCCTCCGTGCATCAGCGCTTCGGCCAGGCTCTTGTAACACTCTTTCAATCCGGCGTACTTCCCGACGAGCGCAACGGATACTTCATGCTTGGGATGCTTGATCTTCTGCACCATGGCGTCCCATTCGCGAAGATTCGGCGGGCCGGTTTCCAGTTTGAGCTGCTTCACGATCAATTCGTCCAATCCTTCCTTTCGGAAAACGATCGGCACTTCGTAAATCGTCTCGACGTCCTTCGCCGTGATCACCGCATCCTTTTCGACGTTGCAGAACATCGCAATCTTGCCCTTGAGCTCGGGCGGCAAGTAGCGGTCGGTTCGGCAGAGCAGGATGTTGGGCTGGATACCGATCTCCCGCAGCTTGTTGACCGAATGCTGGGTCGGCTTCGTCTTCAGCTCTCCGGCCGCTCCGATGTACGGCACCAGCGTGAGATGCACGTACAGGACGTTTTCTCGGCCGACGTCGTACGGCATCTGGCGAATGGCCTCGAGAAACGGCAGGCTTTCGATGTCTCCGACCGTGCCGCCGATCTCGACGATCGTCACATCCATGCCCTTCGAGATGCGCATGATGCACTGCTTGATCTCATCCGTGACGTGCGGAACGACTTGCACCGTCCCGCCGAGATAGTCGCCCCGCCGTTCCTTGGTGATGACGGAATTGTAGATGCGCCCGGTCGTGTAGTTGTTCTCCTTATTCAACGTCAGCGAGGTGTATCGCTCGTAGTGGCCGAGATCCAGATCGGTTTCGGCGCCGTCGTCGGTCACGAACACTTCGCCGTGCTGATAGGGGTTCATGGTTCCCGGATCGACGTTGATGTAGGGATCGAGCTTCAAAAAGGTGATCTTGAGGCCGCGGCTTTCCAGCAGATTGCCGATCGACGCCGAAGCCAACCCCTTGCCGAGAGAGGAGACGACACCGCCGGTGACGAAGATGAATTTGCTCATGGGCACCCCCGTTCGTCCGACCTTGATGCGCGCGACGCCCTCATCGCGCCGACACCGTCTTCCCGACCGGCAAATCCTGTTTCTGTGACTCGTACTGCTTCAGCTTATCCGCGACCCCTACGGCATCCTCTGGCGTATCCACTCGGAGCGAAAGATGCGACGTCTCCCACACGCGAATCCGCATCCCTTGTTGAAGAGCGCGCAGCTGTTCGAGCTTTTCGGCGTCCTCCAGCTGGCTCGTCG
Organism: Nitrospira sp.; assembly: GCA_029194535.1. Lineage (NCBI taxonomy): Bacteria > Pseudomonadati > Nitrospirota > Nitrospiria > Nitrospirales > Nitrospiraceae > Nitrospira > Nitrospira sp. The sequence continues at coordinate 1,460,231 of JARFXR010000001.1, read as the reverse complement.
GCCACCCGGCAAATCGCAACAGCGCCTCGCGTCGGTAGATGTATAGACCGAGATGCAGGTAATGCAACCGGCTCACGACTTGCCCGCGGATACCGTCGCGGACAAGCGGGATCGGCGCCCTGGAGAAATACAAGGCATAGCCCTGCGAATCCGTCACCACCTTCACGACCGCCGGATTCTCGATCACATGCTCCGTGTCCATCGCTCGCTTCAACGTGCCCATCTCCGCATCGCACCCGAGAAAGGGCTCGATCAAATCTTCGAGAAGCGCCGGAGTCGCGGGAATTTCGTCTCCCTGCAAATTGACGAAGTATTCACCCGGCACGGTCCGCGCCACGGCCGCCACCCGATCCGTGCCGGTCCGATAGTCGCCAGCGACCATGACCGCCCGGCCGCCGAATCGCTCCACCGCGTCTCGGATCCGTTCATCGTCCGTCGCAACCAGCACCTCCTTGACCGAGCGGCAAGAGGCGGCTTGCTCGTAGACGAGCTGAATCAAGGATTTTCGTCCCAACATGACCAGCGGCTTTCCAGGAAAGCGGGACGAGCCATAGCGCGCGGGAATGACGACCAGGACTTGAGGCTTCACGCCGGTCATGCCTCCAATGCCTCCGTCAATTGCTTCGCGCCGACCGTCGCCGTGCCGACCATGCCGACGACGACACCGGCAGCCTGATTGGCCAACAACGCGGCTTCGCGCATCGAGGCGCCGGTCGACAGCGCAAGCGCCATGGTGCCGACCACCGTATCGCCGGCTCCGGTGACGTCATAGACCTGCCGAGCCCTGGTCGGAATGTGCCACGATACTCCGTCGGCTTCGAACAGGCTCATGCCGCGGTCGCCTCGCGTCACCAGAACGGACCGGCATCCGAGCCGTTGACGGATGATCGATCCGGCCTCCTGGATGACCTGATCATCGTCGCCGTGCAAGCCGGCGGCCTGCGTGGCTTCGAGGTGGTTCGGCGTGATCACCGTGACGCCCTTGTAATAACTGAAGTGCTCGACTTTCGGATCGACGATGATCGGAATCTGCCGGAGGGCCGCGAGCTTGGTCAGTTCGGACATCAACGTCGCGGTCACGACGCCTTTGCAGTAATCGGACACCACCAAGCAGGACAGCTCGCGCAGACGGGATTCGACATACCGGAGAATGCGCTTCTGCAACGCCGGTTTCAATTCGCCCCGCCGCTCCAAATCATAGCGGACGACCTGCTGGTTGTGCGCAATGACACGGGATTTTCTGGTGGTCGGCCGATCGTGATCGATGACGACTCCACCCCGGCTTGAGCGCTTCGCACTCAATTCCTTCAGCAACTTCCGGCCCGTCTCATCCGGACCGATCGCGCCGCACAGGTCCGCCTTGCCCCCGAGCGCCAGAATATTATTGAATACGTTGGCGGCTCCGCCGAGTCTCACGGACTCGGATTCCACATGCACCACCGGCACCGGCGCCTCCGGAGAAATACGGCTGACACGCCCCCAGATGTAATGATCCAGAATCAGATCGCCGATGACCAGGATCGACGCCTGAGGGAATCTCTCGATATAACGACGAAGGACGGCGTTAGATATCCCCTCCGTCCGTCTCGAAGTTTCAGATTTCACCATGGAGGATCGAGGAGACCTGCTCATTGGATAGCCTTGGCGAACCGCTCCCATCGAACCCATTCCGTCCACTGTCCATGACCGCTCCATGACCAATAGATCCGAAATGCCTTGCCGCGGATCTTTTCTTCCCGCACGTAGCCCCAAAACCGGCTGTCGAGACTCTGGTCGCGATTGTCACCCATGACGAAATATGACCCCTCGGGCACCGTCACGGGACCGAAGTTATCCCGCGGGTTGATGGTCCCGTCGATAATGCCGGGGTCGATGCGCTGCGTAAACGTCTTGTCGTCCAGCGACACTCCGTTGACCAACACGACCTTGTTCTTCACCTGCACCTGATCACCCGGGATGCCGACGATCCGCTTGATGAAATCCTTTTCTTCATCCTCGGGGAAGCGAAACACGATGATGTCGCCTCGCTGCGGCTTCCCGAACTCGACGATGGCATGGGACGCATAACAGTTGATCGGCGGAAATCCCCATTGAAACTTGCACTGACTCGGCCATTGAATTCCATAAGACAGCTTGCTGACGAGGATGTGATCGCCGATCAGCAGGGTGGGGATCATCGAACCGGAGGGGATCTTGAACGCCTGTACGACGAACACCCGGATGGCAAAGGCCAAGAGCATCGCCACGACGATCGCCTCGGCATACTCCCGAAAGACGGACTTTCTGGCAGGCTGGACCATGGCGGCCTGTTCCGCCAACGACGCCGAGTTGCCGGCATCCTGCGTCGTCTCCCGGACGGGAGAGACAAGATCCTCCGTGCCCGGTCTGTTTGGTTCCATGCTCATTCGTCACCGACCTTGAGAATCGCCAGAAAGGCCTCTTGCGGCACCTCGACACTGCCGACGGCTTTCATCCGCTTCTTCCCTTCCTTTTGTTTCTCCAGAAGCTTTCGCTTTCGAGTGATGTCGCCGCCGTAACACTTAGCCGTCACGTTCTTCTTCATAGCACCGATCGTCTCGCGCGCAATGATCTTGTTGCCGATCGCGGCCTGAATGGCGATCTCAAACATTTGCCGAGGAATCAATTCCTTCATCTTTTCCGCCAACTGCCGCCCGCGCGGATAGGATCGGTCCCGGTGCGTGATGAAGGACAACGCGTCAACCGCTTCTCCGTTCAAAAGGATGTCGAGCTTCACGAGGTCGGACTCCCGATATCCCAACAATTCATAGTCGAGCGACGCGTAACCTTGCGTGCGCGACTTCAGCTTGTCGTAGAAGTCGAGGATCACCTCGTTCAACGGCAGCTCATAACTGATCATGACTCTGGTGGGGTCCAAGAAGTGAATGCTGCGTTGGATGCCTCGCCGCTCCTGGCACAATTGAAGAATGGCGCCCATGTAACGCTCGGGTGTGATGACCGTGGCGAGAATGAACGGCTCCTCGAAGGACTGAATGCTGTTTGGGGGCGGCAATTCGGCCGGATTGTCGATCTCCAGCATCTCTCCCTTCGTCGTCGTCACGCGGTACACCACGGTCGGCGCCGTCGTGATGAGCGTCAACCCATATTCCCGCTCGAGTCGTTCCTGAATAATCTCCATGTGGAGCAGCCCGAGAAAGCCGCATCGGAACCCGAACCCCAACGCAAGCGAGGTTTCCGGTTCATAGACAAACGAGGAATCGTTCAGTCGAAGCTTCAGGAGCGCGTCCCGGAGGTCTTCATATTTCGAGGTGTCCGTCGAGTAGAGACCACAAAATACCAGTGGCTTCACTTCTTTATAGCCGGGAAAGGGTTCGGACGTCGGCTGAATCGCGTCAGTGAGCGTGTCACCGATCTTGACGTCCGCGACTTCCTTCATGTTGGCACAGAGATAGCCGACCTCGCCGGTCAACAACTCGCTTTTCTTGGTCCGCTTCGGCGTAAAGTGGCCGACTTCCATGACCTCGAAGGTCCTGTCGTTCGACATGACCTTGATCTTCATGCCGGGCCGCACCGTTCCATCGACGATTCTCGTCAGCACGATCACACCTTGATAGTTGTCGAACCAGGAATCGAAAATCAGGGCCTTGAGCGGGGCGGCAGGATCGCCGGACGGCGGAGGGATCCGTTCGATGACGGCTTCCAGGACTTCGGGTACCCCGCGACCTTCCTTGGCGCTGATCGGCAACGCATCGTTCGACTCGAGCATCAGCACTTCGGAAATCGAGTGCTTCGTATTCTCGACATCGGCGCTGGCCAGATCGATCTTGTTGATGACCGGGATAATGGTCAGCCTGTTGGCCATTGCCAGGTTAACATTGGCGATCGTCTGGGCCTGAACTCCCTGGGTCGCATCGACGAGCAAGAGCGCTCCTTCACAGGCGGCAAGGCTTCTAGAAACCTCGTAGGTGAAGTCGACGTGCCCCGGCGTGTCGATCAAGTGCAGCGAGTAGGTCCGGCCGTCCTTGGCGCGATACTTGATCGCCACGGCATGAGCCTTGATCGTAATGCCCCGCTCGCGCTCCAGATCCATGGCATCCAGGATCTGATCCTTGGCTTCCCGGGCAGTAACGGCGCCAGTAGCTTCTAAGAACCTGTCAGCGAGGGTCGATTTGCCGTGATCGATATGGGCGATAATTGAGAAATTGCGTATAAGGCTTTGCAAATCCAGGCTCATTCTGAGGAAAATCGGTTCATTATAGTAACTGACCCGAAGGTTGTCAAAGCGATCAGCCGCTCGTATAATTCGCGACGCACGTTGATGAATCGCCGCAACGGCGCGTGATTCTCCTCGCCGATCACCATCCGACCGCTACCGCAGAATGCCGAAACGCATCACCACGGCGCAGTTGGGTCAGTGGGACCGGACCTACCTCTGGCATCCCTTTACCCAGATGCAGGAATGGGAAGAGGAGGAACCGTTGATCATCGAGCGGGGCAACGGCCCCTACCTGATTGACAGAGCGGGTCGTAAGTACCTCGACGGCACGTCCTCAATCTGGGTGAACCTACACGGCCATCGACATCGAACACTCGATCGCGCGCTTCGGAATCAATTGGGCCGAATCGCGCATTCCACGCTGTTGGGTCTCTCGAATACTCCAGCCATTTTGCTGGCCCGTGAGCTGATCCGTCTGGCACCCACAGGGCTGCGGCGCGTGTTCTACTCCGATGACGGTTCCACCGCCGTGGAGGCAGCCCTTAAGATGGCCGTCCAGTACTGGCAGCAGCGCGATCCCACAGCCGGTCCCAAACACCTCTTTCTGCATCTCAAGCTCGCCTACCATGGGGATACGATCGGCGCCGTCAGCGTCGGCAATATCGAAGCGTTCCATTCTCGCTTCAAACCATTGCTCTTCCCGACCATCGAAGCCGAACCACCGTACTGCTACCGTTGCCCGCTGAACCTTCGATTCCCCTCCTGTCGGATCGCCTGCCTGGATCCGATCGAGCAGATCATGCGGACGCGCGGTCATGAGCTCGCGGGATTGATCATCGAACCGCTTGTGCAGGCCGCTGCGGGAATGATTGTGGCACCATCCGGATACTTGAAACGCATCCGCACGCTCTGCAGTCAACATAACGTGCTCATGATTGCCGACGAAGTCGCGACAGGATTCGGGCGGACCGGGAAGTTGTTCGCCTGCCAACACGAGAACGTGACCCCGGATCTGATGGCGATCAGCAAGGGCATCACGGGCGGGTATATGCCCTTAGCCGCCACGCTCGCCACGGAGGAGGTGTACGCGGCCTTCAGGGGGAAATTCGAGGAATTCAAGACCTTCTTTCATGGGCACAGCTACACCGGCAACCAGTTGGGTTGCGCCGTGGCGCTCGCCAATCTTGCCGTCTTCCGAAAGGAACGGACCTTGCTGCGCCTACGACCCAAGATCATCGCGATGACCCGACTCCTTGAATCCATCTCCTCGCTTCGTCACGTCGGAGACGTCCGCCAGCAAGGATTCATGGTCGGCGTCGAGCTGGTACGAAACAAGCCGACCAGAGAACCTTATCCTGTCGAAATGAGAATAGGTCATCGTGTCGCGCAGGAGGCTCGCCGGCGAGGGCTCCTGCTCCGCCCCCTCGGACATATCATGGTCCTCATGCCGCCGTTGACAACAACTGTTCCCACGCTGAGACGGATGGTGGCCCTGCTGCGGCTGTCCATTGAGCAAGTAACCGAGATCCAATCAGCGTCCTAGACTGACTCAGCATCCCTCCGTCGCCCCTGCGGTTTATACCCTGCTGTTGATAGTGGACTACGCTCAGGAAACAATCGTGTGCGAGCATTGACAACCCTTATAAACCAATAAGTTAGATGGGTAAATTTCGAGTGCTAGACTTCATGTGGTCCGACGTTCTGGAACATACGGATCATGTGGATTTGCCTCCGAATTATCCTCTTAAGTATCATCCTGCTGACTGTTCCCTACCGAACCCAGGCCGATCAACCGGACCATATCTCCGAGCGATGGGCTGCCTTGTTTTCCGACCAGGAGTCGGCCAGTCCTGTCCCTCATACGCCTCCCTCCTTGTATCAGACGAACCTGTCCTCCACCTTCTCACGACCCGTCGTCTCCTCCCGCCTGCGGGACCTGTCACCCGAAACCGACCAGCCGCGAACGCAGGGCTTGCTGGCCGCAACAACCTGGTTGAAGGGGACATTCACGACTGAAGCGGAGGTCGCCAGCAATCAGGGGGGGACAGGCTGGATTCTGGGAAGCGTTCCCGGCAACAGATACGACGACATCTCCGCCCGGATGGTCAGAGTCGGCTTAACCGGCACAGCCGGCGTCATCCGTTACGGCATGATGTACCGCTCAGCCGGGCAGGCCTTTCTCAATGGACCGGATACGGCGGTGCGGGAAGTCTGGGGAGAATGGAAACACGGCTGGACGACGCTCCGCAGCACAATCGGCCAGCAATGGAACAATGTCGCCGGGGACGCTGCCCGAAGCCGGCTCGAACAGACCTACGGACGAGTCGGTGTCGGTTGGAATAAGCCGGCCTGGCCGTCGCTGACCTTGACCTACGCGAAGAATTCGCTCAGCAGCACGCTCAATCCCATCAACCTGGCCCCTCAGCGGACCCATAACCATACGTTGGAAGCGGCACTCGCCTATAACAGTGCTCGTTGGAACGCCACGCTGGCCTCGACCTACATCATCGGCAACGATCTGTTTCGCAATGGAGCCGAGAGCAACATCAAGATGCAGCTTTTAACGGCGTCCTTTCGCCCGTTGAATACATTGACCATCGCACCGACCCTCATTTATCGGGAGGAAAAACAGGAATGGTCCGGCGTGCGGATCGATTCCCCTTCGGCGTCGCTCGCGCTGCAATACAAGCAGAGCCAACGGCTCTTGATCACCGCCGCGGGTAATTACGCCGGCGTTCGCTCACGCGATAGACTGGTTGATCTCGAGAACCTTGGGGGAAAAGGCGTGTTGGCCTGGGACCTGCAGCAGTCGGCACATTGGATGACCTTGATTTCGCTGGAAGCAGGCTACACCCGCCAAACGAATCACGCGACGCCGTCGGCCGACACGGAGGATATCTCCGGAGTCGTGAGGTTCGTACTCGCCTCGCTCTGATACCATCGCAGCCTACCGTCTTATTCGTGACTTCACGACTTAGGAAAGCCGCACCGGCTCGCCGCGCAAAATGGACAACCGAAGAGAGGCGCTCGACTCTTTCAAAAAGATCTCGACGTGGCCTCCGCTATTGATCAAAGCATGCGGAGTCTGAGAATCCCCCTCACTATAACTCCCCACCAAGCCCTCAATGACATGACCGAGGAGACGAATCGTAGGGTTCGGCCTTTTGGCCACCGCCTGCCATTGCTTGACGTGGTCGGTGGCGAGATTGGTGATCAGATTACCGAAGCGATCGATGTGAACGACTTCTCCGACCAGTGCCGCCTGCTCCCCCGCACGCTCCCATCGAGGCGAGTGAGCGTGGAATTTCCTATACGACTGCAGTAGCCGTCCGAATGAGGCAAATGATTCGTGTTTCGTGAGCCAAGCCGCAGCGGGAGCAAACAGGTCTCGTCCGTCGAACGTCCGTCCGATGGGTTCCAAGCGGTATTGCTTGTTCTCGATCTCCCGCACTTCGATGTCCTGCTCGTCCTCAGCCACGTGCGACAGCAAACCATTATCGGGCGCGAGGAAGAAGTACCGCGCGCTCTTGGCGATCAGCGGTCGCCGTTCGCTGCCTACGCCTGGATCGACCACGGCGACATGCACCGTGCCTGGTGGAAACGACCGATAGCACGACCTAAGGAGATATGCGGCATGCTCAACGGCATGAGGAGGAACCTCGTGGGTCAGATCGATGATCGTCGCTTGGGGATTGATCGAGAGGATGACGCCCTTCATGCTCGCCACGAACCAATCGGTACTTCCGAAGTCCGTCAACAGAGTGATCAATCCCAAGGGGTGCGACACCGAGATGGGACCTTTCAGTGTGATGCGGGTCCGAACCAGCGGGAAGCGGGCTGACGCCAAATCCCAGGGAGCGGCGGAGCTTCGAGCGGGACGCTGTCACCCCCGCCATGCTCCGTAACCGGCTCCCGCGGAACCAGCTAGAGATCCTCGAAGCGGATCTCCACCACCTCGTACTCCACCATCTTGGCCGGCGTCTTGACCTCGACAAAATCGCCGACACGCTTACCGATCAATGCCCGCCCGACCGGAGACTGGATGGAAATTCTGTTGAACTTCATATCCGCTTCGTCCTGACCGACCAGCGTATATTGTCGTTTGGACTGCGACTCCTGCTCAATCACCGAAACGGTCGCGCCGAAGACTACGGTATCCGACTTTCGGCCCGCAATCTCGACGACGCGCGCGTCAGCCAGTTTCGTCTCGATTTCGACGATGCGAGACTCGATGAATCCCTGACGTTCTTTCGCGGCATCGTACTCCGCATTTTCGCTCAGATCACCGTGGGACCTAGCCTCCGCGATGGCTTCAATGACCTGCGGACGCTCGACCTTGCGTAAGCGGTCCAGCTCCGCTTTCAACGCGTCGTAGCCTTTCTTGGTGATGGGCGTCGGCATGCCTATGCATCTCCTCTCGACGTACAGTGATGCTCTTGCAGAGTCTTGATGGCCAACTCCTTCTTGACGACCGCTTCGATCCCCATGACAGCCGCACGAGCACCGCGCATCGTCGTGAAATATGCCAACCCCCTGTTCAAGGCTTCGCGCCTGATGGAGAGCGAATCCTGATGACCGGATGCGGTTCGCACCGTATTGATCACCAAGGCCACATCCCCGTTCTTGATATAGTCCACGATATGCGGTCTTCCCTCGGTGACCTTATGAACGGTCCGCACCTCCATCCCGTGGCTATGGAGATAGGCCGCGGTACCGCTTGTGGCCAAAATGGAAAAACCCAGCCGGCGTAGATGCCTGGCGACCTCGAGAGCCGCAGCTCGGTCTCCCTCCTTCACGCTGATGAACGCCGTCCCTCCTCGTGGGAGCATCGCCCCGGCTCCCCCCTGCGATTTGGCATAAGCCCATCCGAAATCCGCGTCGATCCCCATGACCTCACCTGTCGATTTCATCTCAGGCCCAAGGAGGACATCCACCCCTGGAAACCTGTTGAACGGAAAGACGGATTCCTTCACGGACAAGTGAAGCGGCGCAGGGGCCTGCGTGAAGCCCAGCTCCTTGAGGCTCCTGCCGAGCATCGTTTTCATCGCGAGCTTGGCCAAGGGAACTCCGATGGCCTTACTCACAAAAGGGACCGTTCGCGACCCTCTAGGATTGACTTCTAGGACGTAAATCCGATCTTCCTTCACGGCAAACTGGGCGTTCATCAAGCCGACGACCCCAAGTTCCAAGGCTAGCGCCGCCATCTGACGGCGGATCTCCTCTACGAGCGAATCGGTGAGGGAATATGGCGGCAACGAGCAGGCCGAATCACCGGAATGGACCCCGGCTTCTTCAATGTGCTCCATGATCCCGGCGACCACCACGCTCGTGCCGTCGGAGATGGCGTCGGCATCAACCTCGATCGCGTCGGACAGATACTTGTCGATAAGAACCGGATGCTTGGGCGAAGCCTTCACGGCAGAGGCCATGTAGGCCAGCAACCCTGGTTCGTCATAGACGATCTGCATGGATCGGCCGCCCAGGACATATGACGGCCGGACCATGACCGGATAACTGATCTCTGAGGCCACGCGGACCGCTTCGTCTATGGATCGGGCCGTTCCGCTCTCGGCCTGACGGAGACCAAGCTTGTTGAGCAGGTCTCGAAAACGCTCGCGATCCTCGGCTCGATCAATGGCGTCCGGACTCGTTCCCAGGATGCGCACACCAGCCTTCGACAGGGGCAACGCCAGTTTCAACGGAGTCTGCCCGCCGAACTGAAGCACGACTCCGAGCGGCTCCTCGCACTTCACGATGTTGAGCACGTCTTCCTCGGTCAAAGGCTCGAAATACAAGCGGTCCGACGTATCATAGTCCGTGCTGACAGTCTCCGGGTTGCAGTTCACCATGATGGTTTCGACGCCTTCATCCCTGAGCGCCATGGCCGCATGCACGCAGCAATAGTCGAACTCGATCCCCTGACCGATTCGATTCGGTCCACCGCCCAGGATCATGATCTTCTTGCGGCCGGTAGGACGGGCCTCGCATTCCATTCCATAGGTTGAATAAAGATACGGCGTCTGCGCTTCGAACTCGGCCGCGCAGGTGTCGACCCGCTTGTACGTGACTCCGCGCCCCCATCGACTCCGTTGAGCGCGGACTGCGGAAACCGGAACACCGGTCAATTGCCCGATGCGTTCATCAGAAAAGCCCAGCGCTTTGGCTCGGCGGAGGAGGCCGTCTTCGATCTCCTCGGCTGCAGATCCGACCTGAGCGAGAAGCGACGATTCGAATCGGATCAGGTCCCGTAGTTGCTCGAGGAACCAGGGATCGATTTTGGTGAGAGCGAACAACTCCTCGTTCGTCAAACCGAGACGGATGGCATCCGCAACTTGCCACATCCGTTCGGGAACCGGCGTTCGCAGCTGCCGCAGCATGCGCTCGATCGCGCCATCTCGGTCAAACCCTTCGGGAATCCCCCGGTCCAGCCCCAGGCGAGACGCCAGCCCGTTCAGTTCCAATTCCAAAGAACGAATGGCCTTTTGCAAGGACTCCTTGAAGGTTCGACCGATCGCCATGACCTCTCCCACCGACTTCATCTGTGTGGTCAGAGTCGGATCGGCTCCCTTGAACTTCTGGAACGCGAACCGAGGAATCTTCACCACGACGTAGTCGATGGTCGGCTCGAAGGAGGCCTTGGTCACCCCGGTGATGTCGTTGGTGATTTCGTCCAGCGTATACCCCACCGCCAGTTTGGCGGCGATCTTGGCGATCGGAAACCCGGTGGCCTTCGAGGCCAACGCGGAACTCCGCGAGACCCGGGGGTTCATTTCGATCACCACCATGGCGCCGTTGTCCGGATTGATACCGAACTGAATGTTGGAACCACCTGTATCCACGCCGATCTCGCGGATGATCCACACGGCGGCGTCCCTCATGCGCTGGTATTCCTTGTCGGTCAAGGTCATGGTCGGCGCCACGGTAATGCTGTCGCCCGTATGAACACCCATGGGATCAAAATTCTCGATCGGACAGACGATCACCACGTTGTCCTTGAGATCCCGCATGACCTCCAGTTCATACTCCTTCCATCCGATGAGGGACTGCTCAATGAGCACCTGTCCCACCGGGCTCATCGCCAGAGCCCACTCGATAAGCTTTTCAAACTCCTCCCGATTGTAGGCGATGTTCCCCCCCGTTCCCCCCATGGTAAACGACGGACGGATGATGGCGGGAAACCCGACCGAGTCCAAGACGCGGACGGCGTCCTCACGGCTGTGAGCGGTTCCGCTCTCCGGAACCCGCAGGCCTATTCGTTGCATCGCCTGCTTGAAGGCATCCCGGTCTTCGGCCTTGTGAATCGCTTCGGCCGAGGCACCGATGAGTGTGACTCCGAATTTCTCCAGCGTCCCCCGCTTGACCAGGCCCATCGTGATGTTCAATGCCGTCTGTCCGCCCATGGTCGGCAGCAGCGCATCGGGCCGCTCCCGTTCAATGACTTTCTCAACGACGTCCACGGTAATGGGCTCGATGTACGTCCGATCAGCCAGTTCGGGGTCGGTCATGATGGTGGCCGGATTGCTGTTGATGAGGACAACTCGAAATCCCTCCTCCTTCAGCGCCTTGCATGCCTGCGTTCCCGAATAGTCGAATTCACAGGCTTGTCCGATGACGATCGGACCCGATCCGATCAGTAGCACCGTGCGGATATCGGTACGTTTCGGCATATCGACAGTCAGCTGGTTTTCGGCATTGGGCCGATGGAAGGTATATAGGGCGCGGGCGCCGGCGTCGTCTTTCCGGTGGCCCCATGGTAGTACTGCATGGTCTCGGGCAGCCATGCTTCGATTTGGTTCATCCGGGTGACGTCGGACGGGTGCGTCGACAGAAATTCTGGAATCGCGTGCTGGGACCGGAAGCAGAGTTTGTCGATCATCTGCCTGGGACATCCGCTCATTCGTTCCCAGAAAGGTACCGCTTCATGCGGATCGTATCCTGCTTGCGCCATCAGCCTCAGGCCGATGTAGTCGGCCTCCGACTCCTGCTTGCGGTTGAACGGCAACGACACGTTGACGCCATAGGCACCGAGCAACCCTTGAATCGCCGCACCGCTGGATTGACCAGACGCTGCTGCGCCCAATGCGCCTAACTGTGCAATCTGGTCGATGATGCTCCGGCTCATTCGCTCGACGCCGTGCCGTTGCAAGGCGTGGGCGATTTCGTGTCCCATCACGGTCGCCATGCCGGCATCGTTCTTGGTGTGTTTCAAGATGCCGCTAAACACGGCCACCTTGCCCCCGGGAAGGCAAAAGGCGTTCACCATTTTGTCATCATCGATGAGGGCAAACTCCCATTGGTATTCGGGCTTGTTCGTCACTTCGGCGATTTTTTTCCCCACCCGTTGCACCAAGTCGTTCTTGTCTGGATCGTCGCTCAACCGCGCCTGCCGCAAGACTTCGCGATACGCGCTGAGCCCGAACTCCAATTCTTTTTCCTCCGAAAAGAAGATGAGCTGATCGCGCGCGGTGCCCGGTGCTCGATAGCAGCCGCTGAGACTACCCATCAGGCCGCTCAAGGCGCCCATACCCAGTGCGGCGCATAATCCCATCGCTCCGCGCATGCCCAGTGTCAACATGGCTCGGCGGTCGATCGTCGCGACAAGCACGCGCTCAACCGATTTTCCTAGGCATTCCATTCCCTGAGTCTGCAACGTCCCCATCAGATCGTCACGGCATCCACAGATACATGAATTGCGGCGTCCCTCCCCGCACCATGGACAGCAGATCGATGTTGGCCAGACTTGCCAAGCCCGATCCGGTTCCCTGCAATGCATGGGAGTAGATATTGTTCTGATACTCGCCAGGGCGCCGATAGGTGACCACTCGAGCCTCTTTCAATCCGGCTTTCCTCTTGGCCTGCTCGATGGCTTCCTCCAGATAGCCGATGTCGTCGACTAAGCCCACTGCTTTGGCCTGCTCACCGGAATAAATCCGCCCGTCAGCCAATTTCTTGATCTGATCTGCTGAAAGATCCGGCCGGCCTTCCTGCACCACCGTCAGGAACCGCTGATAGAATGAATCGATCACGCCCTGAAAGATGGCCTTTTCCTCCCCGGTCATCACACGGAACGGAGATCCCATGTCCTTCCTGGGACCTGACGTGATGGCATTGGCTTCCACTCCTACCTTCTCCAACAATCCCCGGGCATTGACCGTGAGCATGATCACCCCGATGCTGCCCGTCACCGTCGAGGGATGCACCAGCACGGAATCGCCGGCCATCGCCAAGTAGTACCCTCCCGACGCGGCGACATCCATCATGGAGATCACGACCGGAACTCGCTTCGTCGCTTTGAAGGTCTTGAGTTCATGATACAAGATGTCGGAGGCCGTGACCGTGCCTCCGGGGCTGTTGATCCGGACGACCACCGCTTTGACCTTGTCGTCCTTCGATGCTCTGGATAACTCTTCTTTAAACGTCGCCAGCATGTTCGGCTGAGGGATCAATCCGTCCCTGTCCTGCGATCCGATGACCCCGGATAGATCGAGCAACAGCACCTTCGCATCGCCCTTCCCGCTCAAGACCGTCTCCTGTACCGGACCAGGCGGTTGGATGAGGTTTACAGTAATGCAGCTTGTGAGGAGCAGTGTCGCTCCCGCGATACAGGAGCGGGCAAGGATTTGATAGATCTTATGAGTCATACAATTTCTCCATGACGCCAACAAAATCCGTAAACAAGTAGGCCGAATCGTGCGGCCCGGGGGACGCTTCCGGATGATATTGTACAGAAAAGACCGGCTGGTCCACACAGGCAAGCCCTTCGACCGATTGATCGTTCAAACTCACATGGGTCACGGCCACCCTGCCGAAGGAGGTCTCGACCAGGGGCGGAGTTTCCGGGATCGCAGATACAACACCGGTGGCTTGGACGGCAAAATTGTGGTTTTGAGAGGTGATCTCGACCTTTCGCGTGCGCAGGTCCATCACCGGATGATTCACGCCATGGTGGCCGAATTTCAGTTTGTAGGTCTTGAGTCCCATGGCCAAGCCAAGGACCTGGTGCCCCAGACAGATTCCGAATATCGGCCGACGCCCGAGCAAGGTCCTGATCGCCTCTATGGCATAGGGAACCCCTTCGGGATCGCCGGGGCCATTCGACAAGAAGATTCCGTCGGGTTCGAGCGCCTCGACATCTTTCGCCGTCGTCGAGGCCGGAACCACCGTCACGTCGCATCCGACGTCGACAAGACGCCTCAGAATATTCTGCTTCACGCCGAAATCATAGGCAACGACCTTCCACCGGCGGCGCGACTTGGCCCGGGGGCGGTCGGATGAGGGCGTCCACTCGTCAGACCCATGCGACCATTGATAAGCCTGTGAACAGGTCACGGCCCCAGCCAGATCGACTCCCACAATACTGGGAGCCTGCTTGGCTTTTTCGACCGCGGCCGCTTCACTGACCGCACCGTGAGTAATCACGCCAGGCTGCGAACCGTATTGCCTCAAGTGCCTAGTCAAGGCCCGGGTGTCGAGTCCTTCGATCGCGACAAGCTTCGCGGCCTCTAGGTATTCATGAAGTTGGTGACGGCTGCGCCAATTGCTGGTGAGGGCGCTTCCCTCCTTGATGACGAAACCCTCCGCCCAGACTCGGCGTGACTCCACGTCCTCCGGTGTCAGGCCGTAATTTCCGATATGCGGAGCGGTCATCGTGATGATCTGTCCTTTGTATGAAGGGTCCGTCAATACCTCTTGATAGCCGGTCATCGCCGTGTTGAACACCACCTCGCCGACGGTTTCGCCCTCGTACCCGAGGGACTGTCCTTCAAACACAGCTCCGTCAGCCAAGGCCAACAATGCCCTGCTCATAAATGTGGCTCCCGGCTGGCTACCAGCCGTGTGACTTTCATGGTCAGAAGCGCGATCCCCAGACCCATGTTCACCATGTAGAGAGAACGAACCGGCATATGCAAACGAAAAAACGCCTCGAACGCGGCCTTCCTGGTCTGTTCATCCTTCGCGGCAAAGGCCTCCGCCTGGAGCGTCGCCGCCTGCGGATGGAGCACGAGGACGATTGCGCCCAAGAGAATCCCCATCGCCGCCAGCAGCACGATTTCGGTTCGGCTCACCCGGACCGCCGGATGACCGCTCCATTGCCGAAAGACCGCCACAACCGCCAGAACGATCATGGCCACCACGACCAATCGGTTGTAGCCTTCAAACGCCCGAGTGAGCAGAAATCCCCCAGAATCTTGGCCTCCCAGCGTATTGAACACCGCTGGGATGAGCGCGCCGATCAACACGATCAGTCCGCCGACCCAGGTCGCCAGTGCGAGCAACTCCAACGTCAGTCCGCACAGCAACCCCCAATGCGTCCACCGATTCACTGGGCCGACCGGCTGCTGAACGTCCCGCCGAGGCGCATCCCACCGCCCCTCTTGGCCTGATGCGCGATCCGACTGTATGGAGACCGAGGGCCTTCAATGCCGCACAGCGCTGAAGAGCCTGGATCATTGGTCATTGCACATACCGTCATCCACCAACGCTCGATCGCTCCGCCGCCTCGAACACGACCTTGCCCCCCACGATGGTCGTCCACACGCGCCCCTTCAGCTTCCAGTCGGCGAAAGGTGTATTTCGACTTTTCGAGCGGAACTTGGTCGGATCCACTTCCCACTGTGCATGAGAATCAATAATCGTCACATCGGCATCGGCCCCGACCGCCAGCGACCCTTTCGTGAGGCCAAATGCGGCCGCCGGGGCGGTGCTGAGCTTGGCAACGGCCGCCTCGAGCGTCAGGACCCCCTCATCGACCAGCGCTAAGGTCAAGGACAATGCGGTTTCCAACCCCACGATGCCGAACGGCGCTTCCGTGAACCCCTGCTGTTTCTCCTGCGTGGCGTGCGGGGCATGATCCGTCGCGATCACATCGATCGTGCCGTCGCCTAAGCCCTGTTTGATCGCCTGGACGTCTCTCCACGTTCGCAGGGGAGGATTCATCTTCGCACAGGTATCATACCCGCGGACAGCTTCCTCGGTGATGGTAAAGTGATGCGGACAAGCTTCCGCCGTCACGCGAATCCCGCGCGATTTGGCTTCGCGCACCATGCGGACGGATCCTTCCGTACTGATATGAGCCAGATGCAGCCGCGCGCCGGTCAACTCGGCTAACGCGACATTCCTGGCGACCATGACATCTTCTGCCGCCGAGGGAATGCCGGGCAGTCCTAGCTCGGTGGAAATCAGCCCTTCGTTCATGCACCCGCCCTCGGCCAGATGGAGATCTTCGCAATGATCCACCACCGGAATGTCGAACGCCAAGGCATATTCCATCGCTCGCCGCATGACCAGGCTGTTCATCACGGGTTTCCCGTCGTCTGAAATCGCCACACAGCCTGCGCGCCGCAAATCGCCGATTTCGGCCAGCTCCTTTCCCTCTGAGCCTTTGGTGATCGCCCCAATCGGCAGCACGTTCGCCAAACCGGCCACTCTCGCTCGCTCGAGGATGAACTCGGTAATGGCTTGGTTGTCGTTGACCGGACTGGTGTTGGGCATGCAGCATACAGTGGTGAATCCGCCGGCCACAGCCGAGGCCGCCCCACTCTGGATGGTTTCCTTGTACTCAAAGCCCGGCTCCCGAAAATGCACATGAAGGTCTACGAATCCTGGAACCACCAGCCGTCCTTTCGCGGAAATCCTCGCCGCATGGGAGGGTGTCTCAACCGTCGAGCCCACCGCGGCGATACGTCCCTGGTCGATCAAGACCTCGCCGACGCCGTTGAATCGTCCAGGATCGATGATGTGTCCTCCGGTGATCAAGAGTGCCATGGTTGCCTCATCATTCTCCCACACGACAAGATTCACTCTCGGTGGTCCGCAACAGACTCACCGCGCCTAGGTTGCTTCAGTCCAACCGGCACCGGGATGAATACCTTCCCGCATCCGTTAGTTGGCCCCCGACATCAGATAGAGGATGCCCATCCGAACCGCCACTCCGTTCGCCACTTGATCGAGAATGACCGACGAAAGACTGTCGGCGACCTCCGGCGCAATTTCCACGCCGCGATTGATCGGACCGGGATGCATGACGATCGCGCCCGGATCAGCCAGCTTGACCCGTTCTCCCGTCAGACCGTAGAGCCTCGCGTATTCACGGATTGTGGGGAACAGCGCCCGACCCTGTCGCTCCAGTTGGAGTCTCAACATCATGATCACCTGGACGCCGGTGAGCCCTTCGTCAAAATTGCAATAGACCCGCGCTCCCAGCCGCTCCACACCCCAGGGCATCATGGTCGGCGGGCCAATGAGCCGCACCTCTGCCCCCAATTTCGACAGAGCGTAGATGTTGGAACGAGCGACACGGCTGTGGGCCACATCGCCGACGATCGCGACCTTGAGACCCTCGAACGAGAGTCCCCGTTGGCGGATGGTGTACAGATCGAGCAACGCCTGAGTCGGATGTTCGTGCCATCCATCCCCCGCGTTGATCACCGATGATTTCACCCCACGCGCGAGCGCTTCTGCCGCGCCTGCGGACGGATGGCGCAGGACGATGATGTCCGCCTGCATCGCTTCAATGTTGCGTGCGGTATCCAGCAGGGTTTCGCCTTTGACCACGCTGCTCGACGAGGGAGAAAAATTGATGACGTCCGCGCTGAGCCGTTTCGCCGCCAGTTCAAACGAGGTCCTCGTTCTCGTGCTGGGTTCAAAGAACAGATTGACGACGGTCCGCCCCCGCAACGCGGGGACTTTCTTGATCTCTCGTCCAGTCACTTCTTTGAAGGAATCGGCTGTGTCGAGAACGAGCGCGATCTCCTCAACCGACAAGGGCGCCAAACTGAGCAAGTCCTTGCGCTTCAGGCTCATACATCCCTCCTCCACGGGAATGCGTCACAGCCCCACGATTCCATTTTCACCTGTTCACCTGCGATCGATCCTGTACCGGATTCTCAGGCTCGCGAGATGACCACTCGATCCTCTTCACCCGCCTCCTCCAGCAGCACTTGAATCTCTTCATCCCTGGAGGTCGGAATATTCTTCCCGACGTAGGTCGCCTTGATCGGCAACTGCCGATGCCCCCGATCGATCAGTACGGCGAGCTGGATTTCCGCCGGCCGCCCCAGATCCATCAGTCCGTCCATCGCTGCGCGTATCGTCCGTCCGGTAAACAACACGTCGTCGACCAACACAATGATCTTGTCCGAGATGTCGAACGGAACGGAGGTCTTGCGCAAAACCGGCTGTTCCTTTCTCAAGGCTAAATCATCGCGGTAGAGCGTGATGTCCAACTCTCCGATCGGCACCGTCACGCCTTCAATATCGCGAATCCGTCGCACCAATCGATGACCGAGATAGACCCCGCCGGTCCGGATCCCGACCAAGGCCAACCGGGCGACGCCCTTGTTCCGTTCCAGAATCTCGTGGGCGATGCGTGTGACGGCCCGACCGATATCACCGGCATCCATCACGGGCTTTTCTTGCGTGTAATCAATCTGCACGTGAGCCATGGTCCGCGTCCGGGCATAAAAAAACCTCCCCGCCAGAATGTGGCGAGAAGGTATCAAGATATCGACCGGCGCAGGCCGGGCTCTGGTTCATACCCTGCTCCTTGCCCACCTCGCAGGATGAGCATTAAAGGTTACGGCATCTTAGCGAGCTTCGTGGAACACTGTCAAGCCGATGGATAGTCTTACGGAACCTTCAATACCTTCAGCAATACCTCCAGCGCACATTGCTTCGGCAACAGCCCCGGCACGATGATGCCGATGGGATTCCCGCATCTGATGGTCGTCGGTTTCGTGAGCTGCAACAGAAAATTGGCCATGAATGCTTCGCTACCCCGGAGTGAGCCTCATTCATGCTCAGGGTTCCCTGGAAGTTTCGACGAAGCATTGTCGTCTGTCATGTCTTGCTGACATGATACAGGGTCAAACCCGGCTTGAGTTTCGCCTTGGGAAGAACGTTTCGGTGCATTCGAAACGGCGGCAAGGCCTCCACCGGTTCCTGCCAGGCAAGCCTGAACCCCCATGAACGCCAGGACGCCCCGAGGCCCTCGGGAGCCGTCACAAAGGCATGTCCTCCAGTACGCAGCGCCGCGCCGAGTTCGGCGACGGACACGGCAAGAATGTCTCGATCCCTGCCGAGACCATAAGGAATCCAGACATAGGCCAGGTCATGGGAACCGGGTGCCGGCTGATCGACCCGGTCGCCACCCGCGACCCACAGCTTGATCCCTGCGAGCCAATCCCATCGCGTTAAGCCGGCGCAGATCGTCCACAATTGTTGCGCCTGTTTCTGCGCGAGCGCGGGAACGCTGACCCGCACCGTGTAGTTCCGCGGCCGATCGAACGGCACACAGGTGGCGATGACTGCATCGCCGTTGATGATGAGGATGCGCTGGGCTTCAGCGAGGATCCTTCCGATCTCGCGATCCTGTTCGGCCGAGTCCTGGATGTAGTCCGCGACAAACGGTTGTGCGGCAGCCTCGTCGATCTCCGTGTCGTCTTCGGGGTAGAACAGCACAGCCCCATAGGCGTCGTGCGGAGTGATCGGGGGTACCGCCGGGACAAAGAGCGATCTCCAATCAACCGGACTGATCGCCGTTTCGACCGGTTGCTCTCGGTGACCTTCCGGCAAGGGGACCCGCAACACCGACTTACGATGCCGATCCTGGAGGATCACGCATCCTTCGGCGACATAGGCGAGTCGATCGCACGGGCTCATCCCGCTTGCGCTCGGGTTCACATACGGCAATCCGGCGGGATCGTCGGCAAGCGCCGCCTTCTGCAGCAGGTCCCCTTTGAAGGTCAGGCAACAGTCGTGGGTCGCGTCGAAATATCGCAGTGGCGGCGACGGCGACGGAAACCAGAGCACCTCGTGGGCGTGCGCCTGGTCCATGAACACGGTATGGACATTGCGGTGCCCGGACACCTGTGGAGTGAAATACGAGCTGAACAATCGAAAGGCGGCCTCGGAAGGATAGGTGGGTATCCCCCGATAGCGGAGCGGAGTTGGAGCCGACCGACACTGGTGCTGATCGTCGTAGAGCCCGCGGATCAATTCGAACGCGGCCGAGCCGGTGCCGGGCAGCAGCGACTTGAAGAGCTCAACCACCGGTAGAAAGTCGATATTCGCCCAATTCATGGCGCCCATGCAGGACATGAAACGACCGCCGGAGAAATCCCCCTGTTCGAGCAGGTAGAACGCGTCCTTCCGATGTCGGATCTTGGCAATTCCAGTCCTGTCTATAGACAAATCTTCGTCTCGATAGAACCAGCGGACTTCCTCGACCGGAACCTGCAGGGCCTGCACGGCCATGCCGCGGAGATCATCGGGAGTGAGCCGCTGCCACCCCGACCTAGTGGCGAGGTTCAACCTCATCTCGTTTACCAGCCCAGCGGGCTTGATGCCGACCCACGCCCCCCAGTCCAGCCGGATTCTGGCGCGCAGGAGCGTAGGCCTCCCGTGCGCATCCTGACCCCATTCGCATTCGTGGAGAGGATGCCCCGCCGGGTCCGTCGCGAGAAATCGGCGGCCATCAGGACGGTAGAAGACAAGATGCTCTGAGGGTCCGCGGACAACCGACCCTCCAGCCTGTTCAAAGTCGTCGGTGAAAGCATGATTGGCCTGAAATCGAAGATGACCGGGAGTCTTGAGCGCGACAAGGACGGGATCGGCAGACATCTAGCAGTTGACGGAAAGAATCACTGTGACCGGAGGCAAGAGTGACAGACTGTACAGAATGCTCAAAAAGGCAGTGCAGCAAGGCCGCAGCGAGGCACGCCCTTTCTCATTCACCCACCCCGAGCTGCCAAAACAGCTCAGGCCCGATCGGTACGTTGAGGGTCTGAACGATGCGTGAACGACGCTGGCAGCCTTTTGCAGCATTCCGTCACTCGCGGATCTGACCGCTGCCCAAGACGACAAACTTCGAGCAGGTCAGTTCCTGCAGTCCCATCGGCCCCCGCGCGTGGATCCGGGACGTGCTGATTCCGATCTCCGCCCCAAGACCGAACTGATACCCGTCATTCAATCTGGTCGAGGCATTGACCAGGACGGCGCTGGCATCGACTTCCCGGAGGAATCGCATGGCTTTCTGATAGTTGCCTGTCACGATGGCTTCGGTGTGGCGCGAACCGTAGCGGGCGATATGCTCCAACGCTTCGTCGACGTTCTTCACCACCTTGACGGCCAAGGTCAGATCGAGAAACTCTTTTCCGTAGTCTTCGTCGGTCGCCGGCTTGGCGAGGGAGGAGAGTTGACAGGTCTTTAGGCAACCGCGCACTTCGACTTTCGCCGCCGAGAGCTTCTCGACAAACCCGGCAAGCCAGGTGCGGGCAATGCCCTGATGGACCAGCAGGGTTTCCATCGCGTTGCACGTGGACGGCCGCTGGACTTTGGCGTTGAAGGCGATCCGATCCGCCATCGCGGCATCCGCATCGTCATCCACGTAGACGTGACAGACCCCCGCGTCGTGTTTGAGCACCGGAATGGTGGAATGCTCCGCCACCGTTCGCATCAGGGACTCCCCTCCGCGGGGAATAATCAGATCGATGAACCGATCCTGCTTCAAGAAGACGGGAACCGCCTCGCGTTCAGCTCGTGTGATGAAACCGATCGCACCGGCCGGCACACCGGATTTTTCAGCCGCCTCCGACAGCACGGCTGCGATTGCGGTGTTGGAGTGAATCGCCTCGCTGCCCCCACGTAGAACGCAGGCATTGCCCGACTTCAGACACAGCGCCGCAGAGTCCGCAGTGACATTCGGACGGGATTCGTAAATGATGCCGATGACGCCGATGGGGACCCGAACTCGTCCGACCTGCATTCCGTTGGGTCGGATCCACATCTCGGGGATTTCACCCAGCGGGTCGGCGAGCTTTGCCACCTCCCGTATACCGTCGGCCATTTCGGAGATCCGTGATGGGGACAACCGAAGCCGATCCGCCATCGCCTTTCGCTCGGGCGCTGCGCCAAATGCGTCGAGATCCTGCTCATTTGCGGCCAGAATTGACCCGGATTGCTCTTCTATGGCATCGGCCATGGCCAGCAATGCCCGATTCTTCACCGATGTCGAAAGGGTCGCGAGTTGTCCCGAAGCTTGCCGCGCTCGCTGCACCAGGGCCTGTACATATTCTTGAGTGGATTGTTCAGGAACCTCGGAGGCTTCGATCGACTCCTTGGATCCAACGGCCAGCGCACGTTCTTGGATACTGTCAGCCATCACCATCCTGCTTTCTTCTGAAAATCGCCGTGTGCGAGGAACAGAATACCGTGGGAGTTTCCAAGGGGTCAAGGCACTTGGGTACCCCCCCCGCGTCAGCGTGCTGAGAACCTCGCAGCTCTCATGTCTGTCCGGCTAGGGGGCAGGGGGCGGGATTGTGGCGTCGCCAGGCGGCTGGGGCGATTCCGAAGGCTGGGAATCCGCCTGATTGAGTGCGGTGGGAAGCTGGTCGATCCCCCGCGGGGGCGGTACATTGACCGGAGCGGTAGGGAGGAAGGCGCTGGGCATGGACGGATTGGGAAACTGGAAAATCCAGTCTCGATAGCTCTTTTTGCCTTCGAAGTGGCGGACAGGCAAGGGAAACTCATGTTTCCTGATTGGCTCCGCGACGCTTCTGCTTCGGACTCCCATGATGCCGCCGGAGGGTCCCTTGAGATACTCCCACTCCCCATGATTCATGGGATCGCGATAGGGTTTGCGCAGAAGCGGCTTAGGCAATCTCGTCAATTCGGCCAAGGATTGAGGGTACACTTCTCCCTGCGTGACGCGACCAGCCTTCATCGTGGAAGAATACAGTGCGAGGGCATTCTGGATCTCGATACCCTTGGTGAGCAAATCCGCTTCCTCTTCCCGCTGAATCATGCCTTTCCACTGCTTGGCGGCGGTGGTCGTCGCGATGCCGATCAGGACGATCACAAACATGAGAAACAGATAGGTGATGCCGCGCTCGTTGCCGGAAAGCCTCGCCATGACACGCTCTAGGGTTGAGTGGCCGGTTCTTCTGACAGCGGAACCGCATATTCAAGGTGAGATTTCTCATCTTCCAACGTGACGCTGTCCGGTGTAATCGCTTTCACGACCACGTGGTTTTCAACGGTCTCGCCCTTGCGGACGACGTGCAGCTCATCGTTCTTCGTCAGGACGGCCAGCTCATGTTGTATCGCCCGATCACTTCCCTCTTTCCGCACGAAGCCCAAGTAATGAAATTGTGCCAATTCCGTCAGGATCGCTTGTTGCTGTTGCGCTATGTCCGGAGCAGCGTCCGAGGCAGACCCCGCCGCCTCAGCCGTCTCCGGCAAAGAGAAAATGTTCCTGGGCATGACGAAAGAGAGGCCTCGCTGATCCCGTGAGGATGTCAGGAGATCAAGTTGCACGTGCAGGCCGCCGCCGGGACCTTTTCGTCCTTGCTGAATGGGCCGGTGACCCGACACGTTGGTGAGGGGAACACGAGCCGGTTCTCCCGCCGTCGACCACAGCCACATTCCGGCTCCTCCCCAGATCGCGAGGAGAATCGCCAGTACACCCGCCTTTTGGTACCCGCCGTTCATCGACCCCCTTTACTGGGCAGCTCCAGCCAAGGTCTCACCGGCTTTGAGATAGGTCGCAATCTTGATGTTAAACGTCAGTGACTGATCCTGACGCTCCGGCGCACGTACCAAATCCACATCTTCGATATAGACCAGCTCTTCGGCGGTCTCGAGGTCGAAGAGAAATCGTCTGAGATCCTCATACTTCCCGGTCATCGTCCCTTGGAGAATCCCGCGGGTAATATGAGGGACGGCCGTGGACTCCGTCTTGTAGGATAGAGCCGGCAAGGCTACGTGGTTTTGCCTGGCCTCGTCCGTAATACCCAGCGCCAAGGGAGCGAAATCACGTTCGTCCGGAAGGGCCGCCCATACCTGACCCACGTCCTTCTTCGCCTGCCGTGCCTCCAGGTGAAACTGATGGACTCTGCGAGCCTGCAACCACTCCTGTTCGAGCTTGGCCAGCTGCATGTCCGTCGATCCGACTCCGAAAGATCTGGTCAGCCAGAGAATCCCGAACAGCAGCACTGAGAGTCCCACCCTTGGCACCAACGGCCCATAGGGACTCTTGAGCGCCCCGATCAATCGATTCATGTCCCGGATGTCCTCTCCAGGTTGTACTTCACTGAAAGGTCGAACTCGACCAGTCCGTCCCCTCCAGTATGATGCTGCCCGAGGACGGGATCCCGAAAGACAGGATGGTCCTGGAGTTTCACGGTCAAGGCTGTGATGTCCTCGACCGTGATGGCCGCACCTGTCAGATGAATCATCCCTCCCACCGAATCGAGTCGAAGGCTCTTGATCGAGATGCGCTGAGGAATCGCCTCCTCCAGACCGGACAGGAACCGGGTCCAGGAAAAGCTGTGTTTCGCCAGCAATTCATTGGCCAAACTCACCTCCGACGGCAAGGCTTGCAGGGTTGGGGCCGACAGATCGATCCCTTCCTGTTGAGCACCGGCCATGAGCCGGCGATCCTGCTCCCGGACTTGATCGAGACGGGTCTGCATCTCGTACAGTTCTGCGCCGTGGTTCACCGCGAGCGTGACGGTCCATGCGATCCACACACAGGCCAGGAGACAGAGTGCGGCAAGCCCGGCCCGTACCGGTTTGACATACCATCGGTACCGGCTGGCGAGGTTGAGATGAAAATATCGCGCATCTCCCGGTCCAGACAGTGGAATCCTGCCGAGTGACATAGCCGACGAGAGCTTTTGAATGTTCATCGCTCAGATCATCCCCGCCACCACCGGCAGGGCAGCTAACGACGTGCCGCCGCTGCAGGCCTTCCATCCCAGCACATCGATATGGTTCCAGGTCAGACATTCCACGGACACACCGAGTTCGCGGCTCAGCATCGATTCCCAATGCTGGCTCGAATCCGCTGTCATGAGGATAATTTCCTTCGCCTGCACGTGCGGATATTGCTCCCGGCAGGCTAGAAACGACGCCGAGATCTCCCGCACCACTCTGTCTTCGATATCGCCCCCCTCCTGAGCCGAATGCACCTGCTCTTCGGGAAGGAGTTTTGTCCGGACGAACACTGGTCGCTTCTGGTGAAAGATGAAGCAGGTCAGCGCCCCGTCCATCACCGTGACCCATGCCAGATCATGGTCCAATCCGCGGTAGCCGCCGGCGGCTCTCAACCAGAGGTTGAACGAGCTGAAACTCGTCACACCCACTTCCTGCGGAACAAAACCGACGGCCTCGCACACCGTTTCGTATTGATGCAAGATGCCCTCCTGGATGACGACGGCCAAGACCAAATGGGAATCGTCGCCGGCCACGGATGCCGGAAACACCTGCCAGATCAATTTGGTTCCGGAAAGCGGAAGACGCTGTTCCTGTCCGAGCCTCCATCGGATGAGGGCCTCTAGTTCTTCGTTCTGCAACGGCACGTGATCCAACGAGAGAACGATCGTACGGACCGCCAAGTCGGACAACAACAGGGTGATCGGCCGAGGCAATTCCGGTATTCCGATGCGCTCCGCCAACCGTATCCGCCCGGAGGAGCCCGCGAGGGAACGAAGCCGTTCTTCCACTGCGACCCGGTTGATGACATTGGGCTCGATTGGCGACAGCTTGATCGAGTCCGCCGGAAGCGGCGACGACTGGCACCAGTAGCGATGCCGGCCCCGCCACGTCCGGACATGCTCCCCCCAGACCAAGCCCCGGCTCCCAACCTTGAGACAGAACCGGGGTTTCCCGCCGCCGAATCCGAACATCTCAGCTTTCCTCGTTGAACGTGACGCGATTGATCTCGCGTAACGTCGTGGAACCTTCGATCACCTTTCGCACGGCTGACTGCCGCAAGCTAATCATGCCCGATGTCACCGCCCGATACCGGATCTCGGACAGTGGCCGCTCGGCCAGAATCATTTCCTTGATCTCATCGGTCAAGTCCAAGAATTCGGTGATGCATTTTCTGCCTCGATAACCAGTGCCCAGACATTCTTGGCATCCTTTGCCCTGGTAGAATGGAAGATCTCTATACTCTTCATAATCGAGTCCCGATTCTTGAGCGAGAGCTTGATCGAGCTTGACCGCCACCCGACAGGCCGGACAGACGATACGGATGAGCCGCTGAGCCAACACACAATTGAGCGCCGCCAACAAGTTGTACGAATCGATGCCCATGGATGCAAAGCGGCCGATCACGTCGAAAACGTTATTGGCATGGACGGTGGTCAGGACGAGATGCCCGGTCAGCGCCGACTGAATGGCGATCTGCGCCGTTTCGGCATCGCGAATCTCACCGACCATGATCTTGTCGGGATCGTGTCGCAGGATCGACCGTAATCCGCGGGCGAAGGTCAGCCCCTTTTTCTCATTGACCGGGATCTGCACGACACCGGACAGCTGATATTCGACGGGATCTTCGATGGTGATGAGCTTGTCCTCTTTCACGTTCATTTCGGTGATCGCAGCGTAGAGCGTCGTCGTCTTTCCGCTTCCGGTCGGACCGGTCACAAGCACCATGCCATACGGCCTCGTAATGGCCCGCCGGAAGCGTCTAAGGTCTTCCTCGTTGAACCCCAACCGGTCCAACCGCAGCGCAGACACTCCTGTCGTGATCGCTTCCCGATCCAGAATACGAATGACCACCGATTCTCCGAAGACGCTCGGAAGGATCGAGACACGAAAATCCACGGTCTTCCGCTCCAGTCTCATCCGAAAACTGCCGTCCTGCGGCACGCGTCGTTCCGCGATATCGAGATCTGACATGACCTTGATCCGGGAGACGAGCGGCGCATGTAACCGAATGTCGAGCGGCTCCATGGCCGGCACAAGGATCCCGTCAACCCGAAACTTGACCTTCGTGGCCCGATCGGCAGCTTCGATATGGATGTCGCTCGCGCGACGCTGCATCGCGCTCAACATGATGGAATCGAGCAGCTTGACCGTCGGACTTTGGTCCGCTCCGCCCTCGTCAATCCTGAGAATCTCATCTCCCCGCTCATCTTCTTTTACGAGGACGGAACGGTATTCCGCTTCCAGTTCGCGGAGCGCCTGGCTCGAGCCTTCGCTTCGGTCCAGGGCCACAAGGATGGCACTGCGCGGGCTGACCACGAGTTCCAATTCTCGGCCGAGCAGCAATTCCAGTTCATCGAGCGCTAGGAGGTTGTGCGGGTCGGGAATGGCGACGGTGAGCCGGCCGCCCTGTTCGGCGATCGGAACGAACGGGTGACGCTGCATCAGCTTGACCGACATGGAATCGTAAAACGATTGGTCCACCCGGAAGTCCGTGAGGGGATCGAATGGGATCCCAAACTGAACCGCCAGCGCCCGTGCCAACTGCTCTTCGGACAGGGCCCCTTCACTCACCAGAGTTGGTCCAAGACCGGCCGACGCTCCGCGTAAGCGATCGAGCGTCTGCTCCACAGTCTGTCGAGGCAGCAATCCCTGGTTGACGAGCACGTCGGCCAGTGTCGGTCTCCCGCCGGGCTTGGTCGTCATTCCCTGTCTGCGGCTCATCCGGCTCCCCTCGCTGTGAACGATGCTCCCATTCACACTGTCCCGGCCATCTGGAACACGGGCAGATACATGACGATCACGATTCCGCCGACCAGCACTCCCATCACCAATAAGAGCACCGGTTCGATCCATGTCGTCAGCTGGGTCAATCGAAGATCGAGATCTCCTTCGTAAAACTCGGCGACGTCGTGAAGCATCGTTTCCAGGGCTCCTGTTTCTTCCCCGACTGAGAGCATCTCGATGGCGAGTTTGGGAAACACACCCGGTCGACCCAACGCAGCGGCCAGTGTGGTGCCCTCGCGAATGTCATCCACGGCCCCCGCGACTCCCTCGGCAATGTACCGATTCGAAACCGCTCCCTTGGTGATGTGTAAGGCGTCGACGAGGGGAGTTCCCGCGGCAAGGATGGTCCCCAACGTTGTAGCCAACTGAATCGTATGGTGCTTCACGAAAATCTGCCCAAGCAGCGGAACCCGCAACAGCATGCGATCAGCCGTAAGATGTCCTGTCGGCGTCGCATAATACGCCCGCCCCACCAGCAGAACGGTTGCCAGCGATACGGTCATCGGAATCAGATAGGCCTGCGCCGCGGTGACGAGATCGATCAACGCCTGCGTCGCAGCTGGCAATGTCTTCGCCGATTCGCTGTAGACAGAAATGAATGTGGGCATGACGTAGGCCAACAGAAATCCGATGACGCCCACACCGACCAGAATCAGAAATCCAGGATAGGCCAGGGCTTTTGCGACCTTCTGGCGAAGCTCGATCATCAGTTTCAAGTAGGTGATGAATCGCTGCAACACATCTCCCACATTTCCCGAGTGCTCGCCGGCTTTGAAGGTGGCGATGTAGAGCTCGGAAAAATAGGCGGGATGTTTGGCGAGTGCTTCTGAAACGGAGGCCCCGCCGCGAACGTCTTGACGCACCATCCGGAGAACCTGTTGAAACCCTGCGTGACGGGCCCGTTCGATCAAGAGATCCCACACCCGAAGCACAGGCAGTCCCGCTTTCATCAAGGCCAGCAACTCTTTATTGAAAATCAGAAACTCCCCGAGCGGCAGCCGTCGGAACGCCAGAAGGCTAAGTGTGGAGGCACCGATTGCCTCGCCGTGGCGTTGGAGTTTGAAAACGAGATACCCCTGCCCTTCAAGCCTGGCGCGGACGAGTGACTCCTCCTCGCCCTCGACCTGGCCGTCTAGGGTCGATCCATCTGGGCGAGCGACTCTGTACGAGAAGACGGGCATGACTCGATTCGCAGAGTAGGTTGAGGCTCGAACGCCTTAGGGAATCGACTCCATAGCGCCTGAGATAGCCGCTCGCCTGGTGTAACCTCCCGGGATTCGGAGCACCTGACCGATCTCGATGGTATTGCCCGAAAGCTGGTTGATTGCACGCAGCTGACGCAGCGAGACGTGATGTGTCCTGGCAAGGCCCCACAACGTGTCTCCAGGCTTCACGAAAACTGTCCCTGGTGAGGTCTCTTCTTGATTGGAGAGATTCCCTGCCATGTTGTCAGGATCCGACAGCGTACGCATCAACACGGCAGGTGTGGCGATTATTGCCGCTTTCTGCCCCTTGCGATCGGATCCTTCTCGGAGCGCCGGCGCGATATCCTGAACTCCATCTTTGGAAAGACCTGACTTGGACAGATGTTTTTGCAGCCGCTTCAGTTGGCCGTGCAATTGGAGGCTGCTGCGAGACAGCCGCTCCCGTTCAGCTCGCGCCGCCACCAGTTCCTCGCGCTGCAGTTCGATCACCTGCTTGGCCTCGGCCACACGGCGCTCCGCTTCCCGGACTCGACCCTCGAGTTGAGCACGGGCCACCTGCGCATCCGCCAGCTCCTGTCGGCGGACTTCCAACTCGGTCCGCAACTCCGTAATCATACGTTGTGTATCTCTGATCTGAGTCTTGAGTGTGTCGATGGTAAGTTGGAGATCGACCACTTCCGGTTCGGCCATGGGTTCAAGTTCTCCACAGGCGGCATTCGATAACACCGCGAGAGTCAGGACGAGGCCGACGGAGAACCGCATCATGCCCATATACCCACAGGTCTCATGGCTGACGAGCATCATGGCGCTACCATCGATTGTAGGGGACTCCGTTGGTTCCCACGAACTCAGATCCAGAGAAAACGTCAATGACACCTTCCTCGGTACCCCCGGTAATCTCCTGCCAGGTGGTCTCGGAACCGGTAAATGGGTCCTTGGGAACAGCACGCAGGTACCCAGTGGCTACCAAGACTTGCAGGGAAGTGGGGAACTTGCCCTGATCCGCCCGATGTTGATCGAGGACGTCTCGCAACGTGAAGAGATCTTGGCGCAATGCGGCCTCCCTGGCCTTGACCAAAGAGGCCTGGTATGTCGGTATCGCCATGGTCGACAGGATTCCGACGATCGAAACGACAATCAACAACTCGATCAACGTAAAGCCGTTCGGGATCGACACCACACGGCTACCAGTCGCGATATTTGGTTCCATCAAGCGCGACATCATCGCTTTTTGTCATCAGATCGTAGATGTCTTCTCCACACCAACTTGATGCCTCAGGCGCATCCTTGTAGCATCGGAACTGCCAATCTGCCTTACCCGTCAACGGATCGATAGGAAGAGCCCGCAAGTAACGCCGGACCGTCGTCCCTCGAATGGTCGCTTCCTCTCCCGTGAGAGTCACCCCCAGCAAGACGTTCAGTGATTTTGGGTACCCATAGAGGCTGCTGACGTCCTTGCAGGTCAGTTTGTTCTTCAGACACACAGGGCCGACCAACACGTCACCGTCGCGATTCCATTCCAGCTTGAACGTATCGATAGCCGCCCGCACGACCCGTAGATGCTGCCGCAATTCCACTTCGTGCGCTCGCTTAGTCGAAAGGCGGCTCAATGGAAGCGCCACTGAAGCCAGGATCATCACGATCGTCAACGTCACCATCAATTCCAGAAGCGTGACGCCGGACTGCCTCACCGCACCCTCACGACCGCCCTTCCGTCGAAAGACGGTGGTGAGGAATCGCCGGGTGTGTCCTTGAGCGACACGCTCACAGGAGCCACTCCGGGTGCCTTCGCCACAAACGTCGCAGTCACGGTTCGTCCACCGTCGGAGGCCCGCGGCGCGCTGGGAGAAATCGTAAACTCAACGAGGCCGTCGCCCTCCGAACCAGATGCCGAATCCGATGTTCCCCGCTCGACCGAGACCACTTTGCCGTGGATCAGCGACTTAAGCTGCAAGATCTTCCGATCAAACCGAAGCTCAAACAAGCCTTCCGCAGTGGGTCGAAGCCGTCCATCGTTGAATGCCAGCTTGAATTCCTTTCCCACCGATACGATGGAGGTTTCAGGCCTGATCGATACGATCTGACCGACGGTGGCCATGCGGGCTAGTGAAGCGACCGCGGGCTTGCCAGACCCGCCCGTCTTTGCAATCCCGCCGAACTGCGCACCCGTCACACCGGAGTGCAACAGCCTGGATCCGGAAATCGTTTTGCCCTGGGGGGTGAACAACGGGTTCTTCGCATAGGTGGAGTCGGTCCCGGACCAAAAGGTCTGCTTGCTCGGACCAGGCGGCGTCATCGATTGCACGATATGCGGCGTCAAGGTTAGAATCACTTCCGTGGTCACTCGCTGCGTCTTGAACGAACTGATGAGATTGCCGATAAACGGAAGGTCTCCCAGCCAGGGGACCGTCACCTTCGTACGGCGATCCTCCTCTTGAAGCAAGCCACCCAGGACGATGGTTTCTCCGTCCTTGACACTGAGCATCGTTTCCGCCGACCGATTCCCGAATTTGAATTGGGTGATCGGAGGATTCGCCTGCAGCACCACCTGCTCTCCTAATCTGACCACCTCGATTTTCATCTTCAACGAGAGTTCACTGGCGAGATGAATCGCCGGCTCGACGGTCAACTTCACACCAGTATCTCGGAACTCGATCGAGGTCACCGTCGACGTAGTCGGCACGGCTCCGGTCGAGGCCTGACCGGGCAAAACATTGGTCGTGGAGAGAAGAATCGGCTGCTTGTCGCCGATATTGATTTCGGCCTTCTTGTTATTGACGACGCGAACTTTAGGAGAGGCGAGTGTTTTGGCGTCCGTCACCTGCTTGAAGAAATCCAGCTGAACATTCGTGGGCAGCTTGAAGAGGTAATTTCCTTTCCCGAGACTCGTCAATTGCTGCAGCGTAAACTGCTGAGCCACATCGCCAGCGATGATCCCGGCGAATCCCGGCGGTACCATGGCCGCCGCTGCATTCTTGGGATACGTCAGGCCATACGTCTGGTCTACCGTTCGATCGACCTCCAGCACCTCGACTTCGAATAGCACTTCGGAATCCAGACGATCGTTGGCCATGATGATCTTCTCGGCCATCTCGATCTTTTCCGGCTGATCCCGTATGACGATGGTGTTCAATTGCTCGTTGGCATGCATCCGCTTGGAATCCAGCATGCTCTTCAGCAGGATCACCATATCCTTGGCCTTCGCAGCCGACAGGTAAAACGTGCGCACCATGAGATCCTGATACTGCTCCTGCTTCTGCCTGGTGTTCGGGCTGATGATCATGACTCCCGGCGACACCACCCGCGAGAACAGACTGTTGCTGTTTAGAATCAGGTTCATGGCCTCATCGAACGGAGTGTCTTGGATCGCGATACTCACGGGGTCATTGCGGACGTCCTTGTCGAAGATAAGATTCATCCCACCCGCTTTGCCGATCCCCTCCAATACCTCCTTCAGACCGGCGTTGCGAAAGCGAAGCGTAACGGGCTGCTTGCGGCGGTCATCCCGGGTCATCGCCTGCTGCTCTTCCGTGAGTTTCGCGATGCTTTCGAGTGGATCGGCAAAAGAGGGGTCGAGCTCGGCGGCCTTGGAGTAGCCTTCCATCGCCTCGTCGGTCCGACCGAGCTGGGCGAGACGGTCCGCTTCCTTATATTGCTGCCTGGACTCTTTGAGCCGATTGGCTTCAGCAAACCCCGATTGATGCTCGACATTCGTCGGCTCGATGGTCAACGCCCGCTTGAACTGTTCGACCGCTGAATCGAACTGATGCTCCTTCAGATAGGCGCGTCCCTTGTCCCCATATTGAGCGGCCGCGCGGTTTCGCGCCATTGTGTACTTTTCCAAAAGACTCGGATTAAAGGGATCGTCCTTGAGAGCCTGTCGATAGGCCAGGCTCGCCTCCTCCCACTGTCCCGCAGCAAGCAGCTGGTCGCCACGCTTGAGATCCGACGACGTGAAGTAGGCGCACCCTGCCAATGACACCAGCACAACGGATGTGACAATCCTCTCGAGTGGAAGTGCCCGGGACAAGGTTCTGAATAGGGATCTCTTCATGGCTTTTGAAGGAACCAAAGAGGAGACAAATCTTTGTGAATAATTAGGAATGCCGACGCCAGTCGGAGTCTATCCCAACTCCAATATATTGTGGAGTAAAAGGAGACATTCCGACAGCCTCGACTATGGGTGACAGTGGCTTTTCAGAAGGTGCGGGATGAAACAGCGCTAGGCCGCAGCGGCAACTTATTCACAAACGCCAATACTTGATGGATGCGGGAAGCTTCGCTTGGTCGAGCACGCACTTTACGTCGATCACAACTCCGTCACGCTGGCTTCTGAGCGGCAACAACAGTTTCTGAGACTCCATCTCTGCATAGGCCCGATGGGCAACGGCCAGCACGATACCGTCCACATCCTTGAGCTGTTCCCAGGCGCTCAAGTGAATGCCATATTCTTCGACGGCTTCTTCAGATTCGGCGATCGGGTCATGCACCAAGACCTGCACGCCATACTCTTTGAGTTCATGAATAATATCTGGAACCTTGCTGTTTCTCAGATCCGGGACATTTTCCTTGAAGGTCAGGCCCAGGACCGCGACCTTCAGATCGTTGATGGGACGATTGAGCTGACTTAATCGCTTCATAGTTTGCTCGGCCACAAACTTGCCCATTCCGTTGTTGATGCGCCGCCCCGCAAGGATCACTTGCGGGTGATAGCCGACAGACTCCGCTTTGCTCGTCAGGTAATAGGGATCCACGCCAATGCAATGTCCACCGACCAGTCCGGGTGAAAACTTGAGAAAGTTCCACTTCGTTCCAGCTGCTTCCAATACCGACTTCGTATCGATGCCGAGGCGGTGGAATATGAGCGCCAATTCGTTCATGAGGGCGATGTTCAGATCCCGTTGCGTGTTCTCGATGACCTTGGCCGCTTCCGCCACTTTGATACTCGACGCCCGATGAATCCCGGCCTTCACGACCAGGCCATAGGTACTGGCGACGATCTCCAACGATTCCGCATCTTGGGCCGAAACTACTTTGACGATCCTCTCCAGTGTGTGCTCCTTATCACCGGGGTTGATTCGTTCTGGGGAATAGCCGAGCTTGAAGTCCACACCGCATTTCATGCCGGAAGTCTTTTCCAAGATAGGTTGGCAGACTTCCTCCGTAGCGCCGGGGTAGACAGTGGACTCAAAAACTACGATCGAGCCCGGCGAGAGATTGGCGCCGATCAATTCTGATGACCTGCGTAACGCGGTGAGATCCGGTTGCAAGGCCTCATTAATGGGCGTCGGCACCGCCACAATAATGAAATCGGCGGCCTTCAAATCCGCAGGCTCGGAAGTAAACTGAATGCGAGCACTCTTAAGATCCACCTCGGATACTTCACCGGTCCGATCGAAGCCTCTGCGCAACTCGTGGATTTTTATTTTGTTGATGTCGAAACCAACGACCTCGCCTTGCTTGCCGAACGCCACCGTGATTGGAAGCCCAACGTAGCCGAGTCCTACGACGGCCACTTTCCTCGCTATCTCCGACCGACTACCCATATATTCCTCCTTGCAGAATTTTCACAGAATGGCAGAACCTCCGATTTCCGTCAACGAACTCCTTGGAAGCGACCTAGCGGTTTGACGAGATTGATCCCGTGAGACTTGCACTGTTCAATTTTCACGCTCCTGTTCAGAAGAGCATCCAATGCACTGTGCCGTTTGATGGCATGTCTGCACGGCAGTTAGATCGCCGGCCGCATGCGCAAGAATTCACAAGTGATTGATTCCCGTGACCGAACCTCGTGCGGTCCGTGATGCGCCGCTGCACGCGCCGGAGGGGCATTGCTCTTGCTTTGGTCTCCGTGCTCTGATCAACGACTCAAAGATGTGACACCGCTTTATCGAGAAACGTCGACATGTGCGGCACTGCGGATTGGCCATCGTTCTGGTGAATGCAGGTAACACGGAGGCCTCGACCATGCCCCATCCACTAGGATCTTCCTCGATACGTCCGACTGGGTTCAGGCGAGGTGCTGGGCCATCGGCGCTGCTCATTAGGATCTACCTGTGCGGGATCTCCTTGGCTCTGGCCATACCGGAATGCGCCTTTGCTGAGAACCCTCCTCTGAACGTGGCCAGAATAGCTGAGTCCAAGAATACGACGATAAAGGCGGGGCGATCTCATCGATTGATCAGAAAGCCGGCCTTATCTGTCGCTCCGATTAAGGAACACGACATATCGTTACTTCCCCAGGAAACATCTCAAACTCCGGCTTCCAAACCGGTTCTGCTTTCTCCACAAGCAGACTCGACTCCTACGCCCATAACAAGAACGGAAACGTCGGCTCCCAAGGTTACCTCGGCACAGGCTATTTCTTCCTCTCTCACCGTCTCTGGCACTTTGCCGATCGCCGCAGCAACACCCTCACCGAACAGTGCGACAGTCGTCCAGGCCGGTACTCCCAAACCATTGGCCGCTCCAGTTTCAGGATCGTCAAGGTCGGGGAGCAAGCGCGGCCGCAGCCTCCAACAGATCATTGCAGATGTGCCCAACCTGGCTCAGCTCGTTTCACCACCAGCCGTGACGTCTGCCACTCCTCCCTCATCTTCACCTCCAATACCCCCCCTGGTCCCTCCCATGATACGAATCAATCCAATGAGCGTCTCCTTTACGGCCACACAGGGCGGCTCGGCACCTTCATCGCAAACACTCAGCATCAGCAACACCGGCGGCGGCACCCTCACCTGGTCGGCCAGCGACAGCGCCGCCTGGTTGGCCCTCAGCCCTGCCTCCGGCACCGGTAACGGCGCCCTCACCCTGACCGCCTCCACCGGCAACCTCACCGCCGGCAGCTACAGTGGTAGCGTCACCGTCAGTGCCACCGGCGCCACCCCCGTCACCATCCCCGTCGCCTTTACCGTGACGCCGGCCCCCGTGCCCCCGGCCGTCGGCTTGAGCCCAACCAGTCTGTCGTTTACCGCGCAACAAGGCAGCGGCAACCCCGCCGCCCAAACCGTCACGATCAGCAACACCGGCGGCGGCACCCTCACCTGGTCGGCCAGCGACAGCGCCGCCTGGTTGGCCCTCAGCCCTGCCTCCGGCACCGGTAACGGCGCCCTCACCCTGACCGCCTCCACCGGCAACCTCACCGCCGGCAGCTACAGTGGTAGCGTCACCGTCAGTGCCACCGGCGCCACCCCCGTCACCATCCCCGTCGCCTTTACCGTGACGCCGGCCCCCGTGCCCCCGGCCGTCGGCTTGAGCCCAACCAGTCTGTCGTTTACCGCGCAACAAGGCAGCGGCAACCCCGCCGCCCAAACCGTCACGATCAGCAACACCGGCGGCGGCACCCTCACCTGGTCGGCCAGCGACAGCGCCGCCTGGTTGGCCCTCAGCCCTGCCTCCGGCACCGGTAACGGCGCCCTCACCCTGACCGCCTCCACCGGCAACCTCACCGCCGGCAGCTACAGTGGTAGCGTCACCGTCAGTGCCACCGGCGCCACCCCCGTCACCATCCCCGTCGCCTTTACCGTGACGCCGGCCCCCGTGCCCCCGGCCGTCGGCTTGAGCCCAACCAGTCTGTCGTTTACCGCGCAACAAGGCAGCGGCAACCCCGCCGCCCAAACCGTCACGATCAGCAACACCGGCGGCGGCACCCTCACCTGGTCGGCCAGCGACAGCGCCGCCTGGTTGGCCCTCAGCCCTGCCTCCGGCACCGGTAACGGCGCCCTCACCCTGACCGCCTCCACCGGCAACCTCACCGCCGGCAGCTACAGTGGTAGCGTCACCGTCAGTGCCACCGGCGCCACCCCCGTCACCATCCCCGTCGCCTTTACCGTGACGCCGGCCCCCGTGCCCCCGGCCGTCGGCTTGAGCCCAACCAGTCTGTCGTTTACCGCGCAACAAGGCAGCGGCAACCCCGCCGCCCAAACCGTCACGATCAGCAACACCGGCGGCGGCACCCTCACCTGGTCGGCCAGCGACAGCGCCGCCTGGTTGGCCCTCAGCCCTGCCTCCGGCACCGGTAACGGCGCCCTCACCCTGACCGCCTCCACCGGCAACCTCACCGCCGGCAGCTACAGTGGTAGCGTCACCGTCAGTGCCACCGGCGCCACCCCCGTCACCATCCCCGTCGCCTTTACCGTGACGCCGGCCCCCGTGCCCCCGGCCGTCGGCTTGAGCCCAACCAGTCTGTCGTTTACCGCGCAACAAGGCAGCGGCAACCCCGCCGCCCAAACCGTCACGATCAGCAACACCGGCGGCGGCACCCTCACCTGGTCGGCCAGCGACAGCGCCGCCTGGTTGGCCCTCAGCCCTGCCTCCGGCACCGGTAACGGCGCCCTCACCCTGACCGCCTCCACCGGCAACCTCACCGCCGGCAGCTACAGTGGTAGCGTCACCGTCAGTGCCACCGGCGCCACCCCCGTCACCATCCCCGTCGCCTTTACCGTGACAGCTCCACCTCCGCAGCCTACGATCAGCTTTAGTCCTTCGAGTCTAGGATTCACCGGAACCGCCGGCAGTTTCAATCCGGCATCCAAGACGATCGTAGTGACAAACAGTGGAACAGGTACGCTGACATGGACCGCCACAGACAACGCCAACTGGCTGACGCTGTCACAATCGGGCAGTTCGTTGATAGCCTCAGTGACTACAGCAGGCCTGGCAGCGGGAAATTACAGTGGAGTGATCACAATCACCGCATCCGGCGCGACCAACACACCACGGACCGTGCCGGTTACACTTACGCTTACTGCCCCGCCACCGACGACCACCGGAACCGCCACGTTGACTTGGCAACCGAATACTGAACCGGATCTTGCCGGATACAAGGTCTATCGGGCCACCTCCTCTGGTGGATATGGCGCACCGATCGCGACACTACAGGGAAATACTACGCAGTATGTGTCGAGTGGTCTGCAACAAGGGACGACTTACTTCTTCGTCGTCACTGCTTACGACACAGCGGGTAATGAAAGCGTTTTCTCAGCCGAGGTCAGCAAGAGCATCTATTAAATGTGAATGGTGACCGCGGCGACGGAGCTTGCCACCGAGAAGACTCACCAGACTTCTCAACTATACGAGTCCACTTGAACGGTTTTACTAAGCTGTGGGAAAAGAAACCCCGCATGCACGCTCTTCGAGATCGGTGTCGTAACGTGAGACTCGAACATATGTAGAATATCGTACAAGGATACAGACAATCGCATTCTATTCGGAAGTCGAGAACTCCGACCGGATCCTGCAACTATTTGTTTTGTAGTATCAATCTTCACTGCAAGCTGTCATAATTTGACGGTGAACTCCGGGCATCACTCTTGCTGATAGCCCTGCCCGGCACCGGTCGTTTCATGAATTCAACCGATCAATTGAGGAGCAGGATCATGCGCATTGGGGGCAGGACGTTGCTTGCTGCAGCCGCACTTATCCTGGGCATATTCTCTGGCAGCGAAACACAGGCGGGTGTTTACTTTGAGGAGGGATTTGAGGGGACTTTGACACCTAACTGGTCCACTGATTCATGTAGTTATATGGGTATTAGTTCACCCGCTAATGGGTGCAACCCTTCCATCTCGTCCGATATGCCTCACAGCGGCAGCAAGTCGCTCAAGGGTAACTACACGGGTACCTGCGCCGTCGCCGGTACGCCTGGTGCCGATTGCGGAGTCTGGGCCTTTCGCTCATACGGCCCGACTGATGACCTATGGCTGCGATTCTGGTATCGCACAGCGAATTTTACCTACAACTTCAGCAACACAAAAAACGTTTACCTAAACACCTCCTCCACAGGTGTACCAAACGGTGTCTGGGAACATGTATACGGGTCCCGAGAAATAAGTTTCACGATGCAAAATGTCGTTGAAACATGCCCCAGCGGGTCCACTGTCACCTGTGTGTACCTACCCAACGTCAGTTCCGTTCCCCTTTCCGATAATCAGTGGTACTGCATCGAAACGCACAACAAGATGAACACACCAGGGCAAGCGAATGGGGTCATTGAAGCGTTTGTTAACGGCGTACAAACAGTGGGGTACTACAACCGCACATTTCGCGGCACTTCCTCCAACGGTGCTCCCAGTGGCAATTCCTCCACGGCTCAGTTCAACGGCCTAAAAATCTTCGTTCAAGCTGGTTCCGGTTACATGTACTATGATGATTTTGCCGCGGGCAACACGAGAATCGGATGCGGCGCCGCAACGGCGCAAGACGTCACGGCACCAGCAAGTCCTTCTGGCCTACGCATACAATAACGACTGCTGAGAG
The DNA here is from genome assembly GCA_029194535.1 of Nitrospira sp. Lineage (NCBI taxonomy): Bacteria > Pseudomonadati > Nitrospirota > Nitrospiria > Nitrospirales > Nitrospiraceae > Nitrospira > Nitrospira sp. The sequence goes on along the minus strand of JARFXR010000001.1, from coordinate 1,421,078 downwards.
CTTGCCTTCCTCAAAACGTTGTCTAACTCAGTGACCGACGTCAAGGTTGTAAATTGATAAGCACCGTATCGCCTGATTTGGCGACCAGCCGACCTCTCCCAAGAAGGAACCGTTCAAACTCTTCTGAAAGCTTATATCCCCACAAGAAATCGTATTTCAAAAAGATGTTTTGCCAGTTTACGTGTTCAATCGGTGTAGTGCGCTCAACTTGCATAAATCCGGTTTCCGTCGATCGAAGGTATATGGGATGAACATTTTTCCAGGCGTATATCGTCGGGACGAAGGAATTCCGATAGATGGTCGCATAATGCGCCGTAAAGAAAAAGTGCATGTCCCATAGCCACTCTCCAGTTGGTGATGGGTCATGGACAATCATGGGATAGAGTCGGGCACCATCCGGCAAGTGGCTCATTATCTGCACCTGTTTCCTCACCTCATGCCCAATGCGATTCCAATGGTACCAAACCTCTCCTGTTCGTAGAACACATACGCTCAACAACCCGATCAAGACATAGCTCGCTGCTGTTTTGGCGACGTCGAAACGAACTGCTAGGAGGAGGAACACCGCTGCCGGCAGGAGAAATCGACGATCTATATAACTCGATTGGATCCCCCCATTCATAGGTGAGACCACGTAAAGAATCAAAAATAACCCTCCCACCATAAGCAGTTCCCAGCTGACAATCGAAACCGTCTTCTTTCGCATGCCAATGAACATCAACAACATGAAGGCGGTCGCCAAGCAAAGGTCGAAGATGAGGTGATAGCTTAGGAATGGGTACAGCAATCCCGTGAGCTTCTTTATGATTAAGGGATGCCACCATTCCATCGGCAGCCTATAGTCAATTCCTATAGTGTAATAGATATAGGCTACAGTAGGACCAATTAACGGCAGGAGACCTACACCGTGCGCAACCTGGAACGATCGCGCCTTGATCACCTGCAATCCTGTCAGACACAAGAGAGAGATCGCCAAAAATACAAAGGCTGAAAGGTGGGATATGAAACAGCCCATCGCAAGAGCGGAAATCAATAACAGGTTGAAAGGTGTCCAGCGGCACTCGAATCGAATCCATGTTGCTACTGTGATAAAGAACAACCCCACGCCAAACATGTAGTTTGCAAATCCGTAGGACATGGTGAAGTTATATGTAAAGAAGGTAGCCGCTAACGCGCTCCAGTTCGCAGGAGCTTGAACGGCACTGCCCAGCAAGTGGACTCCAATGCCAAACGCCAGAATAATGAGTGACAGGAAAACCCTACTTGATGTCTCTATGCTCATGCCGAACATAAGATTTGGCACAATTAAATCCATCGCCAGGTTGGGAAGAATGCGGCCATCACGCTCATATGTAGCTTGGTACGACGTGCTGTCGTTATACGCGTGAAGTATGAAGCTTCGCGCTAAATGATTGGGGTAATCATGCATGGCGGGATATGGAGTAAACCAAATCGGACAAAGCTGAAGGGAAATGAGAACTGCAAACGCGAGGAAATATGTTCGATTTTCTCGAATGCTGATGAAATCAATCATTTGCAACCAAGATCTGCCGACCGGATTTTCCTTTGTCTCTCTTTAGGAAAAACGTCCCCAGCCAACAAGCCACATTCTTTATTCTCTCATCGGTTTTTCAAGGTTCAGCTTGACCTAGTCTACCTCGGAGAGGGCCTGCAGCGTGATCGAGCAAATAGACCAATCCGACTGCACCAAACATCATCACTAGAGGAATTATCGGAAGTGTGTAGCGGAACAGAGGGAAGGTAAGCGAATGTAAAATGACGAAATAACAGATAACAAGGAGAGGTAGGAGCGACCATCTCACACGAAGGGTCCATGCAACCCCAGCTCCGATAATCGCCAAGCAATATAATGGAGCATTTGTGCCAAGAACAATCCTGTGATTGGCCCCTGATTCTGTCGCGAACCAGACTCGGCTCAGTTTCTTAAGCATAAAAATGCTGAAACCGACCGGATCTCCCGCTAGCATATCCTGATGGTTCTGCATTGCGATCCTGAACAAATACTTGTCCTTCTCCTTGAAGCTGCTCCCGCTTGGAGGAGCAGCCAGACCTCTCTCCGCCATTCTTGAATACAGCCTTGGCAACTCATGAACTCTTTCGTCTATCGTCCACAGCTTCTCGGAAGACCCCCAGAGGAAAACACCGCCGGCTCTGGCGACCGGGATAAAGTCATCCAATACCACCATATTTCGAATTCCCCAAGGCAGAATCACAAGTGAGAACCCAGCAATGAGAACTGCACAGTCCAGCAGCCATCGTTTGGCAGCCGGCCGTCCAATAAACCACAACAATGGAAATAACAAAGGCAGAAACTGCGTCGCACCTCTCGTGAGGGTCGCGAGGCCGAGCAGGACACCGGTCCAAGCAAATGCGGCCCATTTCTGACTCTGCATCGCCCGAATCGCTGATAGGATGAATGCGGACAAGAAGAAGGCAAACAAGGTTTCCGTTCCGATATAGAGGGTGGCATAAATTGCGAACGGGTATAGTCCCCACATTGCGCTGGCAAGGATTCCTGCCTTCCAACCGAAGATTTCTTGGGCGATTCGATAAAGGAGGAACACCGTACAGGTGTCGAGAACAATCTGCAGGATAACGACAGGAACTTGATCGATACCCAGGGTGAGCAGAAATCCGGCGATTACGACCGCGTAAATGGGAGGCGTGAAAACAGGATACTCCGGATCCGCAAAACCTTTTCCATTCACAAGTTTGTCAGCCCCCCCTAGGTAGGCCAGGCTGGCATTGGTTGAAAGGTCAGGATGAGGAACGACCATCCACGAGACGATTCTGACGGCAAACGAGACGACCAGAATGATTGCCAGGAGCTTTTGATTCTTTATCCCGTCGAGTGCCTGTCTCACAGCATACTCATAGCATCTGACTTGATTGTTAGACGAGCGGTAAAGTGTGTTGCGCTGAGTAATTCGGCAAGAGGTGACGTTATGTAGGATTCATGTACTCCTGTCGCCAGGCCATAAGCACGAGCAGAGTCCAGATCCTGGTTTCATGGTTGCGCAAGGATCGTTCGTGTTCATCGATCAGCTTGTCGACAGCCCTTGCATTGAACAATCCGCTTGCTCTTATACTCGACGGATCCAAGTGATTCCTGACCAGGTCTCGCAATGGCCCACGCAGCCATTGACTGAGGGGAATTGAAAACCCTTGTTTCCGTCGGTTGAGAATTGAATTCGGGAGAAGACCTGTCAGCGATTTGATCAGAATATGTTTTTTCTCCCAGCCTTTCAATTTGTATTTCGAGGGAATCGCGGCCGCAAACTCAACTACCTTGTGATCGAGAAAAGGAACCCGCACTTCGAGCGAATGCCACATGCTCAGGCGGTCTGTCTTACGCAGTTCGTCATCGGGAAGGTAAGTCTCCATGTCCGCAAGCAACATCCAATCAAGCAGATCTCCACAGGCTGTGATCCGTTCCATCGCAATTGGGGTGGAGTAATTTTCCGAGGCCTTGAGCGACTCTAACACTTCCTGGCTGAACAACTCTGTTTTCTCTCGTTCATCGAAGGCAGCGAGATAGCGCTGATACCGCTGCGGCAATGGAAGATCAGCCCCTTCAACGAACCGCTTGACACGATCAATCCATGGACCGGCGGCTGAGATTTCCGGTAGTCGATGAATCAGCCTATCAAAAACATCCCGACGCAGCGCCTTAGGTATTCTTCGATACTGTTCCGCAGCCAAGGCCCCACGATAACGTTCGTATCCGGCAAAAAGCTCATCGCCGCCAGTCCCGGACAGAGCAACGGTGACGTACTTCCTGGCCGCCATTGAGATCATGTAATTCGGGATCACCGAAGAGTCTGCGAACGGCTCGTCGAAGGACTGAATGATCGCGGGAAGCATTTCCTCGATCTGGGCTTGAGGATCTTCATAGAGGTATTCGGAGTGATCTGTTCCGTACCGGCCCGCCACCGCTCGTGCGAAGGGCCTCTCATCCGTGCCGGCCTGTCCATCCTCGAAACCGATCGTGAAGGTCTTTACTTTTCCCTGCCCTGCTCTCGCCATCAGAGCGACGATGGCGCTGGAGTCGATACCTCCGCTTAAGAATGCCCCAAGCGGAACTTCACTCACGAGGTGCAGTCGTACCGCTTCTTCGAGATGATGAAGGAGACCTTCTGCATAATACTCGATCGACTTCTCGCTTTCAGTGCCTGGCTTTAGCTGCCAGTACCGGCGAAGATTGAATATCCCGCTATTCCAGATACCGACATGGCCGGGGGGAATTTCATGAATATCTTCGTAGATCGTATGCGGGCCAGGTACATACTTAAGGGTGAGGTAATCAGAGAGCGCGCGGAGATTGATCTGTCGTCGAAAGTTCTCGATGGGAAGAAGACACTTCAGTTCACTACCAAAGTAAAGAGCCTCCTTGTGTTTCGAGTAGTATAGCGGCTTGATCCCGAGTCGGTCTCGTCCAAGGAGAAGCTTCTTGTGGCGATCATCCCAAATCGCGAAGGCGAACATACCCCGTAGGTGATCAAGAAAGCCTTCCCCGTATTCCTCGTAGAGATGGACCAGACATTCAGTATCGGAAGACGTGGCAAGGCGATGTCCCTGTTTCTCAAGCTGTTCTCTAAGCTCCCGGTAGTTGTAGATCTCCCCGTTGAAAACCACCCATACCGTCCGATCTTCATTATGGATAGGCTGCTTTCCGGAATGCACATCGATAATTGCCAGCCTTCGCATGCCCAGGCCCACGCGGTCGCCGAAATAGAATCCATCGTCATCAGGACCTCGCCTGGTAATGAGGGCACACATCCGCTTCACCAGCGGTTGGTCGGCAAATCCCGGCTCTGCATGAACGACTCCAACGATGCCACACATTGAGCTGTACCTCAGCGATTCAGATTCTGCGATGACGTTGACACCCGGGACATTCGCCCCCATTGCCGCCGACCATACCCAAGTAATCCCATCAACTCGATGACAAGACGCCACGGCAAGAACAGAGGAACAAGCAGCAATCCGTTCAATGCCCGTATCGGAGCATCCGTAGAAATCACTCCCATAAGAAAGTATCCGGCAATTGCAGTAAACACCCCCATGGTCCAATAGAGTATGAAGTTCCAAGCCGGGCTATCTGAAATGATCCAACTGCCAGCGAGACACAGAATCGCCAGAGACGCTTGGGTAGAATAGTTCGGCGCGACGAGTGTCGCAGCCGAATCAATTAAAGAAAAGGACCTTGTCAGTATCCCCTTTCTGATCATCGCCAACACTTTTTCACCCATCACGGCATAGCGACCGCCGGCCCATCTCAGGCGCTGCTGAGAGGCCTGTTTGAGATTATGCGACTCCTTCGCGAATGTCTTCGCGGACGGATTAAAATAGATGTGCGCTCCGCTCAGCAGAAGCTCTACCGAGAATTCCCAATCTTCACCGACCGAGAAAGCGGTCCATCCCTGACGACCTAATATCCCCGTACCGAGGCACATGCCGGTTCCCGTCAACATCCCCGGAAGGCCAAGCACCGTTTTACCCGCATAGTATCGGCCGTTCCGCAGCACACCAGTCACGGCTATGATTCTCGTAAAGGGGCTCACCCATGGATTGGAAATGTAATTATAACCTTGTTGGACATGGTAACCAGCCTGGAATTGCACATTGAACGCGGAAAGCAGCTCACGATCGACAAGCGTGTCTGCATCGACTATCACGATGGCATCGAATGCCATCTGTGCGCTTCTTGCCTGTTGAATGCCCCAGGCCAGAGCAGCTCCCTTCCCCGGTTGCCCTTCACATCGTTCAAAACAATCCGCCGTCATGTTCCTGGCGACGACGGCTGTTCCGTCATGACACCGGTCCGCGATCACGAGGACCCTGTACCTATCGCGAGGATAGTCGAGGCCCTGCAGACTCTCCAAGGTGCTTGCTATCCCCGCCTCTTCGTCATGTGCCGGGACCATGACAAGAAACCGGGCCTGCTCTGCGCAGACTGGAGCCACGGGAGCACGATAGAAGCACGAGCACAATGCCAGAATCCACTGATACGCGATCAACAACGTGAGCGGGATTAGAATCAGAAGGAGGGGTACTCCAATGAACGTATTCATAACAGCGTGACAGGCGTTAAGAACCGAGCGATTTGTGCGCGGGATTATCGTCGTACTTTGCCAACAAGGTGACCGCTGAAGTGTCATACGGCAGCACCCTGAAGACCTTGGCCACGTTGATCGGGGGCTGGCCCGGACGAAGCATCTTTTGCAGCAGTGTGACACACCAGGAAAGCGGCACCAATAGGACGGTCGGGAGCCAGAGGACTGTGAGATCGGGATTATTCTTTCGCAGATGATCCAGAAGTTCGCGCTTGGTCGGCAGCACCGGATCAAGCAGATTCAAAGGACTCGGTACGCTGTCCCAAGTATCAGTCATCCAGGCTAGGAACCGGCCGGCAAACCTCACGTCGACAATTCCAAGCCTGTCATGTGGTGAGCCGACAGCCACAAAACAATTCCCCAGCCTTTTCCCGAGACGACCGGGAGGATCGAACTCGTCATAGTCCACCAGCGCCCCCGGACGTATGACTTTGACCGACAGACCGAGTTCAGTCCCCAAATCAACCGCGCGCCGTTCCGATTCCAGTTTCCCCCATACATATGGCCCCGATCCCTTGCTATCGGGCTCTAACGGATGGTGGTCACCGATTGGTCTCCCCTTCGCTTGAGCCAGCACGGCGAGGCTGCTCACATGGATGAAATGCGCGATGCCGGAGGCCGCCGTCCCCCTGACCATGTGAATCGTGGCATCGAGTGAGTTACGTTGGTGCTCGTCCCATCCGCCTGCGGTCTCGGCTGCCGCATGGATGACTGTATCGATGCCCTTGAATAGAGATGCATCAGCCCCGGCGGCAATATCCCTCGTGACATATTCCACCCCGGCGATGCGCTCCCATGGGGACGGCTCGCGGCGAGCCACGACGCGCACGCCACGACCGCGTGAGATCAGTGCTCGGACAATTTCTCTCCCCAGCAGACCTGTTCCCCCCGTGACGAGCACGCCCCGATAATCCACCGATCTCGGCGCAGCGGCTGTCAGAGCCTTGGCCTCGGCGGCCTTCAGAACATCGGCAACTTGTTGGCAAATCCCCACGGTATCCAGCAGGCTTTCTGCAGAGAGCGGAGCAGAGCTATTGGTGCGAATAGAACTGTAAAAAGTCGAGAAGAGTTCCACTAGACCGGGGTAATTGCGCTGGCTGTTGAGAACGCGGCGCGCCATCGCCGATGTCGTGCTCGACAGCAGCTGCCACGCCTGCCGGTAAGGTGCCAATAATTTGTCGATGCCGGATGAACCAGGTCCAATGTGCCGCTGAGTCGTGCTTCGAACATAATCGGCGAAAAGCGCTCCGTTCTTCCCGACCACCCGCAGATAACTTTCCACAGGACGACCCTCGAGCGTCACGACCAACGTTCCGGTAACGCCTCCACGACGCAGGAGCGCATGGACTGTTCCTACGTCGTTGAACTCCAGCGATACAAGCTCGGTGCGCCCTTCCGCTGCTTGTTCTAGAACATTCAGCAGGAGGTAGACCGGATGGGGAATGATATCAAGCATTTGATGATCGGCCCGGAGCACCCTTCCCCCGCCAGGCGCATGTCGGGTCGTACGGAAGGAGAAATAACTCTCTACATGAACCACGGAGCCGATCGACGGCAGATATTGCTTCAGCACCCTGGTTGGCGACTCGTAGAGCAACTGGTGACCGGCACAGACCAGCAGATTCCTGGCGTGAGCTTCCTTCAGGACAAGCTCCGCGTCTTCCACTCGTTCGGTAAAGGGCTTTTCAACGTAGACGTGGCATCCAGCTTTCAATGCCGCTAAGGCCAACAAGGCATGGGAAGCCGGGGGCGTACAGATGTGGATGACATCGGGGCGTTCAGCTGAAAGAAGGTCTTCAGGACTGTTGTACTGTTTGGCCCTGGGCGCGACCTGCTTCATGGCTGCCTGAGCCGCATCGGAGGGATCCGCCACAGCAACAAGATCCGCGCCGGAGCATCTGAGAATCGCACGAACATGGTGCTGAGCGTGTCGGCCAGCACCGATGAGGGCGATCCTTAGCGAACGGATGGATGACTGTTCCTCGCCGATGTTCATTCGTCGCTCTCCGCTGCGACAAGTTCTCTATAGAGCAGTGAAACCTGATGAGCCATATCCTCCGCTGAGAACTCACGTTCAACCTGCTTTCTCGCAGCCTCGCCCATCGTCCTGACTAATTCAGGGGATCTAACCAGCTGCACGCATTTTGTCGCGAGAGCATCCACGTCCTTCGGCTCGACCAGGAAACCGTGGACTCCATCCTCAATGACTTCAGGAACTCCTCCGACGCGGCTGGCCACGATGGCGCGAGAGGCCGACATCGCTTCGAGAAGCGCCATAGGAATCCCCTCGCTCAGTGATGGAAGCACAAAGATGTCCAGAGCTGACATCAATTGCTGACAGTCCTCCCGATGTCCGAGAAACACTACGCGCTGAGAAATTCCCAACACCCGGGCTTCCTCCTCAAGTTCCTTGCGAATATTTCCGTCTCCCACGATGAGCACTTTGCAATTCGGGTCCGAGCCCAAGAACAGTTTCGCTGCTCGCAACAGATACTTCAATCCTTTTACAGGCGTGAGCCGACCGACCGCCCCGATCAGCCTAGTTCCATTGTCTATGCCGAGTTCGGCGCGCATAAGCCGCCTCTCCTCCTGCGTTGGCACAGCCCTGAGGTCTATCCCATTTCGAATGCACACGACCCTCCCACCATCTTTCTGCTTCTTGATGTATCCTTCAATTGTTTCTGAGACGGGAATGAGGACATCGACGCAATGGCGGTGGACACGCCGTTCAAGGGATTCATAGAGACACATCTTTAAGGCATTCAGCCCGACAAACGGTTCGGTGAGACCATGCACCGTTCGCATGACAGTGCGAACACCGGCTAACTTCGCGGCAGTGGCTGCCAGAATCGTGTCTTTGTACTTGTGCGTATGCACGAGCTGGGTATTTGATCGTCTGAATTCATGGACCAGTTCGCGAAAGATTCTCGGCGGTCCCCACAGATGCTCGGGGAATACCTTCACAGGGATACCGAGACCGTTGATTTCCTTTTCTAGTCTGCCCTCATTGAAAAGGATCACGGCAAGACTCAGATCTCGTCTGCGCCGCAGCTTGGATAGTAGGACCTTGAGCTGCACCTCTGCTCCGGCCCATAAATCCGCGACCGCCACATGGCAGACTCTGATCATGCCGTTTTCCTTACGAACCATTCTGTTTCTATCGTTCAGAATTGAAAATAGATGAACGCCGGAGATTCCAGAGTGAATCCACAAAACAGAACCAATAACATGGCATAGGCGCTGGCCTGAACCGGAACGGGAAGCCTCAAGAATTGTGATTCTATTTTCTGGACCCTCTTGATCGGAACTATATGAAGCAGAATTGCAAGACCAAAGATCGCATAAAATATCCCATGAAACTGAGTTCCCCACCCATTTCTCAAAACGCTTTCAATATAGCGCAACAACTCGGATAGATCTTGAACTCTGAATAAGAGCCAGCCAAACACAATCAAATGAAAACAAATCAACTGCTTGCGTACAGTAATCCACCAACAGCTGAGACTGGGTCCACCGCCCTTGTCTCTCCATAAGATCAACAAGAATCCGTGATAGGCACCCCACACAATGAAATGAAGGGCCGCACCATGCCAGAGACCGCCCAGCAACATCGTAATCATCAAATTCACGCGCGTGCGCCATGGTGTCCCCCGATTACCTCCAAGACTTATATAGAGGTAGTCCCTTAGCCACGTTGAGAGCGTTATATGCCATCTCGTCCAGAATTCTCTCACACTTTGAGAAAGGTATGGTCTGTCAAAATTTTTCGGGAGGTCAAACCCGAGAATTCTAGCGAGCCCGATTGCAATATCACTGTAACCTGAAAAGTCATTGTAAATCTGAAAGGCATACGCATACAGAGCGATGATAAGATCCCAAGAAGAGAACGCTGACGGATTCGCGAATACCTTATCGACTGCGAGTAGCCCCAAGAGGTCGGCAATAACAATCTTTTTGAACAATCCTCTGAATACCAGCAAGAACCCATCTTGCACACGTTCCGGCGTTACAAGCGGGAGACGGTGAAGCTGAGGGAGAAATTGCTTCGCACGGACGATAGGTCCGGCAACCAACTGCGGGAAAAACGCCACGAACACCGCGAACTTCAGAAAGTCTCTCTCAAGGACCTTCTCTCCTCGATACAAGTCAATGGTGTAGCTCATCGTCTGAAATGTATAGAAAGAGATGCCAACGGGCAGCAACAACTCGTGCTTAAGAAATGAAACATCCGATCCAAGAAAGATGATGGTCGGCGTCGCCAACTCAACGAAGAAGTTGTAATATTTGAATACACACAACATGCCGAGATTCGAACAGAGACTCGCGATTAGGATCGCCCTTCTCACGTTGGTCCGCGGCTCTCCTACAATCAGGCGTCCAACCGTATAGTCGACGACAGTGGACAATGCTAGAAGTCCTGCGTACCGCCAATTCCAGGACATGTAGAACACGTAGCTCGAGACCAGGAGCGCCATCTCCCTCCAGCGCTCGCGATCAAAGGCAATCATGTAGACCATGAAGACCAGCGGGAAAAAGAACAGGAATTCTGAGGAATTAAAGGTCATTGAATAGGTCCATGCTGCGCGATTGAAGGCTTCGGATCGGTATTCTCCCGTTTGATAAGCGCCTCTCCTATTACCTCCGCAACGGCTTCATGGCCTGCCGGCGAGAAGTGCACAAAGTCCTTGAACAATTCAGGACGACCGGCGACAGGACCTTCTAGATCGATCACCATGACCCCCTCTTCAGATGCAACCCTCCTAACAGTCGCATTGAGCCGTTCAACTGATACGACCCATCCTTCCACTGACAAGAAGCTGCTGTACTTGAACATTCCCAGGGCTATATCATTAGGTATTACTGCAAGATCCTTTCTTGTGTGACTCGTCGCAAATGTCGTGAGAACTGGCACGGATCCCATGGATCTAACGGTATTGATAAAAGTCTGCAGCATCGCCACATACTCTTGTTCTCCCTTGATCCCCAGATCATTCACGAGGACACGGCTTGCGCCAATTCGTGCTGAAATCTGTCCCTTGACGTTTGCATAGATCGTCGTGTGCTCAACTAGCCAATTCGCCCATGTTATAGGTCCCGCTGCCTTGGGTTGATTGTTTGGTTGTGCTGCTCCTTGCACCCGACTACCTGAGAGAGTTCGTTTGGCGATAGAAGAAATCGACAACGACATCTGATAGAGAATGACATAATCAGGCTGCCATTGTTTGCCAAACCGCCTCAGCTCATTTACGTTTTCCGGAATATCGAACCCAGCGCGCGAGGCATTTAGTACCACTGCATTGGATCCCTTCTCCTTCAAGAGGCGTTCGAGAACATTTGGGAATGTCTTCGAGGGAGAAAGATAAATATCTTCCGCATGAGACGACGACGCTATCCAATATCGATGATTAGGAGATACCTTTTGCTGTGGAACGATCCTACTCCGAAATGGGAAACTCGGAGTCGGCCCGAATTCCTGATTGCCTTGCTGTCCTGCAGGCACACTCTCACTCGTGACCGGAAATCCGAAAATCAGGGTTTCCCAGCCACGATGTCTTGCCCGAACTTCTAGCCCCAATTCCAGAGCGACCAGGAAGCAAGCGATCCAGAAAACCATTTTAAGAGAATTCAGTTTCAACGAAGTTTTCTGCGAAAGATTGAAAAGCGGAATGCCAGACTATTGTGAGGTCATTAGGGTGCACGCCCGAATGAGGACTTCGGCGAGGATGGCTTCGCTTCGAGCTTTGGTAACGGGACCCCGCGAACCAATGTCGTCCTCGTTTCGTCGCCGACTCCTTCCGAAACATTTCGGAGCGCCACCACGAAAGCGACCATAATCCACAGACTCGGATACCAGAGGATGGAGATGAATACTCCACTAACGATAAAGCCAATCAAACTTCCTTCCATTGCTCTTGCAAGGTACACGCGAACATCTTCACCAACTTTCATGATTTGTCCGTGCTTTCGTACCGACTCAGCAGGTGAGAGATTGACCCTCACAAGTTTAAGATCTTTGTAGCATTGATAGAACATCAGCCCGATAATGATGATGCCGGCAAGTCCTAACTCTGAAATCAGCGTAACCCAGGCCGAGTGCGCCTGCCGGCCGGCTATGGATCTTCCTTTAAACGTCCTCCCTTCCTGGTAAATATCAAAAGTCCAGGGGAAATTACTCTGCCCAATCCCGATGATGGGATTCCAGTAAAACATCTCCATCCCAATGCCCCAGGTATAAAACCGTTCGGCGCCGGTACCATGCTGAAGCGTTTCATCGCTGGTTGAAGAAGCTATTTCGTCCCAGTAGGATTCCGGCGCAAGCACCACCATAAAGACCGCCGCGACAGCCAATACAATCAGAGCATTCATTTTCCTGGGAGAGCGATACCAGCAATAGGCCCCAACGGCCGCCAGTCCCATAAACCCTCCGCGCGACAGACTAGCCATGGCCCCCAGAATAATGGTTCCCAGAACACCGAGATATTTCAACCGCTGCACGACATCGGTTGCGGAGAACATCAAAAAGTAGGCGAACGGCGCGGCCATGTCCATTACCATGCAGAAGTCATTTTCGTCTCCCATCCACGAACCGATACCTTTTCCTCCCTTCATTATTCCCATCACTGCCAGAAAGCCGTGAATGCCGACCCACAACTTCATGAGGGTCATCATCTTTTCTGTAGAATCAACGAAAGTGACAATGCCGAGATACACACAGTAGAGAAGAACCATATCCTTAAATGTCATGAGCGCCCAGAAATTGTTTGTGGCGATCGGCACATGAATTGCCATGATGCCAAGGAGCGGTATCCAGAGCTTCGTTTGAAGTCTGGAAAAGTTGATCTTTCCTGACCTCAACACTTTTAAGAGAATCAATATTGAAAGCCCCATCCCAAAGGGAATGCCTTTGATGCCCGGAAGCTGATCTTGAGGACGCCCAAACTCAAAGATCAGATTTGCCAAGACGAGGTAAAAGCCCGCTTTGCTTTCTGGCTGTCCCTGAGGCCGCATGCCTATCTGAAGATTCGGATTGCGGCCGGGAAGCGGCTGCGACTGGCTGAACTCTCCGGGCCCCTTCGATCCCTGGAATGCTACGGTAGGATGCATCCGGAATTCCTTCTACCCGATGCGAAGGAGGCTGGTATAGAGCTGCTGGTAGTTCTCACCCATCCGTCCGGCACTGAACCGTCGCCGAATTCTCTCGACGGCATTTCGACCGAGGGTCTCCCGCATAGTCCCATTAGCCAACAACCTGCATAGGGCGTCGGTCAAGGCTTTGGGGTCATTCGAGGACACCAGCAAGCCGGTTTCTCCTTCTACGACCAACTCCGCGTTTCCTCCCACCCGAGTTGCCACGGCAGGTCGTCCGGCCGCCATCGCCTCCAAGAGCGCCAGTGAGAGACCTTCCGACAGGGAGGGCAACACAAAAACGTCCAGACTAGCCAAAATCTTCGAGATGTCGTTGCGCATTCCTAAAAAGCGGACATGTCGCTCGATCCCCAACTCCTTAGCCTGCTCCTTGAGCTGATCTTCCAGGATCCCCCGTCCGACCAGCAAGAGTACGAGGTCGGGATATCGAGAGAGAACGGCCGGCATCGCATCCAGCAGATACCGATGCCCCTTCACGGGGTACAGGCTTCCAATCGCTCCGACGACAAGTCCCTTGCTGAACAAACCCAATTCTGTTCGACTCTTAACCATTTCCTCCTGGGTTACCAGTCGGCCTGGTTCCACGCCGTTATAGATCACTTGAACTGCCGAGTCCGCAAGACCTATTTTGTCGATGACGAATCTTTTGAGGTCTTCAGAAACCGCCGCCAGCTTTCCGAATCGAGCGACCATTCGGTAGGCCAGGCGGCGTCGCCGCTTTTCCCAAAAATAATTCTTCCCGTGGATGGTCCCCACGAATGGCAGGCCGGCCAGTCGAGCAATGATCCATCCATAGACAATCGCGCTGAACTCATGGGAATGTATAAGACTTACACGTTCACGGCGAACAAGTTTCCAGCATTCTCGAAACCACCTCCAACCGAACATCCCCCTAATGGGCAACACATGGACGCCCAATCCTTTGCTTTCACATTGCTCCTTGAGCCAGCCTGGACGAAACAGCCCGACGAGGACACGAAAGCCAAGCACCTCCAGGGAGGCGGCGAGGCTACTGATCATTCGTTCTGCTCCGCCTGGTCCGCTACTCGTGGAGAGGAACAGGATAGTCTTGCCGCTTGTTTGCTTCATCCTATTTCTGCGCGACAAAGCAAAATGAGTGACAGAGACGCCCCCTACCCTCACAGACGGTAAGGAGCTTCAGCAGGGTCAAATATACGCGTTGCCGGAAGGATAGTCCTGCGCCATTACCCATCAGAGCTGACAAATGCTTGACAACAGCTTCTCTCTCCAAGGAAACAATGGAGGTGGGATTGCGATAGTCTGGCCAGGGAAAATAGGAACGGACATTCGCAAACTGCGCTTCGCGCAGGAACCGGTGGTATTCTGCCAGCGAATGCGTATAGGTGAAATACGCCCCACCTGTCCGCAGGCGGCAGTACAGATTAGCCACTCCTCGAGGCATCAGGCTCGTATATTTCATGAAGCTATGGTCGTCCTGGTCACCCAACATGTATCGCAAACTGTACCGATTCTCGATCCCGATATACACATAGCCATCAGGCCTGAGGACCCTCCAGGCCTCCCGCAATGCCTGCTGTTGAAGTTCGACGGGATTTCTGGTTGTGTCAATACCGCCCAGCCATTCGAGAACTCCGTTGAACGCCACGATGTCTACACTGTTGTCTGGAAGCGGTAGCTTGATGGCTGAGCCCAGAATCGGAACCACATTGAATTTCTTATCCTGGCGACAGCGAATCTGGACGAACTTGACACGTTCAAAGGTGGCATCCAAGGCAATGACCGTCCCCACCTCCTGAGAAATCGGAGCCGCATTCGTTCCCCATCCGCAACCGACGTCCAAGAACGTCGAATCCGGACCATGCGGAATGATGTTGATCCATAACGAACGACTCTCGTCATCCACGTACTTGTAGATGAATGGATCCTGGATGTGTTGTTCGAACGCCTTCCTGTATCCGAGCCGTTCCGAGTCCTTGAGAATGGTCGTCATCAGGTCCTTCGGTACCTCACCATGGTAGGTCGAGAGTTCAGAGAAACAGGGAATCCCTTCTTGGATCGGGTACCGTCGCTCACAAGACGGGCAACTGTAGGCATCAGAGAGTTTCATCAGCGTTCCCATGCATTCCGGACAGCAAAACTCCGCCCAATCCCTCGTTGTCGGTTTGGCCGCGTATTGGCCTTGATTCATGTTATTCCTTTCTATCGAGATTTGCGGCGGCCTTCCCGGATTGGTCGTCCCTGACTAGGTTTTCCAACAGCTGGTCACACGACTCCTTGATTCGGTCAAAACACAACTGGAAGTCTTGCCTGCCGCCACGATGCGGATCGATAATATCGAGCGAGCCTTTCTTGCAGAATCGACCAAGCACGAACACCTTCTGTCGGTCCTGCGGATACAGTTTCATGATCCGCTCCTTTTGGGTCATTTCCATCACCAACACCAGATCCGCCTGTTGGATCAGTTTCTGATGGATAGGTCTTGCAGCATGGCTTTCCAACGAGATCCCATGTTGGCCGGCGACTTCCCGCGCCAATTTGTGGGCGGGCATTCCCGGGAATGTATCGATACCGGCTGAGACAATTGTTAACAAGCGCCCTTCCTTCCTGACTTTCTCTCGTAAATAGACTTCAGCCAGGGGACTGCGGCATAAATTTCTCGTGCAGACAACAAGAATAGTCCGTACAGACAACGGCAAGCTTTTCGGCACGTTCCTTTCGAACATTTCCCGCAGAAATCTCAGGCGTCGATAGCTGTGCCGCCCTGTCTCCTGCAGACCGCAGAAGTATCTCCGTAGGTGCTCCCTGAACCACGCCGCGGTGATACGACTCATGCATGGCCTTTGATCAGAGCCGTCAGGTATTGTCGCAGTTCATAGCGCGCGGGTGCGGGATCATCCCAACGCTCGATTTCATAATGAAGATCATGTTGGAAAAAACGAAAAAAGTCCAAAATATTCCGGACACGTGATGGATAGCCAGGAGGAAGCTTGAGCCTTTGGCTTGATTTAAGCGTCCTCATCAATAAATGGTCCAAATCTCCCAAGAGCCATCGTGATTTCACACCTGCCCGGTAGCCCCCATGCGGCAGGGCAACAGGCAGCCCCTTGACGAGTAGATAGAGCAGATGGGGGAAATTGATCCCTGCGTCGAGCGCGAGTTGAAGCGAACCCCAAAATCGGCCGTTGATTTCCATTAGCTTCGGAACACCGGTTCCGTGTTCGACCTTAAACTCTACCATCGCCACACCATCCCATCTAACTTTCTTGAGCAATCGTACGGCGTGATCCGTCATTTCCTTTGGGAGGTCTATGCTTTCACGAAGCACGCTGATGCCTCCCGAAGGAGGCTTTTCTCGAATCCGTCGATGCGCAAAGAGCGCGACCGGATCGCCGGAATTGCATAGCGCAAATACTCCCTGCCCTTCACCTTCAATGCGTTTCTGAATCAGAGAAGGCTCACGAAGATAGGGAATGGTGCGATACAACAGATCAAGTTCATCCCGATTGTCCACCTGATGGACGCTGGTTTTGGTCCAATGTCCGTTGACCAACACTAGAGACCTGCCCGGCTTGACGATGAGCGGATAGCCGCCGAGCGCTTTCGTATCGGCCGGTGGAATCCCCCGCTCAACAAAGACTGTGGACGGGATGGGTACTCCCTGTTCGGCAGCCAATCGACAGAGGTGGTACTTATCGGAGACCAGGTTGTAACTCTCCACCGACGGAAGTCCGAGAGTGTTCGACAGTCCTAAGCTCTCTCTGTGCCCGGCAACAGCCTGCATGGTCGCATCGGTGACCGGCATGATCACCGCGATGTTCAATTTTCTGACGGCTTCGGCCAGATTTGAGATGAAACGCCGAGGATCCGAAAGCGGCGAAGGATACTGCCACTGCCTCACACAATATCGTGACACACCGGCCAGCGATGAGTTGGCCTCGGCTCCAACCACGACCGGAATCCCTGCTTGGCCAAGACCTCTCGTCACAGCCAATGCTGACCGTTGCTCTCCATCCGTAACCAGGACACAGCCCTGGGAATGTATTGGGCCACGGATCTCAGTCCGCATAGTCAGGCTACTCGCCTCATCTCAGCCCGGACAAAGTCAGCGCAAACAGCGGATCCGACGCAGCAGCATCCTCATGCACACTGATGCGCTTGAGCGCAAAGGTATCATGCGGGCGCCCGGTTTCCAGCCCAACCTCGCAGCCAACGGCGCCAAGATAACCGGCAGCCTTTGTCAGGCTCTGAATCTCCCGATCGAAATTGCCGTTCGGATAGCAAAAAACAGGGACTGGTGCCAGGTCGTGCCGCACCAACGCCTCCCGGGACTCGATCAATTCATCCTCGACTTCTACAAGCGGAATGTTGGTCAGAATCTGGTGGGAACGAGAATGTGCTCCGAACGTAATATTGTGCTTCGCCATTTCCTTCACTTCATTCCAATCCAATAGTACACGAACGTTCGGCAGCCTGACACCCAGCGCCTGACCTAACTGGCGGACGAATTCCGCAATAGTCTTCGGAGGAAGATTCTTACACTTCTCGATCAATCGATCGGAATTGGCCGACACGTCTGATTCAACCAACAGCCGCAAGGCCGGCGTCGCAGCCCCATCAGGCGTCGACATCTCGGCCACCACATTCATCAGGGCTTTGTCGAAATCTTCCCCCATCATTTGCTCCCGTGCACGTCCCAGCACGTATGCGAGTTCATCCGGCCAGAACCATCGCGATGTGCCGATGTAATCCGTGGCAAGAAAAATCGTGGCAGGGAGACCATACTTCTTGAGGACAGGAAACGCATATCGATAATTGTCATGCCAGCCGTCGTCAAACGTAATCACACAGTAACGTTTGCTGGAATCCAACCCGTCCGTTCGCCACCGTTCGAGCAAGCCTGCGAACGGCAGCACGACAAACTGCTCGCGAAGATATGCCGCATGCGACTCGAAGGACTCGGTTCGAACGTACATTCCCGGCTGAATATGCTCGGCTCGAACCATGTCGTAAGGAACCACACGATGATAGGTGACAATGGCCACCCGCCCGCGATTCCGAACATGCGCCAGTCCAGAATAGTAATAGGCCTTCGCCAGCAGTTTCCACGTCGTTGCCTTGAACTCGGCTAACACGCCAACTCCTCAATGTGGTGCGCCTCAGGACAAAGCGGGAGCTGAGGGTGTGCGAGACGAAACCGTTCGAATAAAGGGACAGGTGTCTGAAATAGAGACACCTGTCCCTTGACAGGTCGCATCTGATTAGAACAATGTATAGATGAAAGGCGCAACGGCCGATCCCTGCGTGAGGACGATGAGACTCCCCAGTAATACGAGAACTAAAATTATCGGAAGAAGCCAGAACTTTTTCCGCTCGCGCATGAACGCCCACAATTCCTGAAGAAACTCTCCCATGTGTCATCCTCCCAACATCAGCTCGCTACCGTCATCAAATTAGAACATGTTCTTCATGTGAGTGGCGGGCCTAGCTTGACGCGTCACGCGATACGTCGGTACGTTCTGATCAAAACCTCTCCTCATGGGGTCCCGGCCGGTGAACTTCATGATCATGCCCATCGGCGTGATGATGCCATAAAACAAAACACTCAGGATGATGCGGGTATTGACCCATCCCAGGATGTGTCCGATGAACATCCATCCGCGGTACGGTCCCCGCAATAGGCCGGGAGCCGTCAATCCTGTGGTGAGCAGAAGCGTGCCCAATCCGACCGCCCACACACGCACCGGATCCTGCCGCCACACAAAGGGGAACAACCCGATCAGGAAAAATATCCCACCCATCAAGAGCCCGAATTGTCGTAATGTTGCTCTGGTAATGTCTTCGCGCTCCATTTGAATGTTCTTATCTTTTATGTCTAGTCCACCCACAGATCCTGATCCCTGCCTCCCGCCAGCCTGGTGTCGCTCGTCTCATGTTCAGGCGCGTCTCGGTCGGTCCTCACCGCTTCGACGGATTCCAAGACACAATGCGTTCGCCTCTAAAATACCGTATCCACGCGTCAAGAATCGAAATATTGACCATGACGAAGAACGACGGAATCCGCAGCACTCCGATATTCGGCATTTGCTGCGTGAGCAAATAGAAAAAGGCCAGCGCGTAGAACATCGCTTGAGCCAGCAACATAACCTGATAGAAGTGTGATGAGGCGGCTAGGACGAGGTTCGAGATCAGCGTGCCGATCATGGCAAATGGAACCAGCCACCGGCACAGTTTATGACTCAATAACTGCCAGGCAAACAGGTGATACCGGACTGGGTTGAGTAAAGACAAGCTTCGCATAAATACCGAAATCCCTCGAACGACGGTTCGCACCTTCCGTTCGTACTCTTTCCTCTGATCCGCAAGGTTCCTATAGTACCCGATGCTGTCCGGATCGGCGACACCCCGAAGCCCGAGCCGAACGCAGTTCAACAGCGTGTTGAAATCGCTTTGTAGGTCCGGCGCCCAGTTTCGACATACCTCACGTCGTGCGGAAAAAAAAGACCCGCTGAGCCCGACCAGAGTATTGACTCTGGATTCCAGACTACGCAACACCATTTCGTAGCGGACATAGACACCTTCCCCACTGACGACCCCGTCGGTATCGATAAACCGGTCCATGCTGCTGACACATCCGACGGTCTCATCTGAAAAGTTGTTGACGATTTCGATGATGGCCTTTGGTTCAAGTATGGTCGCCGTGTCGGAAAACACCAGGACGTCCCCGGTGGTGGATTCGACCGCCAACTTCTGAGCAGCCTCCTTGCCGGCTTTGATATTGGAGCGAATCAGACGTACCCCGACAGACGCAAATGAGCGCACAATATCGTCGGTCGCATCGGTGGAGCAATCGGACGCGACGGCTAGTTCGAGCTTCTCTCGTGGATACTCCAGCTTGAGGGTGTTCTCTAGCTTCTCGCGTAGACGCTTCTCCTCGTTGTAGGCGGTGATGATGACCGAGACAGTCGGACGGCATTCCGACTTCCTCACTGGTCTGCTGCGGAGCAAACCGAGGGAAAAAAGACACAGCGGGTATCCGGCATAGGCATACCCGATGAAACCGACCGATAACCAGAATAGCGCCTCCATACCGTCGTCCATCGTCATCGCGAACTGCATTGATCGACCGGGACAGAACACGCACCGGTATTTCTGGACCGAGACTCTGAAATTTCCAAAGCCCGGCAGATCCTCAGGCGATCCGATTCCGTTACGAATTCGTGCGTCGGCAGCGTCACCAATCGATCGACAATTTCTTGCGCCCCCGGACATTTCCGGTCCATGATCCGCCCTGCCAATTCTGGAATGTCCTGAATTGTCGTGGGATAGCTCGAACTTACTCCAGCACCGTATTCTTGACTGCGTGCACACGCTTCGCGCTTGGCGATCCTGTCCCGCAATAGCACCGGCAACCTGAGATAGATGCTCTCAGGATGCGTGATCGGTTGCATGTCATTGAGATCCTCAGCCAATCCCGCAAGCAACCCTCTAGCACATGCCGCGCGGTCCTTATTTGCCTTGGCCAGCCGACGCTCCCAGCCCTTCAGTTGACGGGCTCGAACCTCGTCCATGCGATACACCGGAAAATCAGTGTGGAACCTGGTTTCTCCGAGGCCAAGAAATGGAAGTCCGGCCGGCAACCAATACCAGGTCGGACGAATAAACATCCGCATGAGCATCAACTCGATCCAATTACGTAGGACTTCGCCAAAAGAAGGAGCCGCCAGCTTCGAGTATTCGGTGCGGATCGCTTCAGTCAAAGTCGGTGACTTTGTGACAATGATTCCACCTGTCCCGCTGGTGAGGTTCTTTCCACGACCGAGACTGAAAAACGCCACGTCCCCTTCCGCACCGACGAGTCCATTTTTGGACCCACCACCCATTGCCTGTGCGGCATCCTCGACGACAGCGATCCCTCGCATGCTACACAGTTGCATCACACGTCGTACGTCAGCCGGAAGGCCGAACAGATGAGTCGGCACGACGCAGAGAATATTCTCGTTCACGAGCCGCTCCAACTCTGTGAAGTCGAAATCCAGCGTACGCGGATTCACATCACATAAAACAACCTCCAAACCTGCCTTGACGATTGCCGACGGCACGGAAAAACAGGTATAGGCCGGAATGATCACCCGCCGTCGGCTTGAGCCAGCCGCCAGGGCCTTGAGAATCACCACTAGCGCGGCTTTCCCTGATGAAACCAGGAACACGCCTCGGACCTGAAACTTGGCTTCCAATTCTTCAATCAAACATTCACGGTATTCCCGCCCTCTGACGAGTCCGGCGAGGGAGCCGACGAGATTGGAGAGAGAAAGCGGGGCCGATGTGGGTGCCAGAGTGCGCTGCGGCTTCATGGCAGGTACTTAACGATATGGGGACCGATCAGATTGGCTGCGAAGAGCGGGAGCCGCCGCCACAGACCGATCGCCGCCTTGAACTTCGGATTGTCGGGATTCAGCCGAGGCATGTCCCGATCTTGGCCCAGCCAGTAGTACCAATACAGCGGTCGCGGTTGAGCTCCCCATTGTTGCTTGAAGCGGTATGTCCCGCTGTCTACGGACGATCGTCCAAAATCAAACTCCGTAAATCCTTCCCGGCAGGCGTATTCCAAAACGGTATGATACAAGAACATATTCGGTGCGAGCCGGCCATATCGCTTGTCCGATGCCGCCCAGGGGATTTCCAGCACTCGACGGAACCCATAGACGAGCCCCGCAGCGAGCGGTTTCCCCTGCAGCGAGACGACACACAGACGTGTCTCCTTGGGAAATTCGTCTGCGATCGCTCGGAAGAAACCCTTTTCATATACAGGGGTGCCGAGATCCCTCATACATCGGGAGAAGACAGCGTAATAGTCATTTAGTAATTCTCCGCCCCCGATGCGAACCTCCATTCCCTCCTTCTGGCCTCGTCGGACCTGACTTCGCAGCTTCGATGGATAGGCCCTGAACAAAGCCTCCGGGTCAGAAGGCAGAGCTAAGCGCATGGAAACCTTGTGACGACTTACCGGCCAATCAGTCTCCAAGGGTGCCGCCTGTCTCAATTCGATGTGACCGGCTCCAAGTTCGCGGGCAAGATTACCGGCCCGTGCCAACAACTTTTCGGTGGCCCTCCGATCCTCCGCTAGGACACCCCCATAGTTGAAAAAAGCCAGAGACGTCAAAAAACTTCCGAACATCGGGCTTCTTGTCAGAACCAGCGGAAGCACACCACGGACAGTATCGTGGTCGTCCTTGGCCATCAAGTAAAAGGTGCGGTGCCCGAACACGCGGGTCACGACCTCTCGCCAGGCCAGGCTATGGTAGCCGGAGGCATCCGGCTGACTCAACACAAACGCATCCCATAGTGCGGCATCAGCAGCAGTGTCCAGAAGGGCAACGTTCATGGATTTCCTGTCTGGGAGCGAACGGTGAGAGAACTGCCGTTCAGTTCACCCGATAAGAATGCCCGTTGCGAGAAGTGATTACTGAGTCGATTGCCGTCTCCAGCGAGCGAGCCATGGCAGCCCATGAATGACGCTCACGCACCCGAGCCAATCCGTTTGCGCCCAAGCGCTGAGCCTCAACCGGATTTTCCAGCAGGTGCACGACCTTATGCGCAAAGGCTTGCGCGTCGCTCGCCAGCGCCACTTCTCGGTTATCGACAAGATCCAATCCTTCAATACTGAGGGGCGTTGCGACAGTGGCCTTTTCCATTGCCATAGCAATCAAAATCTTGTTTTTTACGCCGGTGCCCAGTCGGAGAGGGCAGACCACGACAGCTGATGACCTTACGAACGGCCGTACGTCAGCGACCTCACCGGTGACGTGAATGCCCGGTCGATTCGCCAGGTTGCGAACGTCCTCAGACGGACCGTTTCCGACGATCCAGAACTGCGCGTTGGGACGCTTCACCCTGATTAGAGGGAAGATCTCCTCCGAGAAATAGCGTGCCGCGTCTTGATTGGGTGGATATCCCATCACACCGGTGAATACCAGCTTGTCCGCCTCCGCTTGACTCTGTCCGGGCGAGAAGTAGTCCATGTCGACCCCGTTCGTCACGGTCAGCGTGTTCGAAGAGGCCGACAACTGCTTGATAACCCCTTCGTCAACGGCGGAATTCATTACAACCAGATCGAAAACTTTTCCGACAGAGCGTTCAAGTTGCCTGGCTCGTACCAGATGGACCCACGCGGACAACTTCTTCGACAGCCTTCGTTCCGACCGCAACACGCGGGCCCCCATAAGCGTAATGGAATCCGTGAGATCCACGATCGCAGGAATCGGCCGATCTTCCCCAACGTATTCAGTCATGAAAATTAGATCAGCGTAAATCAGATCGACTTTCTCCTCGACACACAGCGCCTCGATCTTTGCCCGCACCATGCGATAGTAGGTTGGCTGCCTGTACCGCGTCTCGAAAAAAGCCGCCAGATTTGCCCGATGCCATTGCTGTCCCCACCACGTTGGCTGAGGAGGGTCCGGCAAGACCTCGACACGCGAGAAGATCCGAGCAGAGGTAGGATCGTTGAGAAACATTCGGTATCGCTCCCGCGATGAGCAGCGACAGGCCAACAATAGCTCATGGTGCCCGGCAAGTTCCCGACAGAGGCTAAACAACCTTGGAGATCCAGGCATGCTTGAGGTAGCAGGAACATCAGAGGTCATCACCAATATCTTCATGATCTACGTCTTGCGGGGTTACCTTGATCATCGCATGCCATTACGAACCGCGCCGCGCCACAGGTCGTCATTCCACTACGACCTGGCTGAAATACTCAATGGTCTTTCGGAGACCATCCTCAAGCTCCACCTCCGGTTCCCACCCCAGCAACTGTTTTGCAAGACGAATGTCAGGGCGTCGGACCTTCGGATCATCGGCCGGCAGTGCTTTATATTCGATCTCACTCTTCGAGCCTGTCAACTTCAGCACGAGTTCCGCAATTCCCCTGACAGTCAACTCTCGAGGATTGCCGATATTGACGGGGTTATGAATGGTTTCGGGCAAGGGTTGCGGGGATTTGGTAAGGAATTTCGCCCGGTTCGTGCGTTCCGCTACAGGCTTGTCCGAATCAATCAACAGGAGCGACATAATGCCGCGAACCAAGTCGTCGACATAACAGAAACTTCTGGTCTGACTCCCGTCGCCGAATATCGTCAACGGCTTCCCTTCCAGCGCTTGCACCACGAAGTTGGATACGACTCGTCCGTCGTGAGGACGCATCCTCGGACCATACGTATTGAAAATCCTGACGATACGGGTGTCGACCCCATGATATCGGTGATAGGCCATCGTCATGGCTTCCGCAAACCGTTTTGCCTCGTCATAGACGCCACGTGGGCTGATGGGATTGACATTCCCCCAATAGGTTTCCGGTTGGGGATTGACCAACGGATCGCCATAGACCTCCGACGTACTTGCCAACAACAACCGAGCGTGTTTCGCCTTGGCCAAGCCCAGCACTTTGTGCGTGCCCAGCGCACCGACTTTCATTGTTGCAATGGGCATCTCCAGATAGTCCTGGGGACTGGCCGGCGACGCAAAATGCAAGATTGCATCAAGCGCGCCGTCGACATGAATGTAGTCGCACACGTTATACTTCACAAAACTGAACCGAGGATGTCCCATTAAATGTGCGATATTTTCCGCGCGTCCGGTGATCAGATTGTCCATGACGATGACGTCATATCCTTTTCCAATCAGCAGATCACTGAGGTGACTACCCAGGAATCCTGCGCCTCCGGTGATGAGAACCCGCATAGCCGTGTCTCCCTTTCTTTAGTCCAATTCAAACTCTTTTTTCCAATCCGTATCTTCCGCCATCGGCGTTTGATCCTGCTTGTACAGAACGCAATTCTCGAGCACAAGGACGTCCATCTCTGTACGCATGAAGCACCGATAGGCATCCTCCGCCGTGCAGACGATCGGCTCTCCTCGTACATTGAACGAGGTATTGACCAGAACCGCATAGCCTGTTAGCGTCTCAAATGCTTTCAATAGGTCGTAGTATCGTGGATTGGTCTCCTGATGAATCGTTTGAACTCTCGCAGAATAATCGAGATGTGTGACCGCGGGGATGTCTGATCTCGGCACATTCAACAAGTCAATACCCCAGAGATCTTTCTGCGACGCGGTGATCGGCCGGCGTCGCTTTTCCAACACCGGCGCCACTATCAGCATGTACGGACTATCCGAGCGCAGATCGAAATAGTCCGACACGCGCTCACGCAGTACCGAGGGCGCGAACGGTCTGAACGATTCACGATACTTGATTTTCAAGTTCATGACCGACTGCATCTTCGCACTTCTCGCATCTCCGAGAATGCTGCGTCCCCCCAGGGCTCGAGGACCAAACTCCATGCGACCCTGCAGCCATCCCACGACCTTCTCTTGGGCAAGATCCTGTGCAACGTGCTCAAAGAGTTCCGAATCGGGCAGCCTGGTATACGGAGCGCCTTTCTGTTTGAGAAAGGACTCGATCTCTTCGTTGGTATGAGCTGGTCCCAGGTAGGACCCGCGCATACGGTCTTGCGTTCCATTCGAGATTCGAGGCTGATTCTCATACTGGTGCCAGACGCTCAACGCAGCACCCAACGCCCCTCCCGCATCACCGGCCGCCGGTTGGATCCAGAGATCCTTGAACGGCCCCTCTCTCAGAATACGACCGTTCCCAACACAATTGAGCGCCACACCCCCGGCCAGACACAGATAGTCGAGACCTGTCTCTTCGTGAAGCGACCGCGCGATACGAAGCATCACTTCCTCGGTCACCTCTTGAACAGAACGGGCAAGATCCATTTCTCGCTGCGTCAATCTAGACTCCGGTTTTCGCGGAGGCCCACCGAACAGGTCGTCGAACTTGTTTCCCGTCATGGTCAGACCGGTGCAGTAGCTGAAATACTCCATGTTCATCCGGAAGCTACCGTCCGGCTTCACATCGATCAGATGGTCATAAATGACTTTTGCATACTTTGGCTCCCCGTACGGCGCGAGGCCCATCACTTTGTACTCTCCAGAATTCACCTTGAAGCCGGTGTAATACGTAAACGCCGAATACAACAGGCCGAGCGAATGAGGGAATGGGATCTCCCATAGTGGCATCAATCGATTGCTTTCCCCCTTCCAAGCAGACGTTGTGGCCCATTCCCCCACGCCGTCCATGCAGAGCACCACGGCGGAATCGTATGGGGACGCGAAGAATGCCGAGGCTGCGTGCGATTCATGGTGTTCAGAAAAGAGCAATTGCGGAAGATCCCGCTTTTTCAGCCGGTGATCGTGTTTCAGAAATTCTTCACATAACAGCGTCTTCAGGAGCAGCTTCTCTTTCATCCAGACCGGCATTGCGGCCAGGAACGACTGCAGACCGCTCGGGGCAAAGGCCAGATACGTTTCCAGGAGACGCTCAAATTTCAGCAGCGGTTTGTCATAAAACACCAATCGGCTCGCTTCACCCAGCCGGATTCCACCAGTCT
This sequence comes from Nitrospira sp., assembly GCA_029194535.1. Taxonomy (NCBI): domain Bacteria; kingdom Pseudomonadati; phylum Nitrospirota; class Nitrospiria; order Nitrospirales; family Nitrospiraceae; genus Nitrospira; species Nitrospira sp. Next base: position 1,394,365 of record JARFXR010000001.1, on the reverse strand, counting down.
GCAAACAATAATCGATGGCCCGATGAGGAAATCCGGGATCGTGCTTCTTTCTGGTAAATCGCTCCTCCTGTGCCGCCGCGACAATTTCACCGTCTCGCACAAGACAAGCGGCGCTATCATGATAGTAGGCCGATATGCCAAGAATAGTGCTCATCAGAATATTCCCTCAGACTTCCAAGACATCGGTCGGTACTAATACCCACGCAACTGCTTCAACCTGCGAATTGCGCCGCCCCCCAACAAGGACATGAACAACCCTTTCCAAGACAGCCAGTAATTTGCCTCTTTCAGGCTCCGCAGATAATATTGCCGTGCCGGTTTCATCTCCTCCGCCATCTGATGACAGTATCCAAGCGCAAAAAACTGCATCGCAAGTTTTTTGCGGACCTTCTTTCGCGTCGAGTACGGAAGGGGACGATTCAATTGTTTCTGCATGACTTGTATGGAGTGGGGAACCAGCTTCGCATCGCCGAGGCCCGTTATTCCGTCCAGTCTGACCCGGTAGCGATGACCGATCATATCAATGAAGCCGATGTCATAAGCATACGCAATCCTCAGCCACAGATCGTAGTCTTCGGGACCTCTCAATCGTACGTCAAAGAGACCGACGTCCGCTAGAACTGCCTTGGGGACAACGACTCCTGACGTACCAATAAAGTTTTCCACAATCAAGGCGTCATAGGCCGCCTCGGCGTTGAGGACATACTGAGAAGCTCCCACGGACCGCTTCGGAGCTCTTTTGAAGTATTCGTAGGTGTCCAGAAATGCGCCGGCATGTTGACCATGTACTTCGTCAAATTTCACGAAATCGGCAAAGACGAGCCCGAGGTTCGGCTGACAATCCAGAAGATCCACCGCACATCGAATCTTACCAGGAAGCATGATGTCATCTGAATCCAGGAATGCGACATACTTGCCTTGCGCATGCTGGATTCCCGTATTTCTGGGACCGGAAGGACCACCACTGTTCGGCTGATACACATACTTCACCCGATCGGACTCGACGTTGCCCACCACCTCCTTCGTGTGATCGGTTGATCCATCGTCTATGACGATCACTTCGAGCTTCGGGTAGTCCTGTCGGATAACGGAATCCAGGGTCTCCAGGATGTAGCTCGCACAGTTGTACGCGGGTATCACGACGGACACCAGGACAGGATCGTTAGCATCACCAGGAGGAATGGCCTCTCTGGGTTTGTCGGATACTGATGTTGCTGCAGTCATCTCTTCCACACTCGGCGGACTCTCGTGCCATCTCGCTCAGGGAATAGATCAAGCCTCTAGTACTGTGCTTGAGTGCCGTTACGAGGCCCAGCCTTACGAGGTCTTCGAATAGTTCGTATCGCCTCCACAACCCGTGTCGGCAAGAAGGAGCAACACCAATAAAGCCATGTCCTAGGGACAAAAGGCTTCGCCCGGATCGCAGCTGAGAAATGTCGCCTGGCTTCGTGAAACTGATTGTGTCCGAAATGGTTCCAACCAGCTTCCCACGCATGTCTGCCTAGAATGTCTCTCAGGAGCTCCATATGCTGAGCAGGCACCAACTCCATTCGTCGGTGCTTTTCACGAACCGCTATATGAGCTTCGAGCCAGCGCAGTGCCCGAACGTCCTCTCCTCCCGACAACCCATCATTATGGACACGATATCTACACAACACCCTGTCGATGAAGATCATTGGACACGATCTTGCGATTCGCAACCAGAGATCGTAATCTTCTCCCACTTTGAAGTTTTCATCGAAGAGGCCCTGCTCCTCCACTGCCTTGCGCCGTACCAGGACGGACGACGTATTCATGCAGTCTTGAGTCAGGAGTTGGGAGTATAGGTTGCCACAGTACCAACCAGGCAGGTCTGAAACATGAGAACGACGCCACTCCTTCAGCATGTCTCGGTTCATGGCCGCCTGAATGACGGTGCTGTCTCGGAACATCATCGTGTCCGTGAAAACGAGGCCGGCCTGAGGAAATTTTCGCAAGGCGGATACCTGCATCGAAAGTTTGTCCGGGAGCCACTCATCATCAGCGTCCAAAAACGCGATGAACTCGCCTCGGGCTTGGCGAATCCCGAGATTTCTGGCCGCGGAGACACCACGGGACTCCTGATAAGTGTAACGAACCCTGGCATCGGATTTCCTGGCGATCGCAGCACACGAATCATCGGTGGAGCTATCGACCAAGAGTATCTCAATTCCGACGCCCTGTTGATTAAGCGCGCTGGTCAATGCCTGCTGAAGATATTCCACGCAGTTATAAATCGGAATGACGACACTCACCGTGGGAACAGTCATTTTCTCCTCACCTTCCACAACCGACGGCACATGACCGCTATGGATGCTGCTTATCGACCTTTGTAGGATGCGGCAGGTTTTAATCTAAAACGATCATCAACTTACAGTACCTTGTGCGGACAAGCGGGAACGACAGCGGCCCTTCTCACTTCATTCTGACGAAGCGTCCAAAGCTCACCCTGGCATCAATGAGTTCGCGAATCCACACCTCCGGCGGCGAGATTAGCCGGTGAAATCTGTACTTGATTTCAGCCGTGATGATCTGTCTCCAAAGCCATCTGGGTTTCCCGAGAATGGTAGGCCCGTCCCACTCCGGCTCTTTCATGGCAAGGTACTGGCCGTAGCCCAAGTAGTAGTCTCTGAGATAGCCTGTGGTCATGCGTTCGGGCGGAACATAGTGACGGACGCCTGCGCCCGGCACCCACCACCCGGCATTCCCTTCTGTAAGAAGTTTGTTCACAAGATCTATCTCTTCCCCCCTGATGCTGCTCCCCGGTCGAAGTCCAAATCGCGCGTCATACAGATTGCGTTGTTGCTCATTGGTTCGTACCACGAAGTTGGCGCCGTACGGCGTACGTTTGCGTCCGTCAAACTGGATCGGCTCTGGACCGAGGTCCCGGATGGCATACGCGTCGGCCACACGCGGCCATACCTGCTCAAGCCAAGTCGGTGGGGTCTCAACGAACCAGGGGGTTATCGGGCCTCCGAACACCACCGCTTCAGGCCATCGTTGAAACGCCTTCGCATAATTAGCGATCCAGTTTTCGTCCACCAGCACATCATCGTCCGTCCAGAGAATATACTGGCCTTTCGCTTCCCGCACAGCGGCATTTCTCGCGTTGGACTGACCTGGTTTCGCTTCAACTAACAGGCGAGTCGGCAGTCTTGAGGCAAACGAGTCGACCACATGATCGGTGTCGTCCGTACAATTGTTATTGACGACCAATAGTTCCCACTCGACCCCCAGAGGGATGTTCAACTTGGTCATCTGCTCCAGGCATTGTCGAAGCAACCTGCTCCGATTCCAGGTACACACAGCAACGGTCAACAGCATGCCGGGGCTCCTACCATTCAGAAGAGTTTACGTTCAAAGCCAGCGACTAAGAAGAATATTCTATAGCAAACGATCGTGCAGTCAACTGATGGAACAGACGCGCCTGGCCGTCACAAGCAAGAACAGCTATCTTAGGGGTCCACGGAAAGTGCCCACGATACGGTCGATGGCTTTCTCCCAGGAATACCACTCGGACGCGAGCGCGAGCGCGCCATGGCGGAGACGGTCTTTCAGGTCCGGGGCATCCATAATCGCCAAAATCGCAGCAGCCATCGGCTCCGGAGACTTGGGGGGACAGAAAAGGACATTCTCTCGATCAATAAACGGATCTTCAACCACCGAACCTTTCGTCGCAATGATGGGAAGCCCGTGGGCCGCAGCAGCAGCAAAGGAGCTATTGTTCAAAAAGATGCCGTGGTCGGAGGCAAACACACAGGTGTCTGCGGCTCGAAGAAAGAGAGATGCTTCGTCGCTGTCGGTCTCATATTCCCCTATCCAGATAATTCTTCGCTGAATGCCCAATTGCTCGGGCAATTCACGCAGTTCTCGAGCGTAGAACGGACGTTCGGGATATTCACGGTCTAGTATTCCGCCGATCACGATCAGCCGGGCGTTGCTTCGTTGGTTGCTGACGAGCTGAAAAGCTTTGAAGAGAGTTTCCACTCCTTTTGATGGATAAATGTAGCCGAAATAGGCCACCAAGAAATCATCCGATGCGAGGCCGAGCTTTTCACGGTAGCGTTGCCTGGAAACCCCGCCATCCTCCCGGGACATTCGGAGCAATGGAGGAGGAGGAACTAGGACGCTTTTTGCCTGCACGTCCGGTCCGTGAAGCATCAATCTGCTGCGGTGATGGTTGCTCAACACAATCACGGCATCGCTATCTCGCAGCAGAGTTCCGAACTCGTAATCGACATCTCTTGGGCCTGCCCATTGTTGAACGGCTTTGCGAAGTCCTCGGGTTAGCGTCGACCACTTGCCCGGAGTCCAGCCATGCGGATACTCGAAAAGGGTCACGAATCGCGCGCGTGGGAGTAAAGCTCGGCAAATGGTCGGCGCGAACGTCATCATGGGATGCTCGTTGTAGATCCATCCGATATAGATCAAAAACACCACGTCAGGGGAACAACGTTTCACGAAGGTGATCAAGCGCGGGAGGTCGGACCACGACCAATCGGTCATCACAGGGTATGCGGTGAACGGCTCATTGACCGGTTCCTCATGGCCCTTTGTCGTCAGTACGTGCACATCTAATCCCTTCTGTCCCAGCTGCCGGGAAAGATTCAGCGCATGGTCTGCTTCGCCGGCTCGCATCGGCGGAAAGGCGGCAGTGATCAGAAGAACTTTCATTGCACCTACTTCGCCATCAGCATGATGAGACCGGCGGCCGCTCCGACGACATAACTCATCTTATCGCGGACCGCGAACACGATGGGATCATGAAACATCTGCCCCCGTGAACAGATGAGCCACATGCGACTGATCCAATACAAAATCACAGGGCACAGGAGCCAGAGCAGCGACGGTCTGGAATAGAGCTTCGCCACATCGGGGCTGCTGACATAAAGAGCTAGCACCAAGCAGGCTATATACCCGCTTGTCGGCCCTGCCGAGAGCACAAACTGGACGTCGCTGAGACTATACCCTCGCCCGTGGGCGGCATGCCCGCCCGATCGCCCCAACATCAACAATTCGGAGCCTCGCTTGATAAAAGCCAAGCTGAGAAAGGTGAAGCCCGAAAACGCCATCAACCATGGAGAGACAGATACTCCGATGGCCACAGAACCGGCGTAGATACGGATGGTATACAGTCCGCCCAAGCTGAGCACATCGACAACGGCCCGTTTCTTGAGATCGACTGAATAGGCCGTCGTCCCCGCAAAGTAGAGAGCCAGGAGCCAGTTAAACATTGCCGGCAAGAATGAAGCGACCGCAAAACCAGCGCCCAAAAACACCGGCGCGATGAGGAGCCCCCACCAGGGCGACAGGTTTCCCGCCGCAAAGGGGCGTTTTTGCTTCGATGGGTGTTGGCGGTCCGATTCCATGTCGAGCAGATCGTTCAGCACGTAGGCGCTCGACGCGCACAAACTGAAGGCCACAAATCCGATGACGGCCATTAGGCTCAACCGCCCTTCAGTAATCCGATGCGAGGTGATCAACGGGACGAAGAGCAGCACATTCTTCACCCATTGGTGCGGCCGAATGACTGCCACGATGTACCGAAGCGGGTTGACCCGCGGCTCAAAAACCTCCGTGACATGGGCTCTACGCCGAGCGCGTTTCAGGACGCGGTCGGGGGCGCCCACCACGATGGCTTGTCTAGCGTGCTCCCAGATAATCAGATCCACTCGTTCATTTCCGGCATAGTCAAACCCTCTTTCGCCGAATCGTGCAATGAGGGCCTGAACCTTCGCTTCACCGGTAAGATTGATCCCTCCTCCCGTCGCCATGACATCGTCAAAGAGCCGGAGGTGGTCTGCCACTCGCCGGGCAATCTCCATATGGGCTCCGGTGATCAAGACCAACTTACGACCGGCATCACGCTGCGCTCGAAGATAGTTCAGGAACCCCGACCGGTACGGAAGGCGGGTTACATCTGGCATGACGCGACGCGCAAGTTCCTGCTTTACGTGGGCTTTACCTTTCAACATCCAAACCACGAGCATGACGAGATAGGACGCGTTCGATTTCAGTAGTACGATAATCGATTCGATAAGACTGTCCGTCCTCAGCAGAGTCCCGTCCATATCGACGCAGAGGGGACAAGCGAGATCGACCGCGGCTTCACCATCGCCCTGTCCACCGGCCTGTTGCCTTACTGAATTACGCGTGATCATGGTCCAGTTCGTACAGAGCTACTCTTGTGTACTTTGTGAAAAGCCTCGAGGCGCCGGATGCGGGACGAACGCCACTGGACAGAAGGTCCTTGTTCCCAAAGCACCGCACATCGAGAATCGCTAGCGCCGCGCCAGTGATCAGCCAGGAAATGAGAACCATCGGATAGGACAGGACTCCAAAAGCGAACAAGGTTTCCGTGATTATTGTGGGCAATGGTCCCTCACACGACGGCGGCTGTCAGGATAGATTTTCTCCAGGAACAACGGGCTACCAGACCGATGAGAAGGATCAGCACAAAGGAGATGCACGAAGAAAGAATCGACATCGTTGCCAAGGTCATCTATTTCCTTCCCGGGACTGCGCACAGGCTTGCCGAGGGAGCGTACCTCTTCCGATGTATCGGAAAGGCCAGAATGGGCACCAGCCTATTCATTTGGGAAAATACGACCGAGTAATTGTACATCGTGAGTCCGGAGATGGAAGCATATTCGAACGATTCGTGTTGTGTCAGACCTGACCCCTTTTTGCATCAATCAGATCGATCAGGTCTCCGACGCTGTTCAAGCTCATGATCTCACGCAGTTTGAACTTGATTCCGAACGCGGTTTCCACCGCGCTGATCAGTTGGATGTGACGTAAGGAATCCCACTTTTCCACATCGTGCGCGGTCATCTCACGAGTAATCTTCAGGTCCATTTCTTCGAGAACTCTCTCGAACACGGACTTCAGGATTCCGACAATGTCTTCATGTTTCATTGATGTCCCACCTTTACATACGGGAAGCACATGCGCCGCGCGTCCCGACAGATTATCACACGCCGGATCCAGCTCTCTCTTGTTGATTGGCCGCTAATTTCTGCAGGTAGGCATTTTTCAGCGCCTTGCGATCGGTTTTACCATTGCTGTTGAGAGGGAAGAGGCCGACCGTGATGATCTCCTTAGGAAGCATGTATGCCGGAAGATGCTTTTTCAAATGATCCTCCAGGCCCTTTTTCAGTTCCTCTTCGCTTTCGATGAACAGGAGTATGTAGCGGCTGCCCGTCTCGCTGGTATTCACCGCAGCAACCACCTGCTTCTCTTCGCAGAACATACGGGTATGGAACTCGATCTCCTCGAGCTCGACGCGGTGGCCGTCGATTTTCACCTGGTTGTCTATTCGCCCTAGATAGAGGAAATCGCCCGTCTTATCGACTTTGCACAGGTCTCCGGTCCGGTAATATTTCTTACCCTCCGTTGTGGTCCCGAATGCCTCCGCAGTTTTTGACGGATTGTTCCAATAGCCAAGGGTGACCTGCTCGCCGCTCAGGCAGAGTTCTCCCTCTTCGTCCGATGTGCTGTCAATCATTTTGAACGCATCCATTCCTTCCATACTTTTGCCGATGGGAACAATTCCCTTCCCTTGCGGGTGCGGCGGTTCTCCCCGCCGCCATTCGTAACGCATGCAAAAGATCGTCGCCTCAGTGGGTCCGTATAGATTTTCGATCTTAGCGTTAGGAACGCACCTGGCCCACCCGGACAGGGTTTCATGGTATAGGGCCTCACCACAGAACAGGCTGTACCTCAGCTTTGGAAGGTCCAGCTCTCCGAAATAGGGCTTCAGGTAGTTGATGACCGAAGGAACCAGCAGAGCGACGGTGATGTTCTTGGCTTCGAGGATGTCGGCCACCTCCAGATACGCGATGCCCTTCCGGGGAATCGGATAGAAACTCGCTCCTACCGAGAGGGGGACGAGGAAGGAGAAAATCGAAAGGTCAAAGGTCAACTCAAACATCTGAAGGAAGCGGTCATTCTTGGTGAAATCATATTTTCCGCTTTCCAGCATCATGTCGAGAAACGCGGTAAGGTTCCGCTGATAAATCGGAACTCCTTTGGGTTTCCCCGTGGTGCCGGACGTGAACAGCAAGTAGCACGGATCTTCCTGCATCTGATCTACCGGATCCAATCTACCTGGGGCGGGATTAACCCGGTTGTTCAGCGGTCGACATTCAGTACCGAATGGACCGCAGAGTTCCCGAGCCGTATCTTCTTTGTCGCCAAACAACAGGAGTTTGATGCCGGCATCTGCAATAATTCCCACGTTTCGATCCACGGGAGCATGAGGATTCAACGGAACGTAACAGGCCCCACAGGACAGGATTCCGAGCAGCGAGGCATAGGTAAATACATTGTCCTCCATCAGCACGCCTATGCGGTCTCCCCTTCTGATGCCATGGGATTTTAGGAGTGTGCTGATGCACAAGGACAGGCCCGTTACTTCACGATAGGTGTATGATCGATCCCCGACACAGAGGGCCGGATCGTTCGGAAAGCGCGCTGAACATCCGGCAAACCTGGAAAGAACCGACCTTTCTTTCCCAGAAGTCCTTTTCCCATCAGTCATTATTCGCTCCTTTCCTACTGCTCAAGGAGTGCAGCGATCTTCTGCGTTGTAGAGGATAAGTCCCGGCCGGATGCTAAAACAAGGTATAGATGAACGGCGTGACGGCGATCACCGCTTCCCTCGTATACATGACCAATCCAACCAACAACGCCAGCACGGAGAGCGCCGGCGCAAACCACCACCACAGTCTCTGCGAGAAGAAATCGAACAGTGCACCGATGATCAAGGTAACATCGGCCGCCGGCACCGGACCGGCACTGGCCATCGGTGTTCGTGGTTCGCTGAGGGCCTCTCTGTATCGCGTTCTCCAGGATCGCAACAAGGAGTGTCCGGCTGCGACGAAAAAATAGCCGATCGCGCTGGCGAACGTGAGCGCGTAAAAGCTGCGCGGCATGGCAAAATGCCCGTAGGCCGCAGGCGTCATTGCTGTCCCCAACATCGTCCACGCCTGGGTCAAGTCATTGGCGCGGAAAATGATAAACCCCACCGCAAGCAGCAGAAAGGTCGTTCCCCAGGAAAGAGCCACTCCCACCTCGCGCGGCGGCCGGAGAGTGAATCGCCGTTTTACCTGCTGGCCCACACGGTGCATGACCAGCACCAGACCGTGATACATACCGTACACAACGTAAGTCCATTTGGCTCCATGCCACAGCCCGAAGAGCGTCATGGAGATAATAAACCCCACATAGGGCCACCAACTGTATTGTCGCCCCGCAACAGCAAGCGGATTGTACACATAGTCGCGAATCCAGAAGGAAAGCGACATGTGCCAGCGTGTCCAGAAAATAGATGGAGTGCGTGAAAGGAAGGGGCGATCGAAGTTTTCCGGAAGGCGGATGCCGAAAAGGCGCGCGGTTCCAATGACCATATGCGAGTAGCCCGCGAAGTCAAAAAATAGAAGAAACCCAAACCCAATACCCAAGAGCCACACATCGACAGCGCCCCACCCGACTTTCATCTGATCGAACCCAGCGGCAACACCTTCACCAGGCTGCCATCCGGTTGCCAGGATGTGGGCGAGCACATACTTCATCATGACGCCTTGGATAATCCGAAGACTCCCCGCGGACAGATCATCCCAGTTCAGGTGAGACAATTGTCGGAATTGCGGCAACATGCCTGGGAGGCGGCAAACAGGACCCGACATCACGGTTGGCCAGAACGCCATAAAAAGACAAAACTCGAGCAGCGAAGGGTCCGGTTCCTCTTCATAGTAGATATCGAACAGGTATGATAGTCCTTGGAATGTCCAAAAGGACATTCCAATCGGCATGAGGATTTGACGCGCAAGATCATATTCCCATGAATCAGCCGACCCAATTTCCAGCAACGCAGGCAAGTATTTGCAAAATGCCAGAGGCAGAAGGTTGAGCGCGACGCCGAGCCACAAACGTGGCGCCGTCGCTTTGCGGCGCAGGGATTGGCCGCAGGCGTAATTCATGAGCGAGCTTGCGATCAAGATACCCAGAAAACCGATCCCGCAACTGGCATAGAAGAGATAACTGGCGGCCAGAAACAGCAGCTGCCGTCCCCTGACCGAGGGCAGGCGCCACCCCACCAGGGTTAGGAGAAGAACGACTGACAAGCAGCCTATAGTCTGGATCATCGAAGTCCCTCTGATCCAGCAATAGCTCTCAACATCCTCTCGGCAATCAATTGGTTCCCGACTGGCGTGACATGGCTCTCGTCAATCCACACAAGTGGATCGTAACCATCAAAGACAGGAACCATTGAATAGAGATTCGGGTAGTTGGGCGACTCCCTTTCGACCGCCTGATAGACAGCTGTAACAAGGCTGTGCAGCGCCGCCTCGCTCTCCATCCTGCGTTTCATTTCTTGTTCTTCAGATGTGAGAGGTTTGTTGCCCATCGAGACTAGTGGCGGCAAGAAAAGGAAATACTTGAAACCGTACTCTCGGGCAAGCGCGTTCACAATCTCATAATTTCCAAAATATTCCCTTACGATCAAGGCACTCAAAGTGCCGACGTCAATCCCCATACTTTCATACGTGCTTATCTTGCGGGGAGCCGGTTCTTCCTGCTTCGAATCGGCGATCATCAGTTTGCCCATGAATAGGTCGATTAGCCTGTATGAATAGGTGCGTCTCATCAGATCCAGAAATGTGTCCGGCTCTCGATGCCCTTCGAAACGTGCAGCTATCTGATCGAAGTTCTCAAGAATGCCGACTCGACCTGATTGGTATGCGGCATATACGTCATCCGCAATGGTGTAAAACACAACCACATCCGGCACATTGCCGGATCGTAGTTGCATCAGAAGCGTGATAATGCCTTGCATCGACACATAGGCCGATTCTGCAAAATTGGTCACGCAAACCGGTCCCCGTCTTACTTTCTCAAGACCCTTCTGCAAATGGGCAGGGATTGTTCCCCAGCTCGGCGATCCCGTCCCCCACATTTCGGATGCGCCAAAGGTAAACACCTTGTACGAACCGGGCCTGCAATCCGCCCCGGGCGTCAATCTGACGCCCTCCTGATTGATTTCGATAGTCTGGCCTTTGAAGGGTGCTCTCCTCCAATCTACAAAGGGATAAAACTGTTGATTGCGGCTCCGCCGAAACTCGTACCAAAACCGTTCAGCCCAGTCTTGAGTGGCATAGTAGGAGACCTTCTCCCTCGAAGTCCCCTCCCCTATCAGTTGCTCAGTCGGTCTCGTGGTCCCCGCCGGCACCTGCACCGTGAAGAATCCGAGAGCCGCCAATTCGAAACAAGCGAACGCAATCATGGCGTTCAGCGCAAGGATGGCGACCCCTCGATATATGCACTTACTCATAAGGCTGACCTGCGCTCCATTTTCGTTCTGGACCGGTAGAGTCTACATCATGCCGGATATCAGCACGGCCCCAAGCAGCTGTGGCCTCATGAAACGAATCTGTAGGTCATGAGGAAGAATCAGGAAGGCTGTGGAGGCGCGCTCGCGAATCATCCAATTGGGCACACTCGAACCTATTTTATAGGGACTGTTTGCATCGACTCAACTATTTCTAGAAGCTCCTCCACTCTTCTGATGATAACCTTAGGTTCCAACATCTACGCTTCATCCAGCAGCAGAGCATACTGCACTGGTCCGTACCGCCGACCCTCATCTGGTAGACAGCGCGGCGGAGACGTAACCCGACCTGTCTGGACCAGGCCGCGCTAGACACCAGGGCATCTCCGAGCACGACGATGTCGGCGCGTTCTACCGATGGTGAGGTATTGATCCAGCCGCGCGAGTCGTGTACAGGGAGATTTAGGTTAGGACGGAAACCCAGCGGTTCGTCCAGAACAAGCCGAAGCCCTGCGGATGGATCGACGACTTGAGCGCGCAACTGCAGCGCATCTTCGAGCGACAAGAGCGCGATCAGGATCCCAAGACATCCTACCTCTACCTTGCCGAGTATTGTCCGAAGGTGTGACGTTGCGTCATGTTCATGAACCTGCGATTGATCCAGAACGACGGTCGGACTCTTGGTCTCACGCTACGATTGACGGGCCATATTTCAATGGGCCATTGCCCTGTCGTTCAAAATTTCGCGGTACCAAGAGAGAAATCCATCAACTTGGCCGTGCAAGCCGAATCGCTTGGCCGCATCTAGAGCCGCATTCTCTCCCAGGCGACGGCGTAACGTTTCGTCGCGCAGCAACCGTTCGATTCCCGCCGCCATCGCCTGGGCATCACCACCCGGAACCAGCACCCCAGTCGCCTCAGTCGTTCCATACTGATTTAGTCCAGAATTCCGCAAGTTGAATTGTGACAGCTCCAACCCCTTTACCTGCTCCGGTATGCCGCCAATCCCAGTTGCCACCACCGCCGTGCCACATGAGAGCGCTTCGATGACGGTTAAGGGACATACCTCGGCACGAGCTGCGTGGACATAGAGATCGGCTGCTTGAAAATAGCGGGCAACGGCGTGACGATCTTTCTGGTAAGGAACGAATCGGACTTCCGCCAAGCCGATCCGTTCGGGCGGCCCCTCTTCACCCAACGCAATAAAGATCAGATCATGACCATGCATGCGCTGAGCCACGGTGGCTACAGCGGCTTTCATGGTCGCATAATCTTTCCAAATGTTCCGCCGAATACCATTCGCGGTAAAAAGCAGTACCTTGGCGTCCTGCGGGATGCCCAGTCCAGAGCGCACACCCTGCCGGTCCGTCGGATGGAAAATGGAGAAGTCGACCCCATTCGGAATCACGCGAGTCTTCACAATGGCTGGCGCGAGGATGGACTCTTCGACTCTTCGCATGAGCCAATGAGAGGGGGCCGTCACATAGAGTCGGCTTCTTGCAAAAATGTCCCGCTTCCGACGCCAGTTGAAGGCCGTGGCGTCGCGTTCGATGGCCGGATAGATAGCAAGGTCCGGGCAACGGCCACAGCCGGTTTTCCACCGATCGCAGTCAAACGAATGTGCGCAATGACCGCTCAATAACCAGGCATCTCGAAGATTGACGATGACCGGAACCTCATAGCTGAGGCTTGAAAGAACGCGCAGGTCGAAGTAGTTGCCATGCAGGTTGTGGCAATGCACGATATCAGGTCTGCGTGGAGGGAGACTCAACAATCGCCACGTTCCAGGAAAATCAAACTCCTCCATCCCTAGGGATCGTTGCATCTGAAGCCAGGGATTCGACCAGGTCCTGAGCCATTCCCGTACTCGTCCTACCCCCGCCACGTCTTCTTCAACAGCCTGTAATCGTTCCTGGATATTCTCGTTGAGTCGCGTCCAGAGATTCCGGGGTCGCGCGTTGGGGATGACCAGCACATCCGCGTCGTCTGTGCGTTTCGTTCCGACGGCCAACCACGATTCATGGCCTCGATCTTTATAGGCGCGATACAGGTTCCACGCCGAGCGCTCCGCGCCACCGGCTCTGTCCGATGTACAGACTTGTAGAATTCTCAAGGGGTGAGATTTCACCAGGTTTGTATCTCCGTTCGCGGCATATGCACCTGGATTAGTTACTGTATTCATTTCCGGATCCTAATGGGAACCGACTCTCTACCCAATGCCAGGTGAGCACGAAGCAACGGACAGCCTATAGTGTGGTTTAGGCGCATCTACGTGCGGAGCCCACAATGCCGTTCGAACCATATCGGACTTCGATATCCGACAGCTTGACCTCTTCGAACCACGACTGGATGTCACCAATCGTTTGGGGCTGGTCGTACTTCGGCGATAAGGAATTGAACGTGTCGAGAATGGCCCAGTCCATGATTTGTTGCTCTGACAGCGGCAACGCTCCGGTATAATTCCAACAGGGCACGATTCCGCGCACATAGCTCGCAAATCGCCAGAGGAACGGTATCTGATCGAGCTTGTTATCTAAAGGCAGCCACCACGGCATGTACCATTTCACGAACCGGAATAAGAGATCCTCCGGCATCCGTTTCGTCACCGGTCGCCACAGATATTTGCTGGTCCATCGACTGGGCCATTTGTCCTTTCGATACACGTCTACCGCCAGCTTCCCCCCGGGCTTGAGAAAATCGATCAAACTCATGAAGGCCCGCTTCACATCAGGCGTGTATTGGAGGACTCCAAAGCAAAATACCTTATCAAAGGAGAATTTTCTGAACGGCATCGCATAGACATCCCCTTGAACGACGTTCAGGCGGGGGTGCGGTCCATGGTTGGCCCAACATGCATCGACGACATTGCTATAGTCCAGAGACCAGACTTCTGCTCCGGCATCAAGCATAACTTGAGTGAACCGACCGGCTCCGCACCCCACCTCCAAAATTCGTTGCCCCTTCAACTCCCCTGCAGACCAACCGGTGCCATTGTAGAATCTCGTAGCGGAGATAGTCGTCCCATTGACGCGATCTATTTGCAACTGCCGAAAGCTCTCCCATTGCCAGCCGAATTTCATCCGGTATGAACTGTCGTCCACAAATCTCGGAATGAAGTTTCGAATCGGAACAAGGCGATTCGACGAATGGTCAATGAGGCACCCCTCTTTGATTTCGTCGCCGACCTTTTCATCCACCTGTTTCAGTTCAAATTCACTTCCATTCGCAGGCAGGACATAGGCCTTCACAGCTTCATGCCGCATAGCTGTCACTCCCCTTTTATTATATGATCAAAGAGCCCCGGACGGGCACACGGATGCGGACCGGTGTAGAGACGCCGCTATGACGCAACCGCCACGCGCGATACGTGGAAGCGATCACGCGCCGTACCATCGAACAAGCTGGCGATCGAACTCATCTCCATCCCAATCACGGACTAAAAAGCGGGGCAACTGCCAGGGATCAGTGTCTGGCCGCACAAGACCTTCGAAATTGGAGCAGGCATATTCATATCCAGCTTCCCGTACCAGACTTATGGTCTGAGTTGTGTAATCCGAACGTGTTCCGTACGGATAGGCAAAGCTTCGTACCGGATGTCCTAAGAGTTCCTCCAGCCGACTCTTGCTCCGTTCTATCTCCTCTCGCTGCATCGAAACCGGAAGCGCGGAAAGAACCGGATGCGTCACTGTGTGGGAGCCCGCCTCCACAAGCCCGTCTTTGGTCGCCTGACGGACCTCGTCGGGAGTGAGGACACGATACGCAGGGCGACCGGGTGACACCCTATTTGCCCAGACTTCCAGCGTCTTGAACACTGTTCGCTGCTCCTGATCTGGCAAGGGGTGTAGGAGTTGGCAAAGAGACCGATACACTTCGTGCCGTGGAGTGGGATTCTCCGGTCGGATCACATTCCAAACGCGATGCCGCCGATACGCATCCTGGCTATACTCGGCCGCATCGCCTAGATACCACCGATGCGCGCGTCCGTTGACGGTAAGGGAAAGCTCTTGGGGCAAGGTTCCCGGCTGCAAGAACAGTCGTTCAACTTCGTCCCACCAGAATTCCCGGTCATGTCCAAGATATCCGGTGGCGACGAAGAAGGTCGCGGGGATACTATGACGCCTGAGTAAGGGTCCGCCACTGATCAGGTTGTCTGCATATCCGTCGTCAAATGTGACCGCTACCGCCCGCTGTGGCAGTTTGTTCTCTCGCCAGGCTCGAACCATGTCTTCGAGCCTCATAGGATGTGCCTGCTTCTGCAGAATCTCGAGGTGTTGTTCAAAGTGCTCGGGAGTCACGCTCAACAACTGAGGATCCAATTGTAAATCGGCGACACGATGGTACAGCAGAATGAGAGGCTGCCGAATGAATCGGCCTTTAATCCGCCGAGCGGCCTGTCGCAACTTTGTGATTCCCTGTCTAATCATTGTCCATCAGCGGGTTCACTGCCCGAAGACCGATAAGAAGTTCATAGCCCTGGTTGCGAGGGTTCAGCTATCGTTGGTTTAGATCTTCAACCGCAAGCAGATGTAAAAATGCGACCGCAGCATAGACATTCCCATACGCTTCGACCGAAGCATTCTCCACTGGAAATACTTCCTCGAGGAGTCGCCGTGCCGATCGAGTCGTAAACCGCGAGTACTCACCCCAACGCTCCACATCATGGCGGCTGATCTGGCTGATCCCCGGCGTGGTGGCCAGCAAGACCCCCCTGGTTTCAGGATGGAAAAGACCGTTTCAACCGACCCTCGCAAATTGTAAATGAATTGGAGAGTCTGGGTGAGAATGATGCAGCCGAAGGCAGCTCTGGGTATTCCCTGACCTGTTGCCAAATTACCAATCAAGGTGGCTTGAGGATTGCCCGAAACAGCATGGAGGACATCCGAACGCGTGACTCTCCCTCCGCCAAATTGACGGATATACCGAGGTGTTTCAACCTCTAATATGTCTCCTCGGATATCGTCGATATATTTCCTCAACAGCATTTCTATGTAATACCGGTCGACTCCTTGCCCCCGTTCTATGCCGAAGGTAGGGCTGATCGGCGCGAGCCTCTTTAGAGTGCCAAATCGGACCCACCCAGGCGAAGACCGCAGACAGGAACAATGCCGCTCTATACGAACCCACTGCTTCAACGAAACAGGCAACAATCCCTTCACTGCCGAGATACGGCCGCCGACAATAGAATCATCACTTGGGAGCGCTTCTCGATAGGTTTTCTCGCCCACCTGGATCCTGCTTTCACCTATTGCCGCACCGCCGTGAAACAGGGGCAACTCACTTGTTCGCATAGCCTTGGGGACCGAACTCCACCCACATTGCCCTACAGGTACTTGGAAATTATCTCGCTCAGGTCTTGCATTCGCTGAAAATACGTATGTGTCTGCAACGTTTTGCGCTGTCCTGAGAGTGCGATCGCTTCTCGCTCGTCGTCATGTTCAAGGTAATATCGTACCTTCTCAACGCATTCATCAAGGCCTCGATACGCTACGACTTCTTTCTCCAGCTGAAACATCTCGTGGAGATTCTCCTTCCAGTCAGTAACTAGCAGGGCCCCCGTACCGGTCGCTTCATACAGGCGCATGTTATTCGCGTAAGACTGCGCGACATCACTATGATAGTTGATGACGATCTTTGAACCGGCGAGGATCCTGAACATATTGATACCCCAGACAGCCCCCAGGTAACAAGAACGAATCGACGAATCCTGTGGCAAGCGTTCAATTCCGACTCCCCACACGTTGGTGGGAAGTGTCACGCACAGTCGCTCCAGCAACTGATCCCGCTTGGAATGCGAACTTGTGAAACTGCCGACAAAGGAAACAAGAATGTTTTTCTTTTGATGTTTGAGCGTGTGCAAGACCGACGGCTCAAACGCCAACCGATTAAATTCGCTGCGAACTCCGATGCCACGAAAATACTCCACAAAGTTCGGCAGGGAGGAAATCACGAGATCGTAGACGCTCCAGTTCTCTCCGGTCGGTAGGTAGGCCGCAATTTGTCCCGCCAAGAGCCCCGTATGGGGTTTCATTTCCTTGAGGAAGACACTGCTAATTCCGTCCATGGCCAGGTTCAGAATGACGTCGGGTCTGTACCATCTGATCTGAGCAGCCAGGATGGTATAAAACCACCGACGCGGGTCGCTGTGTGAAATCCAGGGTACGATCCCCCGACGTAATCGAAATTCCCAATCCAACCCGATATTGACTCCATGCTCCTGCGCCCACCGCTTCTGCATGATCTCATTGTTCACGTGCAGATCCTGAGCATCATGACCAAGCGCGCGTAGGTGTTTGGCGCAAAATCCCGCCATGCCAAAGCATGCCTCTGTATGAACGCCCAGCTGCTCGTCGAAGGGCTTGCCTTCCAGCCCGGGATTCTCGGCGTAAAGCCAGGCGGTAAACGCAGGATAATCGGTATCTAGAATGAGGAAACGCATGGTTCTAGTCTAGATTCCTCTTGCCATCGACTCCGGGAGCTTTAAGAACGTAGCCCGCTGAATAACGGCATGAAGCAAAGCAGCTTCGTCGAAAGCTGAGTCTGCTCCTAGACTGTCCTTGTATAGGCAAAATTCGCTGGAGGACTAAAGACCCTCAACCGGTAATCTTTTTTCCGCAGCAAACGATCGATTTCTTCAAAGTTTCTTTTTCCCCGGAGCGAGGGCGCTTGCAGCTCTTCGAATTCGACTAGAATCTGGGAAGGATAGATTCCCTTGCTGATCATATCTCTGATCACATCCCTCTGGGCGCCTTCGACATCCAGCTTCAGCAATACCGGATGCGACTTCAAAGAGAATGTTTGCAGCAGCTTGTCGATCGTAATGCATTCAACGTCGCAGGACGGACCCTGCCTCGAGTAGTTGTTCTGGAGGTCGACGATACTATGACTCACGCAGCTCGGATCCGGAGGAGCAAAAAACTCGACAGTATTGTTGTGAGTCCAGATCGCCTTGGGAACGAGGTGAAGATTATGCCTGTCGAGCTTGGATAAGTCATACGAATTGACGGGCTGGTTCCCGCCTTTAACATAACTCCTCTCTCTGCCCATGCCGATCCGCGTCATGATTTCGTCAAAATGCTTGATGGCCCGAACAGTCGGGTCTACAACAATTACTGTTGCGTTGTACCTTGATGCAAACTCGACATCGAAGCTCGCATCTTCACCCAGCCCGCAACTGATCACTGTTCCACCATAGAATCTTTCATCCTCCACAAAGTCCCAACCTCCATAGTCAGTTCCTAGTCTTCGGGTATTCGGAAGCGGTTCGACGACAAACTTAGGAGTGCGCAAGTACTGTTGGAGCGGGCTCATGAGAGCTTTCCCGAAGAGACGGACCGAGATGGCCCGCCCTACACCGCACGCCCCTTCGCGTTTGAACTTATTCATGACTTTACTGATCATATGAACGCGGCTCTCATGGGTTGTTCCTCCTCTTCGTCTGCCGACTACGGAACGCTATCCAGCCAATCGTTCGAGCAAGGCAGAGTGGTTGAGTGCGGGTGGAGGTTCGAAGATTTTTCGTTCCATCTTCCCAAAACGGCCATACGATCAAAGGACGTGAGGGAAACCTAGCAAGCGGAACCCACTGTCCACTTGTGCTTGACCAGGAATCCCTCATCATGGGTCTTCAACTGGCCCGTACCGAAGAAGTCGCCTCCTACGACATTGAGCGATCCCGCCTGCGTCACCCAATCAGCCATGACCCCTCCCACGGTTGAGTACAAATTGAACACGTACCGACCCGGTGCGAGCGGCAACTCAGGAATATGGCAGAACACCCGCCCCATCGGAGGGAGCGCTTCGAACGGATGCCCACTGGCCTCGCTCGAACAATTGAACATAAATTGACCCAATGTCGTATAGAAGGTGATGTGCATATCCAATCGAGAGATCGGCTTGTTGTCGCGTGACCGGTAGGACACTGGAATGGTGATGTCTTGACCGGAAAGAGCTTCATCGATCGGGGAACCTTTTCCGTCACAGATCGAGACATCCTCGATCCGAATCTCGCCGTTGCCTTGGCGATCCTGCCGTTCTCCCAGTTGCGTCAGTTGGCCCGACGCAGCGCCTGCCATGTATTCCTCGATCACCGCGCGCGGAGCCCCCTGTGCAACCAGCCTGCCGCTCTTCAACATGTAACACTGAGAGCAGAGCCCCTGCATCGCGGCCATGTTATGGCTGACAAACAATACCGTTCGTCCTTCTTTCGCCACATCTCCCATCTTGCCCAGGCACTTCTGTTGAAACATTGCGTCGCCGACCGCCAGCACCTCATCCACCACGAGAATTTCAGGTCTCAGATGTGCCGCCACCGAAAAGCCCAGGCGGACATACATTCCGCTTGAGTAATGCTTGACTGGATCGTCAATGAACTCCTCCACCCCTGAGAACTCGACGATCTCATCGAATCTCCGATCAATTTCCGACTTTTTCATTCCTAAAATGGCGCCGCTTAGATAGACATTCTCTCGCCCACTGAGGTCGCCCACGAAGCCGGTGCCGACTTCGAGGAGAGAACCCATCCGGCCGTACACCCGAGCTCTCCCCTCAGTCGGCTCCGTGATCCGGGACAAGATTTTCAGCAAGGTGCTCTTGCCGGCTCCGTTGCCACCAACGAAACCTATGACCTCACCTTGCTTGACCTCAAAGCAGATGTCTTTCAACGCCCAGAAACTCTTCTGACCAAGATGCAGCTGTTTATTACCCCTCCACATAGACCACAGACCATCCGCAAGTTTATCACCCAGCCTGTCATGCCAGTCATTTGCTGACTTTATGTGATACTGCTTCGAGAGATGCTCCACGCGGATGGCGATAGTGTCCATGGACTCGAATCCTCACTGGGAAGTCTTAATCGTGTTCGTCGCCGACTGATTTCTCATGTCTCCTGCTTCGCGGCGGCCGAAACCGGCTCAATCTCAACGACCACGCGGCTCCTTACTTCTCCATGCTCAGGATCGGATGGGTTGGAACGGAAGTTCCAGACCCATTCTTGAAGCTCTAATTGACTAATTTTCCGATCAGAGGGAGAATTCTTGTTGTAAATTGCGCCGCTCAGAATGAGGAACTTTTGGCAGGTTTCGAGGTCTTTCGCCAGCGAAGCACCTTTCTCATCGAGGTGGCCACTGAAGCATTTTTTGAGGAGAGGGGTGTCCCGACCGTCGTAGCGGAGCGCGCCAACGGAGTCTCCTACGCGGACAGGAATAACCGCCCCGGAGGCCTGCCGCCCGACCGCCTTAAAATAGCTGATCTCCCCTGAGTAGTTTAAGGATGCATACAGGTGCCATGAGGTCATCACAGGGTAAAACTCGACCCTGTAGAAATAGGAGACAGCCATGACGACGCAGAAGACAGAGATGAGCCAGGCGTAGCGGAACGCCTGTGGCCCTTCACTGACTTGGAACGTGGTCCGGAGGTCGGTGGTTCCTGAAGGCACGGTCGGACAGTGCGTATCGCAATGGAGCAGAGCGAGCCGATGGCGCGCGATATAGCCATAGACCCGCTCGCCAAACCACGAGACTCCAGGGATATAGAGCAAGGGGCTCAGCAGCCAAAACGCAGGCAATGCCCGTGACAAAACACGGTAGCCATAATACCCGACATACACCTGCCCCCGGCTGATGACATACATCTCTCTATCGAGATCTTCGATCGTCAGGGCTAATTGATGTCGTCGGTTGTACTCGGCGAGGTCCAACCGACGAAAGTCGATAAATTCAAGCCGGGTGAACAGGTCGAAAAATCCCAGGACTCGGACTGTCCGATTGCAGAGAGGGCAGTGTCCGTCGAAGAGAATTTGTATCGGGCCGGAAACGGTCTCCAGGCGCCGTGCGATCGTTTTCCGGATTCCGGTGAAATCGTAGAAGAGCGCCTGCAGGAGTATGAGATCGATGAAGAGGATCTTTTGTAAGAACAATACTCCTGTATGAAAGGTCGCCGTCAAGATAGGCCAGTACCTGCGAACGGTCTTAGAAAACAACACCGCAATCCAGAAGGACTCGAAAACCAGAACGAACAGTCCCAGAAAAACAAACAACGCATCAGGGGCCTGAATCAGGGAGAGGGACCAGGACCAAGGGTATTCCCTGGGGAGAAGGGTGTCTTCATAAAAGGTCGCCCTTAAGCCATCCGCGCTGCCCCAGGACAGTCCACCACCACGGAGCTTGCAGAGCCCGGTTTCCCAATACGTCACCGCGATCGCCACCCAACAAGTATATCGGGCCCATCCATACACGGGCACGGCACGTTTGGGATCAGGGACTGGCTGTCCACGGACGACTCTCAGGAGCCGATCCACCGACCACCCATCACCGCAAGGAGTGAAGGAAAGGATCGTGATCAGATAGAGCGGGACCCATCCCTGGTGCCAGTTGAAGCTATAATCACGCAGGATACCGCCCAATAGGGCGAAACAGACCGCGCCGAGCGGAATGACCAGTCTTGTCCTATAACCGATCATCCCCAAGAACAAGAGCAGTTCCGTCAGAAACTGAAACACATGCAGTCCTGCTTCACTCGCGACCAGTTTGTCGAAACCGATCGGAAGGGCGTACAGCCAGCCCATCACCCCCACCGGATTTCGCCCTTCGACGGGAAGCCATGCAATGCTGGGGAGATCTTCTATCACTGTCCAGAGCAAGAGAATTCCACATGTCCACGCCCTGATCGCGCCGAGTGTCCCGGGTGTCGCTTCTCCCACGAACTTGCGGAAGAATGTCGGACTGGTTGCCATCATGAATACCAGCAGACCAAGTAGCCCGAAGACGGTGGAGGCCACCGTCGTACGCCAGGCAAGTTGATCCCAATCCCGCAGATATTCATCCACTGAATGGGTTGCATGCCCCTTGATAAGACCATTGAAGACCGGAAAACTTTGGCCCCGGTGCGCGCTCTCGATCACCGAGGGCACGACCAGATCGGCGAAAACGATCCAGAGTCCCAATGCTACACACATCATCACTAGGGGCAACCGGATGCGTTTCATGCCCATCCACAGATCACCGTCGGGGTTCATTGTTACTACCCTCCTTTGTTTCGGCCTCCGCAAGGGCTGAAGTCATCGCTCTAATCCCAGGTCCCTTCATGTTTTCCATCGCCCGATTCCCTCAACCAGTTGTGACAACCGTCGGAAATCGGAAGTCTTGTGATGCATCTATATGATGTCGGCGAAATTCCGTTCCATTCGTTTAAAAAATACCAGCCCGCCTACGAAAACCAAAAGCACCACCACTACGCTGATGAACATCACGGAGAAATCCGGATTCTCTTTGCCCAGCAGCCCCCACCGAAATCCCTCGATTACCCCGACCATGGGATTCAGGCTATAGATCAGTCGCCAGGACTCAGGAACCAGGCTCACAGGATATACGACGGGCGATGCGAACATCCAAAACTGAGTCAGGAATGGAATCGTGTGACCGATATCTCGGTAGCGCACATTCAGGGGGGCCAGCCAGAGCCCTACCGCCAACGCCGTGACCATGGCCATGACGAGGAATAGCGGCAAGGCCAACAGTCCCCAGCTTGGCGTTACTCCAAACCAGCCGATCATTCCAAGGAGAAGCAAGAATGCAAACAGGAAATCCACGGCAGGCGTGATTACATCCGATAGCGGAACGACCAGGCGGGGGAAGTACACCTTCGTAATCAAGTGGGCATTACTGACAAGACCGGTCCCGCTCCGCCCTAGGGCCTGACTGAAGTAGGTCCACGGCAACAGCCCGGTGTAGGCAAACACCGCGTAGGGCAAACCGTCAGAAGGAATCTTCGCCAATTTTCCGAAGACTATCGTAAATATCACCATTGTCATGGCCGGCTGAAAGATCGCCCATCCCGCCCCGATGAGCGTCTGCTTATAGCGCACTTTGAGGTCGCGCCAGACGAAAAAATACAACAGCTCGCGGTATTCCCACAATTCCGCGAAATCGAGACTGACAAGCCCGCGTTGTGGGCGGATTTCGACCGTCCACGGTCCCATCCCATCCACACTCGCGTCCATCGCGTCAGGGACTTTCGTTTGGCTGAGGATCACTTCGGCCGCCCTCTCTTGGATTTATCGCGCAAGGTCACGCGCGTCCGGATAGCTGTTTTCTGCTCGTCAAGACGAGTATTCGCTCACACGTTCGCTTTAGGAGACTATGCAGAGCCTAGCTTCTAGCGAATCAGAAGCCGACTGGCCTGCAGGCGTATGCTGGAGGCCGGATTGATCGGCGGAATATTCAATCTGTGTCTCAAGATCGTCCGCAGTCTACATTAGGAAAGATCATTCATTCTTCTCACCGTTTCCAACATTTACGTCCCTTGCGGAACCTCGCACGAACGATGGGCCGGCAATGACGCGATATGTTGGCGGCATATTTGGGCGACAGGTGTGATCGTCTCGCATATTGGGGCAAAGCGGAAATCCCTGAGAAGTCGAATCAGCCGCCCCTCCGTCTTGTCAAGATTGACGTAATGGCGGAATCGTGACAACAGCGGTCCCTTCATTCTCGGCTGGGTGACATCAAATTCCCACGGATGCAGATACATGACCAGCGGCTGTCCCATTTGCTCGATCCGTCTCAAGCAATTCCTCAAGATCCCATATGGAAACAGGCGGAAATATCCCCCTCCTGCGACTGGAACTCTCAATCCGAGCACACTGATCGTCGACGGAGGAACCTCCCACAAACGTCCGACAGCCGTCTCCAGCTCGTGACAGGCAGGTTGTGCCTCGGGCATCCCATATCTATCGTGCACGATTGGGAACACGCTTGAATCGTAGACATGTCCCTCCTCTACCAGAATGGGTAACGCCCATACCGTACTCCTCGTAATTGAAAAGCTCGGGGCGCGATATCCATAAATGCGTCGGCCCAAGATATCCTCCAGAATGATCTTGGCCTTGCGGATGTCATTCCGAAAGGTCGCAGGAGTCTGGGACGTAATCAATTCGTGTCCATAACCATGGGATGCCACTTCATGCCCTGCGGCGGAAATGCTTCTGACAATTACCGGATAACGCTCCGCCACCCACCCCAACACGAAAAAGGTCGCGCGAACCTGCTGACTCGCAAGCAGTTCAAGGATCTTATCCGTATTTTTGTGAACGCGACTTTCGCACTGTTCCCATTGGCTCCGTCTGGCCGGAGATTCAAAAGCTGAAACCTGGAAGTGCTCTTCCACATCGAACGAGAGACAATGCACGAGATTTCCCTCTGAAACATTCATCGAGCGCCTTCGCCCAGGAGAATAACTCGCACCGTCTCAAGCAGAATGCGCGTATCCAATCGCATCGACAGATGCTTGACATAGTAGAGGTCATATTGCAATTTCACGTGCGAGTCCTCTACTGAGGCACCGTATCTGAACTGGGTCTGGGCCCAACCGGTGATTCCGGGCCTGACGGCATGCCGAATATCATAGTACGGAATCACTGCCCTGAGTTCCTGGACAAAAACGGGGCGCTCGGGCCGAGGACCGACAAGGCTCATCTCACCTTTCAGCACATTGATGAGCTGCGGAATCTCGTCAAGTCTCCATTTCCTTAAATACCGGCCAACCCGTGACACGCGAGGATCCTTTTCGGTCGTCCACCTGGCGCCGCCCTTCTCGGCGTCGAGAAACATCGAGCGGAACTTCCAAATCATATACGGCTGCGCGCGCAATCCTACTCTCACTTGCCGATAAAAGACCGGGCCGGGAGAATCCAGTCGGATCACAGCCCCGATCAACACCACAACAGGGAAAAGCACAGTGAGCCCGACGAATGAAACGCAAATGTCGATGAGTCGCTTGACGGTCTTAACAACGAACCCGGCTCGAAACCCGGTGGAGAAGATGATGGCGCTCGGCTTCAGCTCGTCGATCGGAATCCGGCCTGATTCCTCTTCATAGAGATGATGCCCGTCGAACACATCGATCCCCATCCCCTTCAAATCCAGTAGTTCCTTCAAGGGCAGAACTGCCCTCCGATCTTCGAGGCACACAGCGATAGTGTCGACACGATGGCGTTCGACTACGTCGATCAGCTGTTCCATCGTCCCGACCACCTCGCTCTGGCTATCGACCATCTGCCCGTTGTCTTTGGCAAGCATTCCCACGACATCGGTGAACATCTTTCGTCGCGAAAGTAGGATCTGCGACAAGCCTTTGGCCAATTGTCCTGTCCCAAGAATTAGAATTCGGCGCTTCGCTCCCGGGACGCGAAAAATGGCCTTCGGGGCTCGATCATCGATGAGCACCTGGGCTCTTTGCGACGCCGACCTATCTGAGCTGCTTACGATTAGGCTCATACACCCTGCTGCTATAGTTATAGTAAGAGTATGTCGTATCCTGCGCTTCGACTCCGTTCAAGACAATGGCAACGGCCCGCTCCTGCCCAATCATCTTGATAGCATTACTCACTACATCACGAGAGGTGGCTCGAGCCCTGACGACATGAGCTACTACATCTGCGGACCGGACTATGAGCATGGCTTCAGCAACAGGAAGCAGCGGGGGAGAGTCAACAACGACATAATCGAACCGCTCTCTCAGACTGGCAATGAGCTCCGTGAGCCGATCAGCATGGGTAAGTGCGGCAGTTCCAGACTGCTCAATTCCGGCTGGTAGGATCCAGATTCCTAACTGCTCATGGTATTCTAGGCACTCCTCCAATGTCTTGTGTCCAAGTAATACTTCAGCTACTCCGGCTGCCAGTTCCAATCCTGCATAAGCGTGTACCATCGGCCTTTTCAGATCACAATCAAGGAGCACCGTCTTTCTATTCAGATCTCTTGAGAGCACATGGGCCAGATTCAATGCGGTGGAGGTTTTCCCTTCGCCCATCAACGCGCTGGAGACACACACGACAGAGCTCTTCATCTTGTCCACCATCAGGCCGAGTCGGGTGGCGGCGACACGATACTGTTCCGCCACAGCCGACCTGGGATACCACATCGCAACCAGCTCTGGGCAGACGGTGACCTGGCTGAGACCGTTCACAACGGAGTCGTCCCTGCCTAGGCCGGGCAGTGACAACAATCTTGGCTTGCTCGAAGCCTGCTCCACCGCCCTGGCGGATCCTGGCCAGGCGGACTCGAATTGAAAAATCGCGGCGAGCACCGGAAGTCCCAGGGTAATTTCAATTTCTTCAGCCGACACGAATCCTCTCCGCAACAGTTCCATGCCGAATGCGGAGCCAAAACCCAGCGCGCAGCCAGCCGCCAAGCCTCCAAACATGATCATGTAGAGGTTCGGCTTCTCGGGCAGGTTGGGCAAACCGGCCTGCTGAATGATCCTTAGTTTCGTTCCTTGACGCTTCTCCTCGAGATCGCCCGCCATCCCTATCGTGAGCTTTTTCTCCAACAGCGACTGATAATTTTTTTGAAGATTGTCATAATCACGTTGGATCGACATCAACTCCTGCTGGTGCATGGTGGTGCCTTCTATCCTGGCCTCATACTTCTTGATCTCCGCTTTGATGCGCGATTGCCGCAGGCCGATCATCTCCAGTTCCCTCATCACTTCTTCCCGCTGCTTTGTCAACTCCGCCTTGTACGGGTCGAGAGCCTTGCGTTTCCGTTTCCCTCCTTCATCAACTTCGACGGGCTCCTGCTCTACATAGAGCGCAATGTAGTCCTCTGTGGTCATCGCCTGAAGTTTCTTGATCTCATTGCGCACCACGGCTACGTCGGGATAGGACTCTTTGTAGACAGATTGCAATGTCGCCAGATTGCGTTCAAGGGATTTGATCTTTGCCAATCGAGGATCTTTTTCCGCGCGTTTCTGGCCCGCGTCACTCGTCGGGTCTTCATACTCTCTGATCGCCTTATCGACGGATTCAAGACGGAGGTTGATCGACTTTTCCACTTCCTGTTGTGAGGCCAACTCGGTCTCCAGCCGATCGATCGCGTGCACGTTAGAATTGAGTTGATCTGGCAACTGTCCGAGGTGCGATTGTTTGAACTCGGCGAGTGCCTGTTCTTTGACTTCCAGTTGCTTTTTCAGGAGATCCAACTCGTGCTGCAGAAATTCGGAGGAACTTTGAGCGATCACGGCGCGGCTTTCCGTGTGCTCCTTCACAAAAAGATCCGCCAAGCGGGCTATGACGTCTCTGGCCATCTCGGGACTGGAATCGGCGAACGAGACCCTGACGAAGGGTGCCTCCTTCCCATCGAACTTGACCTGTACGCGCATTCTCGTCGCCACAAAGTCATCGATGTCAGGAGTCGATCCCTCCTTTTCGTATCCGTACAAATGGAATTCCTGAGCGACTTGCGTTAAGAGTTCCCGTTTATAGAGCCATTCGCTCATGCCCGCTATTCGATTCGCCATCACCAACTCCGGTTTGTCGGTGGGATCATCGACTCCTTGGACGTAACGGACCTTTTGTCCTTCAAATTGCACCAGCACGCTCGACCGGTAGCTTTTCGGCAGCCATTCATACAGCCCCCAGGCGAGACCGGTGCACACCAAGATCGCCAGGAGAATCATCCACTTGTGCTTTACGACGACCTTAAGATAGTCTTCAGGGGTATTAAGGCCTGTGTACACGTCTTAACGGTGCTCCTTGTTCTATTACTTTCCAGGGTCGAGCGGGGACTCGCCGCCGGATGGGCTTTCCCCAGGTCCCAGATCTGAAGGAGTCGCACCTTCAGCGGGAGCAGTCGTTCCAAACGACCCTAGTCCACCCGTCCGGAAGAACGATTGATTTGTGAATGCGTAGGAGAGCGTCAATAGCACCATTTTCTTCGAAAATGCGTATTGGTCTTCGATTCCACCCGGTTGCTCATTAATGTTTGAGAAATACATCCACCTGTAAGTCAGATTGGCGAGCACTGGTCCAATAAGATAGCTGGCTCCGACGTTCGCATTGACTGAGTCGTACGTCGTTTGGGGATTACTGCTTGAACCATGGGCATAATTGAGGCCCAGTTGACCCGAGAGTTTCGAGGTAATGCCCCCGGTGACGTTTGCGCTGACGACCTGCGTTTTCGTCGGACCTGACCCGATCACATAACTTGGGTACACATTGTAGTTGTAATTCAGCGTGGTCCGAAACTGACCGGGTGGCATGATCCCACCAGGCATCAAGGTTCCTTGTAAGGCAGGCAAGCCCTCGAATGGTCCAGGGGCAACCGTGCCCGCGGCTCGGAGACCTTCCGAAAATGTTACGTAATTCAGATTGGCGGTGATGGATGGCGCTATCTGAGTCTTGACCCTCTGACCGGGCGACGTTGAATCTATCGGCAAGGTCATGACTCCTCCCCCCATCAATGTTGTGGTCAGCCTCGAGGTCCACTTTCGTGCCCAGTTGAGCGTCCCGTTGAAAGTTGTGAAAGAACTCGACGCACCTCCATCGTTGGATCCTTCTTGCCCGAAATGAGACATCATCGCAGTGGTTCCCACTGTGTCCCTGAGCGACAATTGATTTGCAATGGTCATCGTCGCCTGATGGCCATCCGTATCAAAAAGCTGATTGTCCTGCCCTCCAGACTGACCTCCAAACATAACCTTGGAGTAGTTATAGCCTCCGGTTACAGTCGTGGTACGTGTCAACTGATAGCCTGTGGTTATTCCAAGATTCACGCTGTGCGTGTTCGTAAAGTTAGTCACCTGGCCGGTATTCAATGGAGCGGTTATGACCGTTGCTCCAGCTCCGCCTCCTAAGCCAGTCGCCTGAGGTCCAAAGGCTGCCAACGCTGGGGTATATTGATACGTACCGGTTAGACCTAAGGAGATAATGCGTGGGGAGATTCTCTCCGCATAGTTCTTGAGATCAAGCCGCCCTGTGGCATTGAGCCCCGTGTAGTTAAGATCGCTGTTGTGAGCATACATCGAAACCAGGCCCCCGACCGAGAAACTACCTCGCACGCGCGAGCCTAAATGCGCCACGTTGATCTGAGGAGTAATTTGTGTGATGAAATCCTCAGGTTGGGTACCAGGCGGCAATAGTGACTTAGGTGTATAAAAAACGTTTGAATCATACGTCTCTGTGACCGACACAAGCGGGATGACACGCGTCTGCGCAAACACGTCCATGCTCATGAACCAACCGAGGGTAGCAAGCACTATAATGAAGGCGACGACACCCCATTGTCCACCTAGGCCGGAATCAGGGTACAACAATGACGTCACCAGCCTTCAGGACAATATTTGCCTCCAGGTTTCTTCCTTGGAGAATATCTTGGTAAGGCACTGGAATCATGACCTGCTTCGTTTCCCCCTGCCCGTTCTTGACCATTCTAAGAACATGTACATTATTTCTGGACGCGAAGGTAGTGAACCCTCCGGCGTAAGAGATTCCCTGGATCACGCTCGCAAAGGACTTCAACACGTACTTTCCCGGCTTCGCGACTTCACCGACGACGAACACATGGTAGCTATTGATCTCTTTAACCTGCACTGACACCGTGGGGGTCGACATGTATTCTGCTAGCTTGTCCGCGACCTGCTTCGATAGGTCCTGCGCGGTAAGACCAGCCGCCGTAATATCACCGACTAATGGGAGAGAAATCTTTCCATCTGGCCTGACAATAACCTCTTTGGAGAGATCCTGATTTCTCCAAACGGTAACGACTAATACATCTTCAGGCCCAATGAGGAATTCGGTGGGAGGCACGGAGGAACCGCGGTACTGCATGTCGTGAGACTGACAGCCCGCTAAAGAATACTGCAGCAACACTACGAGAAGCCACGCAATAAGACGCCCTCTCCCCTCGCGTTCACTAGTGAGAAACTTCTTCGCTACGCCCATGTTGGCTCCATGAGACCAGAATTTCTACAATTTAACTCGTTTGCCGGTCGCCGTCGGTTCAACTTCTAGCGACTGGGGAGCACCACCATCGTCTCAGACGGGACAACGATCTGATCACCTGGCTTCAATTCGATGTTCTGACTCGATCCATCTCGTACGACGATGTCGTCATAGCTAGCCTTGAGCTTGGTCTGTCCTTCGCCATCCTTAGTGAACCGGAACACGACGATCTTGTTACGAGCCGCCATGGGTGTGAATCCTCCAGCGACAGTAATGCCTTGAAGCAAAGTGGTCTTACTCTTCAGAGGATACTTTCCAGGTTTGTTGACTTCTCCCAACACATAAATGTTGTAACTCTGCACGTCCTTGATCATGATAGAAATCGTGGGGTTTTCCATATAGGCCCTGAGCCCTGTCGAGATCTCCTCGGTCAATTGAGTGGGTGTTTTTGCAACCGCAGAGATATCGCCCAGAAGAGGGAGTGAGATTCTTCCATCAGGCCTCACCTGGACTTGCTTGGAGAGATCTGCATTTTTCCAGACGGTGATCTCCAAAATATCCTCGGGACCTATAATATAATCCGACGTGACTATTAGGAGTGATTTTTCGGCAGCGCCAGCTGTTGTCGCCTTTGAAGGAGATACGACATTTTTCTTCAGTTCAACGTCCTGCGCTAAAACCACGGATGCACAAATCAGCTTTATTAGTAGCACCCCGTACAGTCCAAATGCGTCTAGCTTCCGCATATCGATGACCTCATAGCAATATTGTTGTCATGACCAAGACAGGCTACCGCCATTGAGGATACACCTCTACCCCCTCAACCAACCCAAGAGCAGACCTATCTCGTGCACTATAATACTTATACAGCTTCAGGAAATTTTTCGATATCTGAAAGCTGCACAATTGCTCGGCTTTGATAGAAAAGAGTCCGCAGGAACACAATGACTCGTTCCTTCCTCGGTAAAGAAGAGTCAAATACAGCCTTTATTCCGGCCAAAGGACCATGATTGATCCTAACGACTTCGCCAGGTTTGAAACTAGGCAAATGGATCGTGTCCTGTCGTTCCAACCTAATCTTGATTTCCTCTAGTAAAGTTGGTTCGATTTCTGCTGGGAGGTGCCCAAACATCACTATTCTTCGAACTCCTCGACAATAGGATACCATCCGATATTGTCTCTCATAATCAAATCTCGCAAAAAAATAGCCTGGAAACAATCCTGCTGGTCGAATATGTCGTTTACCTCGAACGTAAAAAATTTCCCGGATCTCTGGATAGTAAGTAGCAATCCCTACTTGATGCAGGGCTGAAGCGGTTGGATACTCCTGCTTCGGTTTCGCCATAATGGCGTACCACTTCTCCATTTTTCTACTCCAGATCTCTACTCCCGCAACAACTAGTGATTTCCGGTCAAAACATAAACTTCAGTCCAACAAAATAAGGGCCAAACCCGTTGGGGCGGCTAAACGGCAATTTTCTAGTCCAACGCACTTCAGCTAGTGTGGGAGTTTCTGCAGCGGCCGTCGGTGTCGGGACATATACTTTCAATACTTGCTCAATGGCTGGAGCCTGATCCATTAATACAAGCATTCCGCCGCTACTTATATTGAGCGATAGTGCCTTCCCTTGGCGGGTTCCTCCAGCTGGATCTTCAACTGGAGCCGTAATTTCATACGGAATTGACCTCAATAACGCAACTCGTTCGCTATGCTTCTGAAAATCTTTGGTGATTGCCCATTCCCACTCGTTCTGTGCCACTGCTCCCCCTTTCAACACGTATCTAAGTCATTGTTCCATCAATATTTTCTCGATTTGCTGTGATGTTACCTGTCGCATCAGCGGCAATGTTCCTGTCCATCTTCCATGTGAACTTGCACATTAGAGAGGCAGAAAAACGGGAAGTCACCTCACAATGACGCGAGTATAGAAACGAATCGAGAAATGGACAATACCGAACACGTATGCCAGTGTTCGCTAAAGTGGGTGTTGACTCCCCCAAAAGGGTTAGGTAAAGTTTCCGTATTATCACTGTATTGGAATTAGGATTGTTTACGTAGATTAACAGAAATCATGCGATTGTCTAGCATTGACATTATACCTGTATACCTGTTCTAGAAAGCTTCCTCGGAACATGAGCGAATCACCATCAGCAGGTAACTCGGAAACACTTGCCGACCAGCGTGCAGGCCCAGGCATTGTGGTGCTGTCCGCATCCATGCAGCTACTGCATATGAATCGTCAGGCGTCGGAGCTGGCAAGACAAATCAATCTTGCCGAGCATGGAGGAAATAGCTCACGACCAGCCCAGGGTGTACTTCCGTCTGTGTTGACAGAGCTTTGTGGAGAGATCGTCAAAGCGCTCCACGTTCGCACCGAGGCAAAAGACTGGGAACAATTTGAGATTAAGCGTGTTACTGGCAACCCTGAGCAACCGGTACTTCTTCGAGGATTCGGATTGCCAGATCGGGGCGGAGTCCAGTTCGCAAGACTGGTCGTTACATTAGAAGAATTGACACGTCGACAACAGCTGAATACTGACCAAGCGAAGGAGAAGTTTCAGTTAACAAATCGTGAACAGGCGGTCATTGAGCATCTTGCAAAAGGCTGGACGAATAAAGAGATTGCAAATGCTCTCCAAATCACCGAACAGACCGTTAAGGAACACATTAAGCACATTATGAGAAAGACCAATGCCACCACACGAACCGGTATTCTTGTCCAAATCTTCAATTCCTAGATTATCTTTTGACTTACATTGTTCGATGTTGTATTAAAAATGCAACGGTGCGCTATTCACGCCACATTAGTTTCAACTGTGAAAATTTAATTTTTATTTGTTTTACAATTGGTTACGAGATTCTATCCTTGGTGCACCGATTGCAGTCCTTCGTTGTGCATGAAGAGCACATTGCCAATTCTCGTGGGGCTATCTCTTCTGACAATGCTAGGCTGTCAGAGCTCTAACCTGGCGAGAGAAGGTGACAACAGTAGCTTCTCAGCCCTCTGGCAAACCTATTCCCGCTGCAACAGTGGGGGTAGCATCGATCAACTCAACCGTGATGCTCTAACATTAAGAACTGCTGCAAAACGCTCAAATCCTCAAGACGGATTTGTGATACCGCTACCCGTCAACCTTGAGCGGCTTGTCTCCGCACCTTCCGCTCGCCTTGCTGTCGATGTAAAAGCAATGGCTGCATCCTGTTCGCTACGCGCGGGGCAAGCGGCTGCTCAAATCGGCCAAATCGAAGTCGCTCGATCGCTTTTTGAGAGCGTCCTAGAGTATAGACCTCAAGCTGATTACGCCTATTACTCCTTGCAAGCGAAGGCCGGGCTTTTGAATCTCGATAATCCAGCCATTGCGGTCTCCCTGTATCTCCACTAGGTTCTTGTTTTCACCTTGTTCCTGGACCGACTTCGTCGACCAAATTCACAAAAAGTTCCTCATACGATTGAGCGCTCCCTGCCCACGATACGTCAGTTTTCATACCTCTGCGGACCATATCGCTCCACAACGCTGGGCGTCTATACACCCTGACTGCCCTATGCACGGCATCGACCACAGCATCAGCTGTCGGTACCACGATGTGAAAACCCGTTGCTCTATCTGAGTTCGTGGCATCGCTGCCCAGTGGCGCTACGGTATCGACTAGCCCTCCCGTTTTGGTCACAATGGGCACCGTTCCGTACCGCAAGCTATACAGCTGACTCAAGCCACAGGGCTCGTAGCGCGAAGGCATGAGAAATATGTCGGCCCCACCTTCGATTCGATGAGCTAGCCCTTCATCAAATCCTATGCGCAATGCCATGCGATCTGGAAATCGATCTCGCATCTTCGCAAGACTCGATTCATGGGCGGGATCTCCAGTTCCCAAGACCACCAACTGCAAGTCAAGGTCCATAATCCGAGGAATGGCTGCCTCAACCAGATCGAGCCCCTTTTGCGAGGTTAAACGAGCAATGACTGCAAGCAGCGGCACTGCCTTTCGGGACAACCCCAATTCCTCCTGGAGCGCCTGTTTGCACTGCAGCTTACCGGTTCGACTGTCCGCCGAATACCGGACCGGAAGATGTGGATCAGTCTCAGGATTCCAAACGTCAACATCAATTCCGTTGATGATCCCCTGCAGCTTTGCTCGCCTTGCCTGCAGCACGCCTTCCAATCCGAAACCAAACTCCGAAGTGAGGATTTCCTCAGCATACGTGGGACTGACCGTCGTCAACCGATCGGCGAAGAGTATTCCACCCTTAAGCAAATTCACTGATCCGTAAAATTCAAGGCCCTCAGGGGTGAACAGCGCCTGTGGAAGACCCGTCTGCCAGAATTTCGCAGCCGGGAAAATTCCTTGATATCCGACGTTGTGTAGCGTGAGTACCGTTTTGGTCCCTTGAACATCCGGCCTGATACTGTCAACTGTCTTGAGATACACGGCGGATAGGGCGGTCTGCCAATCATGAAGATGCAATACGTCTGTTTTCCAACCTTTCTGACGATGGAGGTAAATCATCACTTCGATCACCGCTCGAGAAAACCAGGCGAATCGTTCAAGGTTATCTTCAAAATCCCTCCCCTGTTCTTGATAGAGGCCTGAGCGGTTAAAAAAGAACTCGTGCCGTAACGCCCAAACCCGCACCGATAGCTGGCCGGACAGTGAGATGATGTCCTCCTCAATCGACAATTCGCTTGTACCTAGAGGAGTGTGAAACAGGACAGGTTCGAGCACATGGAAAGTTCGCCCTGAATCATCTAAGCTGCGATACCGAGGTAACATAAGGATGACGTTATGACCGAGTTTGGCCAGTTCGGCCGGCAATGCCCCCACAACATCGGCAAGCCCTCCGGTTTTAGCATACGGCACAGCTTCGGACGCAGCTATTAAGAGATTCAGCGGGCGAGATTCTTTCACGAAAAGCCTGCAAAATCCTGGCTAGGGTGCAGAGGGGTTCTCAAGCCGGGAACGATACCGATCTTCCACCTTCCAATTTCGTCCTACCGCATGCAACTGTGCTGCCGTAAGTGCCTCCTTGTAGACCAAGCGTTCATCAAAGAATACCAAGAGCCAGCCACGATCGGGATAGGCTAGGAACAAGGCTTCACCGGCCTCAACACTTGCGTCCCACCCTTTAGGAGCTTCTCCGAGGGCCACACGAGACCGTGGAACGAACGCTCCGTCTTTCATGACAAAAAACTGCATAAACTCGACTCGTTGATAGGTTGGCATCCCCCACACTCCGACAAACGCTCGCGGTGTGAGCTGATGAAGCGGCAACTCGTTATTCCTAATATGCTGCTCCTGCTCAACCAGGGACAGCGTACCGCCGCATCCTGCGAGAATGCCGAGCAGGCAGATCACCGGCACCCCCGACCAGGTTGCGGAGTGTCTCACAATAACCTCCGGCTTCGGGGTTCGGTTGGCTTGACAGGCTGACACAGGTCGCACTGACAGAGCCTTCTCAGCAACTGATATGAATAAATCCCGGTATCGTGCCCATCGCTCCACTTGAACTGCAGAGCATACCGTCCCACCGATTCAATGTCCTGCAGCATGATCAGCAGCGGCACATCGTCCGCCTGCAGCCTTCGTTCTCCCGTCCACTCATCCACACAGGCCGCACAGGGGCATTGTTGACGCAGATATCGAACGGGATATACCGCGCGATGTCCATCGTTCCATTCTATACTCAGCACGCCTTTGTCGATCCAAGACATGTCCTTGGGCTCAAGCACTGCTTCCGCCATGATGTCTACCTTCCTCCGCCAGCAAGTCCTCTCACACGGGGTGCGAAAGAAAATCAACAGGAGGGAGTCGTTTGCCGACTACCACGGTAACATATCCTTCGATGGCATCCTCCACCTCGGCTCTGACCTGGCCTCCTGCCTTCAATCTGGTGATCACCGCCGGAGCCAACCGAAGTGCCTGCTGGAGGAATGCCAGGCTTCCGCGTGAAAGGGGCACACAATGAAACTGCTGTCGTGTCGCGCACGTCGCGCAGACCAGGCCACCGGAAACGGGAGAAAACTGCGATTCTGGAATCGTTCGCCCCCGTCCGCAAGCCGAGCAATGATCCGTCTGTGGACGGAATCCCGTCAGCCCGAGCAACCGGATCTGAAACAACAGCGCCGTCAGCGCAGGATCTTCACTCGCAGCGAGCGAATACAACCCCTGTTCGAGCGTCTCAAAGAGTTGTGGATCAGGATCTCCATCAGGCGTGATGGCGGCAACGACATTGGCCATTCTGGCCGCCGCGGCCATCAATGTCAGATCTTCTCTGAAACACACAAACGGTTCGACCAAATCAGCCTGTGAGACACGATAGAGCGAATCGCCTGATTTTTCGAAAAGATTCAACTCGCAAATCGTAAGCGGTTCAAGCGTCGCTCCTAATCGGCTCTTCGGGCGACGCGCTCCGCGAGCAACACCCCGAACTTTTCCGGCAACTCTCGTATAGAACGTGACAATGCGATCCGCCTCGCCCCACTTCCGGCTTCTCAGCGTGACCGCAGCGGTTTTAATGAGCGGCATGCAATCCAGGTCTTCGGGAAACGGGGATCACCATTCAATCCTCTACGTCAAGGGCTCCGCTACCGGAGATATTCCATAAACACCGTGGCCAGTGTGAGATAGATGGTGATGCCGGTGATGTCATTGGCAGTCGTCACAAAGGGGCCGGCCGCCACGGCCGGATCTACGCCCATCCGCTTCAAGAATATAGGCATAAACGTCGCCATACTGGTGGACACCAGAAACGCGGTAATGAGCGACATGCCGACAACCATGCCCAGAAACCCCTGGTGCCAAATCCAGCCGACCAGGGATAGAATCATTCCGCATGCCACTCCCATCAGCAGTCCGATCTTGACTTCCCTCAGAAAGACCGACCAGACGTCGGTCAATTCGACCACGCCGGTCGCCAATCCTCGAATGATCAATGTCGAGGACTGCAGGCCAACATTACCTCCCATGGCCGCGATAACGGGAATAAAGCTTACGATCGCCACGACTTCCTGAATCGTATATCGAAACTCCCACAGAATTGCGCCGGAAAGCAGGCTTCCCACCAGATTGGTGAACAACCACGGTAACCGGACTTTTGCTGCGGCAAGACTCGAGGACTTCGACACGGCTTCTTCCTGCACCGCGCCGGCCATCTTCAACATGTCTTCTGTCGCTTCTTCTCGGATGACGTCCACGACGTCGTCCACCGTGATGATTCCGACGAGAACCCCTTCCTTATCCACAACCGGAATGGCCAAGAGATTGTAGCTCGCCACTTGCCGTGCTACTTCTTCCTGATCCATGTCGACCGATACATTGATGACGTCACGCGTCGCGATATTTTTCAGAGGCGTCGAGGGAGGAACCGTCAACAACTGGCGCAAGGAGAGCACGCCGACCAAGCGCTCATCCTTGTCAGTGACGTAAATGTAGAACACCATTTCTGCATCGGTCGCCTCTTGAAGCCGCCGGATGGCGTCCTGTGCCGTCGCATCCTCCGACAGCGCGAAGAACTCGGTGGTCATGATGCCGCCGGCCGTGTCCTTTGGATATTTCAGGATGTCGGCGACCTCCGTCGAATCCTCGGTCCGCATGAGCGAAAGGATTTCTTTCGCGCGCTCTTCTGGCAGCACGCCGAGAATGTAGGCGACGTCGTCCGGTCCCAAATCCTTGATCAACCATGCGATATCCGATTGCAACAGATCCGCCAACACCTGTGTGATGCTGTCCGTGTCGAGCTCGCTCAGGACCTGTCCGCGTTTCGAGTCCCCTCGGACCAACTCAAATACTTCACGTTTTTCTTTCGGAGAGGACAGGTGCACAATGACTTTGGCCACGTCGGCGGGGTGCATCCGCCCCAGCATTTTCGCAAGATTAGTAATCGCACCGCGCCGGAGCAACCTCTGGACGGACAACAGAACGATGTCGGATTTCGTCTGACCTCGATCCGCCTGATCCCGCAACGCATCGCGCAAGAGATCCCGATCTCCTGCGCGGTGTCGGGCCTCTGCCGCACGGCTTTCTGTGATCTTATCCGTCTGGTGCATCTTGGCTTCTCAGTACCCCAATTCCCTCAATGCGTGCTCGTCTTCCCGCCAGGCTTCCCGCACTTTCACCCACACCTCCAGAAATACCTTCATGCCGAACACACGCTCCATCTCGATCCGCGCCTCGGTTCCTATCGCTTTTAGCCGTTCGCCACGCTTGCCGATGACGATGGCCTTATGCGACTCGCGTTCGACCAGAACCGAAGCGCTGATCCGCGCCCGCTTCCCTTCTTCGACGAACTGATCGATTTCGACCGCGATCGAATGCGGCACTTCCTCATACGTCTGCCGCAGCAGTTTCTCCCTGATCATCTCCGCAGCCAACGTCCGCATGGACTGATCGGTGATCGTTTCCTCGTCGTACACGGCATCTCCCACCGGAAGGTGGGCCACCGTCACGTCAAGCAGCCGTTCAACGTTCTCACCGGTCTCAGCCGAGACCGGAACGACCTCGACCCATGAATACAACCGGGCATAGGTGTCGATAACCGGCAACAGCTTCATCTTATTCACCAGATCGATCTTGTTCAAAACTAACATCACCGGTCTGGCCTGTTTGTGAACGGCGGTCTTGACATGATCCAGCACCAACAAATCGCTGGGGCCAGGAAGACTCGTGGCATCCATGAGCACAAAGAGCAGATCGGCTTCCTCAAGCGTCTCGAGGGTGGTTCGAACCATCCGACGATTCAGTAAGTGCTCAGGCCGGTGGATACCCGGGGTATCCAGGAGCGCGATCTGGGCACCGAGAGCATGAACCACCCCGAGGATTCTTGTCCTGGTGGTCTGTGGCTTTTCCGATACGATCGCAATCTTTTCCCTGAGCAACCGATTCAGCAATGTGGATTTCCCCACATTCGACCGCCCGACGATGACCACCGTCCCGAATTTCATCGCATCACGGCCTGGATCGATCTTGAGACATTTCCGGAAGCAATTGATAGACCGTTTCGCCTTTGCGCAGATATCCAAGCTGCTCTCGGGCCAATTGCTCGATCTTCAGCGGGTCATGCTCTAGTCGATCAATATCGCCGCGGAATCCTCTGACCCCCCGCTGGAGATCGAGGATCTCAACCTCAAGCTGTCGGGCATGGTCCCTCATGGCGAAATAGCGAGGCAGCCCCATCTCGCCGAAACATAAAGCCAGCAGAAGAAGCAGACACAGACCCAGGCAGGCGTACTGCGCGCCAGTGACGAAGCGCCGTTGCCAGTCCAACCATTGCTTGCCTCTGTTCTGCTTAATGAGCATGAACGATCGTTACTGCCTGCCCGGCATGGCGTCTCGGCCTCGATACACCGCCGCCGCCCCCAATTCTTCCTCGATTCTGAGCAATTGGTTGTACTTCGCGACCCGGTCGGTCCTCGACAGCGAACCGGTCTTGATCAATCCACTGTTCGTCGCGACCGCCACATCCGCAATGGTCGTATCCTCCGTCTCCCCGGAGCGATGAGAGATAATCGCCGTATAGCCGGACCGTTTTGCCAATTCAATGGCGTCGAGCGTCTCCGTCAGAGTCCCGATCTGATTGAGCTTGATCAAGATGGAATTCCCGATCCCCTCCTTAATGCCCTTCGAGAAGATCTCCACATTGGTGACGAAAATGTCGTCGCCCACCAACTGGACGCGATTCCCTAGCTTGTCGGTGAGCATCTTCCACCCCTTCCAATCCACCTCGCTGAGGCCGTCTTCGATCGAAAGAATCGGATATCGATCCAGCAATCTTCCGTAATAACTGATCATCTCCTCGGCCGATCGTTCCCGGCTCTTCTCCGCTTCGAGCACGTAGCGGTTCTTGTCGTACAATTCGCTGGCGGCGCAATCCAGGGCCAGGGCGACCTCCTGACCGGGTTGATAGCCGGCCTCTTCGATCGCCTGTATGATCAGCGCCAAAGCCTCTTCATTCGATTGGAGGTCCGGCGCAAAACCGCCCTCGTCTCCCACGGCCGTGCTGAGCCCCTTCTTCTTCAGCAGGGCCTTGAGCGAATGGAACACTTCCGTCGCCATTCTGAGCGCTTCGTGAAAATGTTCAGCCCCAACCGGCACGATCATAAACTCCTGCAGATCCAGACGATTGTCGGCGTGGGCTCCGCCGTTGATGATATTCATCAAGGGTACCGGGAGCACTCGCGCATTGGTTCCCCCAAGATACCGATAGAGCGGCTGGGCCGTTTCCGCCGCCGCCGCCTTCGCGACGGCCAACGACACACCAAGAATCGCATTCGCCCCTAGTTTGCCCTTGGTCTTCGTTCCGTCGAGCCCGATCATCGCCTGGTCGATGCCGGCTTGGTCGAACGCCTCCATCCCCAGCAGTTCAGGCGCAATCGACTTACTGATGTTGGCCACGGCTTTCGACACTCCCTTGCCAACCCACCGCTTCTTGTCGCCGTCCCGCAATTCAATCGCTTCCTTCTCGCCCGTGGACGCTCCCGAGGGCACGGCCGCCCGCCCCCGCGCGCCGCTCTCCAGCACCACCTCCGCTTCAACCGTCGGATTGCCGCGGGAATCAATGATCTGCCTGCCTCGAATCTCCTTAATCGCGCTCATAATCACATGCTCCAGCCAACGTCATCATGGTTGACACTCCGCTCCACATCATCGAGAAACTCCCAGCTTGCTCTTGAGCAGTTCATTCACCTTACCGGGGTTCGCCTTCCCTCCGCTGGCCTTCATCACCTGACCGACCAAGAACCCCAGCACTTGGTGCTTGCCTTCCTTGAACTGGGCCACCTGCGCTGGACTCCTCGCCAGTACGTCGGCGATGATCGCTTCCAGCGTCCCTTCGTCGGATACCTGTGTGAGCCCCTTGTCTCGAACGATCTCCTCCGCGGATTTTCCGCTCTGGTATAACTCGGGAAAAATTTCGCGCGCGACTTTCAAACTGACGGTACCGCGATCCACCATTGCCAGCAGGTCGACGAGTCGTTCCGGAGAAACCGCGGACGCGCCAACCTCGGCTCCCGCATTGTTCAGTTCCCTGGTGAGTTCTCCCATCACCCAATTGCTGATCGTCTTCGGGTGATTGAACAGACCGACACAACCCTCGAAATAGTCCGCCATGGCCTTGGAGGCGGTGAGGAGGCCGGCGTCATATTCAGGCAACCCGTACTCGTTGACGAAGCGCCGGGCGCGGGCGGCCGGCAATTCCGGGACGCCCCCGCGGAAATCTTGAACCCATTCGGCGTCAAGCTTCAGCGGCACCAAATCAGGATCCGGGAAATAGCGATAGTCATGTGCTTCCTCCTTGCTCCGCATGACCGCAGTTTCTCCGCGATCCAGGTTCCACAGGCGCGTTTCCTGTCGGATGGCGCCGCCGTCGCTCAAGACCTTGGTCTGCCGCTTCACTTCATATTCGATCGCGTCTTTGACGTACTTGAACGAATTGATGTTCTTCAACTCGACCTTCGTACCGAACTCTTGCTGTCCGAGAGGGCGAAGCGAGAGATTGGGCTCGCAGCGAAAACTGCCTTCTTCCATATTTCCGTCGCAAATCTCGAGATACATCAGGATATCCCGAAGCCCTTTTAGATAGGCGACAACTTCTTCCGCCGAACGCATGTCCGGCTCCGTGACGATTTCGAGCAGCGGAGTGCCGGCACGGTTGAGATCTACACGACTGCCGCCCGCGGCCGTTTCGTGCACACTCTTTCCGGCATCTTCTTCCAGATGAGCTCTCCGGATGCGGACCCGCTTTCGGACGTCTCCTGCGGCGATGTCGATCCATCCCCGTTCACAAATCGGCGCCTCATACTGGGATATCTGGTAGCCCTTCGGTAAGTCCGGATAGAAGTAATTCTTCCTGGCGAATCGGTTGGCAGAAGCGATGGTGCAGTTCAGCGCCAATCCGGCACGAACAGCCATTTCGACCGCGGCCCTGTTGATCACCGGCAAGGAGCCCGGCAATCCCAAGCAGACAGGGCAGGTCTGGCTGTTCGCCGGCAGCCCGAAGGTCGTCCCGCACCCGCAGAACATCTTGGACTTGGTCCGCAGCTGGGCATGCACCTCGACGCCGATGACGACCTCGTAACTCACGCGCGCGTCACCCTTCTCCTCGAACCCGATCCCGCTCCCGCTTTACAGCCTCTCGTCCCGCTTCGAATGCCTCACGCAATACGGACTTCTTGGCTTCGACGAATTCCTTCCCCTGATCGATCGCGCCTTCGATCGTTTCACCGGCCTGACCGGCCAAATCACGCAAACTGTCCTCCGCTTGCCTGGCATAGCCGCGGAGCAACTCCCGTGAATCGCGACCCGACCGGGGCGCCAACAGCAACCCCGCCACAGCTCCCAACGCCGCGCCGCTCAGAAACGCCAACACCACGCCCGCCGCCGATCCGTGATTATCCGCCATTGTGTGGTTCTCCTTCCCTTCGGTATCGCTCCCGCATGATGTGCGTCGCGGCTTTGAGTCCTGCCACAACGCTCGCCACGTTGGTCAGAAGCGCGCCGCTCGATCCTCGAACGGCGTTGTGAACTTGCTGAACGGATTCTCCGACTTCTCCGACCGCGTGCAACAGCAACGAGGCGTGCTCCACCCCGCCACGAGCCTGCTCCGTCAGGTCATTGAGATTCTGGCTCATCGCTCGCAGCTCCGATACAAGCGCCGGCATGTCGGTGTTCATTTTGGAGAGCAATTGCTCGGACTCGGCGACCGTTTTGCGCAACTGTATCAGCAACGGCACCAAATAACCGACCAGGACGGCAAAGGCGGCGGCGATCAGAATGGCGGCGATTTCAACGGCGTTCATGCTCTGGTCCTCCGACTTCCGGATCTAGCGAACGATGGGTTTCTTCTGGTGCCATTGGGTCGCTTGCTCATACGCGTGGGCCGCTCGAAGCACCGTCTCTTCTTCAAAGGCACGGCCGATGATCTGCAGGCCGATCGGCAGACGGGCCTTGCTGAACCCGCAGGGCAAGGCAATGGCCGGCAGCCCAGCCAGATTGACCGAAATGGTGAAAATGTCCGACAAGTACATCTGCAGGGGATCTTCGGCCTTGGCCCCGAGTTTGAACGCAGGAGTGGGCGTCACGGGCGTCACGATCAAGTCCACATTACTGAATGCCTCGGAGAAGTCCTGACGAATGAGCGTCTGCACCGCCTGAGCTTTCCCGTAATAGGCCTCATAGTACCCTGAGCTCAGGGCGTAGGTGCCCAACATGATCCGTCGTTTCACTTCCGGTCCGAAGCCTTCCTGCCGCGTCTTCATATACAGATCCAAGAGATCCTTCGTTTCCTTGGCTCGCAACCCGAACTTCACGCCGTCAAATCGTGCGAGGTTGGAACTGGCCTCTGCGGTCGCGATCACGTAATACACCGCGACTGCCGCATCGGTCCGCGGGAGTTGAATCTCCTTGATGTCGGCCCCGAGGCCCTTGAGTTCCTCAACGGCGGCTCTGACGGCCTGCTCGACTTCAGAATCCAGCCCTTCGCCGAAGAATTCCATGGGCACACCCACTTTGAGCTTCTTGAGGTCCCTCTTCTTCAGCGCCTTCATGTAATCCGGCACGGGAAGATCGGCGGAGGTGGAGTCCATCGGATCGTGCCCGGCGATGACACCGAGGAGATACGCGGCGTCGGCGACGCATTTCGTGATCGGACCGATTTGGTCCAGGGAGGACGCGAAGGCGACGAGTCCGTAGCGCGAGACACGCCCATACGTCGGCTTCATGCCGACCACTCCGCAGAACGCCGCGGGCTGGCGGATCGATCCGCCGGTATCGGACCCCAGAGCGGCCACGCATTCGTCAGCGGCCACGGCCGCAGCCGAGCCGCCGCTCGACCCACCTGGTACACACTGCAGATCCCAAG
The DNA here is from genome assembly GCA_029194535.1 of Nitrospira sp. Classification (NCBI taxonomy): domain Bacteria; kingdom Pseudomonadati; phylum Nitrospirota; class Nitrospiria; order Nitrospirales; family Nitrospiraceae; genus Nitrospira; species Nitrospira sp. Next base: position 1,350,450 of record JARFXR010000001.1, on the reverse strand, counting down.
GATTTCGACTGGGCCCGAAGGCTGAGTTTTCGGTAGAGGACCCCATCGCGAACTCGTCAAGATTGGTCTTCCCCAGAAGAAGGTATTCCTGCTCTCGAAGCCTCGCGACCACCGTAGCGTCGTAGGGCGGAACAAAGTCCTTGAGCATGCGGGAAGAGCAGGTCGTCGGCACGCCGGCCGTACACAGGTTGTCCTTGATCGCCAAAGGCATGCCCATCATCGGCGTCGTGTGGCGCCAGGTCTTGAGCTTCTCGTCCAGCGCCGCCGCCTGCGCCAAAGCCGAGTCATGGGTCCTCGTCACATAGGCCTTGACCTTCTGCTCGACCTGACCGATCCGTAACGAATAGGCGCGCACGATTTCGACCGCGGTTACTTCGCCGGCGGTGAATTTCTTTTGCAGATCGCACAACGAAAACTTATAAATCGACATCACGTCATCCCCGGGGCTGCCTCACGATGATCCACGCACGCCCTCTACACCCGCCGGCGCACATGCATCCGAGTTTTAACTCCCGTTCACGATCCGGTTCTTGTCATTGACGCGCACGATTTTCGGCGCGTGCTTCTTGATCTCTTCCTCGGCATAGTATTCGTAGCAAAAGATGATGATCTGGTCGCCGACCGCCGCCTTGCGCGCGGTCGGGCCGTTGAGCACGATGTCCCCGCTGCCTCGCCTGCCGGCGATCGCGTAGGTCATGAAGCGTTCGCCGTTATTCAAGTTCGAGCAGATGATCGCCTCATACGGGAGAATGGCCGCAGCTTCCATCAGATCCTGATCGATCGTCAGGCTGCCTTCGTACTCCAGATGCGTGCCGGTGACCGTCGCACGATGGATTTTCGACCGTAGCATTTGTCGGAACATGAACGCCTCAGCCTTTCGATAGGAATCTCGCAATCACTCGATAATCTTGGGCACCAGGAATCCGTCGGCTTCCCGTTCCGGCGCATTGGCCAGCGCGAGATCCACCGGCAACGACGCACGGACGATGTCCTCCCGAAACACGTTGACCTGCCCCAGCACTGTCGTCGTCGGTTCGACGCCCGCGGTCTCGTACCGGTTCAGCGTCTCGACGTGGGTCAGGATCTGACTCAATTGCCGGGCGAACGCCTCCTGCTCGGACGGAGAGATGGCCAGTCGCGCGAGTTGCGCCACCTTCTCGACTTCTTGTCTGGTGATCTCCACCCTTACCTCCTCGTGGCTTCGCGATGCTTAAAATGGTCTTCCGGCAAGACCGCAGGGAACCCGACAACGAGGCGTACCCTCTGGGGTGCGTCCGCCATTTTCCACATCCCACTATTCTACGGTCACGCTCTTCGCAAGATTCCTCGGCTGATCCACGTCCGCGCCGCGCAGCACCGCAATATGATAGGCCAATAGCTGCAGCGGGATGGTGAACAGAATCGGCGAAATGAGCGGATGCGTTTCGGGAATCGTAAAGACCGCATCGGCGGTCTTCCCCAATTCTCGCTCCCCTTCGGCCACCAGTGCAATGACCGGAGCATGGCGGGCCTTGACTTCCATGAGGTTGCTGACGGTTTTTTCATACAACCGGTCGCGAGGCGCCAGCACCACCACCGGCATGCCCCGGTCGATCAATGCGATTGGCCCATGCTTCATCTCGCCCGCCGCGTACCCTTCCGCGTGAATGTAGGAGATTTCCTTGAGCTTGAGCGAACCTTCCAGCGCAATCGGGTAATTGATGCCTCGGCCCAAGAAGAGGAAATTACGCTTCTTGTAATATCGTTTGGCGATCGCCACGATCTCGGCTTCACGCCGCAGGACGCTTTCCACCAGCACAGGCAGGCGCACCAGTCGATCGAGCCAGGCCTTGCCGTCGGCTTCCTTCATCACATTGCGGACGCGGGCCAGGTGCAGGGCCATCAGATACAGGGCGGTCAATTGAGCCGTGAACGCCTTGGTCGACGCCACCCCGATCTCCGGTCCGCAATGGGTGTACAACACACCGTCCGACTCCCGCGCCAGGGTGCTGCCGACGACGTTCACGATCGACACCACGCGCGCGCCTTTCTGCTTGGCCTCCCGCGCGGCCGCAAGGGTATCGGCGGTCTCACCGGATTGGGAAATCGTCAGGAACAGATCGTTCTTGCCGACCAGCGGGTCGCGGTAGCGGAATTCGCTCCCGATATCGACTTGCACCGGGGTCCGCACCATGTCCTCGAAGAGATACTTGCCGACCAGACCTGCATGCCACGACGTTCCGCAAGCCACGATCCAGATCCGGTCCACGGCCGCGAATTCCTTGGGCGTCAATCCGATATCCGGCAGATCGGCTTCACCGGTTTCGTACGAGTACCGCCCGCGCATCGTATCCAAGATGGTCTGTGGTTGCTCGTGGATCTCCTTGAGCATGAAATGGGGAAATCCGCTTTTCTCCGCATCCGCCGCATCCCAGGTGATCCTGGACGGCTTTCTGACCATGGCATGCCCTTCCGCATCCGTCATGCGGACATCGGAAGCGGTCACCACGGCCACGTCACCTTCCTCGAGATAGGTCACGTCACGCGTGTGCGTCAGCATCGCCATCACGTCGGACGCAACGAAGGAGGCGTTTTTCGCTCGGCCGACGACCAGCGGACAGCCGAGCCTCGCCGCAACCAGAGTCCCGGGTTCCTGCTCGGAAATCACGGCCAATGCATAGCTCCCCCGCACTTCCTTCGTCGCCGCCCGGACCGCATCGGCCAAACCCAGGCCCTTCTGCATATGTTTGTCGATCAGGTGCGCCACAACTTCTGTATCCGTGTCCGAATGGAACTTGTAGCCTTCGCGCTCCAACTGCTGCTTGAGCGGTTGATAATTTTCGATAATTCCGTTGTGCACAAGGACGCAGCTTTTCGACCGATGTGGATGCGCGTTCTGTTCAGACGGCTTCCCGTGCGTCGCCCATCGGGTGTGGCCGATCCCGACCAGGCCGGCCATCTCCTTGTCCTTGAGCGATTTTTGAAGGTTGGCCAGCTTTCCTACGCTCCTCCGCACTTCGATCTTCTGGCCTTGCAGGACCGCGACTCCCGCCGAATCGTATCCGCGGTATTCCAACTTCGCGAGCCCCCCGATCAGGATCGGCACCGCCTCCTGATCGCCGACGTAACCGACGATTCCACACATACGCGACTTACCTCCGCCGCTTGGCCCGGCTCGCAGTCGGCCGCGGCCTCGATGTTTTGGCCGGCGATGGCGCGCCGGTATCCTGAGGCGACGTCAACAGGGCGCGGCGACGTGCGGCCCAGCCCGCGCGATTGACTTGAGGCACGCGGGCGATCACCAATGCGTCCGACGGCACATCCTCCGTCACTGTCGTGCCGGCCGCGATAATGGCGCCTGCCCCGACCGTCAGCGGCGCGATCAGCTGCGTGTCGCTCCCGACGGCCACGTTGTCTCCGATGACCGTTTGATGCTTCTTCACGCCGTCGTAATTGACGGTGATCGTTCCGGCCCCGATGTTCACGCCCTTCCCGATGCGGGCATCCCCCAAATACGTCAGGTGATTGGCTTTTGATCCTTCACCCAGCTCCGCTTGTTTCATTTCCACAAAATTTCCCACCTTCGCCTTTTTCCTGAGGATAGCGCCGGGACGGAGATGCGCGAACGGTCCCAACGCCGCGTGATCGTCGATCCGCGCCTCGCGGAACACACAATGGCCGAGAATCTCCACGCCGTGACCGACGGTGCAATCCGTCAACCGCGTGAACGCATGCACGACGCAATCCTCACCGAGCACCGTCCTCCCGGCGAGCATCACGTACGGATGGAGCACCGTATCCTTGCCAATCGACACGCCGGCGTCGATCCACGTCGAACCTGGATCGATCATGGTCACTCCCGCGTCCAACCAATGCTCCCGTATCTGGCGGCGCAGCATCAATTCGGCTTCCGCCAGCTGCCGGCGTGAATTCACGCCCAGCCCTTCGCCCGGATCGTCGAGCGTAACCGCGCACACTCGACGCTCTTGCGCGACGGCCACTTGCAAAATATCGGTGAGGTAGTATTCCCCCTGCGCGTTGCTCGGATCCAATCGGTCCAACGCCGCAAACAGAAAACCGCCGTCGACAACGTAGGTTCCCGCGTTGATTTCCCTGATCGCTTTCTCGGCCGGACCGGCGTCGCGATCCTCGACGATACGCGAGACGGGCCCGTCGGCGGATTGGCGGACGACGCGTCCGTATCCGCTCGGATCCTCCAGCTTCGCCGTAAGGATGGTCACGGTCGCTCGTTCCTGCTGGTGCACCTGCAGCAGCCTCCGCACCGTCTCTTCCCGCAGCAGCGGCGTGTCGCCGTTGAGGATGAGGTAACAGACCGGCGCCGATTGCCCAGTCGCGTTGAAGACGGATCTGGTCTGCAAGACGGCATGCCCGGTCCCCAGCTGCTCGCGTTGCTCGACAATCGCCACCGGGGCACGGCCGCCGTGGACCGGCAGGGCGGCTTCGATCGCTTGTCGCACCCGGTCGGCCTGATGACCGACGACAACGGCCACACGGTGGCCCGCCACACGCACGCCCACGTCGATCGAGTACAGCACCATGGCCCGGCCGGCGACCGCGTGCAGCACTTTCGGATGCTTGGACTTCATCCGCTTGCCGAGCCCCGCCGCCATGACGACGACGGCAAGCCCCGGAACCGTGGCGTCACCGCCGACGACTCTGCCGGCAGCCGATGCTGTTGCTTCTGTCGGCCGGCTCATCCGATGGGCACTCCCGAATCCGGCTGTTTGATCGGACCCCACTTGGCTTCAGTCGGCATGGCCGCGGCCAGCGACGGGGTGGGCGAATAGAGCCCGCCTGAGACGATTAGCTTCATCGCCTCCTCCACGCTGATATCAACGGACGTCACTTCGCGCTCCGGCACCAACAGAAAATATCCGGACGTCGGATTCGGTGAGGTGGGAACGTAGACATGGATCAACGCATCCGGTGTGATGTCCTGCATCTCCCCCTTCGTCACTCCGGTGACGAAGGCGAAGCAATAGTGACCGTTCTTCGGAAACTGAATCAGGACGACACGATGGTACGATCCCCGCTCGGAAAACGAAAGAATGTCCATCATGGACTTCAGAGTCGAATAGATCCCGCGCACGAGCGGCACGCGGTTCAGCCAGCTCTCCCACGCCTTGACGATTTGCCTGCCGATGAAATTGGCGGCAAACAGACCCGTCGCGAACACCAGCACGATCAGCGCGAGGATGCCCAATCCCGGCACATAATGATTCGGCACCATCGAGGCCAGCAGATTTCCGAGAATGCCGTCCACCGCGATGAAGAGTGTCTTCAAAATGAGGATGGTCCCCCAGATCGGGGTAATCACCAGAAGACCTGTCAGAAAGTAGCGTTTTAGCGAGGCTTTCAGCATGAAATCGCGCCCGTGGAGGTGGAGTCACATCATACAAAGGATACGGAGACGCTCGCAAGCCTTTTGTTGCTATTTTCAATAACTTGGACTACGATTCCGCCCGTTTTCCCCCCTGTCAGGATCCCCGACACGATGAACCGACGGACGCGAACACACCGAGGCCTCTTCATCACCCTGGAAGGATCGGAGGGGAGCGGAAAAAGTACGCAGATCCGACACGTCGCTGCCCTCCTTCGAAGCGCCGGGTACCGGGTCGTCGCCACTAGAGAACCGGGGGGCACCCCGGTGGCCGAAGCGATCCGCAACGTGCTGCTGCTTTCTCGACACACAGAGCCGATCGGCGCGAAGACTGAAGCCCTGTTGATCCTCGCCGCCCGCAGCCAGCACGTGACTCAGGTCATCAAGCCGGCACTAATGCGGGGCGCTGTGGTCCTATGCGACCGTTTCTCCGACTCAACCATCGCCTACCAAGGATTCGGCCGCGGACTGGACAGAGCATGGCTGAAACGAGCCAACGCCGTCGCAACGGAGGGACTGCGACCGGATTTTACAATATTGCTGGATCTGCCTATCGCCGTCGGCTTGGCGCGGAGACGGTCTTCGGCCGGCGGGCAAAACCGGCTGGATCGGGAGGCGGCGCGGTTCCACCGGCTCGTTCGGCAAGGCTTTCTCAGGTTGGCCCAACAGGCGCGCGGACGAATCAAAGTGATCAACGCGGATCGATCCGCGGAGGAAGTCCGCGCAGAGATCGAGCCGCTTGCACTAAGGTGGGCGGCACGGTATGTAGGACGGCGGAAGGGTACGCATGCCGTTTCATGATGTCATCGGTCACGAGGCGACGATCGCCGCCCTGCAAGCTGCCGCAACCGGCGGGCGATTAGCCCATGCCTATCTTTTTCACGGGGACGTCGCGATTGGGAAGCGGCTGACGGCGTTTCGATTCGCCCAGGCCCTCAATTGCGAGCGGGTGGAGACGACGAGCCCACCCGACGCATGCGGCCTCTGCCGCTCGTGCCTCCAGATCGAAGCTCGCACCCACCCGGACGTCTTCGTGATCGAGCCGGACCGAGAATTGGCCACGCCTCAGATCAAGATCGAAGAGATTCGCGGACTCGAACAACAGATGGTGTACCGTCCGCTGGTCGGCGGACAGAAGATTTGCCTGATCGACGACGCTGACCGCATGACCATCGGGGCTTCCAACGCCCTGTTGAAAACGCTGGAGGAACCGCCGGACCACAGCCTGTTCCTACTGATCTCGAGCCGGCCGGCCGCCTTGCCCGCCACAATCCGTTCTCGGTGTCAGCAGCTTCGGTTCGCCGTTCCGGCGCGGGCGCAGGTGGTAGCGGCGCTCATTCGCGATCGGCAGAAGGCGCCCGCCGAAGCCCGGTTACTGGCGGTCCTCAGCGAGGGACGGATCGGGGAAGCGTTTTCCGCCGACGCCGGACACCTCCGAACTCGCCAGCGGGAAGTTGTGGAACTGGTCAGCCGGCAATCTTTGCAGTCGAGCGCCTTGCTGCTCACGGCTGTCGAGTCGCTCCATAAGTCCGAGCGCTCGCAAGAAACCCTGACGTGGCTGGCCCGATGGATCCGAGACGTGGTGTTCGTCAAGGTAGGAGGCGACCCCGACCAACTCATGTTCTCTGAGCATGTCCAGGCGCTTGAAACCTGTGCGCGCCAGGCCGACACTGATTCCCTTCTCCTACTGCTGCAGGACATCGAGCAGACGGAGCAACAGTCCGGCAGACACGTCAATCTCCAGATCGCCCTTGAAAACATTCTCCTTCGCCTGCGTGATGCAGTCTTCCCCCACACTCCGGTCCCGTCGTTCTGACGATCGCAGGGTTCGTCCCCCGTCCCTGTCCGCATAGCTTTCGTTCCGTGCAACCTGGTATCTTCTGGCCCACTGCCCATGAGCGCCAAAAGCACCTTTTACATCACCACCCCGATCTACTACGTCAACGACGTGCCCCATATCGGACACGCCTATACGACCATCGCGGCCGACGTGCTGGCTCGCTACCGAAGAATGAAGGGACGCGATGTCTTTTTCCTCACCGGTCTGGACGAGCACGGTCAGAAAGTTCAGCAGGCCGCCGTCAAGGCCGGCATCGACCCGCAGCACCATTGCGACACCCTCGCGCCGCAGTTCCGGACGCTCTGGACCCGCCTCAACATCTCCAACGACGCCTTCATCAGAACGACCGATGTTCCGCATAAATCAATCGTTCAACGATACCTTCAACAGTTATTCGACAAAGATCTAATTTATAAAGGTTCGTACACTGGATGGTACTGTACGTTCGACGAGCGATTTTGGACCGAAAAAGATGTCCACGACGGCCTCTGTCCCGACTGCAAACGTCCCGTCGAGCAGATCAGCGAGCACAACTATTTCTTCAGGATGGGGCGATATCAGGATCGACTGATCGACTACATCAAGACCCACGATCGTTTCGTGCGCCCGGAGCCGCGCCGCAATGAAGTCTTGGGCTTCCTTCAAACGCAGAAGCTCGGGGACCTCTCGATCTCGCGACCGAAGTCCCGGCTGTCGTGGGGCATCGAGCTGCCGTTCGACGCACAGTACGTCACCTACGTGTGGTTCGACGCACTGGTGAATTACCTCTCCGCCCTCGAGTATAAATTGCCGTCGCCGTCCGTCGGACGATACTGGCCCGCCGCCATACACCTGGTGGGCAAGGACATTCTCACCACCCATGCCGTCTATTGGTCCACGATGCTGATGGCGTTGAATCTGCCGTTGCCGGAAACCATCTTTGCACACGGATGGTGGACGGTCGACGGAGAGAAGATGTCCAAGAGCCGCGGCAACGTCGTGGACCCCAACAGCATGGTGGAGGCCTACGGCGCCGACCCTTTCCGATATTTCCTGCTCAGAGAGGTTCCCTTCGGCCAGGACGGAGATTTTTCAGAACAGGGGATGGCGAGGCGAATCAACAGCGACCTGGCGAATGGAATCGGTAACCTCTTGAGCCGGACATTGACGATGATTGAACGGAGCTGCGCCGGTAGGATCCCGGATGTTCCCCACGACTACCTCGACGGCGAGGATGCGCAGAACAGATACCCGCTCCTCGTTCATGCACGGGAATCCCTGCTGACGTTGGGAGACCGGCTGGACACATTGTTCGATGGTTTTGAGTTCAACACTATTCTCCTCCTCATCGCGAGCCGAGTCTCCGATGCAGACACGTTTATCGATAAACACGAACCCTGGAAGCTTGCGAAAGACCCGAGCAAACAGACCGAGCTGCACGCCGTCCTGTACAGCGCTGCCGAGTGCTTGCGTATGTTGAGCCTCTATCTCTACCCGGTCATGCCGGACACCGCGGAGAAGATCGCAGAGCAGTTGGGCCTGAGCGTTGATTTCAGCCGGCCGTTGTTGCGCAACACAGTCCAGTGGGGCGGGCTCCATGCCGGAACGAAGATCCGCAAGGGGTCTCCCCTCTTCCCACGCGTTGACCCAAAACCACAAGGAGGCAGCCCCGTGAGCGACTTTGCAACACCGTCTCAACCGACCGCCGCCCCTTCAGCTGCGGCGTCCACTCCAACTGCCGTGCCGGCGCCGGTGCCAGCGCCACCCGCCTCGGCTCAGATCACCATTGACGAGTTCACGAAAATCCAGCTCAAGACCGCCAAGGTTCTCGCGGCGGAGCGGGTCCCCAAATCCGAGAAGCTGCTGAAGCTTCGCGTCTCGCTGGGGACGGAAGAGCGCCAGATTGTGGCGGGCATCGGCAAGAAATATGAGCCGGAATCCCTGGTAGGCAAGACCATCGTCATCGTCGCCAATCTGAAGCCGGCGAAGCTCATGGGGATTGAATCGCAAGGGATGGTGCTCGCCGCAGGCGACAGCGACGTGCGGGGGCTCGTCACCATCCTGGAAGAGGTCGATCCAGGAACCAAAGTCAAATGACCAGATCGACGGGCACGATAGTCCTCCTGCTGGCCGCCCTAGCGATTCCTCGGCCAGGTTGGTCGCTCCCCGCGGAGGATGAGCCTCCCCCCGACCCGCATCTCAATGAACCGAAAGCCACCACGATCGTCGTGCGCGTGGTCGCCCATGGCGCGATGGTCCTTGGTCGCGAAGTAGGCGGAGCCAAGGTCACGATCACCGACGCGACCACGAAGCACATTCTGGCCACCGGCATCCAGCAAGGCGAGGCCGGTGATCAGAATCAGATCATGCGGACGCCGCGAACGATGCAGGAACCGATCTACAGCTCTCGACCCTCCGCAGCGTTCACGACGACTCTAGAATTGAGTCGCCCCACCCTCGTGGAGATTTCGGCGGAGGGGCCGCTCGCCTATCCCGCCTCGATGCAACGGACAAGCGAGACGGTCCTTCTTATCCCAGGACAGGATCTCACGAACGACGGCATCGTGCTGCACCTGTACGGCTATCTCGTCCAGATCGAACGTCCGAAGCCGGGCGACTCGCTCATCGCCAAGGAAGACGTGAAGCTTCGAGCATCGGTCCGCACTCTGTCCGGCACCTTGGTCCGACCACACGGGGACTGGGATTCGCGCCGGATCAACATTTATGGAGAAGTGCTGATCGGCACGCGCATCGTGGAACGCCTCCAGATGTTTTACTCCGGAGAAAGCAGCAGTTTTGAGGCTCCATTCTTTGTTCCGACGGTGAAAGACGCGCCGGACGGCATCACGCTGCGCGTGATCGCCACCGATCTCTCCACAGGAAATTCCGGCATGGGAACCACGACCTACCCGGTCCTGCCCGAACGATTGAAACCGGCACCCCGACCTTAAATGCGCGCTCCTCCTACGCGTCCCCTCTCCGCATCCGAATCAACTCCTCGCTGACAAATAGCTGATTTGTTTGACATCCCCAGCCGGCCACGAGATGCTCACGAAGCGTCGCCGGCAGAAATCGTCATGAAACTATCGATCATCATTCCGGCATTCAATGAAGCGGACACTATCGAAGCGGTGGTCCGGCGCATCCTCGCCGTCGATCTCGGAACCGTTTCCAAGGAGATCATCGTCGTCGACGACGCGTCTCACGACGGCACGCCCCGAATCCTCAATTGTCTGACGGGGATCCGGGTCATCCGCCATTCAGTCAATTCAGGCAAGGGAGCAGCGCTGTCAACCGGTATCAGAGCCGCCACCGGCGACATCGTGGTCTTCCAGGATGCTGATCTCGAATATGCCCCCGAGGACTACCCGGCCGTCATTCAACCAATCCTGAACGGCTCATGCGATGCCGTAATGGGGTCCCGCTTTCTTCGAGAGCGGCCGGTGTTTTGGGGCAGAGGCAAGTCACCATATCTGAACCACTATATCGGAAACCTGCTGATCCAGTGCATGACGAACGTTCTATACGGAAAACGATTCACGGACTACGAAGGCTGCTACAAGGCGTTTCTCCGATCGCATCTGCTCGATACTCCGATCCAAGCCACCGGATTCGAGTTCGACAATGAACTGATCTGCAAGCTGCTGAGGAAGCGCCTGCGCATCCGCGAGGTCCCGATTCGATACAACCCGCGGACATACTCGCAGGGAAAGAAGATCACCTGGCGCCATGGCGTCATCATCCTGTGGACTATTGTCAAATGGCGATTCCAGTCCTTTGAGGACGCCAAACTCGAGGCCTATCGGAATGCCGCGACATAGCCCCGGGACGTCATCATGATCGACCACGTTTGCCTCATCATCCCGCCCTCGCTGTTTCTGTTGGACGAACGCGTCTTCATGAGTCTCGGGATCTTGAAGGTCGCGGCCGTGCTCGAGCAGGAAGGCGTTACCGTGGAGTTGCTGGACCTGTCTGGCGTCGCCAATTACGAGGAGGCGCTCGCTGCCCATCTCGAATTCAGCCGCGCGCCCTGTTTCGGCCTCACTGCGACGACCCCGCAGATGCCGGCGGCGTCCAGAATCCAGCACATGATCCGCCGGCTGCGTCCGACCGCGCGGATTATCCTGGGAGGACCGCACGCCACCCTCGTCTGCGCGGCGGCAAAGCATGAACGAAAGCGGAGCGTCCTTGGACGCGCGTCACGAGCGGTCAAACAATTGACGGGCATGTTCGATATCCTCGTGATCGGAGACGGCGAACTCGCCGCGCTGGAAGCTCTTCAGCAGACTCCTGCCCGGATCATCGACGGGGATGACCCGAAGTCGCAGCGGTTTCTGACCAACGCCGCCCTTGAGCGCTTGCCGTTTCCGGCTCGTCACCTGATCGACGTCTCGTCCTACCGGTTTCACATCGACGGCTCACGAGCCCTCTCGATGATCGCCCAGCTGGGGTGCCCGTTCGGCTGCGGGTTCTGCGGAGGTCGGATGAGTCCTTCGCTGCGCCGGATCCGCACACGGTCGCCGGAACACATCGTGAACGAGATGGTGCACCTCCACCACACGTATGGGGTAACCGGATTCATGCTGTACGACGATGAGCTCAATGTGAATCCCAAGATGGTTTCGCTCATGAGCTTGATCGCCAATACGCAGCACCGGTTGGGAGTCGAGTTTCGCCTGCGCGGATTCATCAAGGCCGAATTGTTCACGGACGAACAGGCAGGTGCGATGTACGAGGCGGGCTTCCGATGGATTCTCGTAGGCTTCGAATCAGGCCACCCCAGGATCCTAAACAACATCCAGAAGCAGGCGACGCGCGAAGAAAACGCCCGCTGCCTGGACATGGCCCGGCGGCATCGCTTGAAGGTCAAGGCCTTGATGTCGATCGGGCACCCAGGCGAATCAGAGGAATCGGTCCAGGCGACACGCGACTGGCTCATCGAAACCGGTCCCGATGACTTTGACGCTACCGTGATTACGACCTATCCGGGTACGCCTTACTTCGATGAAGCGGACGAAACGTCTCCCGGCATCTGGACGTACACGTGCCGAGGCTCTCAGGATCGACTCCACAGCGTCGAGGTGGATTACCGTCACGTCGCTGATTACTATAAAGGAGCGCCGGGACACTACACGGCCTTCGTCTACACCGATCACCTGAGCAGCGAGCGGCTTGTCGAGCTGCGCGACCGACTGGAAACCGACGTTCGTACGACACTCCGCCTTCCGTTCAACACCGCCGATCCCGGCCTTCGCTATGAGCATTCCATGGGCCAGGGCACGCTTCCCCCATTCATCTTGCGAACATCGAGTCCGTCGGCGAGGCGAACAGGAACCCGCGCGTTCAGAATTCTGCCTTCCGGGTAGCAGATCGATTTCACGGGAGACGACCCGCCGCGGATCCGGCATCGGATCGGCCGCCCAGCGCCACTCTCGCATCGGTTCACGCCCGCCGAGTTTGCACGCCCCACGACGGAAGTACACCCCTGCGGCCAGATCGCATGGCATCGGCAACATCTGCTTCCGAAAACGACATAGGATCCCCGATTTGATTGACATTCCTTCTGTTTCACGGGAACCTCACCTCAGACGCCGTACAGTCATCATGTCATTCCCTGTCACGGTCCTGGGTCGTTTCGACTTCGATGCTGCGGCAGATCGCTCCTCGCCGAACGCCTCACAGAACAAGAGTCTGAACCGTGCAACGCACCGGCACAGAGACAGAGACGAGTACTCCAGTGCAGGCCGGATCTCCGGCTGTCTCCGTCTTCCTCCTCGCCACCATGATCGTTGTGGTCGGAACGGCGTTGATCGACGCGGTGCGTCTTCCATTGGTGATGATTCCCGCCTCCTTTCTGCTGGCTGCGTACGGAGCCGGTCAATTCGCCGTACAGATCGCAGGATCTCATGTGCCTCCTATTCCACGGCATTTACCGATGGTAGGGCTGACGCGGCGACTCGCAATCGGCGTGTCTCTCATCGGAATAGCGGCGACACTCTTGGGGCTCAGCGGCGTATACCCCTGGACGGGCATACTGGTGATGATCGCCTGCGGCTGGGGCTGCTATTCGCTGATTCAAACCGGTAAATGGCGCACGCTCCGCATCGACACGGGCATCCTCGTCGGCGGGATAGGAATCGGTCTCGTCTGGACCGTCGCTTGGCTATGGGGAACCGTTCCTCCAGCGTTCTACGATGAACTGGCCTACCATCTGCCGATTCCTCAATCCGCACTCCGAACGGGGAACCTGCCCGCCTCTCCCTGGTCATGGTTTACCTTGATGCCCCACCTCTCTGATCTCTTGCTTGGATGGGGACTGGCCGTGGGAGGAGAGTTGGGAGCGCGGGCTCTGCATCTCGCATTGTGGTTCGGAATCTGGATCGCGGCCTGGGGCCTCGTAGAGGCGATACACCCCTTGAGTCAACGGAAGCTAGGGTTGCTCCTGGCTGGCACGTTCTCGTCTTCGGCAACGGTGTTCTTTCTTGGCACGCTGCCCTTTGCCGAATGCTCTCTGACATTCGGCGTGCTTGCTTCGTTGGCGCTGATCCTAGCGCCCTCTCTGCGGGCCGATTGGATTGCGGTCGGACTGCTCTGGGGATTTGTCATGTCGGTGAAACTTTCCGGACCATCCTGGATCCTCGCCTCAGGGCTTGCCGCACTCATGGTCGGCTGGCCGTTGCGATCCGTCGTTGCCGCCGCCGCGCTCGGAATCGGCTGCGCCGCCCCATGGTGGATCCGCTCGTGGGCGCTGACCGGCAACCCGCTGTACCCGCTCGGATACAAATGGATTGGCAGCCGGTACTGGACCGACACGAGCGAAAAGTTATTGCAGCAGGATCTTCCTCATTTCGCGGACGCGTCTGAGCTTGGGGCATGGCTTCGCCTGCCGTACGACCTGGTCGCTTACCCCGAGCGGTTCGGATCCGCATCCGATGTCGGGCTCATCGCCGTTCTGGGGTTATGTCTCATGTTGACTCTGCCCATGTGGACGATGCTGCTACGGAGCGAAGGGCGCGTGCAGCGGATCGCCCGGGCCGTCAGCGTCTTTGTCATCGTTTCAGGAGCCTGTTGGATTCTGACTTCAACAACGGTTCGCTTCTTTGCTCCGACGTTCATGCTCGGACTCACGTTGATCTCGGCCTTCACCCTGAGATGTCGCCCACCTGTCCAGGCCGCCGCCATGCTCGCGTTCACGACGCTCGGCATCATGGGAACGGACCGCTTCATCACACAACATTCCGATGTCTTTTCATCGGACCAGATTGTCCTTGGTCGAGAATCCCGCTCGGAATACCTGTCGAGAACCGTGGATCATTTCGAGTCGGCACAATATGTCCGCGCACACGTTCCCTCCGATGCACGCCTGCTGTTCATCGGAGAATCTCGGCCGTTCTATTTCGAGCGGTCCACCCTGGCCCCATATCCCTTTCACGAGCATCCGCTGGCCGTCTGGTTGAAGGACGCAACCTCGGCCGATCAAGTTGTGGATCACTTACGAGCGGAAGGAATTACGCATGTCGTGCTCAACACGAGGGAGTTCAAACGTCTTCACGATGCCTATCACGTCCTGGCCTTTGATGGCACGGACGGCCCCCTTCTTGATCAACGACTCAAGCGCCTGCCCGGTTCGATGACCTTGTTGTTCGCCAAGAACAATGTGTTCGTATTCGAAGTTCCCTCCCTGCGCCAACCTTCCAAGCCGTCTTGATGTTGCGCACCCCTCTCTGTGTTGAGACGGGCACCCCAGCACTTGCCGCAGCACTTGCCGCGAATGCGTGCGCGTGCGACACTATGCACGTGAGCACACCGACCGCCTATCACCATCTTCGTGCCCGCCTGCACCTCGCTCTGGGATTGAATGCTGTCATCATCGTCGGCGAATTCGCCGGAGGGTGGCTGTTGAACAGCATGGGACTCATGAGCGACGCAGGCCACAATCTCGTCGACCAGGGGTCGTTGTTTCTCGCTTTGTACGCCCATCTCCTGACCTCGAGGCCCGCCACGGAATCTCGAACCTTCGGCTATCATCGCGCCGGGATGATCGCCGCCTTTCTGAACTCGTTCATTCTCTTGGTGACCGCCTGCGGTATCCTGCTCATCGGCCTCAAACGGCTGTTCGAACCGGTCGTCGTCGACGGCGCTTGGATGATGGGCATCGCTGCCGTGAGTTTCGCCGCCAATTTGGGCATCGCCCTGCTCCTTCAACAGGGCGCCAAGGACGACCTCAACATCCGCAGTGCCTTCTGGCACATGCTGGCCGACGCCTGGGTGTCCTTCGGCGTGATCGTGAGCGGCGGAGCCATCCTGCTCACGGGCTGGACCGTGCTCGACCCTCTCATGAGCATCTTCGTCGTGGCCGCCATCGTTCACGGGGCCTGGCCGATCTTCAAAGAATCGTTGGAGGTGCTGTTGGAATCGACTCCGCCCGGCATCAACGCCTCGAGCGTCGCCGCGACAATCGAATCGATCCAGGGCGTGGTCAACGTCCACGATCTCCACATTTGGGCCATCGAACCTCGGCTGATCATGCTCACCTGTCACATTCTGATCGAGGGAGAAGATACCGCCGACACCACATCGTTGCTGAAGACGATCCGTGACCGGATCACCGGAGACTTCGGGATCAAACACATGACGATCCAGTTGGAGACCAGCTGCGCTCATCCGAATGCGATGCACTGCAATCTCAACACATTGGCGGGACACCACCCGAGCGTCGCATCCGTCCACGTCATCCACTGACCCGATGCCATGATGCCTTCGCCGGTGCCGTTCTATCTGTTGTGCGGATCTCTGGGGGCGGGCAAGACCACGCTCCTGATGCGCCTCCTCGAACATTGGAAGTCAACCGGCAAACGAGCGGGCGTCCTCATGAACGAGGCCGGCGAGATCAGCATCGACGGGCCGCGCGCCGGCACCATCGCCGAACAGGTGATGAATCTAGCCGGCGGATGCGTCTGCTGCGATACGAAGGAAGATCTCTCCTGGGGCATCGCGCAGCTGGTTCACGATCATGAATCGGACTTGATCGTGTTGGAATGCTCGGGCTTGGCGGATCCGGTCGAAGTCGTGGACGCCGTCACCGACCTCTATACGTCCCGGCTCGCATCGCTCGAACGAGTCATCGCGCTGCTCCATCCCGTCGCAGAGGATCACAGCCACTCCAGTCGGTTCGTGACGTCCCAGGCGATTCGATGCGCGGATGAGCTGATTCTGAACAAGCGGGACCTGTACATCCCGGGGCATTGGGAACAGTTCAAAGAGTCGATCGTCCGAGACAATCCGTTCGCTCGGCTCTGGGAAACCACGCAGGCCCGAATTGATCCGGGAACGCTCCTGGCTCCTCGTACCGCGCTCAAACCGACCCCGACCAATGTCCGCTTCGGTAAGGAGCGGCCTCTCGGCATACAGACTCGTGAGTCCTACCATCCCATGGCCACCACCGTTCGGCTCTCCGGTGCTCTACACCGCGAACGGCTGCTGGAATGGGTAGAGACGCTGCCCAAGGCATTGGAGAGGGCAAAGGGATTCTTCCGCTTTTCCGGCGAGCCGGACCTGCAGGAATTACAGTATGCGCCGCCGGGATCCGCCACCATCACGCCGGTCATGTTGCTGGATGAACCGAATCACGCCGTCGTGATGATCGGGCGCAACTACGAGGTGGATCGCTGCGTGGCCGGTCTCCTGGCTTGCATCGAACTGCCGACCAAAAACTGACTCACCGTTTCGCGGCGACACCGGTAGAAGAGGGGGAGGAAAGCGCACGACGCCGAAATCTCGGCCATTGGAGGAGCGCCCAGGCCGTCGCCGCCCCGAACAGACCGCCCAGCAGCCAGCCCGCCAGCACGTCCGTCACATAATGAGCGCCGATGAAGACTCGCGCCAAGCCGATCATGGCCACGAGCGGCCAGCTGACCCAGGCCGACCGAGGGTACAACACGTGAAGGAAGGCAGCGGCGGCGGCCGTGTTGATCGCATGGTTGGAGGGAAAGCCGAACGCCTTTCCGCAGGCCTGGATCTGATGAATATCCGGCAGCGCGACGCACGGTCGCGGCCGGGCCACCAACCCCTTAATACGGGCACCGAGAAAATCGGCGATGCCGATCACGGCGCCCAACAGAGGGGCGGCGATGATCATTTCCTGCCGAGACAGCCACAGCCAGTAGCCTCCCAGCATGATGGCGGGAACCCAGAGAAGATCGGGAGAGGACAGCGTGAGCGCCAGCCAGTCCAAGATACCCGATCGTCCGGCGAGGCCGTTGACGGTCCGGAACAGGGATTCATCCCAACTCACGCGGGCATCTTAACACGAGGCAGGACAATCAGCGATATTGGGAACGCTCTGGTTTCAACCTCCTCACCGGCTGCGGAAGTGAATGCGGACCGTCAGTTCACCGTCAACGGGATCATCTCCCTTCATCTGCGGCTCGAAGGTCCACTTATTGAGCGCCGCAATGCCGGCCTGGGTCAACTCCCGATGTTTGGCAGGCTCCAGCACGATGACCGTCGACTTGGCGTCCTTGGAGACCAACACCCGGGCTTTCATCCAATCGTCGATGACGGTGCCTTCGAGCGCGGGAGGAATTCGGGGCCAAGGCGTGGACTTCGGCACCGGTCCGAGTTGCTGGTCCTTGTTGAGCGGAACGCCATGGACATGGACTTCCGGGAGTTCCACGACGTCTTCCTCGTGATCGCTTTGATGCGTGGCATCATCACCAGCCACCGCGAACGCGGCGGCCGGCGCGAGCCAGATCGATAGCAACACAAGACATTTGAAAATCCACATAGGATTCAAGAATTCTAAAGTGTAATAATGCTCAAAACGGCTCTCCAGCAAGGCCGCAAGGCCCGAGGACCCCGACGCGTACTCTGCCTCGTACGTGGAGGGGTTTGAGGGCCAGGACACAAAGCTGGCAGTCGTATTCAGCATCATTCATCAAAAAAACCACTGGGCGCGAAAGAAGAACGACCGGGGCATGCCCGCGTGCGCGATTCCGAGGCCGATGCTGCCTTCTCCCGAGTTGTAGAAATATTGCTCGTTGAACAGATTGATCAGATCGAAGCCCAGCAATATCTTTTGGTTCTCCCAGGGCAAGGGAACCACGTGGGTGATCGATGCATTATAGACGGTGTACGACGGCTCATGCGAGGAATTCGTCTTCGCGCCCACTTCGGACGTCCTCAGGCCGTAGCCGTACAACATCTGTCCCGAGATCGTCGTCCGTTCCCACAGCCTATAGCTCAGCACGGCGTTGCTGGTCACGAACTGGGAGTGGTCGCAGAAGACGCCGCCTGCCGAGTTGATGTCGTCGATCTCCGCCTGATCGAGCAGAAACTGCCCCGACTGCAATCCATAGCCTTTACACTGCCCATAGGAGACGTTCCCGCGCCCCGTCAGGTTCTCCCCGACCTGCACTTTCAAGGCCCCGTCGATCCCGGCCTGCCATCCCTGCTCGAACGCGAAAAAGTTCATTAAGGGGGTTGAGCCGAATTGTCCTGCGTCCGACAGATATCGGGAGAGCTTGTAGTACCCCGCCACCTCCAGCGTGGCATAGTCGTTGAGGGCGTGATAACTCCCCACTTCAAAATAGTGCGCGCGCTCCGATCGGGGGCGAAACCCCGTCGGATCGTCCGGTGCCGCCGTGGTGTTTTGCGTGTTGAGATTCACAAATGCGACCTGTTCAATGTTCGGCGGCGTGAAGAGCCGCCCGTAGTAGGCGTGAAACACGTTCGATGGATTGTGTTTGTACGTGACGCCGATACGCGGGCTGGCCTGGCCTTCGTTATAGAATCCCTGAATCGCATCACCTCGCAGGCCCAAGTTCAGCGTCCAGTGCTCATTCGGACTCCACTGATCCTGGAGCCAGAACTCCTGCCTCGTTTGAATGTTGGTGTTAGAGGCTTCTCGGGAGACGACCGGCCCGACCGGCGCGCCGCCGCTCGTCTCGAAGGCGAACAGCTGCGACGAATTGTCCGCCCGGCTGTAGTCGATCTGGATCCCACCTTTCACCAGATGCTGGCTATTGGGAACCCACGTATGATCCAAGCGCAGGCCGCCAGAATAGGCCGTGCGCTTCTGGCTGGCCGTCTGTGCCGTATCGACGTCGTCCGCATAGGCCAGTGCGTTCAACGCATCGGTCTGGAAGTCCGCCACACCGCGTCGGAAATAAAATCCCAGCCCGAAGAAATTGCTCGCGTTCACGTCATGCCGCCATACCAACTGACTGTATTGATTATTCTCCTTCTGAAACTGATTGACGGACTGCGACGCCGCCGGGACAAATCCGGCCGGCAGCAGCGCCAGCACGTCGCCGTTGGCCTCGAGACCCGGTATCGTCGGAATCTGGTATTTCGCCACGGAGCCGAGGAAAATCCAGCTGAAGTTATTCCGATTATCGTGCTGATAATCCCCGCGGAGATAGGTGTTATTCTTTTCGCTCTGATTGTGGTAGCTCGGCCGCCCCAATGTCGGAGGCTCGATGCCCCGGTTGGTCGTAAGATAGCTGTTGAGGACATAAAACCTGGCTTTCTCGCCGATAGTCCCTCCGTATTCGAATGATGGGTTCACTGTTTCGTTGGAGCCGCCGAATACTTGAACGGATCCGAATCCCGGTTTGGTTCCGCTCTTGCTGGTGATGTCGAGAATGAGGGCGGTCTTGTTCCCATATTGCGCTTCCATGCCGCCCAGGATGATGTCCGATCGTTCCCACGCACGCGGGGGTACGATATCCGCGAACGCCCCCGTGACCGTGTCGGGGATGGGAATGCCGTCGATGCGGAACTGCTGGTTCGCATGGTCCTGACGGATGTGCGTTTGCTTCAACGCTCCATAGGCGACGCCGGGAATCGTCATCAGCACGTCGTGAACCTCGTTGTTGTTGCCGCGAGGCAGCAGCTCCACCTCTTTCCGGCTCAATTGGTAGGTGGTACTGGACGCCTTGGACTGGATGGCCGGCAACGGAGACACGATCTCTAGCGCGATTTCCTGCGTCATCGACAGGGTAAGCGTCACCGAAGCGGGTTGCTCGGTTCCGACCTTCACCACCACATACTCGCTCTTGTACGTATCCTGCACTGCGCTGATCGAAAAGAAGCCGTCCTCAGCCACCGTCAGGGAAAACTCGCCGGCCTGATTCGTGACGCCCTGCGTCACGACGTTCCCTTCTTGATCGCGAACCTGCACGATCGCCTGATCCACCCGACGCAAATCCTGATTTTGGACCGCCCCGGTGATGACCCGCATGGGCGGCGTCTCCTCCGCATGTAGAGACGCCGTGGAAAAGGATCCTGCGACGACGCTCGATAGAGAGACCGCCAGACAGACGTGCAGACAGGTATGAACGGGTGCAAGGCGACGCATCGCCACTTCCTCCGACGCCGATGAATGCAATCGAATCGGGAGCAGCGGCCGGCCCGACGAGCCGAACCAGCGTCCCCCGCGATGACCGGCAATCAGACGTGAGGAGGCGCCCGAGAAGGACCGACGGAGGAAAACTCAACGGAGAGAAGAGCCGACTGAGCCGGGACCTCGCAATGGCCGACGAGTTCCCAAACGGTGAAAACCGGCTCGCTGAAATCGAGTGAACCCGAGGTATGGTGTTGCACCCATTGGCAGAGGTCGGCATCCGAATGCTCATGCCCATCGTCGTCCGCCGCTGCCAGCTCGTGGTGAACATCCTGAGCGACGGCAAACGGGGCCATCGTGAGCAGCAACAGCACAAGCCAAACCGATAGCCCACTGTGCAGCAGTCCGTTTCGTGGCTCTTGCGAGGAAATAAGGCCCATGGAGGGCGCAGTCTGTAGCACAATGATCGGAAGTCTGTCAAATTAGAGTGGCTTGTTGAGTATTACGGCTAAGACTTCAATCACTTATGGACTGACCAGTGGACATTTCCTCAACATTTCGTTATGCTGCACCACCCTACTAACCTTTTGGCCGAACCTGCCACCACGCCATGAACCGACCGCTCGATAACCAGCACGTCATAGAAATCAAGGCGTTGCCTTCCCCTCGCGCCATCAAGACCAAGCTGCCCATCAGCGATCAGGCGGCAGCCCTCGTGGTCGAAACCAGAGAGGCGATCCGCCGAATCCTTCATGGCACCGATCGTGACCGTCTTGTCGTGATCGTCGGTCCTTGCTCGATCCATGATCCGGATGCCGCCTATGAGTATGCCGACCGGCTTAACGTGACGGCGGATGCCTTGCGCGACCGGCTGCTCATCGTCATGCGCACCTACTTCGAAAAGCCCAGGACCACCGTCGGATGGAAAGGGCTCATCAACGATCCCCATCTGGACGGCACGTGCGACATCGCCACCGGGATGGAATTGGCCCGAACGATCCTGCTTGAGATCAACCGACGAGGTCTCCCCTGCGCGACGGAGCTGCTTGATCCGATCAGCCCGCAATACATCGCCGATCTCATCAGCTGGACCGCCGTCGGTGCGAGGACGACGGAGAGCCAGACCCATCGGGAAATGGCCAGCGGAGTCTCCATGCCGGTCGGCTTCAAGAACGGCACGGAGGGCAGTCTGCAGGTGGCGGTCAACGCGATGATCTCGGCCCGGACGCCCCATCACTTCGTCGGGATCAACGCCGACGGGCAGACCTCCATCATCAAGACCTTGGGCAACCCCGACCGGCATATCGTGCTTCGGGGAGGCGGCGGGAAAACGAACTATGACGCCGAGCATGTGGGAAAGGCCGAGGCTGCGGTGGCCGGCGAAGGCATCGCACGCCCCATCATGATCGATTGCTCGCACGACAACTCCAGCAAGGACCATCGGCGACAAGCATTGGTCGCCCGTGAGGTGGTCCGCCAGTTTCAGGACGGCCGCTCCTCCATCATGGGTCTGATGCTTGAGAGCAATCTGTTCCCTGGCAAGCAGACCTGGCAAGAGGGGAAAGCGCTGACCCACGGAGTCTCCATTACCGACGCCTGTCTCGGGTGGGAAGAGACCGAACAGTTGCTTGCGGAACTGGCCGACGCGATTGTGGCCAGACCTGCCTAGGCAATACCGGCCCCACCCCCACCAGCCCCGCCGGAACCGGATCCATGCTCATCGATACTCATGTGCACCTCGACGATCCCCGATTCGATGCGGATCGCGACGCGACGATGGTCCGCGCTCGCGAAGCCGGTGTCGGGACCTCCATCACCATCGGCTGCGATCTGGCGACCAGCCGGGCGGCGGTCGGTTTGGCTGGACGATATGAGTCGGTCTACGCGTCGATCGGCGTGCATCCCCACGAGGTCAAACATATCGACGATGGCTGGTACGATGAATTCCGCCGACTGGCCGTCGACCCGAAGGTGGTCGCCTACGGCGAAATCGGGCTCGACTACCACTACAACCATTCATCGCCCCGGCAGCAGCGCGATCGATTTCGTGAACAAGTTCGACTTGCACGAGAACTGCGCCTGCCCGTGATCATTCATACGAGAGAAGCGCAAGAAGACACCGTTCAGATCTTGCGGGAGGAACAGGCCTCGGAGATCGGGGGAGTTTTCCACTGCTTTTCCGGAGATGCGTGGCTGGCCAAGGACGCGCTGGATCTTGGATTTTACCTGTCGTTTTCCGGAATCCTGACCTTCAGCAACGCATCCATGTTGCGGGACATCGCAAGACAGACGCCGCTCGATCGCCTCTTGATCGAAACGGACTGTCCGTACCTGACTCCCGTGCCGCACCGAGGGAAGCGAAACGAACCGGCCTACGTCTCGCTGGTCGCCAAACAACTGGCGACATTGCATGCAGAACAGGCGAGTCTGACCCTCGACGACATCGAGCGGATCACCAGTGAAAACGCCAAGCGGCTGTTCAAAATCGCCTGAGCTGCCGTCCTCGACGGCGTGCCGACTTCGGAAGTTTTCTGGGGTTGCCCCGCTTCTCCGGACCACGTCGCACAGGATACGTTTCTCCCGGGTCCAATTCCTTGTGTGCCACCCCCGTGACCGCAGCGGATAACAGCTTTTCGGCAAATTCCCGAGCCTCCATCACGAATGCTCCCTGGGCTCGCGCATAGTCGGTGACTTCGCGGTCGGAGCTGACGACCGCGCAATCCGACTCGAACTCCTTCGCGAGCCGTTGAATCACCTGGTCGGCCCGCTCTCCCCGCTTCGAATAGATGATCTGGATTCCCAAACGATGCTCGCGCCCCTCAAAGAGCTGCCCCGAGTGCCAACCGTCGAACACCACCGTCACCGCATGCCCTTTTCGGCGCCGATAGGCCGACAGATCCCTCACCAAGTTGTCGCGACCCGATGACGAACGCGGGCCGTCGCAGCGAGCCTGCCCGCCCATCACGGCGAGCAGATTGTACCCGTCGATGATAAGGTGTACCGGCATGGGCAAACCCTACGCGCGAGGTCGCGGGCTGTCAACCGCGGCGACCACGCGCGTTCTGCCCGTACCCTTGACAAGTCGTTGAACTTCTGAGACATAGATGACATTCTCATTGTGTTGAGCTTCGTCATGCCGTTGGCTCTCTGGCGCGCTCTCGTCATCGCCGTCACGATCAGTTTGACCGGTCCGGGCTGCTACGACACACCCGGTTCCCCCACAGCCCTGGCTGAAACCCATCGTTCCCTCCAGGATCAACCAAGCACCTCCAAACGCAGCCGTAACTCGCGCATCAGCATGACGCCGACCACGATCGGCATCACGACCATTCAAAACCTCCGCACGGCCGTCTCTTCCGATGTGACCCGGTTGGTTCTGGACCTCGACCACGTCACCCGCACCCCCGCCAGACCGGCGCCGCAGGCGGAAGGCGTCGTCATTGAAATCCCGCGCGCCACGCTGGGCAAGTCCGCTCAAGCCAAACTCGCTCGAGGCCTGCTGGCCAAGCCCTTTGTCATTGCGCAAACCTCCGACAAGGCCGTTTCGATCGCACTGCCCGCCGGCACGTTTCAGTCCTACAAACTGCTGTCCCTCTCGAATCCTCCTCGGTTGGTCGTCGACGTCGTACCCTCAAAGCAGGCCGGAGGCTTGCCCGCTCCCGATGCCGTGGAAGAAACGCCTCCGCCGTTCTCCCCGCCTGTTCAGCCAGTCCCGCCGCGAGCCAAGCCCTTCACGACGGTGGTGATTGATCCTGGACACGGCGGCCGAGACCCGGGCGCGCACGGCCAACGCGGGACGGAGGAAAAGGACATCACGCTCAAAGTGGCGCTCAAACTGCGTGATCTGCTCGCAAAGGAGCCGGGGCTGCGCGTCGTCATGACGCGGGACCGTGATATCTTCGTGGAATTGGAAGACCGGGCGAAGTTCGCCAACGGCCATGAAGCGGATCTCTTCGTGTCGATCCACGTTAATTCCCATCCCCAGCGCTCCGTGCGCGGCATCGAAATCTATCACTTCGGTGAAGCCAAGGATCAGCGGGCGCTCGAGGTGGCGGCCCGGGAAAACGGCACGCCGCTGAGCAGCACGGGAGTCGGATGGGAATACCTGGTGGCGGATCTCCTGACGACCAGGAAGATCGAAGCGTCATTGGAACTGGCCTGGACCGCCAAGGAAGCGATGATTACACATCTCAACGGCCACTATTCACTGGTCGATCATGGCGTCAAGACGGCGCCCTTTTACGTCCTGCGCTTCACGAGCATGCCGAGCATCCTGGCGGAGATCGCCTACATCTCCAATTCGGCGGAGGAAGAGCTGCTTCGTAACCATACGTTCACCACCCGCGTCGCCGAATCGCTGCATGAAGGTGTGCGGGCATACCTGGCGGCTTCCAAGCAGCCGCTTCGATGACCGGCGGCCCGCTGCGCCACTGATCCCATGGCCACCGTCAAACTGATCGTCGAGTACGACGGCACCGCCTATGCCGGCTGGCAGCGGCAGCCGGACCATCCGACCATTCAAGAAGCCCTCGAAACCGCCGTGCACCTTCTGACACAGACCGAGGTTTCGATCGTCGGAGCCGGGCGCACCGACGCCGGCGTCCATGCATTGGGACAGGTCGCCAGTTTCCGCATCGACAGAGACTGGACCTCGCGAGAGTGGCTCAAGGGTATGAACGCGAGGTTGCCCAAGGACATCGCGGTCCGGTCGGCTGAGATCATGCCGGACGGTTTCCACGCGCGTTACGCGGCCAGCGGTAAATTGTACGAATACCGCATTCTCAACCGTCCGACTCGTTCGGCCGTCGACCGGCATCACGTCTGGCATATCCACAAGCCTCTGGACGTCGAGGCGATGCAACGAGCCGCCTCCTTGCTGACCGGTTCACATGACTTCACGTCGTTCGAAGGGTCGCTGACCGACAATGAGGATCCCCTGTGCCGGCTTCAACGATTGTCGATCTACCGCGAGGGCGATTACCTGCATATTCAAGCTTACGCCGACCGCTTCCTCAAACACATGGTTCGCGCTATCGTGGGGACGCTGGTGGAAGTGGGCCATCTGCAACGCAGTGCCGAGGAAATACCCGCAATGCTTGCGGCGAAAGACCGCACGAAGGCCGGACGAACCGCCCCGGCTCACGGCCTGTTTCTGCTGCACGTCGATTACCACCAATAAATCTGCGCCTGTTCTGCAGACAGTCTCCAGAAGCTTTGCTATAGTGGCGCCGCCTAACCCGCATTATTCACGATGACTTCTTCTGCAACCGCCGATAGGCCGCCGCGACAAGCTCGGACAGCCGACGGTATCTCTCCGGCGGCGCAAGGAACAACGGCTTCGCCGCATGAGCCGCCGGACCACACGAAGTGCGGTATGCTCCGCGCGCCCGTCTCGCGTAGCGTCTTGGCGGTTTCGTTACGAACTCTCGTGAATAATGCGGGCTGATGATGTGTCCGCATCGTCTCTGAACGGCGACCGCGCCTTCCGACGGCGCCTCGTAGTCGCAGACAGGAACGAGGCGGACGCCATCCGCGCCGTTCACCTACTCACAAAGGAGTGCCGCCGATGAAGATCACCGGTTTGATCGTGCTGTCGTGTTTCGTGGCCGCCTTGGGACTCGCCCAGACCGGCGGAGCCGCGCCTCCGGAGCAGAACAAGATGAAAGCCTGCAACGCAGCGGCCGACGAAAAGGGATTATCGGGCGAAGGCAAGGGAGAGGCCAGGCAAGCGTTTATGAAGACATGCCTGTCGGGTAAGTCCGGCAAGGGGGGAAAAACGGCTCAGCAGGAAAAGATGAAGACGTGCAACAAAGAGGCGGGACAGAAGAAGCTTGCGGGAGAGGAGCGGAAACAGTTTATGAGCAGCTGTCTCTCAAGTTGAGGCGAGGAACGGGGCGCGGGTTTTCTCGCGCCCCGCTGACCTGTTTGGCTTGTAGCACGAAACCGTGAACGATGTGCGCGAAGCGGTGGGTTATGATCGCGAAGGAGGGTTATCGCGATTTTCGAGCTTCTTGCGTAGCTGGATTAGTTCCTGCTCAAGAGCCAGGAACCGATCGCTGATCGGATCGGGCAGGTTGGTCTGGTCCATCGTCGCGTCCGGCAACCGGTCTCCCTGGGTCTTGATCACGCGCGCCGGCACCCCCACGACCGTCGAATTCGGGGACACGCTCTTGAGGACGACGGAATTGGCGCCGATCTTCACGTTGTCTCCGATCGTAATCCCGCCGAGAATCTTGGCGCCGGCTCCCACCAAAACGTGATTGCCCAAGGTCGGATGACGTTTGCCGCGCTCTTTCCCGGTGCCGCCAAGCGTCACTCCCTGGAACAAGGTCACATGGTCGCCGATCTCCGCCGTCTCACCGATGACCACTCCCATACCGTGATCGATGAAGAAGCCGGTTCCGATCCTGGCTGACGGATGGATCTCGATACCGGTGGCCCAGCGAGCGACTTGAGAAATCAACCGGGGAATGAAGGGCACATTGTAGACCTTCAGCCAATGCGCGAGGCGATAGGCCACCAGAGCATGAAAACCGGCGTACGTGACGATGACCTCCATGCGGCTGGTGGCCGCCGGGTCTCGATCGAAGACCGCCTGCAGGTCCTGTCGGATGGCCTTGAACATGACGCTCAGTGTACGCCGGTCACGCGGGCTCAATCAAACAAACGGCGTGCGCCGTCATGCCCTCTTCTCTCCCGACCGCGTCGAGCCCTTCTCCGCTTTTCACCTTCACGTTGACCAGATCCGGATCAATCCCGGAGACCTCGGCCAACCTCTTCTGCATGGCCGACAAATGAGGCCCCAGGCGGGGCGCCTGCGCGACGATCACCGTGTCGATGTTGCCGATTCGATACCCCTTGCTCTTGAGCTTGGAGATGACGTCCTCCAGCAACTTGAGACTGGAAATACCCTTGTACTTCGGATCGGAACTCGGAAAGTGCCGCCCCAGATCTCCTTCTCCCATCGCACCCAGCAAGGCATCACAGACAGCGTGTACGAGCACGTCGGAATCCGAATGCCCCAACAGGCCTTTGTCGTGAGGAATCTCCACGCCCCCCAGGATGAGCTTGCGTCCGACCCCCAGCGGATGCACGTCGTAACCGTATCCCACTCGCCATCCTGATCGCTTCGACATACCGCTCCTTTACATAGTGGATGAACGCCGAGACGAGAGGATCGCCTCGCCGATGAACAAGTCTTCGGGTCTCGTCACCTTGATGTTTTCTCCGTGGCCCTCCACGACCGACACCGGCCGGCCGAACCATTCGATGAGGTAGGCGTCGTCGGTCGCTTGGACCCCTTCGAGCTGCGCCTTACGATGGGCTTCAGCGAGCCATTCCCGTCTGAACGCTTGAGGGGTTTGCGCCAACCAGAGAGGGGTCCGGTCCACGGTCCGCTCAATGACCCGGTCCGGTCCCACTTGCTTCACCGTGTCCCGCATGGGGAGTGCGACGATGGCGGCACCGCCGGCTCGTGCCGCCGTCACCACCTCATCGATCATCCGAATCGTGACGAACGGACGGACGGCATCATGGACGACCACGATTTCGGTATCGGGGCCCACCCGGTTCAGAGCCAGACGAACCGAGTCTTGGCGCTCTTTGCCACCGGCCACGACCTCGGCGACCTTCGTGAAGCCGTGCGCGCGAACGATATCCGATCGGCAGTAGTTGACGTCGGCTTCCGGCACGGCGAGCACGATGGCGTCGATCGCGGCGGCGGACTGGAAGGCGCGCAGGGAGTGAACGACCAGAGGAAATCCGCCTAGAGCCAGAAACTGTTTGGGCACCGGCCCGCCCATCCGGAGCCCACGGCCCGCGGCGGGAATCAGGGCAACGACGCGGCGACTATCCACGAGCGACCTGCAACTCCTCTCGTTCCGTCTCCTCTCTGAGCCTGGTGAAGATCATGCGGCCGGCCGTGGTCTGGAGCACGCTGGTGACGACGACGTCGACGTTCTTGCCGATGTACCGACGAGCATTGTCCACGACGATCATCGTGCCGTCGTCGAGATAGGCGACCCCTTGTCCCGCCTCCTTGCCTTCCTTCAACACAAAGACGCGGATGGTCTCCCCCGGCAGCACGACCGGGCGCAGCGCATTGCAGAGTTCGTTGATGTTGAGAACTCGAACCCCTTGCAGCTCGGCGACCTTGTTGAGGTTCAGGTCGTTGGTGATGATCTTGGCGTTCATCTTCTTGGCCAACACGACCAGCTTGGCGTCGACTTCCTTGACCTGTGGAAAGTCCTCGTCGATGATGCGCACGTCCACTTCGGGCATCTTCTGCACCTTGTTCAGGATGTCCAATCCACGCCGGCCCCTGGCCCGTTTGAGGGAGTCGGACGAGTCGGCGATATGCTGCAGCTCGTCCAGGATGAAGTGCGGCACCAGAAACGTGCCTTCGAGAAATCCGGTTTCGCAGAGATCGGCCACGCGCCCATCGATGATCACGCTGGTGTCGAGCACCTTGGGGCACACCGTGTTTCCGGACAGCTCGAAAAACTTCTGCTCGGGGCTCGGCAGCTTCTCTTTGCCGAACCGGGCGCCGATGACCAGCCCCAAATAGGGCAGCCCCAACAGAAAGACCAAGCCGCCGATGTGGAAGAGAAAGGTCTGGACGTCGAAAATCTCGCCGCCCACCCACTCCACCAACCCGGTCAACAACAACCCGACCGCCAGCCCGGCCGTCCCGCCGATGATGATGCCGAATGACAGGTTCCGCAGCGCATATTCCCCCGCGACGATCAGGCCTCCGGTGACGGTCCCGATCACGAACCCATACAGCCAATATGATGCATCAGCCCCATCAGCCTTTATGAACAGGGCCATCCCGGCCAACGCGCTGAGAAGGACAAATATGGCTCTTGGTACCATACCCTCACCTCCCCCCTTGCAGGCCGTTGAAGAAGTCCGCTGCGACCCGGTCGGACGGCCTTGTTGAACAGCCGGCTTTCATGCTCCTTCGAACGAACACTCCGCTACGGCTTGAGC
Organism: Nitrospira sp.; assembly: GCA_029194535.1. Classification (NCBI taxonomy): domain Bacteria; kingdom Pseudomonadati; phylum Nitrospirota; class Nitrospiria; order Nitrospirales; family Nitrospiraceae; genus Nitrospira; species Nitrospira sp. The sequence continues at coordinate 1,320,915 of JARFXR010000001.1, read as the reverse complement.
GTGAGATAGATCGCCTGCCCCTTCCGCTTGAGCAGCAGCAACACCGATTGATCCTTGGCCAAACCGGACGCCGCACGCTCGTAGGACTTGATGGAGTTCACCGCCTTGCGATTGACTTCCAGGATGATGTCCCCTTCCCGCACGCCGGCTTGCTCCGCCGAGGAGTCCGGTTTCACACGGATCACCACGAGCCCCCGCTCTGAGGCCTTGAGGCCGTACCGCCCGGCCAGGTCTTCATTCAACTCCCGGACATCTATATCCGAGAGTACCCCGGACGGGGAAGAGGATTCTCCGCCGTCATCGGCCCCCGACTGGCTCATCGATTTCGGCTGTTCGACGATCGTCAGCTCGAGCAGCTTGGGCTTCTTGTCGCGGATCAACTTGACGGTGACTTTCCGCCCGATGGGGGTCTGGGCCACGGCATTCCTTAGATGTGTCGGAGAATCCATCGGCTTGCCGTCGTATTCCACAATGACGTCGGCGCGCTCGAATCCTGCTTTCTTCGCCGGACTGTCCTCCATAACGTCGCTGACCAACACGCCTTTCGTGTCGCCGATGCCGAACTGTGAAGCCAGTTCCGGCGTGAGTTCTTGGATCGCGACGCCCAGCCACCCTCGGACGACCTTCCCACTCCTCAGCAGTTGATCCATGATCGATCGAGACAGATTGCTGGGCACGGCGAACCCGATGCCCATGTTGCCGCCGCTCTGGCTGAAGATCGCCGTGTTGATGCCCACAAGCTCGCCCCGCACGTTGACCAACGCCCCGCCTGAGTTCCCGGGATTGATCGCGGCATCTGTTTGAATGAAATCTTCGTATTCGGCGATGCCCATGCTGGCCCGTCCCACCGCGCTCACGATGCCCATGGTCACGCTTTGCGTCAGTCCGAACGGGCTTCCGACCGCCAACACGAATTCGCCCACTTCAAGCTGGTCTGAATCGGCGAAAGAGACTGCGGGCAATCCGGTCGCTTCAATCTTGACCACTGCGATGTCCGTCTTGGCGTCGGTCCCGATCAGCTTGGCTTTGAACTCGCGCTTGTCCGAGAGGAACACCCGAATCTCGTCGGCCTTACTGACCACATGATTGTTCGTAATGATGACGCCGTTCGGATCCACGATGACCCCCGACCCCTGACCCCGCTCCTTACGGTCCCGCGGGGGTGTCTCCCGCTTGAAAAACTCATCGCCGAAGAACCGGCGGAAAAAGGGATCATCGAACGGCGAGCCGTGAGGTCCCTCACCGGACTTTCCGTTTCGGGTGGCCGCAATGTTGACGACCGCCGGCTTCACCATTTTGGCGATCTCGACGAAGTTCTTGGCACCGGCGCCCGGCATGACCGGTTGTGGCGCCGTGGCGATGGGACGGACGATCGGATCAGGCGCGGGTACCGGGTCCGGTCCCGCGCTTCCGCTCGGAAGCCATCCCAAATCGGACGCGACCCCGACGCCGATGACGACGCCGACCACCACCAACACGAACGACACCACCCAAGACCGACTCAATTTCATCCGTGATCCTCGGCGAAATGCGGTGACCTTTGGATTGCCGTCACGACCTCGCTCCCGAACGAGACTTCAGCTGCCGCGACCCGCGTCCGTCCCTCGGCCCGGAGCACCGCGCCGCGGTCGGTTCACTCGATCGGTTGCTATCGGATTTCGCCGGCGTAGATACCCATGATCGTGTGCAGAAACTTGACTGCGTCCGCCTTCGGCCGCTGGAACGAGTTCCGCCCGATGATGGAACCGAACCCGCCGCCTTCACGGATGGCGCGGGCCTCCTCGAAGACGTTCTGATCCTCGGCCTTCGCCCCGCCGGAGAAAATCACGATTCGGCGCCCGTCGAACGAGCTCTGGATGACGTGCTTCACCCGCTCCGCCAGCGTCTTGATGGGAATCTGCGTCGACTCATACACCTTCTTGGCCGCGGCCTGTTCGAGATGGGCGCTGGGGAGTTTCACCTTGATGACATGCGCGCCCAACTGCGCCGCGATCTGCGCCGCATAGGCCACCACGTCGATCGCCGTCTCGCCTTCCTTGCTGAGGGCGGAGCCGCGGGGATACGACCACACCACCAACGCAAGCCCGTTGTCCTTCGCTTCCTCCCCGATGGCGCGCAATTGCTCGTACATGGCGTTGCAGTGGGCCGATCCTGGATAGATCGTGAAGCCGACGGCCGCGCATCCCAGCCGAAGCGCATCACGGACGCTGCCGGTGACGGAAGGAAGCGGATCCTTGTCGTCGTGCAACACGTCGTGATTGTTCAGTTTCAAGATCAGCGGGATCTGGCCGGCGAAATGGCTCGCTCCCGCTTCCAAGAACCCCAACGGGGCCGCGTAGGCATTGCACCCGGCGTCGATGGCCAATTGGAAATGATACAGCGGATCGTACCCCGCCGCATTCGGCGCAAAGCTTCTGGCTGGGCCGTGCTCGAATCCCTGATCCACGGGAAGAATGACGAGCTTGCCTGTGCCCCCGAGCTTTCCGCTCCGCAGGAGGCGCGCGATGTTGGTCTTGGTCCCTGCGTTGTCGCTGCCGTACCAACTTAAAATCTCTTGAATCCTGTCAGCCATGTGTCCCTCCCAATCGAGCTGTTGAAACAGCCCTTCAACTCATTTCTCGTTTCGCAACGCCTCGGCCTAAGACCGCAGAATTCACGCCACGCTCTCGGCAGGTCGCGGGGGGCACGGACTCCCGCTCCAGGACCGCATGAGGCCCCTTACGACTTGGCAAAAAAGGCTTCCGCCTCCCGCACGTCGTCCCGGCTCCCGATCAGAAGCGGAACCCGCTGATGCAACCGCTCCGGTTCGACGTCGAGAATCCGCTTTGTTCCCGTGCTCGCCAGTCCGCCTGCCTGCTCGACGATCAGCGCCAGAGGGTTCGCCTCATAGAGCAGCCGGAGTTTCCCTTCCGGCTTCTTGGCCTCCGCCGGATACAGATAGATGCCTCCGTTGAGTAGAATACGATGCACGTCGGCGACCAGGCAGCCTGAATAGCGCCCGGTATAGGGCCGCCCGGTCGCCTTATCGTCCGTCTTCAACTGATCGAAATACCGCTTCGTCCCGTCGGGCCACTTCCGATAATTTCCCTCATTCACCGCGTAGATCTTGCCGCGAGTCGGGATCGTCATGTGCTCGTGCGACAGCAGATACTCGCCGAGTCCCGGATCGAGCGTAAACCCGTGCACGCCTTTTCCCGTGGCCACGACGAAGATCGTGCTGGGGCCGAAGAGGAGATAGCCGGCCGCCAGCTGATCCGTACCCTTCCGCAACAGGTCCCGCTCTCCCGGCGCCCGGTCGGCCGGCTGGTGGGTGACGATCGAAAATATGGACCCGAGCGGCATGTTGACATCGGTATTCGAGGAGCCGTCGAGGGGATCGAACAGGACCATATACGGCGCCTGCGGCCCCGGCTTCGAAACGATCACCGGCTTTTCCATTTCCTCCGAGGCGAGGGCGCACACGACGTCGCTCCGCTGGAAGACCTGCACGCAGGTTTCGTTGGCGATTTGATCCAGTTTCTTGACCGCTTCGCCCTGCACGTTCGTATCCCCGCTCGTGCCGAGCACATTGAGGAGACCGGCCAGGCGAAGGTCGCGGGACAGGAGCTTGCCCACCAATCCCACGTGCGACAGGAGGGTCGTGAAGAGGGCGCCCCCTCCCGGGACGTCCATGTGGCTTCGATTGAAGTACTGCTCAAGCGTCAGCGAATGAAGTGCCATGAATGAGCGGCGTCTGAAGGGCCCGCGAACCCTGTCCGAATGGGATGATCGCAGGCAATTATAGCCTGTCTGCGACGGGACGAGCAATGAAACATGTCACCCTTTCAAGGGTGAGACGCGCCGCCCGGCAGACCGCTCACGAGGTCGGCCACGATCGAGCCGATGATCACTCGAGCCTTCATTCTCAGCGGAATGCGCCGGGCGTCGTTGGTCAGCCACACGCGGATATTGCCCTGGTTCAAAAAGATCCCTTGAAACGGCATGATCACCAACAAGCGGATCGCCTCCGCCTTTCCCCACGAGCCGTTGATCGCTTCCATGCCCTCCACACGTACTTCGAGCTTGTAGTTCTTCTTGTCATGGTGAACATTGAGCGATTCCGTGGTGCCCGGCGTGAGCCGAGGGAGGCTGCGGACATAGTACAGACAGGAAATCGCGTCGAACGTGTCGGGAGGAATGGGCAGGGTCTCCGACGCGCCGTCCTTGACCGCGGTCACCGTCTCTTGATCGTGGTGGAAGGTGTAGTCGAAATCATTCTTGCGCTTGCCCTCCCGCCGATGGAAGGTCATGTGTTCCGAGAGAAACGTGTCGCGGCTCACCAATGATTCCACCCGATTGTCCACCGGATAGAACCGGGTGACCTTCGGGCTGGACTGCGCCGTCATCATGAGTTTGAGCGAAGCATGCGCGTTGCCGGCCTCCGCAACCTCGAGCACGGCGGTTCCGGCCAGGATGCTGAGCCAAGACAGCTCATAGGTCAGCCGTTCGCCGGCCTGCACGGCCGGCAAGAGCGGGCGGGTCTCCGCCCGGGTCCGAACCGGATCTCCGAGGAGCGAGGCGAGGAGCGAGGCGGCGAGCAACCACCGCGCCGTAGAATGGGAAACGGTTTGCAGGGAGAAGGAGGGAACCAACGAGCTAACAGTGTGTTGACAAACTACGTGATGACCTCGGACCTGGAGTCGTGTCTGAGGTCACGGACGCCATCAGCATGCCCTGCAGGCTGTTCAGAAAGGCCTCGGTTCTCACCCGCCCAACCCCGGCGCGCCAACACGCGCCATTCCACAGGCAAGGCCGCAGCTCGGGGATTGTCGCCCTTCCGATCGGCGACTGTCCCCGTTGCTGGAAACTGGGACAGGCACCCGCCTTCGCCAGGCTACGGCGGGAGCCAGTCCCCTCTGAGCCTCTGAGCGACACGACCGGCCTGCGCGAAGCGCTTCGGCGAAGGCAGGGAACGCCGCTGGCGGACTTTCTCAACAGCCTGCTACTGTCCCAATGAGTGCTTCGCATCGGCCAACTCATGCTCGACCGTGGTGCGGATCGCCTTGAGGCGGGCGGGCGAGGTCGCCTCGAAGCGCAAGACCAGCGCCGGCTGCGTATTGGAGGCGCGGATCAAGCCCCATCCGTCGTCGAAAATGGCACGTACCCCGTCGATCGTGACCAGGTCGCGAAGCGGCAGGCGGTACTGTCCGATTTCATGCCCTGTCTTGAGGTAGCCGGCGAAGCGCTCGTGGACCCGTTTGACCACGTCGAACTTGACCGTATCCGGCATGTCGACGCGGATCTCAGGCGTCACCGAAGTCTGTGGAAGGTCCGCCACGAGAGAGGAGAGAGGTCGGGATCTCTTGGACAGGATCTCGATCAGGCGGCAGGACGCGTAAATTGCGTCATCATAACCGAAATAGCGGTCGGCGAAAAACATGTGTCCCGACATCTCGCCGGCCAATACGGCATTTTCGCTTTTCATTTTGGACTTGATCAGCGAATGGCCTGTTTTCCACATGACCGGCCGACCGCCCTGTTTGGCGATATCGTCATACAGGCTCTGGGAGGCTTTCACCTCCGAGATGATCGTGCTCCCCGGCTTGGAGGCCAGGATGTCGCGCGCATAGACCACGAGCAGTCGGTCTCCCCACAACACATGCCCTTGTTCGTCGATGGCCCCGATCCGGTCGGCGTCGCCGTCGTAGCCGATGCCTACGTCCGCCTGATGCCGCTTGACGGCCTCCATCAGATCGTGGAGATTTTCCAGCACGGTCGGATCGGGATGATGATTCGGAAACCGACCGTCCAGGTCGCAGTAGAGCCCGGTCACGCGGCAACCCAACAATTCGAGCGCCTGTTTGGCCACCAGGGCCGCCGCCCCGTTGCCGCAATCGATGACGACGTGCAGCCGTTTGCCGTTGACATCAGGGAAACTGCGCTTGATGTAGGCGAGATAGTCGGGAATGATCGGGTGCTCGGACAACCGACCCTGTCCGGAGACGAACCGGCCGGCCTCCAAGATGCGGCGAAGGTCCTGAATCGCCTCTCCGTGAATGGCCTCCTTGCCGACGCAGATCTTGAACCCGTTGTATTCGGCCGCGTTGTGGCTGCCGGTGATCATGATCCCACCCTCGACCGGCAAGGTGAACAGCGAGAAATAGACCAACGGGGAGGGACAAACGCCGACGTCCACGATATTCAACCCGCCGCCGAGCAGTCCCCGCACCAGCGCCTGAAAAAGCCCGGGAGAGCTCAGCCGGCCGTCACGGCCGACGGAGATCGTCTTCACATCCCGATCCTTGACATAGGTGGCATAGGCGCGTCCTACCTGTTCGGCGATCGGGTCGGTCAGCTCCTTGCCGACGATGCCCCGCAGATCATACTCTCGAAAAAGCCCCATGCCGGCTCCTGCTCCGACTCAACCCTGCGCGGTCCGTCCGTACTCGTCCTTGAACCGGACGATATCATCCTCGCCGAGATACGGCCCGTTCTGCACTTCGATGATGTGCAGCGTGTTGCGGCCGAAATTCTCCAGGCGGTGACGCGTCTCGACCGGAATGGCCGTGCTCTGCCCGACTTGGAGATCGAAGACGTCGTCGCCCCTGGTCACCTTTGCCGTGCCGGCGATGACCACCCAATGCTCGCTCCTCCGGTGATGCAATTGCAGCGACAATCTCCCGCCCGGTTTCACCGTCACTCGCTTCACCTTGTACCCGTCCCCTTCCTCCAGCACGGTATAGGATCCCCACGGCCGATGGACGGTGACGTGTTCGAGATGCTCGGGAGCGCCCTGCTGCTTGAGGATGTCCACGACCTTCTTCACATCCTGGGCCCGGTTCTTCGGACAGACCAGCGTGGCATCGGGAGTATCGACCACCACCATGTCGGTCAACCCGATCGTCGCCACGACGCGTCGGTCTCCGTAGACGACGGACCGTCGGCTGCCGAGATCAACGACCCGGCCTCCGACGATGTTGCCGGCCTTGTCCTTGGGAGCCACCTCGTCGAGGCTGCCCCAACTCCCGACATCCGACCATTCAAAGGCGACCGGCACGACGGCCGACTTGGTGGACCGCTCCATGACCCCGGTATCGACGGACACCGGAGCCAGTTTCTTGTATTCTTTGTCGATCGCCCCTCTCATCCCTCCCGCCCGCATCAACTCGCGGATGCGTGCCATCCCCTTGAACAGCGCCGGTTGATGGCGCCGGACTTCCTCGAGGATCGTCGCGGCCCGCCAGACGAACATGCCGCTGTTCCAGTAGTATTCCTTCGCCTTCATGTACTGCACCGCCTTGGCGGCGTTGGGCTTTTCCACGAAACGGCTCACCGGATGGCCCTTGAGCTTCCCCTGTGTGCCGACGGTGACCCGTTTGTTGGGCTTGATATAGCCGTAGCCGGTTTCGGGTCTGGTCGGCTTGATGCCGAACGTCACGAGATATCCCTGCGCGGCCAGCTCCGCCGCAAGCCCGACTGCGGCGTCGAACTCCTTCTGCCCCTTGACGATATGATCCGCAGGCACGACCAGCATCACCGCGTCCGGATCGCGGCGGACCAGTTCCAGCGCGGCCAGGGCGATGGCGGGAGCCGTGTTCCTGCCTTCCGGCTCGAGCACGAAGTTGTCCTTGATCGCATCCTTCCATTCCCCGAGTTGAATCCGGATCGACTCCGCCTGAGCTGGATTGGTCGAGATCAATACCCGTTCGGCCGGCGCCGCATGAATCACCCGTCTCATCGTCTGCTGGATCAAGGTCTCATCGCCGATGATGCGAAGCAGCTGTTTGGGAAACAGATGCCGGCTCAACGGCCAGAATCTGGTGCCGCTGCCGCCCGCCATGATGACGGGATATACCGCCGTTCGATCCTTCATTCGACTAGCCCTCCCCGAAACCGCTGCGCGCATCAAGAATCATGTCGATGACTTCCCGAACGGCTCCTTCGCCGCCCTTCTTGCGACACACGTAATCGACCGCCGTGACCACCTGCCGCACCCCGTCGAACGGAGCCGCCGAAAAGCCGGCCGCCTTGAGGGTGGCGAGATCGTTGATGTCGTCGCCGATGTACGCCACCTGCTCCATCGTCAACCCGTGTCTGGCCGCCATCTCCCGGATCAGGGCCAGCTTGTCCATCACGCCCTGATGCACCTCCGGGATCGCCAGCTTTTCAGCGCGCCTGGCGACCAGCTTGGTGCGTTCCTGGGTCACGATCGCGGTCAGTAGTCCCGCGCGCTGGAGCAGTTTGATTCCCATCCCGTCGCGGGTGTTGAATTTTTTCCACTCGTCTCCGGATTCGGCATAGTACATGCCGCCGTCGGTCAGCACCCCGTCGACGTCGGTCGCAAACAACCGAATCCCCTTGAGCTTGCCAGCGAGCCCCTTGCCGGCCGCCTTCTGACCGCGACGCGTGGCGGCTCGAGATTTGGTCATTGTGATGGACGTCCCTCGGGGTCGCTCACGCCGTCATCATACCGACTCGACGCGACGGTGCAAACAAAAAACCTTCGGCGGCCCGCGCACCGAGGCGCCGCCTTACGAGCGCACCGCCGGACCGGACGAACGGCTCTGTCTCATGAACCGATGCAGCGCATCGCGCCAATCCGGCAGGGGAGGCCGCACCAGTCCCAGACGTCCATACGCCAAGACGCTGTACGGAGGACGCTTCGCCGGACGCGAGGATTCAGCGGTGGTGATCGGACGGACCACGGCTGCGCCACCGGCCAGCCGCACAATCGTGTCGGCGAATTCGTACCACGTGCTGCTTCCGCTGTTCGTCGCGTGACAGACTCCCGTGAGCCTGCTTGGGATCAGGTCGCACAGCGCGTGAACCAGATCGTCGGCGAACGTCGGACATCCCCGCTGGTCCGCCACGACCTCCAGCGTCGGCCGTTCGCCGGCGAGCCGCATGATCGTCTTGACGAAATTCTGTCCACCCTGTCCGTAAAGCCAGGCCGTGCGGACGACGAGGCAATTCTCGCACTGTTCGGCGGCCGCCGCTTCCCCTTCCTGCTTCGACCGGCCGTACACGTTGAGGGGGTTGGTAAGATCTTCTTCCGTATACGGCGCGGCCTTGACGCCGTCGAACACGTAGTCCGTCGAAATGTAGATCAACCTGCTGCCGATCCGCCCCGCCGCGCGCGCCACGGCGGTCGTCCCCGCGACGTTGACCGCCCTGGCCTGGTCCGGTTCCCGCTCCGCTCCATCAACATTGGTATAGGCGGCGGCGTGCACCACGACGTCGGGCCGGGCTTGAACGATCTGCTCCTCACACGACGGGGCCGTCACATCGAACTCGGGCAAGTCCTTCAGGATCAGGGTCTCGCTTCTAAGCGCCTGCCGCAATGCGAAACCAAGTTGGCCTTGTGCGCCGGTAATTAAGATGCGCATATTAAGAAAGGTTCAGGTTGTGGTTCAGGTCAAGTGCGCTTCAGGAGGAGTCAGCCTCAACCTCAGCCTAATCTGTGAGTCGCTTCCCGTATTGCTCCTCATAATAGCGACGGAACTCGCCCGACTTGAGGGGACGCCACCAGGATTCATGCGTCCGGTACCATTCGACGGTGGCCTTCAGCCCATCGTCGAACGAGACGGACGGCTGCCATCCAAGCCGCTGCAGCTTGGCGCAATCGACCGCATAACGCCGATCGTGTCCCGGACGGTCACGGACGAATTGGATGAGCCGGGTCGGCTTGCCGAGGCAGGCCAGCAGCCGCTCCGCAACGGTGATATTGTCCCGTTCGTTGCCGCCGCCGATATTGTAGATCTGCCCCGGCTCGCCCCGGAGCAATACATGGTCGATCGCCGCGCAATGATCCTCGACCGCCAGCCAATCACGGCGCTGACGCCCATCTCCATATAACGGAAGCGCCTGGTCGTCGATCGCGTTGGTGATGAATAAGGGAATGAACTTCTCCGGATACTGGTTGGGGCCGTAGGTGTTGCTGCCGCGCGTCACCATCACCGGAAAGCCGAACGTCGTCCAGTAACTCAACACGAGCAGTTCCCCGCCGGCCTTGCTTGCGGAATAGGGGCTGCGCGGAGCGAGCGGCGCCTCCTCCGTCGAACTTCCGGTTTCGACGCTGCCGTAGACTTCGTCGGTGCTGACCTGCAGGAACCGGGAGATGCCGGCGCGCCTGGCTTCCTCCAGCAACACGCCGGTTCCGACGACGTCCGTGTGCGCAAAGGTCCCCGGATCCATAATCGACCGATCGACATGCGTCTCCGCGGCCGCATTGACGACGGCGTCGATCCGGTGCTCGCGCAAGACCCGCTCCACCAACGGCTGATCGGCAATATCGCCGTGCACAAATCGATACCGCCGGTCTCCCTCGAGATCCTGCAGGTTGGCGAGGTTGCCGGAATATGTCAGCGCATCCAAGTTGACGACCTCGTGGCCGCCTCCCACGATCAGGCGACGGACCAGATGCGATCCGATGAATCCGGCTCCTCCGGTGACCAGAATTCTCATAAGGCTACTCCTGAACCTATCTCCTTCTTATTCGCTCCCGTCCGGCTGACCAGTTGATGCGCATGATGGAGCGATTCGATCGTGCCGGCATCCGTCCACCAGCCTTCGAGCAGGTTCCAGGTCAGCGTGCCGGCCCGAATATACGCGTTGTTCACATCCGTGATCTCCAATTCGCCACGCCCCGACGGCTTCAGCGTCTTGATGATCTCGAACACCTCGGCATCGTAGAAGTAGATGCCCGTGACGGCATAGGGCGACGGGGGATTGGCCGGCTTCTCCTCGATCCGAATGACGCGCGTGCCTTGCAACACCGGCACGCCGAATCGTTGCGGATCGTTCACTTCCTTCAACAGGATTTTGGCGCCGTTCCGCTGCTCGCGAAACGCACGCGCGGCCGCGGCGATGTTACCCTCGATAATGTTGTCCCCGAGGATCACACACACCGGCTCTCCGTCGGCGAAGTGCTCCGCCAGCCGGAGGGCATCGGCGATGCCGCCTTCGCCTTCCTGATACGTGTAGTTCAACCGTTTAAGGCCGAACTCTTTGCCGTTGCCCAGGAGTTTCAAGAAATCGCCCGCGCTGTTGCCTCCGGTCACGAGCATGATCTCGTCGATGCCGGCGTTGGCGAGCGTGTGAATGGGATAATAAATCATCGGGCAATTGAACACCGGCAGCAGATGCTTGTTCGTGACCTTGGTCAACGGCAACAATCTCGTCCCCAATCCTCCCGCCAGCACCACGCCTCTCATACGTCCTCCCCGTTAGCCATCGCATCGGCATCCCGTCCGACCGCACCGCGAGCCGATCGGTTCCCATCGCGCGGTTCCCATCGCGGAGGGCGACCGTGATCGGGTTCTTTCGGCTCTCTTGAACGACGCGCGCACACGCGCTTACAGAATGGGCTGGGGTTTCGGGGGAGCGAGGGGCCTGTAGGTCGGAACGGCCTCCTGCAGCGCCCGGATCACGGCCTCGTCGTCGCCGTGGCCGACCGCCGCTTCCAACCCCGCGACGATCCGATCGACTTCGCCTTCCCCGCGCACACGATCCTTCACGGCACGGCGGATCTTGGCGTGTGCGGTCGGTTCGACCTGCTCTCCCTCTTCGAACAACTCTTCGAACAGTTTCTCGCCGGGACGAAGCCCGACGTAGGTGATGCGGACATCTTCCTCCGGAACGAGCCCAGACAACACGATCATGTTTCTCGCGAGATCGACCACCTTGATCTGCTCGCCCATGTCGAGCACGAACACATCCCCGCCCTGGCCGAGGACGCTGGCCTGCAGGACCAACTGCACCGCTTCGGGAATCGTCATGAAGAAACGGGTAATGTCCGGATGCGTCACCGTAACCGGCCCCCCCGCGCGAATCTGTTCAGCGAACAAGGGGACCACGCTGCCGTTGCTCCCGAGGACGTTTCCGAATCGCACGACGGTGAATTTCGCCGTCGCCCTGAGATTCAACCGCTGGATCAGATCTTCCGCCACCCGTTTGGACGCTCCCATCACGCTCGTCGGGTTCACGGCCTTGTCCGTCGAAATCAGCACAAACCGTTCCACACCGGCTTGCAACGACGCTTCCGCCATGGTCCTGGTCCCCAGCACGTTGTTGCGGACGGCCTCCTTGGGATTCATTTCCATGAGAGGGACATGCTTGTGCGCCGCCGCATGAAACACCAGCTCAGGCCGGGTCTGACCCATGACGTCCGCCACCCGTTCCGGCAGAGTGACGTCGCCCACGGCGGAAACGATATTGACCCGTGGAAACCGCCTCCGGAGTTCGAGATCCAACGCGTGCAGGCTGTTCTCGTACCGTTCGAAGAGCACCAGCAACGCCGGCTGATAATGGGCGATCTGCCGGCACAGCTCCGATCCGATCGATCCACCGGCGCCGGTCACGAGCACCCGTCTCCCTTCCAGGAGGGGATGCAATTCCTCGCGCTCGGTTTGCACCGGCTCGCGCTGGAGCAGATCCTCCAGGCTCATCGGTCGAACCTGTCTGAAGGCGGCCGGGTCCGCCAACAGCTGCTTGACGCTCGGCAGGATCTTGATGGGAACTTTGCAGCCTTCGGCCGCGGCCAGAATTTTTTGCTTCAGGACGTTCGACGCCGAGGGGATCGCCACGATGATTTCATGGACCACCAGCCGCCTGGAGACCTCCGGAATGTCCGCGATCCTCCCGGCTACCGAAATCCCGTGAATCTTCATCCGTTGTTTCACCGGATCGTCGTCGATCAGTCCGACAGGACGATAGTGGTAGCGGCCGTCGCTCAACATGTCCCGCACGAGCAGCTCGCTCGCATTGCCCGCGCCGACGATGAGGACTCGTCTGGTCATCGGGCTCCAGACCTGAATCCATTCGCGGAACCACCGCACCGCCAACCGGATCCCCGCCAGATAGAGGCCGCTCAGCAACCCCGTGAGGATGAGCACCGAGCGCGGATACTCCACCCATCCGAAGAGCCCGTGCAGCACCGCATACGAACCCACGGCCCCGGCGACCGACGCCCAGAGGATGCGTCCCAGATCGTGCAACCCCACATATCGCCACAGACCATGTTGAATACCGAAGACGAACAGACCCAGCCAATACACCGCCACGATGACGGGCAAGCCGCGGAGCAACAGCGCGCCGTAGAAGGGGGAAATTTCTCCGTCGAAGCGGAGCGCGAAGGCCGTGACGTTCGCCGCGACGACGAGGCCCGCCTGGCTCAGCACGACGATCACCGATCGATAGTGGACCAGCGCGTCCCCGTAGCGACCGAGAAGACGCTGAAAGATTTTGACGACGGTCAGACGCATAGGAATCAGCTCGAAACGGCTTCGTCTTCGCGATCGTCCCGCGAAGGCAGAGCGAGGATGCTCATGCCCACCAACATCCAGAAGAAGACCGCCAGAGCCCCGACCAACATTTGATCAAATTGCAGGCGAACGAACAACCCAATCATACTCCCGACCGTGCCCGCCAGCACCAATCTCGAAAATCTGTCCGTGGCCGTTCGATAGCCGTTCATGGTCGTGCGTACCATGGACACATAGAATCCGAGAAACAGCGCCATTCCTGCCACGCCCACGTGAAGGGCCAGGTACAACAAGATGTTGTGGGCGCCTTGCGCCTTCACGGCCGCATGTCCGGGAACGACCGTTTCTGCATCGTCTCCATACAGCATCGAATACGTTTGCCCTCCGTACCCCACGCCGACGAGCCAGTGCTCGCCGATCTCCGACAAGGTGAATTTCCAGATGTCGAACCGGTGGACGATGGTCGCTAGGCCGGTCCTGACCGGAATCGAACTCTGCACTGCCTGTTGCTCCCCCACCGGCACCGGCGGCTTGAGCCAGACCGCGAGCAGCACGACGAGCACCAAGCCGAGCGTCACCACCCCCGCCGTCCATTTGGCTAAGGCCGTACGCATGACCCAGGCCATCGCCACGAACTCGGTCACCAGGGCGATCAGGCCGGCCCTGGATTGTGTGCTCAGCAGACAGGCCGCCGCCGTCACCGACAGGACCGCCCCGATCCATCGCGCATCGGAGGAATGATCGCCGTACGCAGCGGCCAGCGCATACGGAAGGGTCATGACCAGAAACGTCGTCAGCCAGACCTCGGCCGGAAACGTCGAAACGACCGCCTGTGGATTGGCGATGTTGAACTGGGTCAGGCCGTATGAGGATACGATCAACAGCGACGTGCCCGGCACGAGGAGCAGAATTTTCCGGCTCCGCGCATCCGCCAGAAACCAGACCACCGCGTAGAGCACGGTCATGCCCTGGAGCAGCTTGCCGTACTCCTTGAAACTGTACGAGGGATACGCCGCGAACGGGATCGTGAGGCCGACCCACAGCACGAACGCCAGGAGCCACAGGTCGTACGGCGTCTTCCGATAGAAGAACCGCCGCCGCGACGCACACCAAATGACCAGCAAAGCGAGCAGCACGAGAAACCCGTGTCGCTCCACGACCAGCAGCTTCTTAAAGGGCAACGTCGCCACATAAACCAACAGAACGAGCCGGATCGTCGCGTCGAAATACCACGACAACGTGACGGGCTGCGGTGACGACGACACGCAAGTCTCCCTCATCACATCATCCTCTCCCGGCGTCCGCCCGCGATTCTCGTCGGTGGACCGCCCAGGCCAGACCGGCAAACGTCGCCATCCAGACGAGCAAGATCGCCACCCGCCATCGATCGGTCGCGCTCCGATAGGCGATGGCCAACCCTCCGCACCAGACCATGAGCCCATACTCTACGAGAACCGACCGTCGATGGCTCCACCCGGAGAGAACCAGGCGTTGATAATAATGTTCCCGATGCCCCTCCCAGATGCGCGCGCCGCGCCAAGCGCGCCGCAACAGGGTGACCGTCGCGTCGAGGATGAACGGGGAAAAGATCAACAGAGGCACCCAGATGTCGAACAGCCGGTCTCGCACACCAAGCAACATGAGGGCGCCTGCGGCAAACCCTAGTGTAATACTTCCAATATCACCCATAAATATGTGAGCCGGCGGGAAATTATGAATCAGAAATCCGGTTGCGCTCGCCGCGACGACCAACGTTGCCAGCAGCATGAACGGATGCCCGGCCCTCCAGCCGAAGAAGGCGAGGAACCCGAACCCAATGACGGTCATGCCGCCGGCAAATCCATCCATGCCGTCCATGAAGTTGTAAAGGTTGGTCATCCAAAGGAGAAACAAGATGCTTATTGGTACGGCAACCCAACCCAGCGCCACGGTCCCGACGCCTGGGATCGGTACGGAGGACAGTCTGAGCCCGACACCCCACACCACGATCATCGCCGCGAGCGCCTGCGCCCCGAAGCGGACCCAGACCGGCAGACCGCCGCGATCGTCCAAAAAAGAGACGACGGTCACGAGGGCGATCGATCCGACGATCCATACACTGGCAGAGGCAAATCCCTTCGGGAGAAATCCCTTCGACTGCGGCATCAAGGCATAGCCGGCAGCGGCCAAGGCCATCCCGATCAGAATGCTGGCTAAAATGGCGATGCCTCCGGAGCGGGGAGTCGGTTCGCTGTGCAAGGACCGTTCGTTGGGATGATCCAGCGAGCGGAGAAATGAAGCTTCATGCGCCAGACGGCCGGTGATCCACCACGCCAAGGTGCCGACGACCGCGAAGACCAAGAACCCCATCATGAGCGTGACTGCCGATAATGCCGAATGAGGTCAGGCACCGCGGCCTCGAACCTGTCGGACGGCCGGTACCCCATCTCCCGCATGAGCGCGTCAGGACTATACCAGGCCTGACCGATGAGTTTCACAAGCGTCGCGGAGGTCAGCGGCAGAGGCCGCCTCGCGCACAGCTGGAGGAGATCGCCGCAGGCGCCCGCGAACGTCAGGACCGAGAGCGGGACCCGCCAGCTCGGAGGGCGCAGACCCAATCCACGCCGCAGCAGATCGTAGATCTCGGTCACGGAGTAGGGCGCTTCGTCCGTGGCCACGTAACAGGGCCGTGACGTCTCTTTCGCCTGCAGCAGTGCGCGCACCGCGAGCACGAAGTTTTTCACGCTGAGCAGGCTGCGGACGGCCTGTACCCGAGGGAGCGGAGGAAACCGGCCGCGGTCGATCGCGTCGATCATGCGATAGAGATTGCCCTTGGCAGTCTGACCATAGACGAGAGGCAGGCGCAGCGACACCGTGACCATGCGCCCCGGCACCGCGGCGGCCGCCACCACCTGCTCCGCCGCCCACTTGGAGCGCGCGTACGAAGTGTGCGGATCGGGAGGCGCCCGCTCGTCAACGCAGCCGCCCGTCGTTTCGCCGAACACCTTCACCGAGCTCGCGAAGAGAAACCGGGGGACGTCGGCGGCAACGGCCGCGTCCAACAGATACTTGGTGCCGTCCACATTGACCGATCGGTAGTCCGCTTCCGTCACGGACATGTCATCCGCCGCATGGACCAGGCCGGCCAGATGCACGATCGCGTCGCATCCGCGCGCCGCCTGTCCGGCGCAACGCGGGTCGCGAACATCGCCGACGACGGTTTCGACGTCAGGAAGCTCCCGCGCAAGCGTCGGCCGCCGCACCAGGGCCCGAACGCGCTGGCCGGATCGGAGGAGGTCCTCAGCGAGAGCGCGGCCGAGAAATCCCCCCGCCCCCGTCACAAGCACCCTGGTCACGGAACCCCCGCCGGCGCTCCCACCCCCTGCGAGGCCAACAGTTCCCGGTACAGCCGGATCATCTGCCCCGTCACTTTTTCGACTGAGAACGACCGAACGACCAGTTCGCGCGCCGCCGCACCCATCGCCGTTCGTAGCGAGGGATCATCGAGCAGCGCCTGAATCGCCGCGGCCAGCGCCGCGGAATCTTGCGGTGGAACCAGCAGACCCGTCACTCCGTGGATGAGAATGTCGCGGCAGCCCGGCACATCCGTCGCCACCAGAGGCTTCCCGCAAGCCGCGGCCTCCAGGAGACTCTTCGGAAGGCCTTCCCGATACGACGGCAACACGGCGATCGTCGCGAGGGCCAGGGTGGCAGGCATGTCTTCCTGATGTCCCCACCATTCGACCAGGCCGCCATCGACCCATCGTCGAATCATGTCAACCGGAATGGCGGCCGGATTGTGTTCATCGCAGCGCCCGACCAGCACGAAACGCGCCGAGACACCTTCCCGCTTGAGCCGGCGGGCTGCTTCGACGAATTCTGCGATTCCCTTATCCCACAGCATACGGGACGCCAGCATGACGATCGCCTCCTCGCCGGACGGCGGGCGCAGATTGAACGCCGTCACGTCCACCCCCGATCCCGGAATGATCCGGCTTTGCTTCCGCGTGACCACCCGTTTCATGACGAGCAGATCGCGATCGTCGTGATTCTGGAAGATCACGGTCGAAGCGACGGATTTCAGCGCCGCGCGCAACGCGAGACCCAACGTCTTATTCAGTAGCCCGCCCTGACGAGCCTCATCCGTGAAGAGGTAGCCGAGTCCGGCGAAGGCATTCACCACGGTCGGGACGGCGGCGACCCGGGCGGCGAGCGACCCGTACAGAATCGGCTTCAGCCCCACGTGATGGACGATGGCGGGCCGCTCGCGCCGGTAGAGCGCCAGCAACTCCACGAGGGACAGAAGCTCGGCCAGGGGATTCTTGCTGCGGCGGAACAATCGGATCGGAAACAGACGAAACCCTTCCCGCAGGATCCGCGCTTCGTGATCGGTCACGCGGGTGGCCAGGGCAACGTCGAACCCGGCCGTGACCGCCGCGCGGGCAAGGTCCAGACGGTGAGACCAGAAATACCAATCCTCAGTGATGAGGTACAACAGCCGCGGACGAGCGTTCATGCGCGCTAAGCCACGATTGAAACATCAGCACGTTCCAGAGCTGATATTGCCAGTTTCGCCGTCCCGAAAGATGCTCTCTCCAACGCTCGCGGATCGGCGCCGGATGGAGGAAGCCTTCGCGCTGGAGCCGCGCCTCGCTCAACAGCTCATCGGCCCAAGCCCGCAACGGGCCCCGCAGCCACTGATCGACCGGAATACCGAACCCCGTCTTCGGCCGGTCGATCAGCGCCTGGGGCACATACCGATAGAGCAGGTGGCGGAGCAGCCATTTTCCCTCCCCTTCCCGCTTGATCTTCATGGAGAGCGGCAGCCGCCAGGCGAATTCAATCACGCGATGATCAAGCAACGGCACCCGGGCCTCGAGGCCGTTGCCCATGCTGGCCCGGTCGACCTTCGTGAGGATGTCGTCCGGCAGGTAGGTCACCAGATCGAGATACATCATCTGTCTGGTGAAATCCGGCAGCTCCGCCCGCCGCCTGCCGTCCGACAGCAGCGTGAGGGGCTCCCGTCCCCCGACCACGAGTTCCTCGGGGCGCTTCCATTGCGATACCATGTTGCGGTACATACCGTCCGGCGAGTCGAAGCGCAGCATGTCCGCCAGCTTGTGCATCTTGTCGCCCGGCGTGTGGGGCCAGCCTTTCCACGGAATCACGGTCATGGCGATCTGTACCGTTCGATCCCACCCTTCCGCCGGCAGGGAGGTCATGAGCCGTGCGACGAGATGCCGCAGGGACTCGGGCATCCACCGGAAACGATTCCAGATCCGCCGCCACCAGAAATAGCGGTTGTAGCCGGCGAATAATTCATCGCCGCCGTCGCCGGAGAGGCTCACGGTCACGTGGCGGCGGGCCAGTTCCGATACCAGGAACGTAGGGATCTGTGACGGATCGCCGAACGGCTCGTCGTAGAGATGCGGCAGCCGGGGGATCACCGCCATCGCCTCCTCGGACGAGATGTAGAGTTCCGTATGGTCCGTCCCGAGCGTCTGGGCGACCCGCTTCGCGTATGGGGCTTCGTCGTATCGCGCGTCGTGGAATCCGATCGTGAAGGTGCGGATCGGTTTTCCGCTTTGCTTCTGCATCAGTGCGGAGACGAGCGACGAGTCGACACCGCCCGAAAGAAAGGCCCCGAGCGGGACGTCCGAGATCATCCGCAACCCGACCGCGTTCGTCAGGAGCTCGTCGAATTGAGCGAGCGCTTCCTCCTCGGTTCCCTCGAACGGCCTCATGACTCCCGCTTCCGCGACCGCCCGCGCCGACCAGTACCGAATCGGACGCCAGGACGACGTCTCATCGTCCGGGTCCGGGCTGAAATTTTGCTGAGACGACGCACGCTCTGCTGAAACGGTCAGCAGGCAGCCGGGAGAAAGCTTGTAGACGGAACGGTAGATGGATAACGGCGTCGGCACGTAGCTCAGCCGCATGAACGCGACGAGGGCGTCGCGGCTGACGGTTCCGCTGAATCCCGGCACCTGCTCGAACACCTTCAGTTCGGAGCCGAACGCGAACAGCGATCCCACCCAGCCATAGTACAGCGGTTTGATACCGACCCGATCCCGCCCCAGATGCAGTTCACGCCGCTCGCGGTCCCACAGGGCGAAGGCGAACATCCCGACGAACCGCCGGACGGCGGCCTCCAGTCCCCAGGCTTCTATCGCCGCCAACATCACTTCCGTGTCCGAGTGTCCACGGAAGGCGGCCCCGGCCCGTTCCAGCTCGGCTCTCAACTCAACGAAATTGTAGATCTCGCCGTTGTAGGACAACCGATAGCGTCCAGCGGCCGACTTCATCGGCTGATGTCCTTCCGATGACAGATCCAGAATGGAGAGCCGCGCATGGCCCAACGCGACGCCTGCGCCGGGATCCACCCAGTCTCCGGCGTCGTCCGGCCCGCGATACCGAATGGATCGGACCATCGACGCGATCACCGGTCGGAGATCCAGATTATGACCGCCCAACAGCCCCGCTATCCCACACATGGATCGGTTCTCGAACCGGCCGGATGCGACCGCGTCAGCACGTCAATTGCCGAGCCACCGGCGGCCGGCAGATCAGTCGCTCGAGCGCGGTGGCCATCTCCGCATGTCCCGCTGCGTTCGTATGGGGATCCTTGGGCCAGAGGTAGAATCGCTCGGGATCGTCCGTCTGTTCGAATATCGGCGTCATGTCGAGGAATGGAATCCCCAGTCGCCGGCAGGTATCGAACAAGATATGATTGACCTGTTGCACCTCCGAATGGCGCAACTGGGAAATGTCGGGAATCAACAGGACTACCAGCGTCGCCTGCGCGGCGTCCACGCGCTCCTTCAATCTGGCGAGATGGCGGTCCAGCAACTCAATCTGGCGCCGCTGCTCGCCCGGGTCTCCCGACCCCATCAAATAGTTGGGGCGTTTGGACCACTCCTCCCGGCGAAGATCCAAGTCGTGCAGATAGCCGACTCTCACCGACCGGTTCTTCTCCCGGACGAGATGGCTGAGCGACTTCATGAAATTGAACAGGCGGGAGCGATGGAAGATCCCGCCTTTGTATTGAAGGCCCTGCTGATACTGGAGATCCGGCGCGAGTCGTTCCGCGAGCGGTCCGTTCAGGTCGTCGACGAAATAGGCTAGCACGACCAGGTCCGGATCCAGTTGCCGTCCCATCAGGGTGAGATAGATGTAGTATTGATTGAGCCCCCATCCGGGGACGCCGGCATTGATCGTCTCGATCCTCCGGCCTGTGCGGCGAGCAAGTTGCTGCTCAAGCCGTCGAAGAAACGTCTGGTCTTCCGGCACGCCCCATCCGAAGAGGAAAGAATCACCGAGCCCCAAGATCCGAACGACGTCTGCCGGCTTTTCCGACGCATGCTCCCCGTCTCGAAAACCGAGATCGTTGATCCTGATCGGCACATTGAGCGGGCCGAATCCCTCGAAGCCCGGTACCAGTTCGTGGCCGAATCGATCGGAAGGCCGGTACCAGGCGGCATAGTCCACGTGCGGTTTCGAGAGCGGATGATCCGAAACCCTCAGGATCACCTCCGCCGCCAAGCCGGCTCCCGCAAGCGAACCAGTGACGAGGACCGCTTCGCGCCACTTCCCTGCCGACACCAATGCCGCCAGGCCGGTCAGTACCAACCCGATGGCCGGAAACTCCATGGTGGTCGAACGAAGCCGCCACCCTACGATGTCGAGCGACACCCCGGAACCGACCACCACCACGAGCAGATCGACGGCGCACAGGAGGAAGGCCGCAGTGAACGCGGTCCGGAGCAGGGTCACTCGCATCTGCGTGCCTCTCGGTCCCGACTCCACACTTCCGTTCCGATCGCCGATTTGATCTCCCTGCGTGAACCTAACGACGGGACGCTCGAACACCGAGGCAATCGGGCTTTCTGATTCCCGAGGACGCGACGACCTGACTCAGGAACGTTTCCGTTTGGGCCACACGCGCTTCCCAGGAATGTTCTCTTCGAACCAGCTCGAGACCACGGCGGCCCATCTCTTTCGCTTGAGCGGAATTCTGTGCGAGCGCTGATACGGCTTGCGCGAGCGCCCTCCCATCCTCGGCCGGAAATACCAGACCGCACCGATTCGATCGCACCAGCTCCGTCTGATACGGAAAGTCGCTGACGATCGCCGGGATGCCGCAAGCCAGCGTTTCGAACAGCTTCAGCGGAGCCAGGCCCGTTATGGATCTGCCGCCTGGATTTGTTATCGGGACAAGTCCGGCCAGCGCCCCGGCGACGATGGCGCCGACTTCCGCATAGGGTCGCCGTCCCAACAACACCAGTTTCGCGTTCTCCCGCGCCGCCTGCTCTAAGGTGCTCGTCCCACTCCCCTCGCCGACGACCACGAGAGACAGGTCGCGGGGCCAGCAGCTCTCTTGTAGAGCCGCTACCAACGTCGAAATGCCGTGCCACTGGGCCAGCCCGCCGAAAAACACGACATACCGATCGGGCAAGCCCGGGTATCGTTCCCGATCCGGGTTGAAGAGCTTCGTATTCGCGCCGTTCGGAATGACGCACGCCGGCTGGTGACCGCCTGATTCCTGTTTCAGCCATCCGGCAAGCTGCGGCGTTACCGTGATCAGGCCGGCGGCGTGACGATATTGCGTTCGCCACAGCCGCGTCACGAGATTCCGGCATCTCGCCGCCATGGGGTAGCCGACGAAAATGTCCTCGTAGGGACCGTTGACTTCATGAATCACCGGGACATCAAAGATCCGGGCGACCAGAGCGACCAGGGCGGCCATCGGATGAGACCGAATATAGATGAGCTGAAATTGTCGCACGTGACGGGCCAACCGAAGCTGGACAAGGAGATGTTCCCCTAGCCGGTTGGCCAGAGATGGTCGAACCCACCGGTCGCTGTAGGAGGGAGCGAACAACTCCACGGTGTGGCCCCTCTTCCGCAGGCCCTCGATGATCTCGATCACGTGCACATAGGAAGCTTGTCCTTCCCGGGGAGCCTCCAGCGCCAGGTAGGCGATCCTCATCGTTCGGCACCGTCTCTCATCATCATATTGAATCCCGAGATCTCTCGACCCTCTGTCCCCGTCTTCGATCATGCGCGAACGGCAAACGTTCTCATCCAGACTCCGAAGCTGATGAGGCGCCAGACGAGGAACGAGAAGGACCGTCTTCCCTCGACGATTTTCTCGAACAGGCTGCCGGCATCCGATCCGATGATGCCGGATGAAAGTTTCACCGCGTCGTGCAGGGCGCGGCGGAACAGATCGGGATTGTCTTCTCTCATCCACACTTCCTCCGGCGTCGCAAATCCGAGCTTGTCCCGCCGGTTGCGCACGCGCTCGGGAAGCGTCGTGCGCAACCCCTCCCGCAAGACACGCTTCGTCACGCCCTCGGCAATCTTGTACTCATCGGGTAATCCAAGCACGAACTCGACCAGACGGTAGTCGAGAAACGGCACACGAGCCTCGATAGAATGGGCCATGGAATTGCGATCCTCCCAATGCAGGAGCATCGGCAGGGATGTCGCGCCGATTTGTGCGCGGGACATCAGCTGAACCGTACGGGCTTTGGCGGCTCCCGCCATAGCGAACGGATCCTGAGGAGCGGCTCCGAGCCGGTTCATATCCAGCCACGATGCGGCGCTTCCCGCCTTGCCTGCCAGCAGACGCACCCGCTGACGGATAGATTCCGGCAGCACATTGTCCAGCAGCTGTTTGACACCCCAGGACATGGGGTATCCGTGGACCGTCTTCAACCCGCGGAGTTCTCTCCACAGAGTCGTCCACCGCCCTTCGCGCAAGAACCGGCCCAGGTAAGGCGCGAAATACGCATGGTAGCCTGCAAGCTGTTCATCGGCCCCCTGCCCATCCAGCATCACTGTCACGCCGTGTTCCGCGGCCAGCCGAAACA
The DNA here is from genome assembly GCA_029194535.1 of Nitrospira sp. Classification (NCBI taxonomy): domain Bacteria; kingdom Pseudomonadati; phylum Nitrospirota; class Nitrospiria; order Nitrospirales; family Nitrospiraceae; genus Nitrospira; species Nitrospira sp. The sequence goes on along the minus strand of JARFXR010000001.1, from coordinate 1,297,820 downwards.
CGTGCCATTGCGCATAGATACTGGTCGATCCGAACGGCTCATCCTGCATCCAGGTCACACGATCCACTGTTTCGAACAGTTCGGTCAGACTCGGATACACGTAATGCGCGTCCGCTCCCGTCTGCCGGACCACCTCATCGATGTATGGCCGCTCGTCGAATCGATCGACCTTCGAACAGGAGGAGAAGGTCTTTTGCCGAGTGGCCCCGGTGTTGCGGCGAAGCAGCTCGTTCATCACGCAGACGATCGACGAGGAATCGAGGCCGCCGGACAGACAGGAGCCGACCGGGACATCCGATCGGAGGCGAAGCCGGACGGCGTCGGTGAAGAGCGAGAGGAATTGCTCGGCCGCGGCCTTCATGTCGCCGTCGAACGGCTGCGGAGCCAGATGGTACCACTGGGTGATGGGCGGGCCGGCCAGCAACTCCTTTACGGAACAATGGAACGATTGGCCGCCCCGCAGTTGGCGGACGCCCTCGAAGATCGTTTCGTCCGTATGATCGATCAGCCCCCAGTTGAGGAAGTCGTACGCGCGCTGCCCATTGACGGTCGGCGACCAGCCCGGCAACAGGGTGAACTGCTTGATCTCCGAGGCCAGCGCCACCAGCCCCTGAGCGGAGCGCCATAGATACAGCGGCTTGACGCCGAACCGGTCGCGGGCGGCGAAGACCCGCCGGGCCTCTCGATCCACGAGCACGAACGCAAACATGCCGTTAAAACGTTGCAGACATTCCTCTCCCCACGCCCGATACGCAGCAAGGATGACTTCGGTGTCGGTCTGCGAGACGAAGGCATGTCCCAGAGATTCCAGCTCGGCACGAAGCTCGAGGTAGTTGTAGATCTCTCCGTTGTGAATGACCCAGAAGCGGCCGTCGGCCGTACACATCGGTTGATGGCCGGCCGCGCTGACGTCGAGAATCGACAGCCGCCGGTGGCCCAGAGCCGCCACGACGTCCGGATTGGACCCACTTTGCCGAACCGGCGCATAAGAGACAGCCATCTGGTATACCGCCTGCGGAGTATCGATCCCTCCGGATGCAGTTGCTGTCATCATTCCAGCCGAGAACACTACGACACCTTCATCGTCCGGACCGCGATGACGGACGGTGTCGGTCATGGCACGAACCAGCGGTTCCAGCGGAGCGGGATTTGAGGCGAAGAGCGCTGCGATGCCGCACATGTTGGTGGAACGTCCTAACGACCCGTTGAGACTTCGGCCGGCCGGCCGTTGCGGAATCGGCTGACAAGACTTTCGTAGGTGGACTTTAGATGTGAGGCGATACGAGCGGGATCGTGCCAGGCTTCGACGTACCGTCTGGAGCGCATGCCGATCTCGCCCAGCTCGTGGCGCCGGACCGTCAGCAAGTCGCGCAACACGCGGGTGATGGAATCGGGCGTGGCATTCACCACCGGCAGCTCCGCCTGCATGGCCGGCGGGATGAAACGGAGATCTTGGTCGCGGATATAGGCGACCACCGGCTTCCCGAGCGCCATCAGTTCCACCGCCAGTCCTCCGTACCAGCCGACCAACAGCTGATCGACCAGGAGATCGGCGTCCGCATACAGTTTCATCGCTTCGGCGTGTGACAGCCCCTCAACCAAGACGAATTCAAACGGCACGCCTTCGGACTTGAGCCGGTGGACGGCATCGAGTATGAACCGGGTTCCCTTGACCCCTCGGTGGCTGGGCGCATGCAGGACCTTCGGCAACGCATGAGCCGCCCCGCCGGACGGCGTGATCGACGCTACATCCAGATGCGCATAGGGCATGAACCGGGCGCCGGAGGGCAGGACGTGAAGCAGATCAGGATTCACCGCGAACACGGCATCCACGTACCGCCCAACGGTCTGGATGCGCGCTCTCTTGAGGCGATCCGACTCGGGCGTGTAATACCCCGCTTCGTCCGCCGAATGGATCGCATAGTGCGCGCGGAGGAAGTCGCCCTGGCGGGCGTCGTCCCCTTGATAGGTCATGACGATGGACTTCCCCCTCCGCTTCAGCAGCCGCAGATCCATCAACTCCAGCGGGGCGGCGTACCAGTTGAACAGGCGTCTGGCCCATGACGGAAGATCCCGCTTCGACGCGGCATCCAAGGGAAGCCGCTGCGGCATCGCAGATTGGCCGAAGTTGAAATGAACGACGTCGTAGTCCCGCAAGGCCAGGGCCAGCAGTCGCCAGCGGGCCAGCTGCAGGGCCATCTCGCCGCTCGACGAGAGAAACCGATCGGCGGGATAGCCGAAGGGATGCGGCTGCAAAGCCACGCACCGGCTGTCCAGGCCGATCGCTCGTTCGGCCTTGGCGAGTTGAAACGGTTGCCCTCCGACGAGATCCGGGCAGTGCAGCACTCGTATGGGAACCGGCGCGCTCTCCATGTGAACAGGCGACTAACCGGGCCTGCCACGCATGGTGATACCGTAGAAATCGACGTGCTCCTGGCTCACATGCAAACCAGCCCGTTGAAACCACTCCCGGATTTCTTCCACCCTGTGCCGTGAGCAGAGTTGCGGATGATACCATTCGTAATTGATGACGGCGTTGTCCCGAAAATTCAGCTCCGGGTTCCAGAAGCACTTCATGAAGAAATGATAGAGAAACCGCTGCAGGTCGTAGCGCCCGGCCGGGATCCCGAGCACATCGACGGCCGGGATGTCGACGTCCACGCGAAGCTCGGCCAGCACCTTGCCCAGCGCGGTGATCTGCTCCGCCGCCTTCATCGCGTCCTCGTAGGCCAGCCCGGAGATCCGCGTCCGCACGAAGTCATCCACGAACTCCCGTACCGGAGCCTTTTGCTTGTACACATAAATGGCGATCTCCCCTGCCGGCTCCAATAGTGTGCACAGGTTCCGGAAGGCTTCTTCAGGGTCGGAAGTATGATGCAGCACCTCCTGGCAGTAGATGAAATCGAACCGGCCCAGTCCGGAGAGATCTCCCAGCAGATCCGCGTCTCTGACCTCGATTCGCTCGTATCCGGCCAGATTGCCTCTTGCGACGTCGGCCGCGACGAGATCGAACGCCACGATCTCCGTGTGCTCGACCGATGAACAGGTCCGCAGCAGCGCCGTCACCCTCCCGTTGCCGCAACCGGCGTCCAGGATGCGGTGCTTGGTCGCCAGATACGCCGTGAACTCCGCCTTGTCCGCAAATCCATTGCGGGTCAAGATCCATCGATTGATGTCGCTGCCTTCTTCGAGCGTTTGATCAAGCGCCAGATGGGGATTCTTCTCCCACTTGTCTTTGAAGCTATGTCGCGTGTTGTCCGCCATTCAGCCCTTCGACGCCGATGAGGAATCGCCGCGGGATCCCTGCAGCATGCGCGCCAATCCGTCTGAGAAATGTACGGCCGGAGCGGCCAGCAGCCGGCACATCTTGGTGATGTCGCCGCTCAGGTGACGAGGAGAGGCGCCGTGATCGACGTGAAAGACCGGATCCCGTCCGACCGCCTTCCCGATCTTGCTCGCGATGTCCCGCATGTGCATCACCTCAGGTCCCGCCACGTTGATGATGTGGCTGCCCGTTAATTCGAGCGCCCGAGACACGGCCAGAGCGGCATCGTCGACGAAGATCGGATTGAGCCTAATCCCTTCCTGTCCCTGAAGGGAAACCGGCTTCCCCTGCGCCACGGAATCGATCAGCCTTGGAATGAGCATCGACTTCTTCTGTCCGGGACCGAAGACAAAAAAGAACCGAAGGATCACCACCGCAAAGCATTCGGAATAGCCGGCCGCCACCAGTTCCGAACATTGCTTCGAGGCCAAGTAAAAGCCGAGCGGTCCCCCCGGCCCCATGATATCGTCCTCCCGAAACGAGTTCTCTCCGTGGCCGTAGACTCCGCCCGAAGAGGCGAGGATGAAGCGTGTGACGCCGGACCCCCGTGCCCAGTCCAGCATCCGCTGGACATTGGCGACATTGACTTCAAAAATATCCCGAGCCTGCTCTGGAAATTCCCGAAAGTGCTCCGATTGCGCGAGATAGATGACGTCCGAGACGTCCTTGGGCAACATCGGCAGCGTGGACTCGGACAGATCGTGCGCGATCCACTGTACATCAGATACTTCCGGATGGTGACGTCCGACCGCCACCAACTCGGCATGGCCCGACAGTCTTGCGAGCAGGCTTCTTCCGATCAAGCCGGAACCGCCGGTCACGAGTATCCGAGACATCCGCTTCCGACCTACTCCTCCGCCGGCGCCCCGGTCGGCGGAATGATGGCGGCCAGGGTCTCTCTGAACATACCCCATCGCCAGATCATTACTATGGGAAGAGACAAGACGAGGATCTTGACCAGAACCGTCCGAAGCCCCGTGTCGAAGCCGTTCAGCGTCCAGGCGGCGGGAACCGACAGCACCCCGACGACAAAGACGGACAGCAACTGATTCCAGTTCAGCGGCAACGGATGAACCCGCTGCGTCCAGTAGAGGTAGGCTCCGCTGAGACTGAAGTACGTCACGGTCGTGGCCAGAGCCGCACCGAGAGCGCCCAATCTCGGAATCAACACCATGTTGAGCACGACGTTGAGGATTGCCCCGATCCAAGCCGAGACGGCGAAGATACGGGTCCGCTTTTCCAGCGAAATACCCACGGCGGTAATCTGCGTCGTCCCGAGAAATACGACTCCCAACACCGCGACGATCAGAATGTTCGCCGCCGGCCAATACCGTTCCGGGGTCGTGAGGACCAGCAACTCCTTGGCGAACATCGACAGGACGCAGCCGGCAAGAGTCAGCATCAGAAACCATACGGAGAACACTTCGCTGTAGACCTTTCGATAGTCGGAACGTTCGGCTCGAACCTTCATCGCCCACGGACTCCAGGCCTGTCCGAACGCCGTATTGAGGAACATGACGATCGCGGCGAATTTGAATGCGATCCCATACAGCCCCACTTCATCCATATTGCTCAATTGGGCGATCATCCAGCGATCGATCGAGCCCAACACCCAATAGGCCAGCCCGCTGAAAATGAACGGGTATCCGAATTGAAACAAGGTCTGGGCGACGCCGGAGTTGAAACCGACTTCCAGATCCTTGCCGATCATCCAAAGTCCGAGCGGAACCGCCAGCAATCCGGCGACGGCGGACCCCATGAAGATTCCCGTCACGCCGAACCCGAATGCCAGGATGAGCAGCAACCCCACCGCCACTCCGACGGCGTTCTTCAGGAAGGCGACGCAGGCATACCGCCATGGAGCGAACTGGAGACGGAGCACATCAAGCACGTACTGGAGCGCCACGGAGGGAATGAGCCCGGCGAGTGCAAACAGGATGAGCGGCCAAGACACCCCATAGTGCTCTTCGACCGGCCGCCTGATCGCATAGAGTCCGGCGGCCGCCGCCGCGACCAGGACGATCGTCGAGCCGGACTGAAAGAGCAGTCCCGTGGATACAAGTCGCCGCTTGCCTTCCTCGGTCATACCGGGCTCCCAATAATACCGCTGCACGGCGTTGTTCAGTCCGAGACTGCCGCACATCGTCAAGAGCATCGAAAAGGCCGTCACCAGTTCAATCACCCCGAAGTCGCGGACCGAGAACGTATAGGCATAGATTGGAAACACCGAGAAGGCCAGCACCTTGAACAACAGATCGCTGGCCCCGTAGAGAAGGACGTCTTTACCGAGACTCGTAAGCACTTGCAACGTAGCGAGGTGGGATTCGGCTGTTCACGAGGGGATGTTTCACCACCGCTTTCTCGCGGCAGTAGGCCGATTTGAGCGGATGGTACAGATTCATCAAGTCCACATCCTCGCCCGCGAACTTTCTGTAAATGGAGCCGAACAGATATTGTGCTGTGGCGTAGGAATGATATTTTTCGGCATAGGCCCTGCCGGCCGCGCCCAATTCCAATCGCAGCGACGGATTCGCGACCAGGACGCGCAGGACTTCGACGATGGTGTCGGGGCCGGCCGAAACGATAGGGCATTCGTCGAGGAACGAATAGCGTCGGAATACCTCCGTTGCGGCACGATCTTCGAGGTTGGCAATGACGGCTAAACCGCTGGCCATGCCTTCGATCGCATTGAGCCCGTATCCGGGAAGGATCAACTGGTCGGCGAGCAGATCAACCTCCTGCATGAGGCGCCTGACTTGATCGTTCGAAATACGCTCCGCGAGCACCAATTCGACGGACAACCCTTCCGCCTTCAATTGATCAACCGCCGCCAGAATATATTCGGTTCCCTTGACCCCGCGATGATTCGGCGCGTGCAGGATACGGACCGGGCCGTCGGCAGGTCTCTCCAATCCCCGCCGCGTCCGGCTCCAGGTATCGGTGTCGATACACACCATGTTTCCACTGGGAATGTCCCACCGCCCTATGCCGTCCATTGTAAAACCCATGACGATGACATCCGCATGTCTAGTCCAGTATCGAACCGACTGTTCGACCTCTGGTTCTCGCCTTGCTGCCTCCGGATAAGATAGCAACAATGCATTGCGAACGGTGGGATCGCCTACCCTCGAATACCTGTAAATGTCTGTGCCGTAAGGCACCACCACCGTCCGAACACCGGCCAGCCGATACAGCCAGGCCTCACACCGCCATAACAGCGCGGTCCTTCCAAGAGGTCCTCCCGAAAACGGAATATGTACGACCTTGGCCTTTCGAACGATATATAAATGGGCAACGTAAGGACCGAACAATCGCGTCAGAATTCCGAATGAACGGATCCCGATTAGGTCCTCATAGTAGATGTCATAGTCGCTGCGTTGATTAATGGCGGAGTAGTAGGTCGACATCAGCGTGCGGGACTCCCAACCGGCACGCCGCATGGCTTCCGACCAATACTTGTTGTTGATGATGGGGACGGGCCCCCAGATCAGGAGCTGCTGGCCTGCTCTCGCTGCGAGGCTCGCGAGGGCCAGCCACGGAAGACAAGCCAGATCGAAAACAAATGCCACGGCTCTGACAAGCCCGCGGAACACCGGCGACACATCCCTCATGATGGCGTTATTGACGCTGAAGCTTCGGAGTTCTCGGCGACGGCGAGGCCGATGCCGTCGCGGCCGAATCCATTGCCGTTGTAGAACATGTACAGTCGGTTTTCGTACTGAATGACATGGGGATAACAGATCATTGCGCTGTCGAATCCTTCCGGAGCGACATCGAAACCGACCGCGTCGTCCATCCTTGTCCAGCTCTTGCCGTCGTCCGATTCGGCATATCCGATGCGATAGGGACGGACCGGCAACCGAGCCGTCGAATACCACATACGATAGGTATCACCTGATTTGAGCACGCTTGAGCGGGCGATGTTGGTTTCATCCCTTGAAGCAAAATCAATCGCGACGGTTCCGTCCCGAGTCCAGGCAATCCCGTCGGCAGACTCCGCATATTTGATGTGATACACGGACTTCAGCCCCCCGTCCGCAGACTCTTCCCAGCGAATGCCTGATACGTAGGTCATTCTCCATAGACCGTTATCGATGAACACGTTCGGCGAGGTCACCAGGCATGGATCGTATTCGCTTCGCGCCATGATCGGCGATCGAAACAATCTTCCAAACGACCGTCCTCCGTCCTCGCTGACCGCCAGTCCGATTGAGGCATAGAAGAGAGGTTGACGGTATCCTCGGTTCCATCCGATAAAGTAGAGGTATTTCTTGTCTCCGACCGTCACGATTGACGACGGATAGACGCCGTGCTCATCAAAGTGTCCCGCCGGGCCCGGGGACAAGAGCGGCTGCTCGGCGGAGCTGACAACTTGTGTGGGATGATTGAGATCGATTTCGATGCAGCCGATGTGAGAGCGCTGCGACTCGTCACGGCTTGCAAAATAGACCCGGTAGAGTGCCCCGCCAAGTTGATCGGCAACCGGCAATTGGCAATGAGACTTCATCCAGGCCCTTCGCGTGTCCGGTCGATAGATCAGCCCTTTTCTTTCCCATCGGAGGCGGGGAAATCTCATGTTCAAGATGCCGCACGCGCCCGGGTGCACGCACAGGGGCCGATGTCGTCACGGTGATCCGCGCCGCAACCGATCACTGACGTCGCATGTTTCAGGGAAGAGTCGATCTGCGAGACTACTTTCGTACCGTGATCGTCCATTCAAATAACGGATAATCGTGCAATAACGACACCCGACGGGAGTACCGCCGTTTGCAATAGTCGAAAAAGTACAACGGATCACCATAGTAGAGATGGGATTCTCGATAATCGACATACGTGGAGAGCAGATTAAATGCAAATCCCTGCGAGGAGTATTGGAAGAGGTTATCAAGCGTCCGCTCGATGTGGCCGAGCCATTTTGTTTCGTCCTCCTGCAGCCGGACGTTAAAAATGCCGCTGGCGAACGAATAGTCCGCCGTTTCATCCAAGACGCTGCTTCTTCGGAAGTCACCGTGGGGCACCAAGACCTTGGCCTGCGCGAGCATTTTCTCGCTGATGTCGTAGCCGCGAAACAGGGGGACCGTGATACCCCTTGAGATCAGATAGCTATACAGGGCGCCGTAGCCGCACCCGAGATCGTTGATGCTTGCCCGACCACTCGCATCGATGACCGAAGCGAGCTTGTCGAATCTGAGCTGGTGCGAATCCTCATCGCGCCAGCCGACTCCCAAGGGCTTCAGCCCGTGCTGTTCCAGGCTTTCTTCGTAGAGTCTCGCAATCGACTGCAGATCGGTCTTATCGTCGGTCATCGGAGGAAGTTGCTGCTGTCCTTGGGGAGTTTCTTGGCGCGTTCGGCGACATGAACTTCGCCGTCGGCCGTGGGCTTTTGAATGAGCGCGCCCGGCCCGATGATGTTATCGTTGCCGATGACGACACTGTCCGCAATGGTTGCATTGACGCCGAGGAAGCATCGATCGCCGACCGTGCAATGACCGGAAACGACCACATGGCTCGAGATAAAGCAATTCGCCCCAATCGAGCTATGGTGACCGATGTGGTTTCCGCTCCACAAGATCGTTCCGTTCCCGATTTTGACAAAAGGTTGAATGGTATTATCTTCGAACACAAAGACATTGTCTCCCAATTTGGTGTCACCCCAATGCGTCGCCTTTGATGACAGATAGGTCAGCAACTTGTATCCCTTTGCTCGCGCCTCGAAACAGTATTGTTCCCGTAACCGGTTCAGGTGCCTATAGCCGACAGCCACGAACATCTCGTGCGAGTCCGGGGGGAATTGGATCGCCACCGCCTCGAAGGCAACAAGCGGACGGCCGAGGAACTGCGATTGACCGACAAAGTCCCCCGTAGCGGTGAATGCGACCACGCGGTACGAGCTATCGTGGGCAAGATAAAAGTCGATAACCTCCGCAAGACTGCCGGTGCCGAAGATGACGGCTTGTTTCGTCATGACCTATGTCGTAGAGGTGAGACTGTGAAACGGAACGACAAAGAAATCCGGATAGGCCGAGAGAATCTCCGATTTCCCCCGTCTCAAAATGTCCGGCTCGTTGAGCTGCGTGAAATACCGGTAGGACTCGTCCTTCGCGCCCCATTTGCGCTTGAACCGCAGCACGCCGTCCTGACTGAGCCAGGTCCCACCCCAGTTCCAGCGGAGAAAGCCTTGACGCGCGGCATCGACCATGGCTCTCGTTAAAATGAGCGCCATGGGCTGGCTCTCACGGTTCTTCGAAACCGTGACGGGGGTGAAGTATTCCACGGTCTTGTGGAAATAGAACAGCAACAGTCCCGAAATCAACGTTCCGTTCTGCTCGGCCACATAAATACGATAGTCAGTCCCGGCCTTGAAGTGCGTCCGCACCTTAGCGAAGAAGTCGGGACTCTTCGCCTTGCCTCCAATTTCCGCCATGTTGTCAGAATGCACGGCCTGGATGAACGGAAGCTGAGCGTTGTCGATCCGCACCGTGACGCCGCTGGACTCGGCCTTCCGGATGTTGCGTCTCGCCGAACCGTCTATGGCGCTGAGCAGACCCGACTCGGGATCACGGTCTCCCCACGACAACGGGGTACACTGCGCGATCCGCTCGTCGATCATGGTATGCGCGGGAGTCGCCGCAGACGCACGAAACGGATGACAGACCCACGTTGCCGCCGCGACACCGGATTCCGAGGCCAGCTCGTTGTACTTTGCCGTGAGTGCCGATGCGGCATCATGGCCGATCGCCAGAACACCGCCGTTGCTGCCGTAGTACGGAAGCGAGTTGATGACCCGGCCGTACGGCCCATCACGCTGCATGATCGGCAGCACGCCGGTGATCAGCTTCTCATCCCAGGCAAGCCAGTACTGGGATTCGCACTGCAGCAAGTCCTGAAGAAATAATTTGTACCGTATTGAATAATACAGGAGGGAATCCTCGATACCGAGTAGGAAGGCTTCATACGCGGCTTCGTCGCTCGGCCCCAGGACCGAGAGCCTGGATGTCAACGCACCTGCTCCTGTTTCCGCGCGCCGCCGTCGAGAAAGGTTCGGCACCATTCCTCGAAATAGACCAGCGACCAGATCAAGAGCCGGCGGTTCTGACGTCCGTCCAGATGTTCGTCGACCAAGCGCTGAATGGCCTCTCGATCGAAAAATGCGTAGATCCGTGGAGCCCCCTTGAACAGGAGCTTGCGGACATAGTCGATGCTCTCCCCTCGAAACCAGCTGGCATCAGGGGCCGCGAATCCCTGCTTCTCCGCTTGAGTGATCGCGTCCGGTATGTAGTTCTGCATCGCTTTGCGGAGAAGCAGCTTCCCGTCGCGGGTGCGCTCAAAGTACTTGCGTGTCTTGGCGCCAGGCTCGTTTTCATTGAGCTTCACCACTTCGTCCAGGTTGCCGAGTTTGAATCGGACAGGAAGACGCTGAGCAAAGTCGGCCAGGTCGTTGTCCAGAAACGGCACTCGGGTTTCGAGGCTGTGCGCCATGGACAACTTGTCCTCCACGACCAGCAGTCCGTGGAGGAAGGTCCGCGCTTCGAAATAGAGCGAATGACTGACATAGTCCTCCGGCCTGGTAAACGTCTCCGCATGCTTTTGGAACACATCACGGAAAATATCCCGGGTCCACACCTTCGAGACGTCCTTCCAGATCGGCCTGAATACCTGCTGAATCGCCTTGTTGGGAATGAGTCGTTGCCAGAAGAGATAGTACTTGTCGATATAGTGTTCAAAATCATCGTTCACGACCGCTCGGTAATACCGCCAGGGATATCCGCCGAACAACTCGTCTCCGCCGGCTCCGGACAGCACGACCGTCACGAACTTGCTGGCAAGTTGAGCCGTGTAAAAGTTCGGATAACTCTGTCCCACTCGCGGTTCTTCCAGCTGGTAGACGAGGCGAGACATGATGCGCTCCATGTCGCCGGCCTTGAGCACCATTTCATAGTGCTCGGTCTTGAATAAGTAGGACATATGCTCGGCTCTGGCCCGCTCGTCGTAGCCGAGTTCGACGCCGGACACCGAGCTCAGATCGAATCCGGTCGTGAACGTCTTGATATAGGGCAGCTGCGATGCGGCGACTGCGGTAATGGACCCGGAATCAATCCCGCCGCTCAGGTACGAACCGACGTCCACGTCGCTGATTAATTGGCGGTTGACGGCCTGCCGGAACAGCCGACTGAGTTCTTCGGCATATTCCTTCTCGTCGCCCGCGGTTTCCGGTTCGACGAAGCGATAGTCCCAGTACCGTGTGCTCGTCAGGTCGCCTCTTCCTGGACGAATGGTCGCGTAGGTGCCGGCCGGCAGCAGCTTGACGCCTTTGAAGAGAGTTCGGTCGGTGAAGAAGTTCTGAAAGGTGAAGTATTCGAGCAGTGCCTCACGGTCGAGTACGGTTTCATACGCCGGATGCGCAAGGATCGCCTTGATCTCGGAGCCGAAGAGCAGCGTGTTTCCCGCCGCCACGTAGTACAGCGGCTTGACGCCATAGCGATCCCGGGCCAGGACCAGCGTCTGCTCCTTCTCGTCCCAAAGCGCAAAGGCGAACATCCCGTTGAACCGCTCGAGCGCCTTGACTCCCCATTCGGCAAGAGCATAGAGGAGCACTTCGGAATCGGTCCTGGATCGGAACCGGTAACGAAGGCTCTCCAACTCAGCGCGGATTTCCTGGAAATTGTAAATCTCCCCGTTGTAGGTGAGGACATACCGCCCATCCGGCGTCACCATCGGTTGATGCCCGGCCGGAGACAGATCGATGATGGCCAGGCGCCTGTGGCCAAGCGCCACATGGCTTCTGACCCATTGACCTTCCCCATCGGGACCCCGGTGGGTGATGGCGTCGGTCATGCGCTTCAGCAACACCGGCGAGGCCGGAGCCCCGTCAAGATGCACGATGCCTGCGATGCCGCACATACCCGGATCGTGTCCTTTCGCTTCGACGGCGGATCAGGGACTGAATTTCACAGACCGCGGAGTGCTTGAACGATATAGGAGACGTCGCCGTCGGTCATTCGGTTATGGAGTGGGATCGCCATGGTGTTCCGATCGCAATCACGAGCGCCGGGAAAATCATCAGGCTTCAAACCGAAACGTTGCCGATAGTACGCGAGCATATGCACCGCGTGGGTTCCCGGCCTGGTCGAGATGCCCCGCTGCTGCAAGGTTTCCATGATCTCGTTGCGCGAACGAGGAGCCGTATTGGGATTCACATAGGTCACGAAGGCCTGCCAGGCATGACGGCCCTTCGGAGGTTCTTCCGGCATGCGGAGCCACGGCACATTCGCCAATTCCTTTCGGTATCGCGCAGCCAAAGCGGCCCTCTCGTCGATGAACCGGTCCAGCTTCTTCAACTGCACCAGCCCCACCGCCCCTTGCAGATCCGTCATCCGGTAATTGAACCCCAGCAGCTCGAACTCCGGAAGGAGATAGGGCCGAGGCCCATGATGCCGCTCCTCTTCCGACACCGACGCCCCGTGATTGCGCAACTTTCTGACCCGGTCGGCCAGTTCGTTGTCGTCGGTCGTCACCATGCCACCCTCGCCGGTCGTGATGGACTTGCGCGGATGAAAGGAAAACACCCCGAGATCACCCAATGCACCGGCAGAACGGCCCTGCCAACTTGCCCCTGCGGCGCAGGCCGCGTCCTCCACGATTTTCACGTCAGGCCGAACCACGTTGCGCAGTGCGGTCATGTCGGCGCAGAGGCCGAAGAGATGCACCGGGATAACGACCTTGGTCTTGGGGGTCATTCGGCAGGCCACGTCCTGCGGATCGATGTTATAGGTGACACGGTCGACGTCGGCGAAGACCGGCGTGGCGCCGCAGTAGAGCACGACGTTGGCCGTCGCCACCCATGTAAACGCAGGAACGATCACTTCATCCCCTGGTCCGATTCCCAGCGCAGCAAGCGCCAGGTGAAGCCCCGTAGTCGCGGACGTCACGGCCACGGCATGCTTAACCCCATGCCGGGCGGCAAAGGCCTGCTCGAACGCGGCGACTTTCGGTCCCTGGGTCAACCACCCGGTTTCGATCGGCTCGCGCAACGCCTGCCATTCCTCTTCTCCGAGGCTCGGCGTGGCGATCTGAATCTGACGATGTTCGGTCATGAGCGCCTTTTACACCCCGGCCGCAGCACGTCGCGCCGCCACTTCTTCCTTATGCGCCGCTCTCCACGCGATCAATCGGGCGAGTCCTTCCTTCAGTTCTACCTTGGCCGTAAATCCGATTTCGTCGCTCGCGCGCTTCGCGGACCCGATCCGGTTTCGCACCAAGGTGGCCTGACTGCGCGGCGCGTATTTGATCGGCGCTTTGCATCCGGTCAGATCGATCACCATCTCGGCCAACTGCTTGAGCGACGTCCGCTTGCCCGTCCCGACGTTGTAGAAGCGATCCGTCGTCTCGGCCTTCATCGCGCACAGGTTCGCCCGTCCGCAGTCGGCGACCGCGACGAAGTCGAACGCCTCGCTGCCGTCTCCGAGGATCGTCGGTCCCTCCCCACGGTCGATCGCGTCGAGCATCTTCATGATCACCGCGATATAGGCCCCCCGGTAGTCCTGCCGCGGACCATACACATTCATGTATCGCAATCCCACGAAATCGAGCCCATAACGATAATGAAAGGAGCGGGCCATCGCTTCGCCGCAAATTTTCGTCGCCCCGTAGAAATTCTTGTTGTTGAACGGATGGTTTTCCGTCATGGGTTCTTCGACGGCGTCCCCGTATACCGACGCCGACGAGGAGTAGACGAGCCGCGTAATCTTGTTGGCCACGCAGGCCTCCAGCACGTTGAACGTGCCTCGTACATTGACATCGAACGCCGAGCGCGGATATTCGTGGCATTGAAGCAGCCAGAGCGCCGCGAAATGGAAGACCGCGTCCATGTCCTTCATCGCGGCGTCGAGAATATCGGTCTGGCAGATATCTCCGCCGACCTCGTAGATCTTGACGCGCGGATCCTTCAACGCCTCGTGGAGATTCTCCTGTCTGCCCCGCACGAAGTTGTCATAAATCCGAATCTCCGCGACATCTTCCTTGACCAGTTCGTCCACCGCGTGCGACCCGATGAGGCCGGCTCCGCCGATGACGATCACTTTCTTTCCCTTCAGATCCACGTGATGGCTCCTCTCGTCAGACAGTACGAACCTTTGCGGCGGCCTTCGCCAATCCGTCGCACTCTTGACCCTGGTCGGAAATCCCTTCCTTATAGCCCACTTATCGGAGTAAATCCCAGAAGAAGGCCGGCTTAGCCTGCATACAGCTCCGCCCTCTCACTTACAACCGGGAGGTGCCGGTCGCCCACCAGCCCGACCCAGGGCGCAGTGTACACGGCTGCGAGGGATGTTGGAAGTGACTGTGATGGCAGGGATCTTCCGGCCGGAGCGAACGCTCGAAGGGGTCAGGCACCAGTCGGAAGGGTGCCTGACCCCACGGCGCTACAGTAGTTGGAAATCTTCCAGCTTGCCTGCGGCCTGATCGAAGGTGACGGTCTCATCGCATCCCCCAAACCGATTGGTGGTTCCCAGTAGACAATCCGCGAAGTCCGCCTTCCCTTTTTGGTATGCGCGAAAGGCGGTCCACGCAGACTGCGTATCCTCAATCTTCAGCTGGCTGGTCCTCAACAGCTTTTCCAATACAGGTACGATCATGTCTTTTGAATACCCGTAGGCGCTTTCCAACACCCACACCAGTTCACACAGGACGATACGATTGATAAACCCTGGGTCATCACGCGTACATCGCTTTGCGATCACGTGAGCGGCTCTCCGCGATTGTCCTGGGTCGTCCTGAACCAAGTATCTGACCAGAACGTTCGTGTCGAGACCGATCATCGCCGGCCTCCTCGTTTGCGAATCGCGCGGTTCATGTCCTGGACACTGACCGACCGAGCCGGGGGCTTGAGCATCCCCGCCAACTCTGACACATCAATGCTTGCCGATAACATCAGCACACGGCCATCCTCATCGATCACAAATTCCAGACGGTCCCCAGGCCGAAGATTGAGTCGTTTGCGAACATCCTTGGGAATGGTTGTTTGACCCTTGCTGGTCAGGGTTGAGGTGGACATCCTTCATCCTTACTAGAGATGCAGATCCTTACAATATAGTAAGCCTCCATTAAAAACAAGCCATCGCGCGCCTCGCCCTTCACGCACACAGATCCGCTCTTTCTACTTACAGGGGAGGAATCCGACCGCCCACTCTCCCCGACTCAGAGCGCGTTGGAAGTGACTGTGATGGCAGGGATCTTCCGGCCGTCCTCTCAGGCCACGGCCGGGTCGTTACAGATCTCGGCGTAGAACGCCTGGTAGGCATTGATCACGCTGGTGAGGGAATAGCGGGACTGGATCCGCGCGCGGGCGGCGGTTCCCAAGGCAACGCGGGCGGCCGCGTCCCGGTCGATCAGATTGATGACGGCGGAAGCCAGCGCTCCCGGATCCCTGGGCGGCACCACGAGGCCGGTATTGTCGACGATCATTCTGGCGTCGCCGACATCCGTCGTGACGCAGGGGACCCCGCAGGCCATGGCCTCGCCCAGCACGTTGGAGAACCCTTCGCCGAACGCGGACGTAAGACAGGCGACGTCGGCTCCGGCGAACAGCCGGTCGATGTCGTGCCGCAACCCAAGGACATGGACATGGTCATCCAACCCGGCCCGCGCCACCTCCGGACCCAGCATATGCGTCTGTTTACCGGCCAGCAGAAAGTGCACCGTGGGACGGAGCCTGACGATCCGCTTGGCGGCCTCGAGGAAGGTGGCGTGATCCTTCATCGGATCGCAGCGCGCAATCAGCGCCACGATTCTGGCGTCGTCCGGCAGGGCCAGTTCGTCGCGCAGTTTGCGGGCCGCCACCGGGTCTGGACGGAACCGGTTCGTGTCGAATCCGTTCGGGATATAGGCCCAACGCCGCGGCCGGTAGCCGAACCTCTCGTGGATCCGTTTGCCCGCCTCGCTGTTCGTGACGATGGCCACCGGTATGCGCGAGCACCAGCAGAGCATCTGCCGCACACAACGGGTTTGGAACGGATAGTACTTGAGCTGCATGTCCGAGCAGCGGATGTTCCACACAAGTCTGGTCGACTTAATGAAGCGGGCGGCGAGGAGACTGATCAAATCGGCATGGTAGAGCCAGCTCTGCATGATGGTGGGCTGCGCCGCCCGCAGCGACCGGATCAGCTTGGGCAGCGAGGCCATGTCGGGACGGCCGCGCTTCATTCCGAGCGAATGAACCACGATGCCGGAGGACTCGATCCGATCCGCCAACTGTCCCCGGTCTGTCAGCGAGATGACGGTGTTGTGGAATCGACCTCGATCCATCCCTGTGACCAGCTGGGCGAGCATCAGCTCGGCCCCGCCGACCTCGAGATTAGAAATGATATGGACGATGCGAATCATGCGAAATTGACCATAACGGTTGTGAGCATTGGGCATCACTGGGGAAACCCCTTGCTTCGTTGATTTTCATCCCAGCGCGGCGCGGCCGGCTCTTCGTCGCATCAGCTGAGAATCGTGAAGCTTGCGCGAAGGCCTGGTGGATTCCCTTGTGAGGGATTTCACTTGAGCGAGCCGGCGAGCGTGAGGGCGCTGACCGAGGCGTCGACCAGTCGATCCAATCCAAATTGCCGGACGATCCGCTCCCGGGCCGCACCGCCCAGACTCGCGCGCTCCGAACGGTCCGCGGATAAGAGCCTCCGCCATGCGGACACCAGTTCGTCACTGCGGTCCGGCGGCACGATCAGGCCTGTGTCTCCGACGATCCGCCTGGAGTCGCCCACGTCGGTCACCACGCAGGCGCGCCCGCACGCCATCGCCTCGGCGACCGCATTGGAGAACCCCTCACCATAGGACGAGCTGGACGTCAGGAGATCGAGCCCATTGTAGACGTCTTCGATCGGATCATGCTCATCCAGCCAGCTGACCAGGCCGGCGAGTCCGAGCCGGTCGGCCTGCGCGCGCAGATCCTTCTTCAATCGCGCATTCCCGTCCCCGACACAGACGAAACGAGCGTTCCCGCCGGCGGCGATCAACGAGGCGGCGGCCGTCAGGAAGGTCCGGTGGCCCTTCATCGGATCGATGCGCCCGATCAAGCCGATCAGAGGCACGTCATCTTCTATGCCCTGGCTGCGACGGAACCGGCGGCCGGCCGCGGCATCCGGCTTGAACCGTTCCGTATCGATGCCGTTCGGGATGCACAGCATCTTCTCCGCAGGAAATCCCTGCGCCACGGCATACTTCACCCCACTCTCGGAATTCACGATGATGAGGTCGCAGAAGCGGGAGAGTCGCGACTCGAGCCGATAGAGCACGCGATCGAGCCATCCGTAGCGCCCCAAGTCCATGTTGCTCGCGCGAATCCCCCACACGACCGTCACGGAAGGAACCGCCAGCTTGGCCAGCAACGCCAGAATGTTGGCCGTGCCGAGATAGCCGTGCACCACGGTGGGACGAATTCGGCGAACCAGCTTCACCAGTCGGGTGAGGCACGACAGGAGGTCCCACCGCGTCTGTTTATCGAGCGAAAACACGGGCGTGGCGGTCCGTTCCAGCTCGGCGCGCCAGGGCCCGCCCTCGTAGAGCGTGGCCACCGCGACGGAGACGTTCCGTTTCGCCAGGCTCCTCACCAACTCGACGAGCTGGCGCTGACTGCCGCCGCAATTGAGCGATCTCGTGAGGAAGAGCCACCGCACCGGTCGCTCTGCGGTCTTCCTCATGCGCGCTCGCCCGGATCGCCGATCCGCCGGCGCTAGACCGCCGAAAGGGCTCGATCTCGACTCTTGCGAAGCCATAATTCCAGAATGAGCAGAGGCCAGACCCGATAGATGGAAAAACAACCGGGGAACCGTTGCCGTTCGACCAATCGACGCAAGGCTGCCCGATCCGTGAGTCCCGCGAGCTGACCCGACGGCGCAAGGATGAGGTCGCCGGCCAGGCTCAACA
Source organism: Nitrospira sp. (assembly GCA_029194535.1). Classification (NCBI taxonomy): domain Bacteria; kingdom Pseudomonadati; phylum Nitrospirota; class Nitrospiria; order Nitrospirales; family Nitrospiraceae; genus Nitrospira; species Nitrospira sp. Next base: position 1,279,573 of record JARFXR010000001.1, on the reverse strand, counting down.
TTTCGTCCCGGGACCAGGCGCTCGCGGGCAGGCCGAATCCCATCTTCTTTCTCTTCACCCAGGGCTCGGGCAGATAGCGCGAGGCCAGCCGCTTCAGAATCCGCTTGGTGTCCTGCGGGGCGCGCCAGCAATCGGCGGCCGACAGCGATTGGGCGAACTGCGCCACTTGGCGGTCGAGCAACGGGCACCGGACCTCCAGCGACACCTGCATACTCATCCGGTCGACTTTTCCCAAGACCGCGCCCGGCAGATAGGTCGCCACATCCAGATTCCGCATGCGATGAATCAGAGGCCGCCGTGGATCGTTCAGCTGATCCCGCCACTCTTGGATCTGCTGCTCGAGCATCGGCGAGAGCCCGCCGAGCAGCTCCGCCACCTGCTCCGGCTGGAACATGAGCCATCGGGGCGACAGATAGGCATCGGCCGAACTGCTCCAGCGTCGCTCGCGGACGCTGCGGCGGAGCCGGCCGAGCCAGTCTCCCGCTTCCAGCAACGTGTCGCGATACCGTCCGTAGCCGCCGAACATTTCATCGCCTCCGTCTCCGGACACGGCGGCCGTCACGAATTGCCTCGTGTAGCGGCAGAGGAGGTATGTCGGCAGGCAACTCGTATCGCCGTTCGGCTCGTCCAGCATGGCGGCGACATCCTCCACCAGCGCGACCGCATCGGGAGTCACGAGCTGCTCGTGATGATCGGTCCCAAGATGGGCTGCAACCTGTCTGGCAAAGACATGTTCCGTGTCCTCGGTGCCTTCGAAGCCGATGGAGAAGGTCTGGATCGGGCGTCCGAGTTCTCGGGTGATCATCGCGACGACCAGCGAGGAATCGACGCCGCCCGACAGAAAGGCCCCCAAGGGCACATCGCTGATCAGCCGTTTTTCCACCGCCTCCAGCACCAGACGCCGCAATGCCGCCTCGCGGTCCTCGGACGACCTCGGCAGCGAGACCGGCGCCTCGCATGCGTCGAACGTCGTATACCGCCGCACGAGGGGCTCGGGGACGGAGCGGCCTGAAAAATCCGCCGACAGATAGGAGCCGGGCGGCAGTTTTCTGGCGCTCCGGAAGATGGTCCAGGGCGCGGGAATGTATTGCAGAAGCAGATACAGAGCCAGCGCATCCTCGTCGATGCCGTCGTCGAATCCCGGCACGCAGCGCAGCGCCTGCAGTTCCGACGCGAATGCAAACCAGCCGGCTCCCGCCGCGTAGTACAGCGGCTTCTTGCCGAACGGATCCCGTGCCAACAAGAGCCGGCGCTGCGCGCGGTGCCAGCAGCCGAACGCGAACATCCCGTCCAGCTCGGCGAGCCGCCGCGGATCCAGCCCATCGAACAGATGGGGCAGCACCTCCGTATCGGTCCTGGAATGGAACCGGCGGCCCTGCCGCTCGAGCACCGCGCGGATCGACTGGAAGTTATAGATCTCGCCGTTGAACGTGACGACCACCGAACCGTCCGGGTCGGCCATCGGCTGCCGCCCCTCCGCGGTCAGGTCCAGAATCGAGAGCCGCCGATGCGCCAGGGCGCAGGAGCCGTCCGGCTCGATCCAAAGGCCGGCATCGTCCGGTCCCCGATGTACCATGGTATCCCGCATCGCGGTGACGATCTCCCGCAGCCGCTGCGGTCCGAATCCTGCTCCGTGATCGATTACGCCGGCTATGCCGCACATGAAACATCTCCATCTGTCATGAATGTGCTCTCCATGGCTCCTACTGCCGGCGAAAGAGAGCGCGCCAACATCGCACGGCCAACCGCAGGAGCCTGGGGTACCGGCCCAGGCGCAACGCCACGCGGTACTCCAGGCTCTGCTCGATCCCGTCGATGACGCGCCCCTGCTCGGCGATGACTCGCCCCTGCTCCGCGATCTGCCGTTCGCACTCGGCCGTCTCCTGCCGCTCTTGTGCGATCACCCTTTCCTGTTCCTGCACCAACGCGCTGGAACGGGCCAGCATCCCCTCCAGCACGCGTACCGACGCCTCGCCTTGCCTGACCAGTTCCTGGCGATCGGCGATCGTCTGTTCCTGCGCCAGCAACCGGCGATCTCTCTCCGCGATCCATTGCTGCGCCGCGTGGGATTCCTCCAACGCGTGCCGGAGGGCGACGTCGCTGAACAGGCCCTGGAGGGTGAGGTCTTCGATGCGCCGCTCCTTTTCCACCAGCACAACCTCCACCGCCTCGTCGGACCAGGGCCGCGGCGAGGGGTCGCGGCGGACCAGATAGAGGTTCGCCAGCTCCGTCGAGCGCACGTCGTAGACCGGCGCAGGGGAATTTCCGAACCGCAGCGGCTCGAAACTCGGGCGGACGACGTCGTGGAAGCGATAGCCGTGCTTCCAGAACTCGCGCACCCAACTTTCGATCGGCAAGGCGTCATGCCCGGCGGTCACCGCTTCACCCGGCGGGGTCGAACAGAACAGGACCGTGTCGCTGGTGACCGCGCAGGATGCAACCAGATCCCGGTAGGACGTCGCGCGGAGATCGTGCTCGTCCGTGACACACAGGCACAGGTCCACGCGCGCACGAGGCCGATAGACCGATCGGTAATCGAACGCCTCCCAACGAAGCGACCCGGCATGCTGTTTGATCGGGGGAGTCTCTTTCCCGACGCCGATCAGATGCTCCACCCCACAGCGACCCAACTGCGCCAGCAGCCCTCCTTTGTCGGGACCGAGACAGATCACGCTCGCGGGCCGGCAGAGGTTGTAGACGACGGCCGCAAGGTGCTCGGCGAATCCCGGTTGCTCGAAGAGACCGGAGCCGGCCGGCTGTTCGGTCGCCGCCGGAACGGATGCGCCCGGACGATCGGTGGCCTGTTCGATCACCCCGATCGCCTCGTAGAGGTCGGCGTAGCGTGCGTGCCGAAAGGTCAATCCCGGCGTTTCGGCCAGGAACTGGTAAACGGCCCGACGCACGTTTGACCCCCAGCAACCGATCACATCATGCAGGACGATCCGGCCGCCGGGCCGCAGATGAGGCCTCGCCAGCCGCAGATCCTCCAGGACCGCGTCGCTGTAGTGCAGGCCGTCGATGAAGATGAGATCGAAGGGGCCGTGCGACCGGCAAACATCCGGCCCGACGACCGGGGTCGTATGGGCCGGATCGGTCTTGGTCGAGGCGAAGGTCGCGGGAGTGGAAAATCCTCCGGCGTGGAATACGATCTTATGGGCCAGCCCCAAGCGTTCGGCCGCTTCGCGCGCGAGCGCTTGGGACCGGACCGTGAGGTCGGCCTCCCGGCTCTGGGTCTGCATCGCCTGAAGCTCGACCTGCAGGGGAAAGTTGGGATCCACGGTGTGGATCACCGCGCTCTCTCCCGTCTTGAACGCCATCGCCAGCGTCGACAATCCCACGAACGTGCCCACTTCGAGGAGCCGCAGCGGAGCCGCTTCCTCGATCTCCGCCAGGAGTCGACGGAAGTCACGGCCGGGAAGCGCCCAATGGCTGACCAATTCACGCTGGTAGCCCAGGTCGGCGTAGGTCGTCAGAAGCTGTTCATACAGCTCATCAAGCGTCATCGACGGCCGCATGATGTTCATCAGGTCCATTGTGAGAGAGCGCTCCCCACTCCGCCCGGCACGGAGGCCGCGCCGTGAGGACCAACCAGGCCCTGTTCCTCGTTTGGTCGTTTGAGAAAAATCCGCCCCCCCACGACCCGCAACTCCTCGACGGAGAGAGACGCGTACCGAGGCAGCAGGCCCGGACGAACGGCCTCGACGTAGGCGCCGTCGGCGAAACAGTTGGGCTCGAAGCGGATCACGTCGAATCCCGCTTCCCTGAATGCGGCACGGAATTCCGAGGGCCGGACGCGGTTGCCGCCGCCGCCCTGCCCGCCGACGAACGTGCGCGCATACCGGTCGTCCGACACGGCGAGGAAATCCAATGGACGCCGGTCATTCGAATGGTCGCGAAAATCGATCTGGTGAATGCCCACCCCGCCCGGGCGGGTGACGCGCCACAACTCGGCGCAAAGCTTCGGCACGTCCGCGACGTGTTCCAGCGCGGCGTTTGAGACGATCGCGTCGAAGGAGCCGGTCGCGAGGTCGAGCCGGCCGGAGCCGAGATCCCCGCGTCCGGCCTCGATCACCCCGGCCGGATGGCGGCATTCCGTGATGACCCGGTCGAGAAGGCGCAGGTCGAACGGCCGCTCGGCTGCCTCCAACTCCGCCCGCAGCAGCCGGTAGAACCGCGGGTGGTAGGCCTCGTGCCATTCCACGAGATATTTGTCGAAGACGGTCACCCGCGCGCCCAACATGGCGCAAACCAGCGAGGCGCCGAAGTTGATTCCGGGGCCCAATTCGAGCACCGACAGCGACGAAAGATCCGGCGCCGGCCCGATTCGGCGCCCCAACTCACGGACGATGTTCTCCGCATATTCTCCACCGCAGGCCGCGGCGAACCGCACCTCTTGCCGCAATTGGGCCTCACTGTCCGGTCGCCTCGCGTAGTATTCGTGGATACACTCCCGCGCCGCCGCACCGCCGCGGAAACGCCGGTACACTCGTGAGGGAATGGACAACCAGGACGACAACATGGTCAACGGTCTCCTCGGTCGAATCGGTGAAGGTCGGTACGCCCCTGCCGCATCATCCCGTTTTTCGCCCCAGCATGTGATAGGCGCACTTGTGCGGCTCGTCCTGATTCAGCATCACGACACCCCAACAGAGGGTAAAATCGGTGTGCCGGCAAAAGCCCACCCGACGCTCCAGGGATAGCCGCCACTGATCGTCGAACCGGCTACTGTATTCGATCGGCTGATATTGCCCGCTGTAGTCATCGTCCCGGATCACGCGATGGTGATCGAAATGCAGGCTGACTGGTTTCCCGGTATCGATTCGAAGCATCTTGTTCCGGCAAAGATCAAGTGTCGTCATACAGGTATTGCCCTGACAGTCATGATAAACCCGAGTCCCAGTCGGTCCAGTACAGCATCGAGGTATGGAGTAAGAAACTGATCCCACAAGTCAATTCTTCCGATAAACGGGCTTTCTTTCCCTCTCAATTGTCTTGAGAACTCATGCCAACGCTCGGGACGCCGATTTTGAGCCACAATCTCCTCTACGCTTTCGCCTCCACAACATTTGACCATATAGTTGAGAACGCCACGCACTGATCCGCTGTAGACACCTTGGTCGCACATACAACTGAGCGCCTTATAACCCGATACTCTCAACATCGAATAGAGCGTTTCTCTTGTGAACATGGTCGTATGACGCGGCACATCGTCATGCCGCATGAAGCGCGCCGGGATGCTGTTGAAGTTCGGCACGAGAATGATCAACTCACCAGTCGGCTTCAACAATTGTCGGACTTGAGCCAGGAGGCGCTTGGGATCGTAGACATGCTCTAAGACGGCCCACATCGTAACGAGATCGAGTGAACTCGGCTCAAACGAGGCACTGTCGATTTCTCCATAATGAATATTCAGACCGAACAGATTCGGAGGCCTCGAGTAGAACTCCAGGCCGCTCACCGTCCAGCCCTTGTTCTTCATGAAATAGAGAAACTCGCCCTTGTAGCAGCCGATATCGAGAAGGCGGCCCGCCGGGAGATGTTGAACATGGCGGTACATGGCCTCGATTCGTCCACGATTGCCTTCCAAGGCCTGTTCTGGTGACAACTCTGCTTGATAAAATTCATCGGTGTAGTACTTTCGAATTTCTTTTTCTTCGGGCCGTGGGTTCACATACACCAGTGAGCACGCGAGGCACTTGACGACTGCGAAGGCCTCATCGGAGACGAGAAACCTCGTGTCACTGCGACGAAACATCAGTGCGGTGCGATCGCTTCCGCACAAATTGCACGATATGTATTCCATGCCGTCGGTTCTCACGACTGCTCCGAATCAAGACGTCTCTCGATCGATCATGTGGTCACATCGTAGGGAACATTGAAATCCTCTTCACTGATCTTTCGCATGGCGATCATGTACAGAATATTGGAAGGCAGGGAGGGCGCGCTCAAGACTGCGGAAACCCGTTCGGTCATCGTGTCGGGTCTATTTCCTTTCGTCGCCAGATAACGGCGGCAATCCTCCTCGGCATGTGCGGTGGACGGAATTTGGAAATCTTCAACGAGGATCTCATAGCGATTCACGTCGGCGATTGACTGGAACATCCTCGGATTGAAGTTCACAAACGCGTGGTTGATCCAAGTCACCGGAGCCAAGTGAATCATCGCGCCTCCGGGACGGACCAACTCATGGATGTTGGACATGGCCTGACGCACATCGAACACATGTTCAATGGTTCCTCCATTCAGTACCGTGCCGAATCTTCCCTTCCAGCCGGAGTCCAACGGCTTGCCGATGTCGAGATTCAGATCGGCTAGACCGTTTACATCACAATCCTGGTATGCCGTGATCCCGTAGCGATCTCGCATCAGGGCACGCACTGAGGGATCGCCCGCCAGATGAGAGTAGGAATGGCGCGCAGCTAGAACTGCGATGGTTTCTGGCAACTCATGAATGCTGAGGGATCCCAAAGCGAGAACAGGACTCCGCAGAGCCCCTTGCTCGAAGCAGGCATCAAAAAACGGCAAGAATGAAAACGCGATACCCATGTACGCTGAAACCCGCGATCTCCGATTACTTCACGCCGTCCCTAATCCGCGGACAGAAAACTTGGCGTCGAGATTGACCTTTGAATCGGTATAGATGTTGAGAGCGCCCTCAACTTCAAAAGCCAAGGCGTCGTAGCGCAGATCATATTGAATGCCGTTGGCACGTGCGATACCGGCGGTGAGAAAATAGCTGCCGGGCGCTATCCACATCGTTACTTCTAACCGCACTTCAAATAACTCGGTGCGCAGGCGAGGAGCCACTCGAATCCCTTGCAGGAGCGTGTCTGTGCCGAACATGTCGAGTCCTCGGTGATCACGCACCAGAAATCCCACTTCGAGGTCATCAAGATCCTCGTGGGCCAGTCCCCGCAAGACAAAAGCATATGAATTGCCGGATGATAACCGGACAAGGGGCTTCTCTTCATGATTCCGTATACTCAACTCCATGATCTCGGCCTTTCGGTCGCCGTAGCGCATTTCACCACGGTGCTGCGCTTCCGACGGCCCCTCGGCACCCCCTTTAACCGATCGGTCCGTCGAGTCGTGAGCACCGTGGACAGCGGTGGATGCCGCAACCAGGCTCTCACCCGCGAGTCGTCGATCTTGATCGACAGCCTCGCCCTCTTCACTCAGTCCCCCGAACAACATCCGATGATAGAACTTGGTCACGTAGCATGGTTCCGCATCGGCCGCGACGGTCCCGTTCTCGAGCAGAATCGCCCGATCGCACATCGACGTGATGGCATCGGCGCTGTGTGACACCAGGAGAATGGTCTTTCCGGCCTCGCGAAACGATCGGAACTTATCGCAGCACTTCTTCTGGAACCGGGCGTCGCCCACCGACAGGGCCTCATCCACGATCAGGATGTCGGGATCGGCGCTCACCACCGTGCTGAAGGTCAGCCGGGCCTGCATCCCGGTCGAATAGGTCTTGAACGGCTGATCGATGACCTCGCCCAGTTCGCTGAACGCGATGATGCCCTCGATCCGCTCATCGATCTCATCGTTGGTGAGGCCCAGGCAGAGCCCTCCCATGTAGACATTTTCGCGACCCGTATATTCGGGGTGAAACCCGGTGCCCAGTTCCAAGATCGACGTCACCTTACCCTCCACCTCGACGTCGCCGCCCGTCCGCTCCAGTGTCCCCGTCAGAATCTTCAGGAGCGTGCTCTTTCCCGCGCCGTTGCGCCCCATGATTCCCACCACCTCGCCTCGGCGCAGCTCGAAGCTCACGTCGCGGAGCGCCCATCGTTCCTCGTGCCTCGGCCGCCTGGTGATCAGCTCACGGAGCATATCGGCCGGCCGCCGATAGATTTCGAACCGCTTCGAAAGATGTCGCACCCGGATCGCGGGCGCCTCGGCCTCGACCGTCATAGCACCTCGCCGAACATGAGTTTGAGCTTCCGAAAGATCCGATGACCCAGGAACAGCGCGGCCGGGCTCACGACGAGCAGCAGCAGCCAGGAGACGGGATGAACCGGCCGGCCGTAGTACAGCGCGTCCTGGTAACACCAGATCAGATGGCTGAACGGATTCAACGACAGCAGCATGGCGAACCCCGGCACTATCCGCTCGACCGCGCCTTCCGAGTACAGAATGGGCGCGAGAAAGATGCCGGCGCTCACAAAGACCTGGACCACCTCACGCAAGTCCCGGACATAGGCCCCGACGGACGACAGTACGTAGACCACGCCGGTCATCACCATCAGCTGCAGAAAAAAGAGAACCGGCAGCGACGCGGCGAGAACCGGCACATGCCGATCGACGATCGCCATATAGACGAGAAGAACCAACGTCGCGATGCCTTGCGGAAGCGCGGCGGCCAGCACCGACTTGACCGGGAGGATCTCGACCGGAAAGACCACCTGCTTGACCAGACCGGCTTCGTTCACGATCGCCCCGGTGCCGCGCGCCATGGCATCCGCGAACGTCATCCAGGGAATCAAGCCGGCCAGAATGTACGTGACCGCGCCGCCCTGACCGCCGCCGAAGGGCATGCGGGACGGAAACACAAAGGTGAACAGGAACAGGTACAGTCCCATCAGGAGGATGGGATGGGCCACGGCCCACACGGTGCCCAGCGCTTGCCCCGCATAGCGGTCGCGCACCTCCCGCTTCGCCATCTGCCAAACCAGACGGCGGCGGCCGATGAGCGTCTCGATCAGGCCGCCGGTCCCGCGCGGCGCGCGCGCCGAGCCGGTGATCGACCACGGCACAGTCGTTTGCGCCATCAGTCAGCCCTCCCCATCACCGTCGCTCCGGTTCCGAGCCGACCTGAGCCGCATAGGCCAGCCGGTCCCCATCTTGTTGTTTCGACCGCTTCAACCGATAGGTCCGTCCGTTCTCCTTCGGATCGGAATCGTCGGAGGAGCTGAAATACAGTTGTGCGCCCCAGATCGAATACCGCCCCTGTCCGCATTTCCGAATGTCGTCATGAAGGGAAGCCTTGGGGCCGAGCCTGGTGTCGTCCTCCCAAAGTTCGTACTGCTCATCGCCGATGCCCGGCGGCAAGCTCGCGATGGCGCAGAGGCCGATTTCTCTGTGAATGAACTTCAACGGCACCTCGTGACGGGGTTCCTCCTCGGCAGGTGGAACGACATCCGGCGGCGCCGGCTCCTGCCGGCGCTTCTTCAAGCGATAGACGCGCCCGTTCCGTCTGGCATCCGAGTTGTCCGACGTGCTGAAATAGAGCTTGCGGTCTCCGATGTAATAGGATCCCCCGCCGTATTCTCTGACCTCGGCATGCAACACCTGTCGGGGTCCGAGGAGCGTCTCGTTCTCCCATAACTCATAGTGTTCGGCGCCGACGCCGGGCGGCAGGACGGCAAGATGGCAATGGCCTGCTTCCTGCTGGATGAATTCGATCTTGACGGCGTGATGATCCGGCCAGACGAGCGTCTCCGGCGACTCCGCCCCCGCATCAGTGGCATGAGACGCCCGGCGGCCGTCGTAGAGACCTGGCACGTGGAAGCGGATGCAGTCTTCGCAATTGGGCAACGGGAGCAATCCCGAGGCGTCCCGGCGGAGCGAGGCCCGGATGCCGGCGTAGTTGCGGCCGAACCACGCGTCGGCAAAGTCTGTCACCGACGTCGCGTACCCCAATACCACATCCTGCGCGCGGCAGCAGGCGCTCATCTGGCCGTCGAGCCCGATCTCGACATAGTAGCTGGGGGCCGCGCAAATGCGGAGCGGATCAGCTCGGTAGTCGTCGGGACCGCGTGGAAACAGCATCCGGTGTTGACCGATCGCCAGCAGCCGCTTGAGATTCCAGTGCAAGCGGGTTCGCGCCGAATCCATCCAGACGCCGCCCGCGTTCAGAGGATCGCCGTCGAGGCTCACTCTGATAAAGTCGCCGTTGCGCGCCAACCAGTCCCGGAGTCGACCGGCCGTCGCGGCCAGTTCATCCGGACTCGGCGCCTCCTCGAACGAATTCTGAATGGGACTGTATCGGTGAAATGCCACCTCTTCGATGCCGTGGTTCAGCGACCACTGCACGACCCGCAACGCATCGGCGAGTGTCCGCCGGGTCAGTGTCGGGTAGACGCCGACCCGAAGCCGTCCCCGGTCGCGCCGGAGCAGAAACTTCACCAACTGCGGCGCGGCCTTGGCCCATTCGCCGCCCCGCCGCACTTCATCGAAGCGGGGACCGACGGCATCCAACGACAACATGACCTTGCCCCGCTGGCGAAGCAGTACGTCGATGACCCGATCCGTGAACAGGGTCCCATTGGTCTGTACCTTCACGTCGCAGCCGTAGACGCCGATCGTCCCCAATATCGCCTCGATCTGCGGATGCAGGAGAGGATCGCCTTGGCTGTTTAATTCGACCTCCACCATGAACGGGAAGAGCGTTTCGGCGACGGCGTAGAACACGTCCAACTGCATGTGGCTGCGAATCACGCCGGTCTCATCGAGATACTTCTGACTGCCGCAGATTTCACAGCGGAGATTGCACTTGTTCGTAAGGGCTAGATTGCAGAAGACCGGGGGCGGGACGTCCGCCCCGCCGCGCGCCAGCAAGTAGGCGGACGCCGGATGGCGTCGCCAGAGCAGCGCCGCGACCTTGTCGCTGTAACCCTTCGCGATGAACCGGTTCAGCAGGACTTCGGTCGAATCCGCCACCCTCTTGGCGAGACTCATGACTCGGAACCGCTCCCCACGTCGAGATAGATCGAATATCGTCGGCCGTTCGTGTTGGGATTGCTGTGGTCGGTCGACGAAAACACCAGACGGTCGCCCCAATGGGAATACCGGCTTCCGCCGTAGGCCTCGATCTGGGCATGCGGCGCATGCGCAAAGCCCAGCGGCAATCCGTCTTCACACAGCATCATTCGGGATCGTCGAGGCGCCTCAACTCGATCGGCTTCCGCCTGATACTGCGGGAGATGAGCGACCCAGGCGTGTCCCGCTTCATGAGCGAACGGAGCGTGGAGGGCGACCTCCGTACGGCGCCCGGCGACGGCGTCCCAATAGTTGGCGGCGCCCTTCCTCCGGAACAAATATTCGCTGTTCGCTTCGCCCGCCGTGATATTCAGCAGTTCCAGGCCGAGTTGATCCGCGCAGAAGGCTTTCGTCTCCGCGATGCCCGCAAACTCCATCGGCCAGCCGCCCAGCCAATCCTTCACGTCCGTCCAATACGACATGCCGCGCGACCGCCCGTATTCGCGGATGTGCGTGAACGGGTTCCGGCCCGCCCGCAACTCGGGCAGAATGGTCGCCCACAACGCATAGCGCCATTCCATGCAACGACGGGTGAACGCTCCGGCGCGGTTGTAGCGTTGTTTCAGGGAGAGCCAGAACTCCGGTGTGGGATCGATGAAGATGTCGGTCGTGTAGAGGGCGATACAGAAGACGGAGTCCGGCTTCATCAGCGAGGAGGCGTTCGCGACCGCTTCCCACATGCTCCCCGTATGGTGCAGGACACCCCAGCTGTAGACGATGTCCGCCCGATCCAGCTTGTCCAAGAAGGGACGGTCGAGGACCGAACCCTGCAAAATTTCCCAGTTGTCCGGCGATCCGGCCTGCTCGCGGACCATGCGACTGGTCTGCACCGAATCGGGATCGTAGTCGAATCCGACGACCCGGCTCGCGCCGGCCCGGTAGGCCGCGAGCGAATGGATTCCGCTTCCGCAGCCGACATCCAGGAAGGTCTTGCCTCGCAGATCGTCCAGCTTCAGGAAGTCGAGCAGGCACCGGCGGGCCGTCTCGATCCGCTCGTCCGTGACATGCCGGCGCGCGAACTCCGACCAGTTCTTTCCGAATTCGTAACGCATCTAGTGAACCCCCTTGCGTGCCTTCCACGTTCACACAACGACCACGATCGATGTACTAGGGTTACCCCTAGCTCCGTCCGGTGAAGACTTCTTGCTACAAAACGCGTTGATCGGTCCATCGCCGACACCGTTCGGGGCTCATCTTCATCGTCGGATCACTTCGGATCACTATGGGCAGCTATGCAGCGTGGGTGGCGGGGCAAGCGGGGTCGCCGCCGGTTCCTCGGCTGAAACGCCTGGCCTGGATGCTCCAGCGCCGCGCCCCATGGCTCCATGGACTTGCCCGCCGGTGGCATTACGACTCCATTAACCCGTCGATCCCCTCCCCGATGGCGGCGCTCCTCCGGCGCATCCCGCCGAACGAGCGTCCCGCGCCCGACTTCAGCAAGTTGCGCGTGCTGCACTGCATCGGAGGTTTGATTCCGGGAGGGGCCGAACGGCAGCTCTGCAACTTCGTCGTCGGCGCAAGCCGGCGGGGCCTGGAACTCCGGGTGCTGACGTTGCGCGAATCCGTCGACGACGATGCGCACTATGCCGATCTGCTCCAGCGGGCCGGTATCCGGGCCTTTGCCGCGGGCGCCGACTTCAACGCCGATTTCATCCGCAAGCTCAAAGCGAGGCCCGGTGCGCTTGAGTTCCTCAATCAGCTGCCGGTCTTCTTCCTCCCCTATACGGTCGACATCCTGGGAGAATTGCTGATCGATCCGCCCGATCTCGTTCATGCCTGGCTCGACCACAACAACATCTGGGCCGGCGTCGCCGCGCTGCTCGCGGGGATTCCGCATATTGTGTTATCCACGCGCAATGTGAATCCGAATCACTTTCCGTATCTGGCCCATCCGCTCTTCAAGCCGTGGTACCGACTCCTGGCCTCCTTCCCGCAGGTGCGCTTCATCAACAATTCGCATCCGGGCGCCGAGGACTATGCGACGTGGCTGGGCGTGGAGGTCGATCGCTTCCGGGTGGTGCACAACGGCGTGGACTTCGACACGGTGGTGCGCCCGAATCCCGATCGAGTCCGATCGTTTCGAGACGAGGTGCGGCTGCCGTCCGGCGCCCCGCTCGTCGCCGGCGTATTCCGGCTGAGCGAGGAGAAGCAACCGATGGTCTTCTTCGAGGTCGTGCGACGGGCGATGAGCCGCATCCGCAACCTCCACGCCGTGGTGGCCGGCGTAGGTCCCTGCGAAAGCGAATTGCGCGAGGCCGTCGCGCGGCACGGCCTCTCCGATCGATTCCGATTGCTGGGCAGGAGAAAAGACGTGGAAGTCGTCATGGCCGCCGCCACGGCCCTGCTCCTGGCGTCGCGGCAGGAGGGCACGCCCAACGTCTTGCTGGAAGCGCAATGGCTCGGCTGTCCCGTCGTCGCCACGAAGGCCGGCGGCGCGACGGATGCCGTCAGTCACGACCGGACCGGCTTGTTGTTGGAGGTGGGGGATATCGACGGCTTGACCGAGGCCCTGCTGTCGTTGTTGCTCGACCGGGCCAGACGCGAACGTCTGAGCGAGGCGGCGCCGACCTTCATTGCCGGACGCTTCGGTTTGGACCGCATGGTGGAAGAAACGCTGACCGTCTACCGACAGGCCCTGCAGCCGTAAGGCCACGGCTCGGAGGCTGACACCCCTCCCCGCGTCTCGGAGACCGCGACACCTGTCCACGCGCCTGCCTTCGCCAGGCTACGGCGGGAGCCGGTCCCCACATCACATCCGATAGAAGCCGGCGACGCCTTCGACGACTTCGGCCTGCTGCTCGGCGGTGAGTTCCGGATAGATCGGGATCGCGACGGTTTCCCTTGCCGCACGTTCCGATTCCGGGAAGTCGCCTGCCTTATAGCCCAGGTACCGGAAGCATTCCTGCAGATGGAACGGCACGGGATAGTAAATCTCCGCGCCGATGCCCTTCTGCTTCAGATGCGCGATCAGATCGTCCCGGCGTTCGACCCGCAGCACGAACTGGTTATAAATGTGGTGGTGAGGCTTGCCCGACGCGTGATAGACGGCTTCGGGCAGCTTGATCACACCGCGCTCGACCAGGCCGGTTTGCCGAAACAGGGTCTCATAGCGCCGTGCGTTGTCCTGCCGGCGTTTGGTCCACCCGTCGAGGTAGTTGAGCTTGACGTTCAGCACGGCGGCCTGGATGGTGTCGATGCGGAAGTTCCCCCCGATCAGTTTGTGATGGTACTTGGGCTTGCTGCCGTGGACCCGCAGCACCCTGAGCCGCTCGGCCAAGTCCGCGTCGTTTGTCACGACCATGCCCGCGTCACCGAGGCAGCCAAGGTTCTTGCTCGGGAAGAACGACAGACAGCCGACCGTGCCGATGCTGCCGGCACGCCGGCCGTCTTTGTATTCCGTGCCGATCGCCTGCGCGGCGTCTTCAATCACCGCGAGCTTGCGCCGCGCCGCCAGATCCATGATGGGGGCCATGTCGGCCGACTGCCCGTACAGATGCACGGGGATCAGCGCTTTGGTCTTGGACGTCAGCGCTCCTTCGATCTTGTCGGGATGGATGTTGAACGAGCGGGGCTCGATATCGACGAACACCGGCTTCGCGCCGAGCCGCACGACGGCCCCGGCCGTGGCGAAGAAGGAATAGGGCGTGGTCACCACCTCGTCACCCGGGCCGACGCCGAGCGCCATCAGGGAAATGAGCAGCGCATCGGTGCCCGACGACACGCCGACCCCGGCCTTAGCCTGGCAGTAGGACGCGACCCGCTCCTCGAGCTTCGCCACCTCCGGCCCCAAGATGAACGCCTGACTCTTGAACACCTGTTCGATGGCAGCCATGATCTCTTTATGCAGCGGATCATGATGCGCCGCAAGATCGAGTAATGGGACCCCCATATGCCTTCCTTCCTGTTCAGTGAGCTTGCAATCCGTTCGTACCTTTCGCACCCTTCGTATTCTTGCTGAATTTCTTTCCGCAGGTCCGGCAGACGCCCTTGGAGCCCTTGAGCGCGAGCTTCACGCCGCAGGAACACATCCACCCCGTCACCTTCGCCGGGTTTCCGCGCACCAGCGCATGATCGGGCACATCCTTGGTGACGACCGAGCCGGCGCCGATCAGGGCGTAGCGGCCGATCGTGATGCCGCACAGAATGGTCGCATTGGCCCCGATCGTGGCGCCCCTCCTCACCAGCGTGGGCCGCAGCTCGTCCATGCGGGGAATTTCGCTGCGCGGGTTGAAGACGTTGGTGAAGACCATCGACGGGCCGCAGAACACGAAGTCTTCCAGCGTGACCCCTTCATAGACCGAGACGTTGTTCTGGATCTTCACGCCGTTGCCGACCGTCACCTTGGGTCCCACCACCACATTCTGGCCGATCTTGCAGTGCTTGCCGATCCGAGACCCCTTGAGGACGTGGGAAAAATGCCAGATGCTCGTCCCCTCGCCGATGTCCGTCCCTTCGTCGATGCAGGCCGACTCGTGCGCGAAGAACGTCCGCTTCGGCGCGGGGGCCGCAGCCGGCTCCGGTTTGGCCTCGCGATGCGCGTCCTTTTCGAGGGCGTCCTGGCAGCGCTGCAGCACCGAGAGGACGCGCAGCCCTTCCTCACCGTCGGTCCTGGGTTGACGCCTGGTGGCGACGCAGTCGAGGAAATGCTCGCACTCCGTCCGCAGCGGCTCGCTCGTCTCCAGTTCGACCGGACAGGCATCCGCCTTGTTCGCGACAGGGATCTGATTCTTCCAGTCGATCGAATGGGGATAGAGCAGGAGCTTGTCCTTCTTTTCCATGTCGTCGAAGACGGCCATCTTGCGGTCGCCCACGATCACGAGCTTCTGCTCCTTGAAGGGATGCAGCCAAGACACGAAGATATGGGCCCTCACGCCGCTGGGAAAAGACAACAGACTGATCGTGACGTCGGCGATGTTTTGATGGAGGTAGTTGCCCCCTTGCGCCCGCACGCTCTCCGGCATCTCGCCCAGCAATCCGAGAATCACGGAAAGGTCGTGCGGCGCGAAGGACCAGAGAATGTTCTCCTCCCGACGGATCTTCCCGAGGTTGAGCCGATTCGAGTACACGTATTGGATGCGGCCGAGTTCCCCCGCCCGAATCAACTCTTTCAGTTTCAGGACCGCCGGATGGTACCAGAGCAGATGCCCGACCATGAGGATGCGCTGCTTCGTTTTTGCCAGCTCCACCAATTCCCGTCCGTTGCGGACATCGAGGCACAGCGGCTTCTCGACGAACACATCCTTCCCGGCCAGCAGCGCCTCGCGGACGAGATCGCCATGCGTTTCGGCCGGCGTGGCGATCGCGACGGCGCCGATCCTCCGGTCGCCGAGAATCTCCGAATAGGCGGTCACGACCTTGCGCGGCGCGTAGTCGCGGCTCAGCGTGTCCAGCAGCTCCCGGTTGCTGTCGCAGATCGCATCCAGCGCGCCGATGGCATGGAAGTTCCTTACGAGATTTTTTCCCCAATAGCCGGCCCCCACGACGGCCACATGAGGTTTCATGCCCGCGCTTGATGGTGCAATATTCATCCTCACTCCTGGGTTCGAGTGATGTTGACGTCGTCGCTTCGTCTGCCCGCGCTCAGGCTTCAACTTTCATCAGGTCCACCACGTAGTCTGCAAACGGCGCGGAGGAGGTAAAGGCCGGTGAGACGGCATTGAGTACATGCGTGGACCGAGGCCCCGGCTCGACCACAAAATCGTTCAGCAGCTCTGTGGTTGCGGTATCGACTAATTGCGCGCGGATCCCCGGTTCTTTTCCCGACAGCAGATCCCGCCGCTCAAACCCGTCAGCCAGTCGCTCCGCCTCCCGATAAAAACCGGAACGCGAGAGCTTCGTCAGTTCCCTCCAAGCGATAGATCGAAAATGGTCTCGGTTTTTGCCGAACAGCCGGAGCAAATACGCGATCATGGCGAGGCCATCTGTCATGTTTGCGCCGGCCAACCCACGGTATTGCTCTCGTCCGAGTAACGGCAACGCTGATGGGCCGACGGTCACTTCTCCGTCAGGTCGGCGGGTGAAATGCACGCCCAAAAACGGATTCCTGAGGTCCGGCACAGGATAAATGTTTCCCCGTACCTTCACCATCGATTCCGGCCTCAGGCGGTAGAACTGTCCCCGAAATGGAAGGATTCGATACTGCCGCCCCACGCCGAACCGATGCGCGATCTTGTCTGCGTACAGGCCCGCGCAGTTGACTAGATGGCCATAGGCGATGCGCCCATGAGAAGTGATCGCCGTGTTGTCGTCCTCACACCCGTGCCAAGCGCAGCCTAACCGGAATTCGACTCCCTCCTGCCCGGCATCTTCAACCAGCGCTTCCATCACGCGCTGCGGATTCACGACGGCCGTGTCTTTCACGTACAGCGCCTGTTCAAACGTCCTCGCGCAGGGCTCAATGTCCTTGAGCGACCGGCAATCGATCAGCTCCGCACGAACACCGTTCGCCTCCGACCGTGCGTGGAGCTCGCGCAGTGTCGGCAATTCCTCAGCGCTCCGCGCGACGATGACTTTCCCGTTTTCGTTCAGGGGAATCTGTTTTCTCCTGCAATACTCACGCATCCGTCTGTTGCCTTCAACGCACAGACGGGCCTTCAGCGTTCCGGCCTTGTAATAGACACCGGCGTGAAGCACGCCGCTGTTTCTTCCACTGGCATGGAGCCCCGTGGAGCGCTCCTTCTCAACCAACGTCACCTTGGCGCGATGGCGCCGACGTAACGCGAGCGCGATCGACAATCCTACGACTCCTCCGCCGATCACCACAAAATCACATACTGTTGCGGCCATCAGCCTAGCGATGCTCCAGTAGCCCGCCCGCCCCGATATGCGGACCCATTACGCAGGCACCACGTCTTTGATGTCGATTTCCACTGCCGCAGCCTGCTGGATCAAACGGATGCCCAGGATCAGGCGGTGCCGCTTCTCCTTCCGCAGCAGAATCCCGCGCGCCCCTTGGAGCGGTCCGCGGATCACTTCGACCGTCATGCCCTCGTGCAAATAGGGATGCGGATCGTAGGGCAGCACGCTGGCCATCAATGTCTGCAATGCGCTGATCTCCTCGTCGGGAATCGGCTCCGGTTGGACGCCCCCGCCCACGATGTCCACGACGCCGACCGTCTTGAGCACCGGAAGCTTCTGCTCGGAGGCGAAACGCACGAAGCAGTAGCCCGAGAACAGCGGCACTTCCACTTCCTTCTTCCGGTCTTTCCATTGGCTCAGGCGGCGGACCGTCGGCAGCAGGGGCTCGATGCCCTGGCCGTTGAGCTGATCGCGCACCAGTTTTTCATGGCGCGACCTGGTGCGCAACGCGTACCAGCGGGACCTCTCCGCCCCGCAGTCCGTCGCTCCGCTAGACGGGCCCAACATCCGCCTGTGCCTTTCTCTGCGACGTCAAGACCAGCCTCATCACCTTGTCGGGCGACACGCCGCATCCGATCAATCTCGCCTCGTGAGCGGAGGCCTGATCGAGGTCCGCGATCAGCACCTTATCGAACTCCCATCGACCGATCGCTTCCGGAAAGGAAACCGGATAGGAGAGAAACGAGTCCCGCCGCTCGTCGTCGAGAAACCCCACGCAGGTGCCGTCCATCTCCCGTAGCGACAAGTAGGTCAGCTCAGCCAGCTCACCCGTACCGAAAATGACGAACCGCCGGCCGGCAAGCCGTCCCACGGTCGCCAACATTTCCTTCAACCGGATGCGAATGTCGCGATAGTAGGCCAACGAATAATCCATGTACTCATGCGTCAGGCGAGCTTTTTCCGCGGCGCCCTGCGGCGTGAGCTGGTACCGGACTCGATTGGGGGGAATCGCCTCGATCTCGATGTAGCCCTTGCGGGCCAGTCGCTTGATGTACAGATTGGTCAGGCCGAGCGCCACACCGAGACGACTCGAGAGTGAGCGCTGGGTCAGATGCGCGTTGCGTTCAACTTCAGACAGGAGAAGCAGGTCCCGCTGACCCTGGACGTCCATTCCACCTCCGTGTTCACTTTATGAACGCTCGGAGTCGCCGAGTCAAGGGGTTTGTGGGATCTCCTCACTCGTTAGTCATGCCAGCCGATGACATACTCATCCCGAAGCTTTCGGAAGGAATCCTTTGAGCCGAACAGCCGATAGAAGCAGAGGCGACGGATCCGAGAGATTTTTTTCTTGAACGGAACGGCATCGCCGGCTTCCTTCATCGACCGCTCCAGCTCCAGACGGAATCGTCCGGTTCGCGCCTCGATGTTTTCCGGTGCGGTCTTGAATGCGATCCCAAAGACTACAAACGGGTTGTAGGAGAGCCCTTGGTAGCCGACAATCTTGGCGGGAAAAGGGTCGAGCAGTCTGGCAAAGGCCTCCGGAGTGAACCGCCAATAGTCGCTCGGGTACGCATGAATACCGCAATCCATGTGAGAGGTGACAATGAGGGCGCCCTGGTCCGACAACACTCCTTCGGCCTCATGAAAAGCGTCGAATACACGAAAAATATGTTCGACCGTCGAGACCATGATGACTGTGCCGATGGAGCCTTTCTTGATCCCCAAGCGCGTCGCATCTGCGACACAATCTACGCCGGGACCAGACGTAAAATCAGATCCAATATATTTTCTGCCTGGAAAGAACGGCCGGAGATCTTGATAGGGGTTCCCACCCTCCTGAAGCTGATGCGATCCGATCTCGAAAACCGGCTCGTGACAGTCGAATATTTTCACGAACGCCTGAACCAATAAGCGATCGAGCAGGGTCACTTCATCACCCCTTGATGTGTCCTTGCCGCCGACCCAAGAGAAAACTAGAACCTATCTCAAATTTCATTCATGATGGGATGGGATCTGTGGTCGTCATTCCCGCGCAGGCGGGAATCCAGTCTTTTTAGGTCATTCTGGATGCCCGCTTTCGCGGGCATGACCAGTTCCGACCGGAACACCCATTTTGAGATAGGTTCCAGTCGGTCGCGACAGAGCAATACACATTGCTGCGTTACAATTCAACGATGCAGTTGTCAGCGCAACGCGCCTTTCTGCATCTTCTTATTCAATTCATCCACTGCCGACATGACCTCATCAACCGAGATGAGCCTCATGCAATTCTGCTCTCCTCGATCACACGTCGGATGAAAACAAGCGCGGCAATCCAGTCCCTTGTAGAGTACGGCTGCGGCGGCAGCGCGCGGTCCCCATTCCTTCGGATCGGACGGCCCGAACAGGGCGACGAGCGGCGTCCCGACCGCGGCTGCCACATGCATGGCGCCGCTGTCGTTTCCGACGAACAGCGAGACCCGCTTGAGCACCGCGGCATAGGTCCGCATGTCCGCCTGTCCGGCCAGATTGACCGGGCGGCTCGCAGCCGTACCGCAGATCCGTTCGGCGAGGTCGAATTCCTGCGGGCTCCCTCCGATCAGGACCTGAGAGCCATACTGCTCCGCAAGTCGATCGGCCAGCGCGGCGAACCGCTCCCACGGCCAGGCTTTGAACCAGTAGCGCGCGCCCGGTTGCAACATGGCCAGGGGTTTCTTTCCGTCGACGCCATGACGGGTCAATAACTCCGCGGCGCGCCGCTCTTCTTCCGGGGCAAGCCAGAGGCGCGGCGTCTGGCCGTCGACAACGAGAGGCAACGGAGCCAGGGACGCGAGATCCCGCTCGATACGATGCGACCCCGGTTCGCCTCGTACGACCACGGTATAACAACGCCCACGGAGGCGTCCTTCGTCGTTGAATCCGACACGCACCGGCGCTCCGGTCATCCAGCTCAGCCAGGCGGACCGGTCCGCGTCGGTCAGATCAATGACCACATCGAATCGTCTCCGTCGAAGCTCGCGCAGGAACCGCCATTGGGCGAGGAGCGACCCTCGCTCGAGCGGCAGCACGTCGTCCACGTGCGGATTGCCGGCCAGCATGGCCTCGGTTCCCCGATTGATCACGACGGTCAGTCTGGCGGTAGGATAGGCCGCTTTCAACGCCTCCAGGGTGGGCGTGGCCAGCAGCACGTCTCCCAGATAGCGCAGTTTGATGACGAGAATATTACAGGGCGACATGGTCACGGCCATGGCTACGACACTCGCTCCTGACAGAGCCGTCGGTACAAGTCCAACGTCTGGACCGCAGCCGACCGCCAGGAAAACTGCTTCACACGCGCGAACCCCTTGGCCGTGAGCGAGGCCCGCAGCGACGGATTCTCTAACAGGGAGACCATCGCCTCTCCCAGCGAGCGGGCGTCTTCCGGATCGACCAGCAGCGCCGCATCGCCCGCCGCCTCGGCGACACCGGTCGTGCGGGACGTGATCACGGGAACCCCACAGGCCATCGCTTCGAGAACCGGCATGCCGAATCCTTCGTAGAGCGACGGGAAGACAAACTGGTCCGCGTAGGTATAGAGCAGCTGGAGGTCCGCCCGGCCCAGCCGGCCCGGACAACAGACGCGAGCCGTGAGTCCATATTCTTTGGCCGATTCATCATAGGAACCGAAGGCATGATCGGTCGAGCCGACCAGCAGCAGGCTGTGCCCCTGCAACGGCCGCCGCATCAGGCTTGCCGCTTCGAGAAACCGCCGATGGTTCTTGCGCGGGTCCGCGCCCCCGATGAAGAGCAGATAGGGTTTGTCCGGAAGCCGGATTCTCGTCCGCAGCTCGGCCATCGCCCGATCATCCCGGCGCGCCGCAAACACAGCGGCGACGCCGTTCGGAATCACGGCGAGCCGCTCACGCGGCACCCGATAGAGTTCGCTCAGCTCGCGCGCGGAGAAATCCGATACCGTGACGACCATCCTGGCGCGCCGCGCCGTGCGCCTGGCCTTCATCGAGGCCAGCCGCTGGCCCAGCACTTTGGTCGAGTATTGCGGAAACCGCTCCAGCCAGAGATCGTGAATCGTCACGATGCCTCCGTGCCGCCCGGCCGTGTGAAGCTTGAAGTTGGTGCCGTGATACAGGTCCAGCCGGTCGGCCCGTCCGCGCCGGCGCATCGCCCACTTGGCCGATTCGACCCAGGTGATCCGGCCGCCGGTCCGCCAGGACCGTACGTCTTCCGGCAGGACCGAGCCGGGCCGCAGGTATCCGATGAATTCGACGTTGTCCAAACCGGCCAGCATGGCCTCAAGCAAATAATAGGTGTGCCAGCCGACCCCGCCACGGTCGCCGATGATGGGGCTCGCATCAATGCCGATCCGCATCTCGGCCTCTCCCATATTCGGCTGCCGCTTCACGATACATCTGTTCGAGATCCGCAACCGTCCGGCCCAGGTCGAAGCGCTCCCGCGCGCGGGCGAGCCCTTTCGCTCCCATCCGCGCGCGCCTCGCCTCGTCTCCCAACAATTCGATGACCGCGTCCCGCATCCCGTCCGGATCGCCCGG
Organism: Nitrospira sp.; assembly: GCA_029194535.1. Lineage (NCBI taxonomy): Bacteria > Pseudomonadati > Nitrospirota > Nitrospiria > Nitrospirales > Nitrospiraceae > Nitrospira > Nitrospira sp. The sequence continues at coordinate 1,257,482 of JARFXR010000001.1, read as the reverse complement.
CGCGACCAAGAGTCCCGTCTCTCCATGCTCGACCACTTCCGGCACACCGCCGGTTCTGGTCGCGACCACGGCCTTCCCGGCCGCCATCGCCTCGACCAGCGCGATGCCGAATCCTTCCATGCGAGCCGGATGCACGTAGAGGTCGAGCGTCTCGAGAAAGGGCCGGACCGGATCTTGAAACCCGACCATGTGGATTCGCTCGGCGATTCTCAGTTCTCCCGCCAACGCCCGCAGCGACCCGCCATGGACGGGCTCCGCGGTTCCGGCCAACAGATAATGGACGTCGGGATGAACCGCGAGGATGCCGGGGAGCGCCCGCAACATCACGTCATACCCTTTGCGAGGAAACAGATTGGCCGCCGTACCGAGAAGCAAGGCGGAGTCCGGAACGCCCAGCCGTCGGCGGACCGCCGACCGATCCGGTATCGCCTTGACCGGACGGGAGAAATCAAGCCCGCTGTAGACCCTACGCAGCCGCCGGGCTTCCACCCCACCGGCTTTCAACGAGTCGGCCACCTGATCGGAGATGGCGATGACCCGATCGATCCGGTCGAGCTCATAGCGGCGCACCTTATCAGGCTCGATCTCCTGGCGCACGTGGGCGACCACCGCTGGAGACGCGACGGTCCCTCGTAGCGCGCCGAGCGCATGCGGCACCCACCAGATGTCGTTAACGTGCACGAGGGTCGGACGCAGGCGATCAATCACGTCGCGCAGTCCGCCCACGCTCCGCCACCGTATGATGGGTGAAAACCATTTTCGCCAGGGGACCAGCGCGAGCGGATGTACGGTGAGATCGGCCTGCTCCAGCAGGGCCCGGAACGGTCCTTCCGGAGGACAGACCACATGGGGGTCCCAGGCACGCCGATCGAGCCGCGCCAGCACCGCCAGCAGGTCATGCTCCGCGCCGCCGACGGCGCCGATGCCGTGAACGTACAGGATTCGCCGGGCCACTAGGCGAGACCCCGAGAAGTCGCGGGCGTTCTCCTCGCATCCCACAGCTTCGCATACTTGACGAAGGTGTACATGCTGGCGAAGAGGCACACGATCAACCCACGGACTCCGTCCCGATAGCCTCGCTTGAGCAGATAAGTCTTGAAGAAGACGACCAATGGACGAGCCAGGAGATCCCGGTGCCGCACGGTCCGGACCGTCTTGCCCTTCTCGCGCGCGGCCAGCGTCGTATAGAGGCCGAACTTCCGGAAGTGGTCGTCGATGCGGCGTTCGGTCTGGTGTTCAAACGGATTGACCAATTTGCCGACGGTTCCCCGCACGATCAGATTCTCGTGCACCGGCACGTCGTTGTAGGCCGCCGTTCCCTTGCGGACCAGGCGAATCTGATAGTCGGGATACAGCCCGGCATGGCGGACCCAGGCGCCGTAGTAGAAGTTCATCCGAGGGATCTCGTAGGCGACCGGATCTCCGTCCTTCCACCGGCTCACGAGCGACCGGATCTCCTCCGCGAGCGGACCGGGCACCCGCTCGTCCGCGTCGACGATGAGGATCCAGTCCGACGAGGCTCGCTCCATGCCGAAATTCTTCTGGGGCCCGAAGCCGGGCCAGGGTCGCACCACTACGTCGGCGCCTGTGGCGCGTGCCAGCTCGACCGTCCGATCCGCGCTCTCCGCATCGATGACGAGGCGCTCCGTGGCCCAATCGAGCGACGCGAGGCAGTCGGTCATGTTGGCTTCCTCGTTCTTGGTGATGATCAGCGCGGTCACCGTCGGCACGGGCTGCTCCTCTCGCGATCAACTCAGGCGGGATGCGGCAGGAGGACCAAGTCTGGCGAACTGCCGGCGATACTGTTCGACGACCAGCTGCGGCGGCATCCAGAGCCGCCGCCACGCGCTCAGCCGATCGAGCTCCAGTGCGAGTTTCTTGAACGGCTTGCCGAACCGCCGGGTGACGGATTCTCGGAGGCCGGAACGGGCGAAATCCTCCGGCTTGCACCAGAGATCGGCCTGCTCGCGCTGGTCCCATTTCTGATCGATCGACCACCGTTCGTGCGTACAGGCGAACGGCTCCCGCTTGCTCTTGACCGTCGCGCGGATGAAATGATGCACGAACGTGGCGCCGAGCACCATGCACCGGCGCAGGTCTCCGGTGGTGATCTCCCGTTTGCGCAACGTGTAATAGAGATCCCAATCGGCCGCCTGCACTCGTTCGTCCAAGCCGCCGATCTTCTCGTAGGCCGAGCGGCGGATCATGACGCAGGATCCGACGATGCCCTCGAAGACCGTATCGGCGAAGGCCCGGTGGACCTCCTCGCAATAGCGCTCCCAATCTCCGTACATGGCCTGTACCATCGTCCGGAGCCGATCGAGCGGCTTCCCGCTGGACAGGCGCCCCTGGCCGATGGCGGCCCAGCGCCCCTGCATCCAATCGGTCAAGGCCGGGCTCGGCATCATCTCCAACCCCAGCGGTGAGGCCACGTCGAGCCCCTGCCGATCCATGGCCTCGACGAGCCGGCCGTTCCAGCCCGGGGCAACGTAGAGATCGTTATTGATGTGACACAACACATCGCCGCGCGCCGCGCGCGAACCGAGATTCATCGACTCCGGATAACAGAGGTTCCGGTCGTTGCGGATCACCCGGCACCCGCCCGCTTCGAAAAACTCGGGGGAGCCGTCCGTCGAGTGGTTGTCGATGACGATCACCTCGTAAGGACCGGTCGTATAGGCCTTCACGCCCTCCAGGAAGAGTTGGTTGTGGCCCAGCTGGTTGTGCACGGCGACGATGATGCTCAGCATGTTCCTAACCCCGAAATCCCCGCTTCAGGACTTCGCGATAGAACCGCGGGTTGAGCCACCGGCTCCGGCGCTCGGCCCAGCGCTTGGCCAAGCGGATCCGATCCTGCATCACGGCCGGATGCCGGCCCGAGAATTCCTTGAGGACCGCATAGTCGTCGAATCGGAAGGCGTCCTGCCGGTAGAGTCCGGCCTGGTCTGCTGGAGGGCTGTCCCCGTGATGGCGGCTGATCTGGTCCTTGACCTTCGCCAGCATCACCTTCGGATCCTTGACCCAGCCGTAGTGAAAAATCCGCGCGCCGGACCAAGTGAGCCATTCCTTGGGGCCGCTCTGCAAATACTGTTGCGTCGGCTTGAAGTGAAACCCCACGGCGTCGCCGCAGGACTCGACCTCGCCGTTGTTCCGGATGGCCCGCACCGCCTTGTGATAGAACCAGGGATTCGTGGACCAGTAGTCGGCCACGAAATGCAGATAGCGGAACAGCAGGCCTTTTACGGTTCTATTGTCGAACTGTTCACGCATGGCGCGACGAAGTGCCGGCAGGTCGTCCTCGTGCATGACTTCGTCGGCCTGCATGTAGAGCGCCCAATCGCCCTTGCAACGGGCGAGCGCGATGTTCGTCTGCTGCGAATAGATCAGCCCGTCCTTGCGCAGCGTCTCGTCCCAGACCGATTCGACGATCGTGATCTTGGGATCGCCGATGGAGCGGATCAATTCGAGCGTGCCGTCGTCGCTGCGTCCGACGTTCACGATGAACTCGTCGCAGATCGGCAGCACGGAGCGGATGGACTCTACCACCGGGTAGTCGTATTTCACCGCATTGCGACAAAACGTGAAGCCGCTGACTCTCATGATAGGTGAAGGTTCAATCTCTCTTCGTGAGTTCCCAGAACTTCGCGTATTTCATGACGGTGTAATAGGCATAGAGCCCGGAAAGAATCAACCCCGGCATGCCGTCGAGAAAGCCGCGCCGCTGCACGTACATCTTGGCAAAGGCGGCGAGCGGATGGGTGACGAGCTGCAGGCTCGAAAAGCGGCGGCCCTGTTCGACCATCCGCTCGGCCATCAGCGTCGAATACCGGTTCTGCTTCTGGATGTAATGGTCGATGTCTCGGAACGGATACTGGAGGGCCGGCTGCGTCAGATGCGCGACCGATCCATCACACTCGAAACCTTCATGGACCAGCTCGTCCCGGTACCGGAAGCGGCGCTTACGGAACAATTGCGGCTGGCGGTAGTCGGGATACCAGCCGCAATGCTTGATCCAGCGGCCGAGAAAGTAGTTCTTCCGCGGGACGAAGTACGCGTCGGCCCCGGGCCCCTGCTCGAGCAGGCGGCGGATTTCCTCGCGCAATTCCGGCGTCATCCGCTCGTCGCTGTCCAGGCTGAAGATCCAGTCGTGCGAGCAGTAGGCTAGGGCCTGGTTGCGCAGCCGGCCGAATCCGTTGAACTCGACCTGGTAAACCTTGTCCGTGAATTCGCGCGCGATCGCGGCCGTGCGGTCGGTGCTGTGGGAATCGACGACGACGAGTTCGTCCGCCCCTGCCGCCGACTCCAGGCAGGCCCGCATGTTGGGCTCGTCGTTGTAGGCGATCACGTAGACGGAATAGCGGGCCATGTCAGCCGTCCCGCTTGGGAGTCGTACTCTGCTCCGGATTGGACGCCGGACCCTGCGGCAGACTCTGCCCCAGGCTCTGATAGACCGCTTCCATCCGGTCCAGCATCTTGTCGATGGAGTAGCACCGTTCCACCAAGGCCCTGCCGTTCGCGCCCAGACGGGATCGCAGCCCGGCATCGCTCAATAAGCGGGCGATCCGATCCGCCAATGTCCGGCCGTCGCGCGGAGGAACGACGTAGCCGGTTTCGCCGTCGATGACGACGTCGGGAATGGAACCGACCGTCGTGGAGACGACGGGGAGGCCGAGCGCCAGGGCCTGCATCAGTACTTGCGGGATCGTGTCTCCTTCGACCGACGGGATCGCGAAGACGTCCAGAGACCGGAACACCTCCAGCAGGTCGTCGCGGAAGCCCAACAGTCTGATCCGCGACGCCCATCCCGACTGCTCGATCCGGCGGCGGATCGACTGCTCCTCCGGACCTTCGCCGACGATGACGAAGGTGACGTCGTCGCGCTGCGCCGCGATCCGCCCGGCCGCCTCGATGAAGTACTCGTGCCCTTTGTACGTGCGCAGATAGGAGATGATGCCGACCAGCAGATGCCCCGGCGGGAGCCCCAATTCGCGCCGGAGGTCACGGACGGGAGGCGCGGGCCGAAAGTGCGCGACGTCGAGTCCGATCGGAAAGGCGGCGACGCGTCCCGGCTCGAGGCCGTCGCGCTCGACCAGGTCCCGCCTGGTCCGCTCGCCGCCGGTCACCACCACCATGTCGAGCAGCCGGCGGTACAGCAGCTGCGTGGTCATGTTGCGGTTGAGCGGCGTGGAGATGTGCCGGATCCGGATGATCTTCGGCCTGGGCTGCAGCAACCGGACTGCGATGCAGCCGATCCAGCTGTCGCGGGAACTGTTGACCTGGAGGATGGCCGGACGCTCGCGGTGCATGAGCCGCCGCATCGCGAGGATCGCCTGCGGATACCGATTTCGACGCATGGAGAGGAGCGTGACCGGGAGGCGCCTCTCTTCCGCCATAGCGGCGATCGGGCTGCCCGGTTCGAGGATCAAGCGCAGCCGGTGGCCTCGCTTCGCCAATCCTTCCGCGTGCAGGAGCACAGCCAGTTCCTGTCCGCCGACCGCCGTGCTGGATTCTGAAATGAAGAGGTTCACAAGGATCGTGCCGACCGCCGAGGGAGACTTGCCACAACCGAGAAGGCCCGGTCAACCGTAATGTCGGTCAGGCAGACGAGCGGCTGGGAATTCGAGCAGGTCCGGCTGAAGCAGGGGCTGCAGGGCACCGGATGCATAAGCACCGCATGGTCGGTCCCGTAGGGTCCGGTGCGCAGCGGACTGGTCGGACCGAACATCGCCGCCACCGGCGTGCCCACGGCGGCGGCGATATGCATCGGCCCGGAATCATTCGTGATCAACAGCTCGACCCGACTCAGCAGGGCCGGCAACAGGCCCACCGGCAGCGCGCCGCTGAGATCCAACGACCGGGCCTTCATCAACCCGCGAACCTGCGCGACCTGCGCCCGCTCGTCCGACCCGCCGATGAACAGGACGGAGCCGATGTCCCGCTGGACGACCAAATCCGACAGCGCGGCGAATGAGGCGATCGGCCACCGCTTCGTGAGCCAGCGCGCGGATACGTTGACCGCGATGAGCCGTTCCCCGGCCGCCCAGCCCGCCTGCCGGAGAACCCGCTCCACCGTCTCGTGATCTCGGTGGGGAATCCGGAACTTGAATTCGGCCGGGCGCGCATCCGCTCCCAACGCCTTGGCCACCAGAAGATACCGGTCCACGGCATGCATGTTGGGATGCGGCACCGCCACACGTCTGGTGTAGAGCCAGGGGCTGCCCTCGCGCGCGTTGGCGAACCCGATGCGCTCGGGCGCGCCGCTCAACCGGCCCATCATCGCGCTGCGGAACAGGCCCTGCAGGTCGATCGCAAGATCGAACCGGTCGGCGCGCAGCGCCGGCACCAGCGACAACCAGCCCTTGACCCCCGGCTCCACTTCCCACAGGTGATCGACTCCGTCGATCCGCTCGACCAGCCCCGCCCACTGCCGCTTGACCAGCCATCCCACGGTGGCGTCCGGGTGAGCGCGCCGCACTGCCGCGAGCGTGGGCATGGCATGCACGATGTCGCCGAGAGAGCTGGGTTTGATGAACAAGATGTGCTGATAGGCCGTCATGGGTGCGCGCATGGGTGTGTCATAGACACCGGAGTGTCCGGCTCGATCGTCATCCGGCCGACCGTTCGCCGGCCTGCGCCGGAGTTCCGGCGCGCAATTCCGCATCCGTCAGAATCCATTCGGCCGCCTCGCTTATCGTCCGCGCGATGAAATCCGGCATCGCCCGCTCGGCCCTGAGCTGCTCCTTGACCGCCTCATCGATCGGCCCCGGCACGAGGAGCACGGATCTCGCGCCGACGACGTGGGCCAATTGAATGTCGCGCGCGTGATCGCCGATGAGATAGGACCGGCGCAGATCGACCTGCAGCTCGGCCACGGCCCTATCCACCATGCCGCGCGCGGGCTTGCGGCAGCGACATCCGTCGTCCGGGTGATGCGGACAGAAATAGATGGCGTCCAGCGCCGCATCGTCCGCCTCCAGCAAGCCCTGCAGCCGCGCGTGGAGAGCCTCCAAATCCTTAAGGCTCAAGAACCCGCGGCCGACACCGGATTGATTGGTCACGACCACCAGGCGCGCACCCGCCGCCTTCAGCCTGGCGAGGCTCGTCGCCACACCGGGCAAGAGCCTCAATTCCGCGGCGGATCTCAAATAGCCTGTATCCTCGTTCAATGTGCCGTCCCGATCAAGAAAGACCGTGACGCCGTCGAGGACAGGCCGAGGGCTGGACCGCTCCGCCGCAACCGGGCCCGGCGACGGCACCTCCGGCCTTGCAGGAGCGGAGCCGGGAGCGCGGATCAGCTTGGCCGCCGCCTCGTAGACCTGGTCGGCCGACACCCCGGTCATGCAACGATGATCGATCGGACATTCGCGCAGGAGGCAGGGTGCGCACTCGACCGGATGCCGGATCAAGGCATGGCCGGCGCCGGAGGGAGACGTCGTCCGCCAGTCGGTCGGGCCGAAGACGGCGACGATCGGCACACCGAACGCCGAGCCGATATGCATCGGACCCGTGTCATTGGTCACGAGCACCCCGCACCGCTTCACGGCCGCCATCAACTCACGGATCGTCGTCGCGCCTGATAGGACCATCGACCGTCCGGTCAAGCCGGCGGCGACGCTCCGCCCGAGCGCCTCCTCCCCTTTCGCGCCGAGAATCAGCACGGCCGCCGGCTTTCCCTGCGATTCCTCCAGCCGCCTGGCGAGCCGCTCAGCCACGTGCGTGAACCGCTCGGGCAACCAACGCTTGGCCCCTCCGTACGTGGAGCCGGGATTCACGCCGATAACCGGATCCTGCGCGCCGATCCCGGCTTGCATCAGTCGCGCGGCCATCGACTGATCCTCCTCCGGCGTGACCCGGAGCTCCGGCTGGAACGGCGCGCCGGACACACCGAGGGGCTTCACCAGATTCCAATAATAGTGAACTTGATGGACCAACGTGCCGGGATCGGGAGGCGCCACCGGCTCCGTCAGCAGGGCACTGCGGCCGTCGGTCGCGTAGCCGTACCGCCGGGGGATCCCGGCGAGGAACGTGATGAATGCCGCCTCGAACGCATTCTGGAAGAGGACCGCGAGGTCGAACCGTTCCCGCCGCAGGTCTCCGGCCAGAGTCCACTTGCCCGTCAGTCCCGCATGACGGGTTCGGTCCTCGTAGACGACCAGCCGGTCGATCGCGGGGTGCGCCTGGAAGAGCTGCGCGACCGCCGGCTTGACCAGCAGAAACAGCTGCATGCCCGGCCACAGGCGCTTCAAACCCCGCAGCGCCGGCTCACACATCACGGCATCGCCCAGCCAGTTGGGTCCGCGGACCAGCACTTTCTTCGGTGTTCCGTCAGGCATGTACCGTCCCCGTCCTGCCTGCCGACGCCTTCGCGATCAAGGCTTGGAGCTCCCGCTCGCCCGCGACGATGTTCGTCCCGAGGCGGACGGCCCACCACCCGCGGTCCGCGGACGTGAGCAGCGGAGCGAGCTTGCCCGCATCCTTTTCAGTCGTCACGATCACGTCCGCCTTCGTCGCCGCCGCTTTCGCACGCACCTGGTTCACGTCCTCGCCCGTATAGCGATGATGGTCCCGATAGATCATATGTTCGAGCGGTGTCATCCCCAGCCGGATCGTCATGGCATGGAACGAGGCAGGATCGGCGATCCCGCTGCACAGCACCGCCGTCTTGCCCCGGCACCAGGTGAGCGGCTGCTGCGAGCCGCTCGTGACAGAGACCAGCCCTTCCGGGCGGAACACCGCCTGTGCCACAGGCGTGGCGGCGGTGACCGGACGAAGCAACTCCGCCACGGCCGCCGCCTGCTCCGCGCGATCCGCCTTGGTCACAACGATCATGGATGCGCGGGCCGCCGCATCGATCGGCTCGCGGAGCCGGCCGGCCGGAAACACCGCGCGCAGACCGTCGGCGTCCGTCGCATCGACGAGCAGAAGATCCACATCGCGCTCCACGGCGAGATGCTGAAACCCGTCGTCGAGCAGAACGTAATCGACGGGGAACCGGTCCAGGACCCAGCGGCCGAGCTCGTAGCGGTCGGCACCGACCGCGACGACCGCGGCGGGACAGCGTCGCGCCATCAGATAGGGCTCATCCCCCGCCTCTTCCGAAGCAGCCAGCAGGCTCGCGCCGTCCGAGACGACCAGCAACGGCGCCGACCCTGCGCGCCGGTACCCTCGGCTCAAGATCGCGACCCGTTTGCCTTCTCCCGACAACCAGTCGGCCAAATGGATGACCAGCGGCGTCTTGCCCGTCCCTCCGAGCGTGAGGTTGCCGACGCTCACGACCGGCACGGGCAGTTTCCGTCTGCTCAGCCAACCGCGCAGATACAGCGCCGCACGCATCCGCCCCGCCAGGCCGTAGAGCCAACCGGCCCAGAGCAGCCACCACCGCACCTGTGACCCTGGGATGAACACAACCTGTTATCGTCCGGCCATCAGCGGCAGCTGATCGGGAGCCGCTGTCGGTTTCCGGTGCCCGGAGGCGGCGCACAGCAACCCATCCACCGCCTCAACCGTGGCCTTCAGCGCGCCCCGGTTCTGCTCGACGACGGAGCGAGCGGCAGCGCCGATGCGCGCGCCTTCGTCCGGGCGATCGAGCAGCTGCTCGATCCGGTTCGCCAACTCCTCGCCGGTCACGCGCAGGCCTCCGCCCGCCTCCAACAGCAACCCCGCGATCTCAGCGCAATGGTCCGTGTAGGGACCGAAGAGCACCGGCTTGCCCCACAGGGCCGGCTCGAGCAGGTTGTGGCCTCCCACCGGCACGAGCGTGCCGCCGACGAAGGCGACCGCGGCTTCCCGGTACAACGCAGCCAATTCGCCACGCGAATCCAGCAGGATGGCGCGCGGTCCCGACCAGGCCTCCTGTC